>NZ_SPMY01000001.1 GCF_012939955.1 Candidatus Accumulibacter phosphatis
CAGCCGACGCATCTGGACCGCCGAGACCGACCGCACCAGCGCCATCGCCGAGGGCATCTCGCGGGACAAGGATCTGACCAAGAGCCTGCTCTCCTCGTGCGGCGTACCGGTCCCCGAAGGGCGCCTGGTCGACAGCGCCGACGACGCCTGCGAAGCTGCCGAGGACATCGGCTACCCGGTCGTCGTCAAGCCTTCCGACGGCAACCACGCGCGCGGCGTATTCACCAATCTGATCACTCGTGCAGAAGTCGAATCAGCCTATGCCGCCGCCGTCGATGAAGGCAGCGGGGTCATCGTCGAACGCTTCGTGCGCGGCTCGGAGCACCGCTTGCTGGTGATTGGCGGCAAGCTGGTCGCTGCCGCCCGCGGCGAGACCGCCAAAGTCATTGCTGACGGCGAGTCGACCATCGACCAGCTGATCGACAGCCAGATCAACTCCGACCCCCGCCGTGGTGCGGAGGAGGAGTACCCGCTCGACATCCTCTCGCTGAGCGACAATCCGGTAGCCCGGCTGGAAGTCACGCGCCAGGGCTTCAGCGGCGATTCGATCCCGCCCGCTGGTCGCGAAGTGCTGATCGTGCGCAGCGGCAACCATACCGACGACATCACCGACAGCGTACACCCCGATACCGCCGCCACCGCTGCGCTGGCAGCGCGCATCGTCGGACTCGACATCGCCGGCGTGGACCTGGTCTGCGAAGACATCTCCCAGCCGCTCGACGAGCAGCGCGGCGCGATCGTCGAGGTCAACGCCGGCCCGGGACTGCTGATGCACCTGAAACCGGAAAGCGGCGAGCCGCGCCCGGTGGGTCGCGCCATCGTCGACCAATTATTCCCCAACGGTGACGACGGCCGCATCCCGGTGATCGGCGTCAGCGGCAGTTTCGGCAAGACCACCGTCGCCAGTCTCATCGCACGCATTCTGGCCCTCTCCGGCAAACACACCGGGCTGGCCTGCAGCGACGGACTGTTCCTCGACCGGCGCTGCATCGCCAAGGACGACAGCGCCAACTGGGCTGCAGCCAACCGCATCCTGATGAACCGGGCCGTCGACGCGGCGGTACTGGAAAACGGCGGCGACACCATTCTTGGCGAAGGCCTGGCCTACGACCGCTGCCTGATCGGCGTGATCACCAACGTCGATGCGAGCACGCATTTCGGCCGTTACGACATCGAAACCCCGGAGCAGGTGTTCACCATCCTGCGCACCCAGGTCGACCTGGTGCTGCCCGGCGGTGCCGCGGTACTCAATGCCGGCCATCCAATGCTCGTCGACATCGCGCCCCTGTGCGACGGAGAAGTCATTTTCTTTGCCACGGACCCCGAGCAAGCGGCCCTGATCGAACACCGGGCACAAGGCAAGCGCGCGGTATTCGCTCGCCACGGACAGGTAGTCCTCGCCAGCGGTAAGGAGGAGATGTCGATCGTCAGCCTGGAGAGTATTCCGCTGACCGATGCTGGCCGCGTCGACTTTGAAATCGAGAACGTTCTCGCCGCCACCGCTGCGGCCTGGGCGCTCGGCATCGGGCCGGAATTGATCCGCACCGGGCTGGAAACCTTCACCGTCGCCTGAGACGATGATCCGCTGGCCCACCCATTAGAAGTAAGGAAGTACGCCCAGAGCGGCCGCGCCATAGCCTGATCGGCGCGCGTCGAACCCGGAAAACATAGCAGCCATGCGGACACCCCTGGTCATCCGCAGCGAAGCAGAAAGGGAAACTGTTCATGGAAGTATCGCGTATCCGCGCTCTGCGCGGCCCCAACCTCTGGAGCCGGCATACGGCCATCGAGGCGATCGTCTGTTGCGCTGAAGGTGAGCGCAGTATCGACGACCTGCCCGGCTTCGAGGATCGTCTGCGCGCGCGTTTCCCGGAACTGGCCATGCTGCATCCGGCGGGCCATGATGAAGCGGTGTCGATGGCCCAGGCGCTGGAGTTCGCGACCCTCGGCCTGCAGGCACAGGCCGGTTGCCCGGTCACCTTCAGCCGTACCGCCAGGACCCTGGAAGCCGGCACCTATCAGGTGGTCGTCGAATACAGCGAAGAAGTCGTCGGCCGCCTGGCTTTCGAACTGGCCCAGGAGCTCTGCCGGGCAGCGGTTGACGAAGAGGCTTTCGACCTCGACGACGCGCTCAACCGTCTGCGCGAACTCGACGAGGACGTACGCCTCGGCCCGAGCACCGGAGCCATCGTCTATGCGGCGATGGCCCGCAACATCCCTTATCGGCGGCTGACCGAGGGCAGCATGGTGCAGTTCGGCTGGGGCAGTCGCCAGCGACGCATACAGGCCGCCGAAACCGATCGCACCAGCGCCGTCGCCGAAGCCATCGCCCAGGACAAGGAGTTGGCCAAGATCCTGCTGCACGCGGCCGGCGTTCCAGTCCCTGCCGGACGACCGGTACTGAGCCGCGAAGACGCCTGGGCAGCGGCCTGCGAGATCGACGGCCCGGTGGTCGTCAAACCGCAGGATGGCAACCAGGGCAAAGGCGTCGCCGTCAACCTGGTCAGCCGCGAGCAGATCGAGGCCGCCTACACGATCGCCTTCCAAGTCAGCGATGAAGTCCTCGTCGAGCGCTACATCCCGGGCCACGACTACCGCCTGCTGGTGGTCGGCAACAAATTGATCGCCGCGGCTCGCCGCGATCCGCCGCTGGTCGTCGGCGATGGCGTGCATGACATTCGGGGTCTCGTCGAGCGGGTCAACAGCGATCCACGGCGCGGCGAAGGCCACGCCACTTCGCTGACCCGGATTCGCCTCGACGAAGTAGCCCTGGCGCGCCTGGCGAGTGGCGGGCTGACCCCGGAATCGGTGCCGCCGAAAGGCTCGCGCGTTGTTCTGCGCAACAACGCCAACCTGTCGACCGGCGGGACGGCCACCGACGTCACCGACGACGTGCATCCCGAGTTCGCCGCCCAGGCAATCGCCGCGGCGCAGACCATCGGGCTCGATATTGCCGGCGTCGACGTCGTCTGCGACAGCGTCCTGCGGCCGCTCGAGGCCCAGGGTGGTGGCATCGTGGAACTCAACGCCGCGCCAGGTCTGCGCATGCACCTGCAGCCGTCGTTCGGCAAGGGGCGACCGGTTGGCGAGGCGATCATCGGCAACATGTTCGCCGACGGCGACGAAGCGCGCATCCCGCTGGTCGCGGTAGCCGGAACCAACGGCAAGACGACCACCGTCCGTCTGATTGCCCATATCTTCGCCGAACAGGGGCTACGCGTCGGCATGACTACCACCGACGGCGTCTATATCGAGGGTCGGCGCATCGACAGCGGTGACTGCAGTGGTCCGAAAAGCGCCAGAAACGTTCTCTTCCACCCCCACGTCGATGCTGCGGTACTCGAAACGGCACGCGGCGGCGTGCTGCGCGAAGGGCTCGGCTTCGACCGCTGCGACGTCGCCGTGGTCACCAACATCGGGCTGGGCGACCACCTCGGACTGTCCTATATCAGCACCGTCGAGGACCTGGCGGTAGTCAAGCGGGTCATCGTTCAGAACGTCCGGCACGAGACCGGCGTCGCCGTGCTCAACGCCGCCGATCCGATGGTGTCACGAATGGCCGACTCCTGCCCGGGGAAGGTCACCTTCTTCGCTGCTGACCGCAACCATCCGCTGATGGCCCTGCACCGCGCGCAAAGAAAGCGCGTCGTCTACAGCGACAACGATTCGATCGTCGCCTCGGGAGGCGGGATCGAACACCACGTCGCGCTGGCCAGAATTCCGATCACCCAGAATGGCGCCATCGGTTTCCAGGTCGACAACACGATGGCCGCCATCGCCGCGGCCTGGGCGCTGGAGATTCCCTGGGCGACCATCGAAAGCGCTCTGGCCAGCTTCGTCAATGACGCCCAGACGGCGCCCGGACGTTTCAACGTCTTCAACTATCGTGGCGCCACGCTGGTCGCCGACTACGGCCATAACCCGGACGCCATCCAGGCCCTGGTTGATGCCATCGACAACCTGCCGGCGCCGCCCGACAGTCGCCGCTCGGTCGTCATCAGTGGTGCCGGCGACCGACGTGATGAAGACATCCGCGGCCAGACAGAGATTCTCGGCGGCGCCTTCGATCGTGTCGTGCTCTATCAGGATCAATGCCAGCGCGGCCGCGCCGATGGTGAAGTACTGGCCCTGCTACAGCAGGGGCTGATCAACGCCACGCGCACGTCCAAGGTCCAGGAAGTTCATGGCGAGTTTCTGGCGATCGACACCGCGCTGGCCGAATTGCAGCCAGGCGACCTGTGCCTGATCCTGATTGATCAGATCGAAGAAGCTCTCGAACACATCAGCAAACGCCTTGCCGAGGGCTGAAATGGCCTGCTCTCGCGGCGCTGCCGCGGAGCAGCGTCAGAGCGGCACTTGCGGCTTCTGGTAGGTCCAGGAGAAGCGGCCAGACGAGCCCGAGAACAATTCTTTGGTCGCCGCATCCGGCGCCCGCAGTCGGATCTTCAGTTCCTTGCGCGGCAGCGCATTCAGCGGCGTATCGGCGAGCTTGACCTGCAACGCACTGATCCGCGTCTCGCCTTCGACGCGCTCAACCGTGCACGCCAGTTCGCCGCAGGCTGCTCTGCAGCGGCCAGGGCTTCGTCGATTTTCAAGCCCATGCCCGTCGACTGGACGACCAACTCATTGATTGCTTCAGCCAACAAAGAACAGGTCTTCAAGACCGGGGCGACGACTGCCGAGAAGCGACGCCAGCCAGCCTCCTGCTCGGGAGTCAAGGTCACTTCGCCGCGCCGCAACTTGCTGGCCAGACGCAGGTAGCTGGTGACATCCTTGTCGCCACGCAAGACGTCCAGCTTTGCGCGATGAGCGGCGATCTCCTTGTCCAGCGCCGCGCGCTTCTCGTGCAAGGCGACAATAGCGGCCTCCTCGGTCGACGCGTCGGGCAGCAGTAGCAGGAAGACGTTGCCGATTTCCTTGCGCACCCGCGCGCTCTGCACCTGAATACTCTTGGCTGCCGCAGCGCAAGCTTCCGCCAGTTCGAGGGACAGCGCATCGGCAACGATGTCGCACAGCGTCGCTCGTTCGATGACCACCTGCCGCGCGATGATCGTGCAGTTGTCCGCTCTCTTCAACGTCACGCAACCATGCGGCGCAATCAGGGTCGCTCCGGAGGCAACGCCTTCGACGATGATGTCGCCGTCGTCATTGCTGGCACTGCCGCCGACCAGGTTCTGTTTCAAACGGACCGTACCGCCGGTGGACACGATGCTGCCAAAGACATCGGCGAAAGCGGTGATACTGCGACAGGTAACGACCCGCTTCTCCTGGATTTCACCGTGTTGCTCGTACTCTTCGCCGGTCAACATGAGGTCGCCGGTGGTGCGTGCGCTGACGCCCTCGTGACTGACGATCTTGTCGGTCACCGAAAATTGATGGCTGCGAGTATCGATAGTGAGGAAGCCACAGACCGACGCCAACAGGAATTCGCCGTCTGCTTCGCGGCTGAGCAGCGTACCGGCACCGGCCATGCGCGCCAGGTCGAAATCCTTGGGCAAGGGGGCGGGCAGCGCTTCGCCGGTGACATCCCGCCCGTCCACACCGAGAGTACGGGGTGACTTCTTCACCAGGCGCAAGCCGACAGCGACTTGCGGATAACGCGTCTCGAACTGGCGCAGATCGACCCGGTCGCCAAGCAGGCGACGCGGGGCATTGTTGCGATGCAAGCCAGGCGCCTGCTCGGTCACTTCGGCATTCTTGCCGGCCACGAAGGGCCGGCTGCGGGCGACCACGCGCCGCTCGGGTTTGTCGAGCTGGATGCCCTCCCGCAGCGCCGCGATATCGATTCCGAAGCGCACCCCGCGCGTCCAAGCGCTGGCAATGAACTCATCCACATCCAGCCAGGCACGGGTCTCCAGCAGCCCGCCAGCGAACTGCTGCCGCGGGCTGCTGGCGCTGTCTTCCACTGCCTGTTCGTCACTCGCTGCATCGAGGTAGATCGGCTCGAAGAGATAAATCGCCTCGCCGCGCTGAATCCGCAGTTCCTTGTACAAGGACTGGCGCTGCGGCCGAAAGGTGGCGATATCCAGCGCCAGGAACACCTCTGCGGGTGCCGCCTGCTCGCGACTCGCCGGATCGTCGTAGAGGAGAGACTGAAACTGCGCGTAATCGAGCGCCCGGAAGTAAAGCCCCAAGGCAAAGGTGCGCTCGACAAAGTCGGCAAAATCGGCCGGCGAATCGAGTCGCGACAAGTTCACATACAGGCCGTCCGCGCGCTTGACGATGTAGCGCGACAAGGCGATCTGTCCGTCCTCGAGGTCGGCAAGGTTGCCGATGGCGCTTTTCGGTTCTTCAGGCAAGGTCATGGTCCATTCAGCTCGATGTGGTTTGCTGGTGGCGCGCCTTTCAGCGTATCAGAAAGCGACGCCCGCGGGCCAGCGGACGCGACCATGGAGGAACTCGCATGTCAGCGCGCAAGGGACAACTGCGTTACATTTACTATCGTCCACCCTTTGTCCCGGCGTGGCGAAAACCCTTTATGAGTTCAGCCATGCCTCAGCCACGCTTCTTTGCGCCCTTATTGGTCCTCATCCTCGCCGCCTGTGCCAGCTATCCGCCGGACGGACCGAGCGTGATGGCCTTGCCCGGATCGGGACAGTCTTTCACCAAGTTTCGCGGCGACGATGAAGCTTGCCGGACCTACGCCAACCAGGCGATTGGCGGCGCGACGCCGGCAACGACAGCCGTCAATTCCGGTGTCGCCAGCGCCGCGGTGGGAACGCTCGTCGGTGCTGCCGTGGGCGCCGCGATCGATGGTTCGAGCGGTGCCGCGGTCGGCGCTGGCGTCGGCCTGCTCGCTGGCAGCGTCGGCGGCGTCGCCGCCAGCAACGCCTCCGCGTACACCTTGCAGCAACGTTACGACCAGAGCTACATCCAGTGCATGTACGCGCGCGGCCAGAAAGTGCCCTTGGTCGGCGGTTTCGCGGTATCGGAAGGCTACACCACAAGACCTGCTGGCGCGCCTCTTTCGCCGCCGCCAGCACCGCCATTCGGCGCACCGCCACCCCCACCGCCATCGCCACCGCGGGGCGCCCCCCCCGCGCCACCACCGCGCTAGCCGCATCATTGCACTCAGCGACCGTCGCCCGCCTTCCGAGGGCCGGCCGGGAAGGGGTGCAAGAGATTCGCGCGGGGCGCTCTGGCAACTTCTGGCGTACACTACTGGGCCGACCGAACGGAACACGCTGCCATGCCCCGCCCGACCCTGAAACTCCCGAAAACAAGCACCAACGGCAACGCTGCAGAGCCCAACAGATCGCCGGCGCGCAAACCGCTCCGCGGCGGCGCAGCGACATCCAAGCGCGCAGGCTACCGCCCTAGCGACAGCAGGCCGCAGCCGACTGCCAAGCCGAGCAGGACGGCGAGCAGGGACATCCCTCCCCAAACGCCACCGCAAACGCAAACGACTTCCCCGAGTAACGACAGCCCGTCAGTAGTGAGCACCACCCCCCCGCGCCCGTGAAGACCGTCCGGGACCAGCGCTCAGGGAG
Source organism: Candidatus Accumulibacter phosphatis (assembly GCF_012939955.1). Taxonomy (GTDB): domain Bacteria; phylum Pseudomonadota; class Gammaproteobacteria; order Burkholderiales; family Rhodocyclaceae; genus Accumulibacter; species Accumulibacter delftensis. The sequence goes on from NZ_SPMY01000001.1 coordinate 7,491, forward strand.
AAATTCTCCGCCCCCGCCGCTGCCGACCGACCCCGCAAGCCGACCAAGAAAATCCATCCTCCGCGCGGGATCGCACGCAGCACCGGAGCGCGCGCCTTCCGGCCAGCGCCAGAGAACACTGACAGCGAGCCCTCCCTGCCGCCGGCCGGCACCTACGGCAAAGCATCGCCGAGCGAGGCGCGGCAAGCTCCGCCCTCCCCCCGCGCCGGCAGCAGCAGCGACGGAGACAAGCAGCCCGCCACGCGGCTTGGCGAAGGAGTCGCCGCGCCTGTCGAAGCTGGTCAGCGAGTTGGCACAGTGCTCGCGACGCGAAGCCGACGAATGGATCGAGAACGGCTGGGTCAGCGTCGATGGCGTGGCCATCAACCGCCTGGGCGCACGCGTAAACCCCAAGGCCAAAATCACGATCAAGGAAGTTGCCCGCGCGCGCAGCAGCGAGAGCGTCAGCATCGTCTTCAACAAACCGCGAGACTTTCCCGGCCCGGCTGCCGAAGAAGGCCGCGATGCCATCGCCGCCTTGATTCGCGCCGACAACCACTGGGCCGAAGACAATTCCCCATTGAGCTTCCAGCCCACCCACCTGCGCGGTCTGGCGCAGGCCGGACGACTCGAGACCGAAGAGGGCGGGATGCTCGCCTTTACGCAGGAAGGTAGCGTCGCGCGCCGTCTGAGTGGCGGCGATTCACGGCTGGAGAAGGAATATCACGTGCGCGTCGAAGGCGAGTTGGCAGCCGACGGCCTGGATCTGCTGCGCCGCGGCCTGGCGCTCGACAACGTCAAACTGCCACGGGCGCAGGTCTCGTGGCTCAGCGATCAACAAATGCGCTTCGTTCTGCCGGACGGCAAGAAAGGGCAGATCCAGCGCATGTGCGAACTGGTCGGGCTGCAGGTTACCGACATCAAGCGCGTGCGTATCGGCAGCGTCTCGCTCGGCAAGCTGCCGCCCGGGCAGTGGCGCTATCTGCGTGCGGACGAGCGCTTCTGAGCGAGGGGCGACCCGCGCTCGTCGGCCCGATCCTGTTCTCCAAGGCAAGCACCATGCTCGAACCGCAAGCACCACCAGACCTTGCCGCCTGGCTGACCTTGTTCAGCAGCGCCGAGATGCCCGTCCTGCGCCAGACCGCCCGCCGCCTCGACGAGGCGCGCCAGCGTATCGACCGGGTAAACGGCCGCGACATCATCGCTATCGTGCTGCAGGATCCCCTGCTCGCCATCCGCGTGCTGGCCTACATCCAGTCCTTCGGCAGCAAGCACCTGCGCAGCGACGTCACCAACATCGCCACGGCGGTGATGATGCTCGGTGTTGAGCCCTTCTTCCACAAGTTTGAAAACCCGGCAACCATCGAAACCATGCTCGGCCGCAAGCCGCAGGCGCTACTCGGCGTACTGCAGGTCATCCTGCGCTGCCAGCGCGCCTCGCGCTACGCGCACGACTGGGCCTTCGCCCGGCACGACATGAACGTCGAGGAAGTCGCGCTCGCGGCACTGCTCTACGACCTCGCGGAAGTCCTGCTGTGGTGCTTTGCTCCCGAACAGGCGATCGCTATCCGCGCCCGACTGCAAGTCGACAAGAACTTGCGCAGCAGCGTCGTGCAGCGCGAGGTTCTCGGCTTTCCGCTCAGCGAGCTGCACCTGGCACTTTGCCGCGCCTGGCAACTGCCCGAGTTGCTCACCGCGCTGATGGACAACGACAGTGCGCAACTGGTACGCGTGCAGAACGTCAAGCTGGCGGTCAACCTGGCCCGCCACTCGGTCGACGGGTGGACGGATGCCGCTCTCCCGGAGGACTTCGCAGCCATCGAAAAACTGCTCAACATCAGCCGCGAAACACTGCTCTCACGGCTGCAACTGCCGCCCGAACTGCTGCCCCAGCTGGTACCCGCCGAGGACAGATCAGGCGTGCGGCGCTAGCCGATTTCCCTGACTCGGCCGCTCACGGGGCAAGCTGCCCGTGCTCACAGGCGGCGAGCAGGCCTCGTGCCGCCAGTTCGCAGAGCTCAAGCACCCGTTCGAATCCCGACTCGGCGCCGTAATAGGGATCAGGAACCTCGCTAAGGCCAAACTCCGGGACGTAGTCGAGAAACATGCCCAGTTTCGCGCGGCTTTCTTCGGGGCACAGGCGCAGCAGATTGGCCATATTCTGCTGGTCCATTGCCAGAACGCGATCGAAACGCTCGAAATCGGCCACCACGACCGGGCGCGCGCGCATTTTTGAAAGATCATAGCCACGCTTGGCGCCAACCTTGCGGGCGCGCGGATCCGGCGCTTCGCCGGCATGGTAGTGGCCGTGCGTCCCCGCCGAATCGGTTTCCACGAGCGCACCCAGACCCTCGCGCTGAGCCAGACCACGAGTTACCGCGGCCGCCAACGGCGAGCGACAGATGTTGCCCATGCAGACAAAGAGAATTCGGTAACGGGGTGGCGTGGCGGTCTTGCTCATCACAAGGTCTTCTTTCACAAATCCAGCAACTGGCCAGCCACGATCCAGTACTCGCAGCACGGCGCTGCGATCGCGGCACACCCGGCTACTCGGCCGCCGGCGCGGGGCCCTCGGGGAACAGCAGGTCAACGAAACCGAAACGACGGAAGTCCTTGATCCGCATCGGATAAAGGATGCCATCAAGGTGGTCGCATTCATGCTGCACGACGCGGGCGTGAAAATCGCAAACGCTGCGCTCAATGCTCTGCCCGCTGGCGTCGAAGCCGCTGTAGCGCAGATGTTTCCAGCGCGGCACGCAGCCGCGCAGGCCGGGCACCGAGAGGCAGCCTTCCCAGCCGTCTTCGACCTCGGTCGACAGCGGCGTCAGGACCGGGTTGATCAAGACTGTGCGCGGCACCTGTTCGGCATCGGGGTAGCGCGGATTGGCGTCGATGCCGAAAATCACGACGCGCAGATCGACGCCAATCTGCGGTGCGGCCAGGCCGGCACCGTCGAGGTCGCGCATGGTGTCTTCCATGTCGACGATCAGCGCTTCGAGTTCTGCCGTGGCAAAACGCTCGACGGCCCTGGCTTGCTGCCAGAGACGCGCGTCACCCATTCTCAGGACAGGTCTAACGGCCATGACCTGTCGAGATACCCCGGATCATGAAAGTCATGACCGTTCCCCCTCTTTTCCAGCCTTTCTCCCGCCGGGGGAGAAAGGAGATTCGTGAGTCGCGGGCGCGACTTCCACATTACTCATCGTCGCGCAGCATCGCTTCGATGATCGCATGCACCTGCTGCATCGACGCCGCCAAGACCGCATGAATCGCTTCGAGGCTGATGCCGCCACGATCATCGCCGCGCCCGGCTGCGTAATTGGCGACCACGTTGAGAGCCGCGTAAGGCAGCGCCAGCTCGCGCGCCAGAGCCGCCTCGGGCATGCCGGTCATGCCGACGACGTCGGCGCCGTCGCGCTCGAGGCGGTTGATCTCGGCGGCCGATTCCAGACGCGGTCCCTGCGTCGCGGCGTAGACCGCAGCAGCACCGAGCCTGATGCCAATCGTCGCCGCCGCGTCGAGCAAGCGCCTGCGTAGAGCCTGATCGTAAGGTTCGGTGAAATCGATGTGCGCCACCACGGCACCGGGTCCTTCGTGGAAGGTCGACGGACGCCCCCAGGTGTAGTCGATGATCTGGTCCGGAAGAACCAGGTCGCCAGGTCTGAGGTCGGAGCGAATGCTGCCGACCGCAGCGACGGCAACGATGCCCAGCACCCGTGCCTCCGCCAGCGCCCAGAGGTTTGCCCGGTAGTTGACCTGGTGTGGCGGGATGCTGTGCTGATCGCCATGACGGGCCAGGAAGACCACCGGTCGGCCGGCGAAATGGCCAAAGCTGAGAGCGGCGGATGGCTCACCGTAGGGCGTGCTCACCACTTTTCGCTGCCCGACTTCCAGCTTGGCGAGCTGCGTCAGACCGCTGCCCCCGATGATTGCCAACATCTCAATCCTCCCGCATGGCGTAGATCGCCGGCAGATTGCGCCACGCGCCGCGGGCGTCCATGCCGAAGCCAAAAACGAAGCGATCGGGAACGGTCAGGGCGACGAAGTCGGCGCGCAGAGGCTTCCTTCGACCATTTAACTTGTCGGCGAGAACGGCCGTAAAGCAAGCCGCCGCCCCCATTTGCAACAGGCGATCGCGAATCGCGGCCAGCGTGATGCCTTCGTCGAGAATGTCGTCAACCACCAGTAGCGTGCGCCCGGCCACCGCCAGCGACGGCTCGACACGCCACGACAGCGCGCCGCCTGCCGTTGCCTGACCGTAGCGGCTGACGTCAAGGTAATCGAAGTCGAGGGGAAAAGTCAGTTGCGTCAGTAGCTGGCCCGCAAACGGCACGCCCCCTTTCATGACGCACAACACCAGCGGCTGGCTGGCATGCAGTCGGCTGCTGATCTCGCGCGCGACGCGGCTCACTGCGGCGGCGACCGTGTCGGCCGAGTGGATCAGATCGGCGCCAGCCAGCAGCGTCATTGCCGCTTGCCCGTCCATCATGTGCTTTCCGGGACTGCCAGCGGGCTTGCCTGCAGCAAGGCCAGCAATTCCCCTTCGTCAATCACCGACACGCCGAGCTGCTGCGCTTTCTCGAGCTTGCTGCCGGCCTCGGCGCCGGCAACGACGAAGTGGGTCTTCTTCGACACCGACGCGGTCACTTTCCCACCCGCCGCCATGATCAGCTCCCCAGCAGCATCGCGGCTCAGCGAAGGCAGTGTTCCAGTGAGCACGAAAACTTTGCCGGCGACTGCGCCAGCGCTGGGCATGGCGCCTTCGCTTTCGCTCCAGCTCACCCCGGCGGCGCGCAGCTGTTCGATGACCATCCGGTTGTGCGGCTCACTGCAGAACTGGCGAACACACTGGGCGACAGTCGGGCCGACGTCGGCAACCTCTTGCAGCTGCGCGTCATCGGCCGTCAGCAGACGCTGCAGGCTTCCGAAATGACGCGCCAGCTCCCTGGCCGTCGCCTCACCGACGTTGCGCATCCCAAGCGCGTAGATGAAACGCGCCAGAGTCGTCTGCTTGCTCTTCTCGATGGCGGCGAGCAGATTCCCGGCCGACTTCTCGGCAAGGCGCTCGAGCCCGGCCAAGGCCACGACGCCGAGCTGGTAGAGATCCGCCGGCGTACGCACGATGGCGTTATCGACCAGTTGTTCGACCAGCTTGTCGCCGAGCCCCTCGATGTCCATCGCCCGCCGTGAAGCAAAATGCAGCAAGGCCTGCTTGCGCTGCGCCGGGCAGTACAGTCCGCCGCTACAGCGCGCCACCGCCGCCGCGACACCCTTGTCGCCCTTTTCACCCTTTTCGCCCTTGTCATCTTCGCTGCGCACAACGATCGAGCCGCAAACCGGGCAGTTCTTCGGCATGGCGAAACGACGCGCATCGACGGGCCGTTTTTCGGGCAGCACGCGAACGACTTCCGGGATCACGTCACCGGCCCGGCGAACGACGACGGTGTCGCCGATGTGTACGTCTTTGCGGCGAATCTCGTCCTCGTTGTGCAAAGTAGCGTTGATCACCGTCACGCCACCGACGAAAACCGGTTTGAGCCGTGCCACGGGCGTCAGCGCGCCAGTACGGCCGACCTGGATAGTGATGTCGAGCAACTCGGTGACCGCCTCCTCGGCGGCGAATTTGTGCGCCAGTGCGAAACGTGGCGCGCGTGAAACGAAACCCAGACGTGCCTGCGCCGCCAGTTCATCGACCTTGTAGACCACGCCGTCGATATCGTAGGGCAGCGCGCTGCGCTGGCGGCCGATCTCGGCGTAGTAGGCGAGCAGGCCGGCAAGGCCCGCAACACGGCGCCGTTCGCGGGCAACGGGAAAGCCCCAGGCGGCGAGCCGATCGAGCAGTTCGCTATGGGTCGCCGGCAAGGCGGCGCCTTCAGCAATGCCGACGCCATAGGCAAAGAAACGCAAAGGACGTGTCGCGGTGATGCGTGGATCGAGTTGGCGCAGGCTGCCAGCCGCGGCGTTGCGTGGGTTGACGAACTCTTTCTCGCCTTTATCGCGCTGTCGCTCGTTCATCTGCGCGAAATCGCTGCGCAGCATCAGCACCTCGCCACGCACTTCGAGAACGGCCGGCCAATCGCTGCCCTGCAAGCGCAGGGGAATGCTGCGCAAGGTACGCAGATTGGCGCTGACGTCCTCACCGCTGGAGCCGTCGCCGCGCGTCGCGCCACGCAGCAGATGGCCATCCTGATAGCTCAAGCTGACGGCCAGACCATCAAACTTGGGTTCGGCCGAGTAGTTGACCTCGACGCCGACTTCAGCCGCGCTGCCAACGGCCAGCCCGTCGCGGACACGACGGTCGAAAGCCGCGACTTCGTCCTCGGCAAAGGCATTGTTCAGCGACAGCATCGGTGTCGCATGCGCGAGCGCCGCAAACTCGGGCAGCGGCGCCGCACCGACGCGCTGCGTCGGCGAATCGACGCTCAGCAGTTCCGGATGTTCGGCCTCGAGCGCCTGCAGCTCGGCGAACAGGTGATCGTATTCGGCATCACCGATCAGCGGCGCGTCGCGGGCGTAATACTCGATGTTGTGCCGCTCGATCGCCGCCCGCAAGGCCTGCACGCGATCGCTGGCACTCATCGCGGCACTTCCGGGATTCAGGAGAACAGGCGCTGCGCCAGCGGGCCACCAGCCGGAAGCTTATGCGCCGCCATCGCCGCCTGGAACTGCAGCACCTGCTGACGGATCGGCTCGAGAGCAGCCTCCGACAAGGGCTGGCGGTTATCGTCCACCAGCACGCCGTTGAGCGCTTCGGCAAAGCGCCGCGCCAGTTCAAACATCTGCGTCAGCACTCGATCGCCATGGGCCACGCGCGGAACGTCGAGCAGAAAGGTCACCCCGTGCGTACTCAGCGTCTTCATCGCCTCGGCCGAGAAATCATCACTCTCTTGATTCACCAGCATGTAGAGGACATTGTCGTTGTCATCACAGCGGACAAAACGCCCGGCACTGTCGATGACCATGCCCGTCGCTTCAGCCAGCGCACGCAGTTTGGTGCCTGCAAAAACCTGCCCCTGGCTGATCACGTTGACACCGATCTGGATGTCGACGCCGGCGCAGAACTCGTCCAGCTGTGCCGCCGTTCGCAAGGCTGGCTCGCGTGCCGGCAATTCGGCAAGACCCATCAGCTCGGTGGCCATTTCCTGCATCGCGACCTTGAAACCCGATAGCTCACGGTCGGCGAGCGGGCCTTTGCGGTCCACCAGTTGCAAGCCGACACGAATATGCCGGTACTCGCGTTTGCTGTCATCGAGAATCGGCTCCCAGGCATGCTCGTCTTCGTTGTGACCAATCCAGTTCACCGCCTTGCTCAGCCGTTCCAGGGTGGCGCGCTGTGCTTCACGGATACGGTAGCCGGCGATGGGTTCGACCACCTGGATCGCGGCGATGTAGTCGATCTTCGGCGACAGCACGCAAAGCGGTGCCGGGCTGTCCCGGAGCCCACCCTGGTCGTCTACAGCGGGCTTCGGCGACGGGGTGGCAGGGGACGAAGCGGGCGACGAGCGCGACGCAACCGACTCCGCTGCGACACTCGGGGAGGTCTTGGCAGCGGCGGCTGTGTGGCTCGGATCGCCGCTGTCGTCCGCCGTTGGCGGCCTCGCCGTCGGCTCATCCGGCACCTGGAGTTCTTCCGGCTCGGAGCGCAGCAAGGGTTCGACACGTTCTTGAGTGGCGCGAGGCGCGCCATCTTTCGACGCCGCAGCACCTGCTGCACTCGTCGGTTCGTCAAGCAGGACGTCTGTCTGGCGCGCACCAAGGAGCTCCTCGGCCATTCTGCGGTGCTTGCGCTCCTGCCATTTGTTGTAAGCCAGTACCCCCAGCACGGCGACGCCGCCGAAGCCGATCAAACCCATCTGCAAGTCGGTCATATCTATTCCTAAACGAGTTGCTCGCGCATGCGTAGCGCTTCTTCCATATCAACTTCAACGATGCGCGAGACGCCGGATTCCTGCATGGTCACTCCGACAAGCTGTTGCGCCATCTCCATCGTAATCTTGTTGTGGCTGATGAACAGAAACTGTGTGTTGGTCGACATTCGTCGCACCATCGAGCAGAAACGTTCAGTATTCGTATCGTCAAGCGGTGCGTCGACTTCGTCAAGCAGACAAAACGGCGCCGGGTTGAGCTGAAACATGGAAAACACCAGGGCGATTGCCGTCAAGGCCTTCTCGCCGCCGGAGAGAAGATGAATCGTCGAGTTCTTTTTTCCTGGCGGCTGGGCCATCACCTGCAGCCCGGCGTCGAGGATTTCCTCACCGGTCATGATCAGCCGCGCCTCGCCACCGCCGAAAAGCGCCGGAAAAAGCTCGCCAAAACTGCGGTTCACTGCATCGTACGTGCTTTGCAGGAGGTCGCGCGTTTCACGGTCGATACGACGAATCGCGTTTTCCAGTGTTTCCATCGCCTGCGTCAGGTCTTCCGACTGCGCATCCAGGTAGCCCTTGCGTTCGCGCGCCGCTTCCAGTTCGTCGAGCGCCGCCAGGTTGACCGCGCCAAGCGCGTCGATCGAGCGCTGCAGAGAGGTAATTGCCCCCTGCAAAGGCGCCGCTCGCAAGCCATCCAGTTCGCCGACCAGTGACGGCTCGTCGGCCTTGACCTCGGCCAACTGCAGCGCCGCCTGCTCGACGTTGAGTGCGGCCGCCTGCTCCTTGAGCTTCAGTTCGCCGATCCGGTGGCGCAGCGGCTCGAGACTCTGCTCTGCCTTGAGGCGCTGTTCGTCCAGCGCGCGCAGGCCGTTGGTCGCCATTTCCAGGCCATCGCGAGCACTCGCCAGCGCGTGCTCGCGAGCGACGCGATGATCCAGCGCGGCCTGCAAGCGAGGCTCCAGATCGTCCGCCTGCAGCGCCGTGGCATTCTCCTCGCAGCGCCGCAGCTCTTCAAGCACGCGCGCCAGTTGCTGGCTCGCCAGCGCGCGGCCGGAAGCCAGCTCGTGCAGCTTGTTGCCGCACTCGCGTTGCGAGAACTCGGCTTCGCGCAGCTCGCGTTCGCAGCCGGCAAGCTGCTCGCGCTGCTCACGTAAAGCGCCTTCGGCCTGCTCGAAAAGCGTTTGCGCGGCTTGCATCAGGTTTTGCAACTGACGGAGCTGTTCGCTGTGCACATCAATTGCCTCATCGGCAACGAACAGGCGCTCGCTTTCGTTCTCTTCCTCGCCGGCCAGCTCGGCCAGGTTGTCGTCAATCTGCGCCTGCCGCTCGCTGCAACGCTCGCGTGCCTGCGCCAGCTTCAGCGTCTCCACCTGCAGGGCATGCGCCTCATTCTGCAGAATGCCAAGCTGCTGGCGAGACTCCTGCAGAGTCTGCTGGCTATCTTGCAGACTTTGCTCGACTTCGCCGAGCCTGGCCTGCGCCTGCAAGAGCTTTTCCTCGCGCTCAGCAATCACCGCCGCCAGGCCGTCAATCTCGCGCTGCCGCTCGAGCAGTCCGTGCTCACCGCTATCCGCAGCGAACAGGGTCACGCTCTGGCGGTTGACGAGGTCGCCGCCGGGCGTCACGCAACAGGCGCTCGCCGACAAGTCGCCGCGCAGCGCCAGCGCCGCTTCCAGATCGGGCGCCGTCAGCACCTCGCCGAGCCAGTCGGCAAGAATCGCCGACAACTGCGGCGAGTCGCAACGAATACGGGCCAGCAGCGTTTTGCCGTCAAGGACATCGCGCGCGGTCGCGCCGGCCAATGGCAACAGCAAAGTCAGCTTGCTACCCGGCCGGTCGGTGCTCCAGGCCGCGTCGGCAGCGTCCGCCGGCAGTGCGCCAAGGCGTTCGCGCAGCACCGCTTCGACGGCGGCTTCCCAGCCGGCTTCGACGCGCAGCGATTTCCATAGCGCCTCGCCATTCTGCAAACCATGCCGACGCAACCAGTCTTCGAGTTTTCCGTTCGCCTGCAGCCGCTGCTGCAACTGTTGCAACGCGTTACGACGGGCCGTCGCCTCGGCGCGCTCTTTCTGCGCATGCTGCACTTCAACCAAAAGTTCGCGCCGCTGCTGTTCGCGATGTGGCAAGCCCAGTTGCAGCGCCTTCTGCTCGTCGAGCGCAACGCTGATCGTGGCACGCAATTCGAGCAGCTCCTCCTGTTTCTCGATCAACTCGCCAGCGTCGGCAAGCGGCAGCGCCTGGCGTTCGAGCGTCAGGCGTTCGCGCCGACTGGCGACACTCTGCAAGGAACGCTGTGCGTGCCCGCGATTGGCCTGCTCGACATGCAGCCGCTGCTCGGCCTGGACGATCTCGGCACGCTGGCGACTGGCGTCCTGGCGCGCGGCGGCGTGGCTGTCCTCGGCCAGCGGCAAGCGTTCCTGCTGCGCCTCCAGGCGTAGCCGGCCGTGCTCGACGCGCTCGTCGGCCAGCGCCAGCAAGTCCTGCCAGCGCCGCTCTTCGCCGGCCAGTTTTTCGGCCTGCTGCTGCCAATTCTGTCGATCGGCAGTGAGCTGCGCGAGACGTGTTTCGTACTCGCGCTGTGATTCGCGACGATGCCGGATCTCGGCTTCAAGCCGGGCGACTTCGGCATTGGCAGCAAACAATTCCCCCTGCGCGGCATGCACGCCGTCGCTGGCCACGAAATGCGCTTCGCGGGCCTCCTCGAGACGCGCCTCGAGTTCGCGCAGTACGGCGTTCTGGGCTTCGAGAGCGGTGCCCGCCTGCTCAACTTCACGCGTCAGCCGTTCGCGCTCGAACTGTGCCTCGTTACGGCGCAACAGCCACAGCAGCTGTTGCTTGCGTGTCAGCTCGTCGCTATAGGCGCGATATTGGCGCGCGACACCAGCCTGCCCTTCAAGGCGCTCCATCTGCGAAGCCAGTTCAAAGCGAATGTCTTCGACGCGGGTCAAATTCTCGCGGGTGTCGGCAAGGCGATGCCCGGTTTCCTTGCGCCGCTCCTTGTAGCGCGTCACGCCAGCGGCTTCTTCGAGAAAAACCCTCAGCTCGTCGGGCTTGGCCTCGATGATTCGCGAAATGGTGCCTTGGCCGATGATCGCGTAGGCACGCGGACCGAGTCCGGTGCCGAGAAAAAGGTCGGTAACGTCCTTGCGGCGAACGTGCAGGTTGTTGATGTAGTACTCGGATTGGCCAGCTCGCGTCAACAAACGCTTGACCGACAGCTCGGCATATTGCGCCCACTGCCCGGAAAGCCGCCCCAGCGTATTGTCGAAGACCAGTTCGACCGCCGCCCGCGACACCGGCTTGCGCGATCCCGAACCGTTGAAAATCACGTCCTGCATCGATTCGCCACGCAACTCCGACGCTTTCGACTCGCCCAGCACCCAGCGCACCGAGTCGATCACGTTCGACTTGCCGCAACCATTCGGCCCGACGACACCGACCAACTGCCCGGGCAGCGCGATGTTCGTGGGATCGACAAAGGATTTGAAGCCGGCAAGTTTCAGTCTGGTCAGGCGCATCAACACTGCAGCGCAGCCTGCTCAGCCGCGCGGGAAGAAATCGGAAAAAAAAGCCTTGCCGCGAGCGCATGACGCCTCGCACCGGCCAAGCTCATGACAAGCAACATTCCAGCCGGGTGCAAAATCGGTCGCCTATAATAGCATTCTGCCTAGCCAGTTTGCCTGCCCTTGGCCTTCCTGGCCCCCTTCACACCTCCTGGACTACCAGTCACTCGGAACAAGCATGAGCACAAGCCCGGCCGAAACGCTTGCCACCTTCGCCAATCCCGCACCGCAACGGGATTTCCGCATCCACATGGAAATCCCCGAATTCACCTGTCTGTGCCCGAAGACCGGGCAGCCGGATTTCGCGACCCTCATCCTCGATTACATCCCGGAGGAAAGCTGCGTCGAACTCAAGAGCTTGAAGCTGTATATCTGGTCGTTCCGCAACATCGGCTGCTTTCATGAAGACGTCACCAACCGCATTCTTGACGACCTGGTCAGTGCCACCCAGCCCCGCTACATGCAGCTGCGCGCACGCTTCTACGTCCGCGGCGGTATTTTCACGACGGTGGTCGCCGAACACCGCCAGGCAGGCTGGACGCCGGCGCCAGGGATTCCACTCGCCGCCTTCGACAGCCAATCGCCCACCCGAGACTGAAACCATGAGCCTGCCCGCGACCCTTGCCGACCCACAGCTTCTGCGCCTCGAACAGCTACTCGGCGACCCGGCCCTGCCGGAGACGATGCAACTTGACGAAGCGCACGGCTTTCTTTGTGCGGCGCTTGCCGGCCCGCAGCCGATGGCTGAAGAGCAGTGGCTGAGCGAGATACTCGGCAAGCCCCAGGCGGGCCGCGAAGACCTCCTCCGAGAAACCGCCGAGCTGCTGCGCCCTTTCGTCGCCGCACTGGAAGCCGAACTGGCAAGTGGCGAACCGCCGTTGCTGCTGCTCTATCCCATCGACGGCGACAAGAACAGTGCCGGCGATTACATTCCCTGGTGCGAGGGCTACCTGCAAGGTGTCGACGCGGCGTCCGAAGACTGGTTCGACGCCCTGGGAGCCGACGACGAGAAGGAAGACAGTGACGAGATCTCCTACCTCGACGAACTGCTCTTCCCGCTGTTCCTGCTCACCGGCGACGCTGGAACAGCCGCCCTCGACGCTGGCGAGGAGTGGCCGTCGGGTGAGGAACTCGGCCGCCTGGAGGCGGAATGCGAAGAGAAGTTGCCGCAGGTGGTGAGCGCAATCTACCGCTTCTGGGTCGCCCAGCGCAGCATCAAGACCATCCGCCGCGAAGCCCCAAAAATCGGTCGCAACGACCCCTGCCCATGTGGCAGCGGCAAGAAGTTCAAGAAGTGCTGCGGGGCCTAGCACCGCCACCGCGCCCGCGCCATCGTCAGCTTTCCCGATCGAGCCGGCGCACTGCCGTGCGCTCCTCCATGCGCGCCGAAAACAGGCTGGCGGCGACGATCAGCGCGCCGCCGAGCCAGTCACGCGGCGCCAGTGATTCGTCGGCGATCAGCCAGGCGGCGAGGGCGGCAAAGCCGATTTCGGTGAGCATGATCACTACCGCGCGGTTGGCGGCGACCCGTGCCAGACCGAACTGGACGACGAGGTTGGCGACGACCAGCACGCAGCCGAGCGCGGCGAGCAACAGCCACAGCGACGGCGCACTTGGCAGCTCCGGGCTGCCGACGCCAGCCAGCAGGAGCAGGGCGCCGGCGATCACCACTCCGGCGAAGGCGGCCATGACCTTGCTTTCGATCGGTAAATGACCAGTTCGCCGCGAGAGCACGTTGAACAGGGCAAAGGAGAAGCCGGCCATCAAGCCGAGCCAGTCGGCGAGATCCTGCGGTGCCGGCAGGCCCGCCTGCGGCTGCCAGAGCATGCTCGCGGCACCGAGCAGCGACAGGGCGATGACGCCGGCACCGGCGTAGTTGAGGCGCTCGTCGAGCAGCAGGCGCGACAGCAGGACGGTCCATAAGGGCGCCAGGTAGAAGAGGAGCAGGACGCGCACCACTTCGCCGTTGAGCGTTGCCAGGACGTAGCCAAGGTTGCAGCCAGCGGCCGCCAACGCCAGCCAGAGCAGCGCCCACGACGGCGCCCAGGCAAGCGGCGATCGACGGAAGATCAGCAGGCCGAGGACGAAAGCAATGCCGTAGCTGAGCGTCGAAGAAACAATGCCATCGACGCCAGCGTCACGGAGCAGCCGGTAGGGGTACCAGATGACACCCCAGACCAGCGCCCCGCCGAGCAGGGCGCCGATCGCCAAACGCTGCTCGCGCGCACCACCAAGGCCGGCAATCTGCTGCGCCTTTCCTTTCACCGTCAGTCGATGCCCCTTATAATCCTCGGCACAATCCAGCGCCCCGCGACGAGAAAATCACGCCTGTGAATCCCCACCTCAGCAAGCTGCAGCCCTACCCCTTCGAGAAACTCCGGCAACTCTTCGCCGACATCAAGCCAAATCCCGGCCTGCGTGAGATCCGGCTGTCGATCGGCGAGCCGCAGCACGCCACACCGGCGTTCATCAAGGATGCGCTAAGCGCCAACCTGGCCGGACTGGCGAGCTATCCTACCACTCTCGGCAGCGCCGAACTGCGCCGCAGCCTGGCCGCATGGCTGGGCCGGCGCTATGGCCTCGACGGCCTCGATCCCGAGACGCAGGTGATGCCGGTGAACGGTTCGCGCGAAGCCTTGTTCGCTTTCGCCCAGACGGTCATTGATCGCACGCGCGGCTACACACCGCTGCTCGTCAGCCCGAACCCCTTCTACCAGATCTACGAAGGGGCAGCCTATCTCGCCGGCGCCGAGCCGCGCTTTCTCAATACCCTGCCGGACGACGATTACGCGTTCGACTTCGCGAGCCTCAGCGAGGCCGAATGGCAGCGCGTGCAACTGTTCTATGTCTGCTCGCCGGGCAACCCGACCGGCAAGGTCCTCAGTCTCGACGACTGGCGACAGCTCTTCGCCCTCGCCGACCGCTACGACTTCGTCATCGCCTCCGACGAGTGCTACTCGGAGATCTACGGCGACGAGACGCAGCCACCGCTCGGCTGCCTGCAGGCCGCGCGTCTGCTCGGTCGAGGCGAGCAGCGCCTGCTCATGTTCTCCAGCCTTTCCAAGCGCTCCAATGTCCCCGGCATGCGCTCGGGCTTCGTCGCCGGTGACCCGGCGCTGCTCAAATCCTTCCTGCTCTACCGTACCTATCACGGTAGCGCGATGAATCCGGCCGTGCAGGCGGCAAGTATCGCCGCCTGGAACGACGAAGCGCACGTCATCGAGAACCGCCGCCAGTATCGGGAGAAGTTCGCTGCGGTCACCCCGCGCCTGGCCGAAGTGCTCGACACGGCGCTGCCCGACGCCGGTTTCTATCTCTGGGTGCGGACGCCGATCGATGACGGCGAGTTCGCCCGCGGACTGCTCGCTGACTATAATGTGGTCCTTCTGCCCGGCAGCACCCTGGCACGTAACGCGCGCGGGATCAATCCGGGCGCCGGTTTCGTGCGCATTGCACTGGTCGCACCGCTTGCCGATTGCGTCGAAGCGGCCGAACGCATCCATTCATTCGTTTCAAAACTCTAGGGAAACCGCCATGCAGGCAATCCAGCAAGTCATCGATGAGGCCTGGGAAAACCGCGCCTCGCTGCAACCCGGCAATGCCGACGAAAGCATTCGCCAGAACGTGGCCACCGTTCTCAAGCAACTCGACGAAGGCAACCTGCGCGTTGCCGAGAAGATCGACGGCGAGTGGGTGACACACCAGTGGATCAAGAAAGCCGTCCTGCTCTCCTTCCGTCTGACCGACAACAGCCTGATCGAAGCCGGTCCGCTGCGCTATTTCGACAAGGTTCCGAGCAAGTTTGCCGATTACGACAGCGAGAAGTTTGCCAGCGGCGGCTTCCGCGTCGTGCCGCCGGCAACCGCTCGTCGCGGCTCTTTCATTGCCAGGAACGTGGTTCTGATGCCGTCTTACATCAATATCGGCGCCTACGTCGACGAAGGAACGATGGTCGACACCTGGGCCACAGTCGGCTCTTGCGCGCAGATCGGCAAGAACGTGCATCTCTCCGGTGGCGTCGGTATCGGCGGCGTCCTCGAACCCCTGCAGAGCAACCCGACAATCATCGAGGACAACTGCTTTGTCGGTGCCCGCTCGGAAGTCGTCGAGGGGGTCATCGTCGGTGCAGGCTCGGTGATCTCGATGGGCGTCTTCATCGGCCAATCGACGAAGATCCTGGACCGCGAAACCGGCGCGGTCAGCTATGGCTACGTGCCGCCGGGGTCGGTCGTGGTGTCCGGCAGCATGCCGGGCAAGGGGGGCAGCTACAGCCTCTACTGCGCGGTGATCGTCAAGAAAGTCGACGCCCAGACGCGCGCCAAGACGAGCATCAACGATCTCCTGCGCAGCGACTGAGCGCCACCGTGCAGAGCCCTGAAGCGACGGACAAACGCCTGATCCTCGACAAGCTGTTTCAGGTGATGGCGGACCGGCAGGCGTCGGATATTTTCATATCCGCCGGCGCGCCGATCCACATCAAGATTCAGGGCATCACGGTGCCGGTCAATCAGCAGATGATGGAACCGGCGATGATCGAAAAGATCGCCCTTGAACTGATGAACGCCGAGCAGGCGCACACCTTCGAGGCGACCAAGGAGATGAACCTCTCGATCGGCGTCCCCAAGCTCGGCAATTTTCGCATCAACCTGTTTCGCCAGCGCGGCTCGATCTCCATTGTCGTCCGTTACATCCTCGGCAATATCCCGGCGCTCGATTCGCTGCTCTTGCCGCCGGTCCTCGCCGACCTGGTCATGGAAAGGCGCGGTCTGATCCTGATCGTCGGTTCGACGGGCTCGGGAAAGTCGACCACCATTGCCTCGATGCTCGATTATCGCAACAGCAATTGCGCCGGCCACATCCTGACCATCGAAGATCCGATCGAGTATCTCTTCAAGCACAAGAAGTCGATCGTCAACCAGCGCGAAATCGGCATGGACACCCTGGGCTGGAACAACGCCTTAAAAAAGCGCCATGCGGCAAGCACCGGACTGTATTCTGATCGGCGAGATCCGCGACAAGGAAACGATGCAGGCGGCAATTGCCTACGCCCAGACGGGCCACCTCTGCCTGGGCACCCTGCACGCCAACAACAGCTACCACGCACTCAACCGGATGATCAACTTCTTCCCGCTCGATAGCCGCAGCGCGCTGTACATGGACCTCTCGGTGAGCCTGAAGGCGATCGTTTCGCAGCGCCTGGTAAAGCGCAAGGAAGGCAAGCTGGCGCCAGCCGTCGAAGTTCTGCTGAACAGCTATCACGTCCAGGAACTGGTCGAGCGCGGCGACATCCCGGCCCTCAAGGAGGCCATGGAGCAAAGCCTCGCACCCGGTTCGCAGACTTTCGAACAAGCGCTTTTCAAGCTCTACCGCGCAGACGTGATTACCCTGGAAGAGGCGCTGAGCAATGCCGATTCACCGACCAACCTGTCCTGGCTGATCAACAACTTCGAAGCAGCGCCGGCACCGCGTCGCGACGACAAGTTGAGCACGTCATCATACGAGCTATCGGAAAGCGACCCCAGCAGCGCTTCCTTCAAGGAGTTCTCGCTCAGTCTCCACGACGCTGACGAGCAAGCCTAGCCAGGCGCGCACGATGAACAGGGACAGCGCTACTGAGATGGCCAAGGACAGCAAGCTGGCAGTCGCCAACGAGGCGACGCTGGCAGTCGCCAACGAGGCGACGCTTGCACTCGCCAACGAGGCGACTCTTGCACTCGCCGAGCAACTCATCGCCTGTCGCTCGCTGACCCCCGACGACGCCGGCTGCCTGCCGATCATCGCCCGCCGTCTTGAAGCCATCGGCTTCCGCTGCGAGTTCATCAAGCGCGGCGCGGTAAGCAACCTCTGGGCGCGGCGCGGCCACAGCAGCCCCTTGCTCTGTCTGGCCGGCCACACCGACGTTGTCCCCAGCGGCCCACTCGAACAATGGCACAGCGACCCCTTCCAGCCGCTGCGCAAGGAGGGGATGCTGTACGGGCGCGGCGCCGCCGACATGAAAGCTTCGCTGGCGGCCTTCGTCACCGCCGCCGAAGCCTATGTCGCCGGCAAGCCCGAGCACGGCGGCTCGATCGCCTTCCTGCTCACTTCCGATGAGGAAGGCGACGCCATCGATGGCACGGTCGCCGTCACCGAGGCCTTGCGCCAACGCGGCGAGACGATCGACTACTGCATCATCGGCGAGCCGACCTCGGTCAACACGCTCGGCGACATGGTCAAGAATGGACGCCGCGGATCGCTGTCGGGGAAACTGACCGTCAAGGGTGTGCAGGGCCACATCGCCTACCCGCATCTGGCAAGAAATCCGATTCATCTGGCAGCCCCGGCGATTGCCGAGCTGACGCAGACGGTCTGGGATCAGGGCAACGAGTTTTTCCCGCCGACCACCTGGCAAATCTCCAACATCCACGGCGGCACCGGCGCCAGCAATGTCATTCCAGGCAGCGTCGATATCCAGTTCAACTTCCGCTTTGGTACGGCCAGCACACCCGAGCAACTGCAAGCGCGAACCTGCGCGCTGCTCGACCGCCACCAGCTGACCTACGAACTGGCGTGGAACTTGAGCGGCAAGCCTTTCCTGACCGGCCACGGCGCGCTGATCGACGCCTCGCTGCAGGCGATTCGCGCCGAAACCGGCGTCGAAGCCGAGCTGTCGACCAGCGGCGGCACTTCGGACGGTCGCTTCATCGCCGAGATCTGCGCACAAGTGATCGAAATCGGCCCGGTCAATGCCAGCATCCACAAGGTCAACGAAGCCGTCGAAATCGCCGCCCTGCCACGACTCGCAGCCATCTACCGCCGTATTCTCGAAGCCTTGCTGCCCAGCCATGTTTGAACAGGCACAAAACGAACTGCGCACCTTGCGCGATCTGCTGCGCTTTGCCGTCAGCCGCTTCAGCGAAGGCGGACTGTTCTTCGGACACGGCGCCGACAACGCCTGGGACGAAGCGGTTTATCTGCTGCTGCACAGCCTGCACCTGCCACTTGATCGGCTCGAGCCTTTTCTCGACGCCGGCCTGACCAGCGACGAGCGCACGGCCGTACTGCGCATCATCGAGCGGCGCATCTGCGAACGCCTGCCGGCCGCCTACCTGACCAACGAAGCCTGGTTGGCCGAATATCGCTTCTATGTCGATCAACGGGTGATCGTGCCGCGCTCCTTCATCGCCGAATTGCTGCGCGAGCAGCTGGCGCCATGGATCGACGACCCGGAGAGCGTGGCGTCCGTTCTCGACCTATGCACCGGTTCCGGCTGCCTGGCGATTTTCGCCGCGCATGCCTTCCCGGCGGCCAGCGTCGACGCCATCGACATTTCGCCCGACGCGCTGGCCGTGGCCGAGCGTAACGTCAGCGACTACGAGCTGACGGCGCGTATCCGGCTACTCGAGAGCAACCTCTTCGCCGCGCTCGGCAAGGAGCGCTACGACCTGATCATCAGCAACCCGCCTTACGTCAATGCCCCATCGATGCGCAGCCTGCCCGCCGAATACCAGCGCGAGCCCGCCCTGGCGCTGGCCAGCGGTGAGGACGGGCTCGACCTGACGCGGGCCATCCTCGCGACAGCGCGCGAACGCCTCACGCCGAACGGCCTGCTGGTCGTCGAAATCGGCCACAACCGGGAGCAGCTCGAAGCGGCCTTCCCGGATACCGCCTTTACCTGGCTGGACACCGCGGCCGGCGATCAGTACGTCTTCCTGCTGCATCGCGACCAGCTGCCGTGAGCGGGCTACGCGCTGCGCTACGCCCTGCGCTACACCCTTGTTTGCGCTCTGTGGCTGCGGCGCTCCACTTCCCCCTGCAGCGGCTGCTTCTGGCCACGACCCTGCTGCTGGCCTTGCTGCTGGCCAGCGGCTGCAGCGAGACGACGCAAGGAACGGCGCTGCCGGCCGGAAGCGCGGTCCTGGCCTTCGGCAACAGCATTACCTTCGGCACCGGCGCCCAGCCTGGCGAAGACTATCCGACCGAGCTGGCAGCGCTCAGCGGCTGGCAGATCACCAACGCCGGCATCCCCGGCGACACCAGCGCGGCAGCCCGCGAGCGGATCGAGGCCGCCCTGGCGGCGACCTGGCCGGCACTGGTCATCGTCGAACTGGGCGGCAACGATTTCCTGCGCCGACGCCCGGCAGCCGCCGTCAAGGAAGATCTGCGGGCCATCGTCAGCGCCATTCGCGACTCCGGCGCGCAGGTGGTACTGGTCGCCGTCCCCAAGTTCTCGCTGCTCGGCGCCATCAGCGGCCGCTTGCCCGATTCTGAAATCTACGCCGAGCTGGCCAGCGAAGAAAAGCTGGCGCTGGTCGACAGCGTTCTCGCCGAGGTCCTCGCCAAACCGGAACTGAGAGCTGACCCCATCCACCCCAACGCCGACGGCTACCGACAACTGGCGACAGGCATCGCCGAACAGCTGCGCCAGGCTGGTTTGCTCAAGGCGCCGTAGGCACCGGCCAACGCCAAGCATCGCCCTGGCGATAATCATGGTCGGGCAAGCCGACAGACAAGGACCCCCGATGAACAGCGAAACCCCGCAGCGCATCCACCGCCTGGATTACACACCGCCGCCTTTCCTCGTCGACAGCGTCGAACTCGACGTGCACTTCAACGCCGGCGAAGTGCTGGTCAACAGCCAGCTGCAACTGCGGCGCAATCCCCTGGCTGCCCTGGCTGCGGAGGCAAGCCCCCTGCCACCGCTACAACTCGACGGCCAGGGGCTGGAAACGATCTCCGTAGCCATCGACGGCAGCGTTCTCGGCCAGGACCAATACCACTGCAGCGACTCACTGCTGACCATCGTCAATCCGCCGGACACGCTGACGCTGCGTACGCAGGTGCGTATCGATGCCGACCACAACAGCAGCCTGTCCGGACTTTTTCGCTCCAAGGATGGCTATTTCACCCAGTGCGAGGCGCAGGGTTTCCGCCGCATCACTTGGTTTCCGGATCGCCCGGACATCATGTCGCGCTACCAGGTCACCCTGCATGCCGACAAGACCCGCCTGCCGGTACTGCTGGCCAACGGCAACCCGGTCGGCAGCGGCGACGAGGGGCCTGACCGCCACTGGGCGAAATGGGAAGACCCCTTCTTCAAGCCCTGCTATCTCTTCGCCCTGGTTGCCGCCCGCCTCGACGTGCTGCGCGACGAGTTCACCACCAGCAGCGGGCGCAGCGTTCAGCTCGCCGTCTTCGTCGAGCCCGGCAAGCTCGACCAGTGCGCGCACGCCATGGACGCCCTCAAGCGCTCGATGCGCTGGGATGAGGAAGTCTTCGGCCTGGAATGCGATCTCGACCACTACATGATCGTCGCCGTCGGCGACTTCAACATGGGAGCGATGGAAAACAAGGGCCTCAACGTCTTCAACACCAAGTACGTCCTGGCCCGTGCCGACATCGCCACCGACGCCGACTACCAGAACATCGACCGCGTCGTCGCGCACGAATACTTCCACAACTGGACCGGCAACCGGGTCACCTGTCGCGACTGGTTCCAGCTATCGCTGAAGGAAGGGCTGACCGTCTATCGCGACCAGGAATTCGGCGCCGACATGCACAGTCGTGCGGTCACCCGCATTCGCGAAGTGCGCGCCCTGCGCGCCATGCAGTTTCCCGAAGACGCCGGCCCGATGGCCCATCCGGTGCGCCCCGATTCGTATATCGAGATCAACAACTTCTACACCAGCACCGTTTACGACAAGGGTGCCGAAGTGGTGCGCATGATCGAAACGCTGATCGGCAAGCAAGCTTTCCGGCGCGGCATGGACCTCTACTTCGAGCGCCATGATGGCCAGGCGGTGACCTGCGACGACTTCGTCGCGGCCATGGCCGACGCTTCCGGCGTCGACCTGACGCAGTTCAAGCGCTGGTACGACCAGGCCGGCACACCGCGCCTCTGGGCCAGCGGCCACTACGACGAGGAAGCGCGCAGCTATACCCTGACGCTGTCGCAATCGCTGCCCACACGCGCCGCCGCGGACGCCACCTCCGAGCCGCTGCACAGTCCGCTGCACAGTCCCTTCCACATCCCGGTGGCCATCGGCCTCAA
Organism: Candidatus Accumulibacter phosphatis; assembly: GCF_012939955.1. Lineage (GTDB taxonomy): Bacteria > Pseudomonadota > Gammaproteobacteria > Burkholderiales > Rhodocyclaceae > Accumulibacter > Accumulibacter delftensis. The sequence goes on from NZ_SPMY01000001.1 coordinate 28,928, forward strand.
CGGCGCAGACGGCGAAGACATGCCGCTGCTGATCGCCGGTGAAGACAGCACCGCCGACAGCGGCCGGACGACGCGCGTCCTCTCGCTGACCGACTTCGAGCAGCAGTTCGTCTTCACCGAGCTGGCCGCCGCCCCCGTCGTTTCGCTGCTGCGCGACTTCTCGGCGCCGGTGATTCTCGATTTCTCCTGGAGCGACGAAGAGCTGGCGCACCTGCTGGCCCACGACAGCGACCCCTTCAATCGCTGGGAAGCCGGGCAACGCCTGGCCAGCCGCCTGATCCTGGCAGCCGCCGAAGACATCTCGGTCGGCCGCGCTGCCTACTGGCCGCAAACCTTCGTCGAAGCCGCCGCACGGCTTCTCGAAAACGCCGCTGCCGATCCCGCTTTCGCCGCCGAAGCCCTGACCCTGCCCGGCGAAGCGACCCTTGCCGAAGAGATGGCCATGGTCGACCCGAGCGCCCTGCACGAAGCGCGCAATGGCCTGCGCCGTTTTGTCGCCGAACAACTGGGTGGCGCGCTGCTGCACGCTTACGAAACGCACGCCACCAGCGGCCCTTACCAGGCGACACCGGCGGCCGCCGGGCGGCGCGCGCTGCGCAACCTCTGCCTGGGCTATCTGGGCGAGCTGAACAGCGCCGAGTCGCGCGCCCTGGCCATGCGCCAGTTCGAGACAGCCAACAACATGACCGACCAGTTGGCGGCGCTGGCAACCCTGGCGCAGGACGACTGCCCGGAACGTGTGCAGGCACTGGACAGCTTCTACGAGCGCTGGCACGACGAAGCGCTGGTGGTCGACAAATGGCTGTCGGTACAGGCGGCGAGCCGCCTTCCCGACACGCTCGCGGTGGTCAGAGAGCTGCTCGATCACCCGGCTTTCGATCTGCGCAATCCGAACAAGGTCTACGCGCTGCTCAACACTTTCGGCAACAATCATGTCCGTTTTCACGCCGCCGACGGCGGCGGCTACCTTTTCCTCGCCACACAGATCGGCGAGATCGATCGCCTCAACCCGCAGGTCGCCGCACGTCTGGCACGCCGCTTCGATCGCTGGCGGAAGTTCGACCAGCCGCGCCAGCAACAAGCCAGCTTCGCCCTCGAAAAGCTGCGCTCAATCGATGGCCTGTCGTCGGATGTACGCGAGATCGTCGGGCGCGCGCTGGATCAGTAAGCCGGCATTCTCGCACTCGGCCTCGCCGCAAGGCAGGCGCGCAGCGCGGCGGGGAAAACCGCCGCGGACGCGAAAATTGGCCAGATAGTGCTTGAGCACGGCCGATCGCCTCTGTATAATTCGCCGCTTCAGCAAGGCAAGGCGCCCGTAGCTCAGTTGGATAGAGTACTTGGCTACGAACCAAGGGGTCGGGCGTTCGAATCGCTCCGGGCGCACCAATAGATTCAAACACTTAAGCCACCCTCGAGGTGGCTTTTTTTGTCTCTAGCAGACGCTGGCATGAAAATGTGCCCAACAAAGTGCCCAACAGATTCGTAGGCTTGGACGTGGGCCTAGTCGTCCGCTCGAATAAGCGGGTTGGCAGTGAATCTGTTCCTCCCAGCCCCAAGGCGACGAGTATGGACGGGTGGTGCGCGGAAGCAAGGCTTGGGCACGCCGGGGACGCATCCGCTATTCGTCAGCCACACGCAAGAGCAGGAGCCACGAAAACCGGCCGCCAGCAGATCCAGCGAGTCGGTACGGCATACGCACAGCTCGTGACGTAACGGCATTGGCAGACCCGTTTGAGGCGACGGCGTGCGCCGAGCGCGATTGGGACCACTCGACGGAAAGGGGCTGCAGACGGGTTCCAGGATCGTGCGGTGCGCATCCGCGCAGTCAATCCGTCAACGCGGATGTTGGCGTTGCGCCTGAATTCGGCGAAGGGCTCACCTGACCGAGCCGACTCGCCTGGATCTGTTCGCTGATCCACGTCTGCACCTCAGCCTCGACCCATCCGGACGAGCGCCCGAGCTTGATCTGTTTGGGAAATTCGCCGCGCTTGATCTTGGCGTAAATTGATGATCGGCCAAGCCCCACCATGGACTTGACCTGGGGAAGACGTATCAACCGTTGATTCATAGCATCACCTCACGTTCCATCGGACAGCCCAGATTCATCCGCGCCAAGCATCGATTCCATGAGCCAACTTTAGTACGGCAACGAGAGGATCACGGTGCCGAAATGCGAACTTTCCGAGCGCTTTTCGTACTTCGCTGGACGCTGGCGGTGAATGGTGGAGGGCAATTGCTCGACGATGGGTTGCGGTCAAACGACCAGCAGCGCCGCTACAGCCTGCTCGCAGCCAGCGTCATGTGACGGCGCCAAGCGGGTCGCCAATCGATCCGCAAAGGTGATCAGAGGCCAGCGAGTGAATGGGCCTGGCATTCACTCGCAATGCAGCGACCGCGACGCTCGTTGATCCTTTTTTCCAGACCTCGGCTGGCGACAGGTGACACGTGAACCGTCTAGCTGTTGTTGGCTTCGCAGTTGCCGGCCACTGCGTGCTTGAAGACGGCACCCGCAGAGAACTTGGGCACCGTCGTGGCGGCAATGCTGAGCTTCGCGCCAGTTTTCGGGTTCTTGCCTTCGCGAGCCGCGCGCGGTGCCGCTTTGAAAGATCCAAAGCCCACCAGCGTCACCGAATCGCCGTTGGCGACGGCTGCCACGATTTCTTCAAGCAGAACATCGACCGCACGGCCCGCGGCCACCTTGGACAGATCAGCTTTGCTCGCCAGCGCTTCAATTAGCTCGGACTTGTTCATTGAGGTACTCCCGGTTGGTGGTTAGTGAGGGCCCGATTCTCTCATCATTGCCGGCGCGACTCGCCGGAAAACACCCGCGACGCCGCGTCAAGGTCGATCCCTTCAGTCGGTAGCTGCCCGTCACGGCACAGATTGAGTTCGTAGCGAACGGCCAGTGGAATCCGCTTGCCATCCTTCGTCGGCACGTCCTCCTGGATCAGCGTCGCCTCCAGGCGAGCACAACCAGCCTCGGCAAACTTCCTCAATGTTCTGACCTGAAGCCGCACCGGCGCAGGCGACCGCGTCTGCCCCTTGAAGAAGTCCGCCATCCGCCCACTCAGCTCCCCGTCGGATCGACCATCGGGCGCATCGATCGCCGCGATCAGATGTTGCTTCAAGTCCGCAGCAACAACGTCGCTGGTGCCCAGCAGACCCAGCACGGACAGCGCCATCGCAAGGGTTTTCGGAGGTGCTTTCATCGAATCTCCCTGAGAAAATTCACGCCACCCACCTGTCCGAAGACATCGCGTCCTTGCCCGGGAAGTGCAGCGTGCTCAGTCATCACCGGTTGTAGTAGCTATTGACGCGCTGCTCGACGGTGCCCGAGACGTTCTGCCCGATCGACGACGCAGTGGGCACGCGCACGCTGGCCGTGACTTCCGCGATGAACTCGCCCAGGTCGATGCGCGAGAAATCGAGCCGTTCGAACTCTTCGGGGGTGAATCCAGAACAGTCCGGACCCCTGCCGCTGCCCCAGCCTTTGCCAATCTGTCCCCTGCCCTGTTCATTGATCAATCGGGCCAGGCGAGAGTTGAAACAGCAATACGACTGGGTCTGCTCGATGCACGTCCTGATGATCGGCACCCGGGCCGAACAGAACGAACCCACCGCGACACAGAGATTGGCATCGCGGTGCATCGCCAGCAGTTGCTCGGCCTGGTCGCACGAGAGCAGATCGGAGAGCAGTTCGAGGGCCACCGCCACGGCCAGCGAGTAAGGATCGAAATAGAAATTGAAGCTGCCCAGCGAGCCGATGGAAAAAATTGGTCCGCCGAGCAGGCCACTGGTCATCGTCCCGGTGGACAAGGTCAGCCCATAGAAACTGAACGAAGGCTGGAAATTCGTCGGCGTGAACAGCACCTCGGACGAAATCATCGCTTTCGCGCCCGCTTCGAGATAGCCCGCGTACTGCGGGTACATGAAATCGAAGACGTACTTACTGCCGGCGTTCACCGCCAGCTGCCCTCCCGCGTAGGCCCCCTGGATCGCCGCCGACATCAGCGCGTTGTTGCTTTTCGCCGCGCCACTGCCGCCCTTCCTGCAGCAGTTCACCAGACCGAAGAGCCGCTTGCGACACTGCTCGGTGACGCCCGTGAACAGCCGCTGATCGCCACCATAGACGCCGGCTTCCCGTGCCGCCTCCAGCGTGGCCATCACCTTGCCGAAGTCCTGATCGGCGGGATGGCTGGTGTCGAAACAGCCACCGCCCTGACAGAACGCCGCCTGATCGCACGCCGTGCGCTGCGTCTGGACCGCCGGCGAGGTCTGGCACGAGTAGGTGCGCTCGTTCAGGTCGCAAGCGCCCGACGGCAGACGATCAACACAATCGCTACCCACCTGGGTGCATCCCCGGTCGATCAGTTCCTGACAGTCATCGCTCAGCGCTGTCGCGGCGCAGGTGTAGTCCTCCGACCACGCCCAGCAGGAGTCGCCCGCACTTTGGGCCCGTTCCGGCAGCGGCGAGACGCTGTCCAGGCAGACCTGCAAGCCGTTGATCGTCTTGCACGGCGTGTTGTCCGTGCAGGTGTGCGCGGCGTGGACGCAGTTGCTGCTTTCCGACAGCGAGGTGCAGCCGCTGGTGTCGAGGGTGTTCGAGGTGATGGTGTACGAGGTGTCGAGTTGCACGACCGTCGGCGGGTTGGTCGATGCCGTCACGTTGGTGCACTGATACTGGCGCGTGTATTGATTGCACGACCCGTCGAAGGCCGTGCTGTCGCACGTTGAAGTGACCAGCGTACAGCCCTCGGTCGCCTTGATCGCCGCGCAGTAATCGAGGGGGTCGTCGACAATGCACGAATAGTCGTCCTGATAGCGCCAACAGCTCGCCGTCGAGTTCAGCCCGCCTTCCGGCGGCGTCACGCCGGCCAGGCAAACCGTCGCCCCGCTGGCGTCACGCCTGCACGGCGTCGAATCGACGCAGGTATGCGCCGCCAGACGACAGCGCGCGTTCTGCGCATAGCTGCTGCAGGCGCCGGCGTCGATGGCGTCGGTGAGCAGCGTGTAGCTGTTGCTCAAGCGCAGCGTGTTGCTCGGCTCGCCCTGGTCGGTGCCGCACTGGAAAGTCTTGCTATAGGTGTTGCACGTCCCGTTGAACGCCGTGTCGCTGCAGGTCGAACCGATCTGCCCGCAGCCGGCCGTGGTCAGCGCGGCGCAGTAGTCGATCGCCTCGGGCTTGATGCAGGTGTAGGTGTCCTGGTACTCCCAGCAACCGCCGACCTGCGCCAGAGTCACCACGATGCCGGAGATCGTCTTGCTCGCGGTGCTATCGACACAGGTCGAACTCGCCAGCTGACAGTCGCCGGCGATCGCCCGGCCAGCGAGTGTCATGGCGAACAGCATCGCAAGCAACGCCTTCATCACTGTGCTCGCTGCTGCAAGCTGGCGCACTCGCTCGACCGCCAACTGCTGACCGTCGTGGACATCGGCAGCTGCAGCGCCGCCCCGGTGCCGCTGCCGCCGGCAGAGTTGCAGCCGGCACTGACGTTGCGCACTGAGGGTGTGCAGGTGGTGGCGCTACAGCTGACGCTGAAATAGACGTAGAGATGGCAGCCATAACCCAGATCGCTGACGTAGTGATCGCTGACCGATTGACCCGGCGCGACCGCCACCGGAAAACGACCGTAGCTGCCATCCCAGGAATAACCCAGCGGGCGATAGTCGAAGCGATTGGCGCCGTCGCCGGAACGGTAGGGTTCCACCTCGTACGATCGGCCATCGCTGCCGCAATAGATGTTCATCGCCATGTACGGATCGACGCAGTGGCCGCAGTCGACGAACGCCGTGCGTCCGAGCCAGACACCGGGCGTGCATTGGCCAAATCCGACAGTGACGGAGACCCCTCGCCGGCAACTCAGCGACTCGTAGCCCTGCACGGTCTGATTGCACTGGTAGCGGTAGCGTGTATCGACCGCGATCTGTTGGCCGATGAAGCAAGAGGCATTGCTCACCGACTGCATCTGCTCGACGCATTGGTAGCGCTGATGCTGATCGACACGGATCTGCCGCGCGGTCGAACAGAAACTGCTGCTCACCGGCCGGTAGTCGTTGCACGTTTCCCGGCTGAACGACGCGGGCTGGGTCTCGGTCACCACCCGGCACTGTTCGGCAGGGTTCCCGGCGGCGATGCCGGTGGCGCCCATCGTGGGATTACGGGCAATCGCCCTGGCACGACTGATCAGCGGATCGTTGGCGCGATCTATCGAGAATGCCGGCCGTACCGCAGGATTGCGGGCCACGAAATTGACGGCGTCACACTCCTGCCGACGATAGGAATCCACGTCAGGCGCCTGGCTGGCGCAGTCGATGATCTTGGCCGTACCCGGTCCCGACAACTGCCCCTGCCCCGCCTGGAACACTTGCGATTGGGGGGTGCGCTGTCCGAACCCCGGCACGGTCGCGGCGCCGGTGCCGTTGCCGATTCCCTGGAAGGCGCTGTCGATCGTGCCGGCGCCCAGCGCTTTGCCCTCGGCAAACGCGCTGCTCGCAGCATCGCCCTGCGCCCAGGCACGGCTTGCCAGGATCAAAGCGAGGAGCAGCCAGCTCCGCTTGCTCATCGCTGTGATCCCGCGAGTCGTGAGGCATAGCGGCGCGCCACATCGGCCCACGCCGGCGCCTGTCGCTCGATGAGATCGAGCGCATAGTCCTGTGTGACATCACCGTCGACGCGGATGAAGCTCGACCCCGGGGCGCAGCCGTCTTCGCCGATCTTTGACGCCTGGCCCGACCGTGCCAGCACCAGTGCGGGCACCTGCCGCACCTTGAACTGTTTGAAGGCCGGTGGATGAATGATCGCCGTCACGTTTCGAGCGCCCACCAGCTCAGCGATTTCCTCACCCATGCGGGTGAGAGAATTCCCCTTGAGTCCGCGCAGGACCAGCACGGCGCCGGATTTCTCCGCCTGGGTGATGATTCGCTGCAGGGTTTCCTTCGGCAACGAAAAAGAGATGAAGACCATCAACTCCGGTTCGTCCTTGCCCGGTGCTGAGCCTGGCGTGGTCTGGCGGTAGGCTTCTGCCACCCGGGCAATGTCGGGCCCTGTGGTCGCCGGCTGCGGCAGCTTGGCCGGATCGGGAACCACCGGGCGGCCCATGCCCTTCGGCGCCTCGACGGCGTCCAGGGCAGAACCCATGCGCTCGCGGTGTGAACGCAGCTCAGTGTCAGTCGGTACTACCACCTGGGCGAGCGCGAACGTCACCGCCCCGCCCAAGGCACCGACGCCAATGCAACGTGCCAACAGCAAAATCCACGATCGCTTGCTCATGGCCTCAGAACGCGCCCTGGCAACAGTTGCGTTTGCGGAAGACCATGTACGCAAAGTCCTCGCCCTCGAAGGGAAACTCGCGCCCGGCGCCCCACAGGATCGTAGATCGCCCCAGCGGCTGGCAGCATTTCCCGGCAATCTGTGCAGTCTGGGGAATCGGATAGAGCATGTGATACTTGTAGCCGGTCTTATCCATGATCGGCTGCGGATAGTAGCCACACAGCCCGTCCTCGCCGGAGGCCGCCCACATCAGCCCTTCCCGGTGCATCTTGGCGATCAGGCGGGTCATTTCCAGACTCGATGCCTGGACGCCACCGATATGGGCCTGCACGTTGCCATTCAGCGGATAGAGGCTGCCCTGGCAGCCGGCACACCAGAACAGGGTGTTGAGCGGGAAGCCGGCAGTGGCCGCCGCGCAATCGGCGGCACAGGCGGCGCGGGCCGCCAGGTTGCCGAACAGCGCGACCTCGGGATTGAGGATGAAGGTCAGCTCGTCGTCGTGCCACATCGGGTCCAGTTCGGTGAGATAGGCGACATCGAAACCGCCCGGCGCCAGGCAGGCGTTGTCGAAGATCGCTTCCAGCCAGAAGATGACCGGATCGACGTACCAATGGACCTGATAGAAAGACGAGGTCGACGTGCTGTCCTGGCTGAAACGGGAGCCGCGGGGCGCATCGAACCCGGGATCAAGCTCGAGTCCGCCGAGACTGGTCAGGCAGAACGGGCGACGCACCACATCGACTCGCCTCACCGGCTCCCAAAAGCTCACCTTGAAACCCACGCGCAATTGGGAGGGGCACGCACAAAGCGGTGAGCCGCCGGGATTCGGCGTGTCTTCCTGCCCCATCGACAGCAGATCGAGGCCGCCGAAGCGGATCGGCAGCATGCAGCGCCAACAGATATCAGTGATCGGATTGGCGAAGCGGCCGGTGCAGGTCGGCGACGCCAAGGCAGGCCCGATACGCCCAATCGCCACCGCCAAGAAGAACAACAAGAGGCACTTACGGACGAACTTCATCGACCCTTAGCCTCTTGCCATCCTGACTGACCACCGCCGGCACCTGACGAATGCCGAGGCGGCGGTTCAAGCTACCGCCCTGGTCGTAGAAGACGCGGCGTTTCCACGAGCGCATTAGCGCCAGGGGCTCACCGGCGACCAGGATGGGTTTGGCGCCCCCCTCGGGGCTCGCCAGCGCCTGTTGCGCAAAGGCGACTTGGCGGCGATCCCGCCCGTCAAAGAACACGAGCCGTTCGCGGAGCGAAACGTGGTCGAGGGGATTCACCCTTAGTCCGCGCGCGAAAAGGATCGCGCCGTCGGCATTACGGATGTCGTGGTCGAGGATCAACGTCGGGTCGATGAAGAAGCGGCGCCGGGTGACGGTGGCCTTGAGGCCGTCGACGGGTCTGGGTTTCTCGACGGCAGCAACGACGCGATCGCGGTGTTCGTTCTGTTTCCGGGCGAGTTCGCCGGTCTTCTCCATGTATTTGAGACGTGACTCGATGACGTCCAGCAGATCCGGCTCTGCAATGTCGTAGGTCGGCCCGACGACACCGAGATCCTCCGCGTGCGCGATTGGCATCGAAGCGGCGAGCAGCAGGGCGAAGAACGGCAGTGGGGCTTGAATCGACATGGGAATCGATTCTGGTCTGCCGTCGGCGGCTGTGGATTTCGAAATGCGACTTTACGGGGCGCATTTCGCCTCGGCATGGCGCGATGATGGTTGCCGCGGCTACGCGCTCCGGTTCTGGCTGCCATCGCCAGCGGGCGGGACCGGAATTCGGTAGCAATGCGCCCGATTCCGCGTTTGACACAGAAACACTTCCGGGACGACGCTCCCAAGGCGCAGGATCTGCATCCTGGCCAGCTGGAGTCGCTCGACCAACAGGGGTTCGGCCTGGCGGGAGGGAATCCAGGTGAAGTTCCCCTCCCGCGCTGATGTCAGGACGCCAGTTTTTACGCCGTCGCGCAAGGTGGCGACGATGCCCTGAATCAACTTCAGCCGCTCGTCTTCACCGGGGTTCTTGGTCTTGCCCTGGCTCGGCCTGGCTTCCTGATCGGGTTGGGTAGCTGGAGGCGCTCCGATTGCGGGTTTGGGCTGTAGGTTTCCGATGGCCATGAGCTGCTTGACCGCGGGCTGGAGGCGAATCACTTTCCACGGCTGACCGTGCTCGACCTTGATCTCGGTCACCTTGCGAAACGGTGCCAAAGGATCAAGCGCCAGCCAGTTGCGGTGCGACAGCTCGTCGAGGATCGCCTTGCTGTCCAGACCGCAGCCAGTGAGCGCATCGGGCCACTTCAGACACAACACGCCGGTGGGGTCGATGTGGACCAGGGTCTCGGCAGCTTTCTTGCCCGCCTGAAGGTCGTGTGCAAGGGCCCGTAATGCTTCGCCGACGGCACCGTCGAGCTGATCGCTGCCCGCCGCTGGCAGGTTGGGCTTGGGCTCTGGGTTGGCAGCAGGCTCTGGCATCGGAGTGCGCCCAGACGAAGCGCCTGGTTCCGTGGCGGGCGATGACTTCGGGGTCGGGAGGTCAGCCGGCACTGTTGCGGGTTCGTCCTGCTCGATAAGCCTTCCCGGAACGCAGGGCGACGCGGGCTCGATGAGCAGCCCCGGCTCACGAAGCCTGATCGCCGTCAGTCGGATGTTCGAGATCTTCTCGGCCAGCACCGCCGGAGCGATCACCCAGTAGCGATGGCCGTCGGCACGATCCTCGCGAACACTCGCCAACTGCCGTTCCACGAGCATATCGAGAAGACTGTTCGGCGTTCTCGGCAAGCCCGGAATCTTTTCCTGATGAATGAGGGCGGCAATTTCCTCGCCAGCGGCCGGCCAGATCAGGTAGAGATGCCCATCGATATGCCAGAGTCGCGAGCCCGGTTGATTGACTCCCCAGGTTCCCTCACGAACCAGCCGGCGCATGATGTCGACAAGGAAGCGTTCGACCGGCAGGCCGATCTCGTAGCCGGTGAAGGCGACGCCAAGACTGCGCAGGTCGCGCTCGACGCTGGCCTGATCCGCGCGAATGACGAGATCGTGAATCGGGTTCTCGGCGCTGGGCGAGCCGTTGATCGTTTCCATCATCCACAGCACCAGCTCGGTATCGCCCGCGGCGATCCAGGCCAGCCCCTGCGGACTGATGATGCGCTCGGCAATCAAGGCGGAAATGGCCTGGTGCTTCTTGCCACGATTCTCGCGCCAATGCAGGAAGTAGCGATCGACCTGATGGCGGCCGGCCCAGCTGTAGAGGTCTTCGACGAAGGGGTTCCAGACCTGCGCGCCATCGCGACTGGTAACCACCAGGTCGGTGACCGGCTTGCCGACGTCGTGGCAGAGGGCCGCGAGGAAGACCGCCAGATGCCACCGCGGCTGGAGCTCGCGGCGACGTCGCGGCGCCTGCTCTCCGGGCAGCAGCACGCGATCACCGGACTGGAGCGACCACAGGGCGACTTCGGCTGCGTGACGCAGGAGTCCGCCGGCACCCCGGTGATGATGGGTCTGGCTGGCCGGCAGGAGATGTGCATAGGAGGCAAAACGGCAAAGCGACTGTCGATAGAACTGCTCGAATATCTCCGGCGACGCGAGTCCGGCTTCGCGGATTTGGCCGATCAGTTCCCGCTGCGTCTCGATGAGTTTGTCCGGGTGGGTTGTCGGCAGGCCCTTCATAAACGGCGGGTAGCGCGGAATCTCGTCGTCGTCCATGGCCAGCTCCGACGGAGGAGTCGACGGAAGGCCAGCGACCGGTTGTTGGCCTTGTCTATCCTGCCTCATCGCTTTCCTGAGAAAACCGAGCATCGGTCAGGCCTCCCCTTGGCCCATATCCAGCCGGGCTCGGCGCAAGCCGCGCCGAATCGCAGGTACACGGCGAAGGTGCTGGCGTGCCTGATCGGCGTCGATATCGAGAAGGTCGCAGATCGCGCGAAACGAATTGCCTGCCCTGGAGCGGTCATGAAAAATCCAGATCAGGGCGTCCCGCTGCGGGTCTTCGACGCTGCTGGCCGGTTTTTCGGCCGATCGTGTGTTGCCCTTGGCATCCTCGATCGCCTGATGAAGGACGGCGATCCACAGGCGCTTGGAGCGTTTGGCAACCTCGCGTACAGCGCAGTCGGCGAGGAGTCCCCAAGACCCGGTGCGTCGCACGTCAAAAGACCCGATGCGCTTTCCCGACAATCTGCTGCCGACTCACCCAGCCGGTCAGGCGATAGCGTGAATCGAGGCTGTCGGGATGCGAGCCGGCAACGTAGTAGCGCCCGTCGGGAATGATCCCGACCGGGCCAGTGTCCAGGGGCTCGCCGGTTCTGGCGCGCTCCTTGGCACGACCGACCGACTCGCCATCTACCCGGAAATCTCGCCCTGTCGCGGTAACGACGGAGCCGGGCAAGCCGATCAAGCGTTTGAGGAACAGGCTCCCGCGCGGATAGGGCCAGTTGGCCTCCCACCGGAAGGCCACCAGGTCCCCGCGCGCTGGCATCACGTCTTTCTCGACCAGAAAGAGCGTGCCGGGAAGGCTTTCGGTGAGGTTCAAGGCGAGCAGATAGGCGCGGCCAAAGGCCAAATGGGCGGCGATGACCCAAAGCAGCAGTGGAAACCAGCGTCCCAGGAGATCGAAAAGACGGATAGACATGCCGCCACTGTATCGGCGCCGCAAGCGTCAGGATTTGGAAATGCGCCCTGCGGTGACGCTTTTCAGCGGCAAGAAAATCGCCAATCCGTGCAGGCTCGGGAGGGTAACGAGCGTTATGCCGAAAGGTGCTTGCAGTCTTGCGGACCCATGAGAATCTGGAGCGGTAATCAACTGATTGGAGGCCTCCATGACTATCGCCGCTGCATCACAAACCAGCGCCATCTTCAGTACTTTGCCGCTGTTGGCGCTGCTGCTATTCGTCATCGCCGTGTTCCGCTGGAATCGGCGATCGAAGGCGGTTACGAAACGCCAGCTCGATCAACTGGAGCGGGAGCTCAAGGCCATCAGAAATGAGATCTTGCTGGTCACCACGAACACCGTTCCCGGCGAACGGACGGTCAGAACGATCGGCTACGTGGAGGCATTGTCCCAAACTGAGGCGGCATCCGACTGGGAGTACCGCCTGGCGGAGAAACAAGCGTTGTTGGATCTGGCGCGCCAGGGGCTTGCCATGGGGGCCAATGCCGTTGTGGGACTTCGCAAGAGCAATGCCCACTATGACCAGGCCGGATCGCAATGGCGAGTGTCGAGAGTCACCTACCAGGGAACGGCCGTCGTCGTCGGCCAGAAAGTGCCGAGCGCTGAATCGGCTGTGGCGTGAACGGAGCGCCATGGATGCGGGCATCCACACGTGGCTTGACGGCAAGGCCGGCTTGATCTGTGACCGGAGTGAGCATTCTGGCTCCTGCCACACGTAGATCCTGCCCTGCCTGCTCCGCAGGTCGCCGGAAAATCGACGCTGCCTCGCCTATCGCCCCTGACGGCATCGAAACGCTCGACCACGCCGAGACCGAAACCGACTACTCGTCGACCCGGTCCACCGCTTCACAGGCCAGCCCGATCCGGCGGTCAGCCTCTCCCTGAGATCGGTCTCGAGGTGCTCGACAAATCAGTTCTGAGCAGGCCCTTCGTCGGCACACAAGCGACCCACAGCGCGATGAAACTGATTCTCGTCGCGCACGAGAAATCAGTCCCCAGACTACTCGAACGCACGAGCTGAGAGATCACAGCGCCGAAGGCTCATCCTGTGAGCTTGCCGGTCGCTATCCGGCAGTCATCTGCCGGCAATGGCGCCGGACGAACAGGTAACTCCATGAAAAAAAAATATCCCCCGCTCCGCATCCAACCACCCAAACCGGCCGTCATCGCCGGCGTTGGCCAGACGCTACCGGTCCTCATCCGCGTCCAGGCGCCCGATCCCGAGCAGACGGCGACGAAGGCAAGCCGGCCCTATCATCTCGCCCTGGTCATCGAACGTCCCGGTTCGATGTCCGGGCCGCCGCTGGCCGAAGCGGTGCGCCGCGCCAGGCACATCGTCGATCAGCTGCAAGCCACCGACAGCGCAGCGCTTGTAGTCTTCGACGACTGCGTGCAGACCCTGGTCCCGGCCCGCCCGGTCGGTGACCGTCAGGCGCTGCACCTGGCCCTGTCGCAAGTCCATAGCAGCGGTTCGACCAACCTGCACGGTGGCTGGCAGACGCCGACGGCCTCCTGCTCGACGCCGGCCAGGCAGCGCTGGCGCGCGCCATCCTGCTCTCCGACGGCAACGCCAGTATCGGCAAGATCACCGACACTGCCGCGCTCTCCGGACAGGCAGCCGTCACCGCCGCGACACCCGGGGGCGCGCCGACAGCTTGCACACGCTACGGAAGCGCTTGCCGCGTGGAAGCCGGGCGAGGAACTGTGGGAAATGGTCTTCCAGCTGGCCAACGATAAAGCGCGCGCAACGGGAGAAAATGACCTGGTCCCGAATTGGATCGCACCAGGGCCGGTGAAGGTGCAGCGGCATGTACCCAGGCGTCCGTACACCCAAGAAGTCGAAGCTTTCAAGCGCCTGAAGCGGCAGCTCGATGCCTACCGGGTGGTGTTCGGGCAACCGCGGCAGGAAGAGCTGGTCACGCTGCTGGATCAAGCCGGGCTGGATGTCGCGCAGATGCGCGAGTGGGCGGTAGATCTGTCGCCGTGAGCGTGGCGACATCGTGAGCCCAGGCCAGCCTGAAATACGCTTGAGAGGCGAGCCACTTCTGCATGAACTCCCCAGGCAAGCTGTGGCGGGCGTCGAATGCAAGCGACATTGGAGCTGGGTGCCGTCGGCCACAACAACATCGCCCTTCATCTAATAGCGGACGAGCGTCGCCAATCTCTTCGCTCTGGTCATCGCCACGTACTGAAGACGCTGCAGGTCGTCCGCGCTCGCTTTCAGGCCGCGGCAATCCTGAGGGATCAACAAGACCACCTCGTCGAATTCAAGACCTTTGGCGCGATGCATCGTCGAGATGCGCACCGACCTGGAGTCGGGGTTGTCACGCTCGTCCGGACCCAGGATCGTGGTCGATATCTTTCCAGCCTTCAAGGCTGCCTGGACGGCAGCTGCATCCTGTCTGGTGGGCACAATCACACAAACGGAACGTGCTTCGGCGAGGCCTGCCTGAACGATCGGCAGCAAGCTGGAGAGCGAGTCCTCCAGATGCTGGAAAGCAAGGGTCCTGGGGACCGGGCCGTGTGAAAGCGACTTGTAGCGCTTGACCTCGTCAGAACCTTCATCGAGATCATCGACCTCGCAACCTTCCAGCGTGGCAACCGCCAGCCGACGGATTTCCTCCGTCGTGCGATAGTTGAGATACAACTTGCGCGACCGGCCTCTGATATTGATGCCTGACGAACTCATCGACGCGCGATTCCGCGGGTAGATGCGCTGATGGCCATCGCCGACAAACAAAAGATCGTTGGGCCCTTCCGGCACCATCGCACGCAGCAGCCGCAGTGCTTGGGGCCCGAAATCTTGAGTTTCATCAGCAATGACCGCAGAGTACGTTGCTGGTTTGTCCCTGAGCAGGGCCGCGGCATCGCGATAGGCGTCATCGACTTCCTTCAGCTTGCGACTGGCCAGCTGAGCCCGGTATTCTTCAAAGACGGGCCAGATGGCATCGCGCTTGCCACGAGTCAGTACCACACCCCTTCCCGTCCTCCTGGCCTGGCGATAGTCATCGCGCGAGTTGATTCCCTGCGCCAGCACAACCCGCTCAAGCTCATCCTCATAGAAGTCGGGTGGCAAGGCAAGGGCGGTGTCCTGGAGAGTCAGCGCACGTTGCCATGCTTCCGCCGCTTCCCCTTTCTTGCGGTTGTAGATGATTTGATGATCGTACTTGTAACGACGAAGAAAGCCATGCACCCAGGCATCGAGATTTTTCACCTCGATCTTCTGCATGACACTCGGGCTGCAGAAGGATTTCAGATTCTCCTCAATGTCTGCTGCCAGATTGCGCGTGAATGTCGTAAAGAAAACCTTCTTCTCGGTCGTGGCCCGATTCTCGGCAAGCCATTTCGCCCGATGCATGGCCAGAACCGTCTTGCCGGTCCCCGCGCCTCCCAGCACCCGCACCGGACCGCCACGATCCCCTTGCGCCAGCTTGCGTTGGGTCGGATGCAGGAAAACCCGCCATTGCGAGAGCGGCGAGTTCAGCATGGCGGCCATCGTCTCCTCATCGGCGACCACCACGAAGCGGGATTGCGATTCCGCCGTCTCGATGGCCGTTGCAAAGTCTTCCGTATCGATTGTGCGGTCGACACGGGTTTCCCGTGCGATCAGCACATCGGATACGGTATCGCCGGCGGCAATCAAGAACAAACCCTCGTAGGCCTCAACCGGCAGCAGGCCTTGCACGGCATCCAGTTCCAACTCGGTGTGGATGGATCTGACTTGCCCCAGGAGATCCTCCGGAGTGCCAAGGCTCAGCAAGTCCGCATCCGACAGGGCGGCGAACAGGGCCGTCTGCCGCTGTTCCCCTTGGTTCTCCTGCGGCGCCGCCGACGGTCTGGACGTGGCCTGACGGGCCCGTTCCAATGCCGGCTCCACGAGGCTTTCGACGGCAAACACCTGGAGCGCGCCGGTCGTCGGGTTCACCGCGACACGTCGTCCTTCCGCCCATCGGTAGGCATCGTCATGGTGATCCACGTACATCAGCACGTAAACGTCCCCGGCGGGTGGTTTGAAGACAATGCCACGCCAGTCCCGGTCGATACGCACAGACTTCAGATTCCGGTCACGGGCACCATGGATCGGCTCGTAGTTGATGCCACTGGAGGTGGGATCACTCTGAAAACGCAGTGCCCACCGCAACACCTTCCCCTGCACGGCGGCTGTCAGGGTGGCCAGATTGGCCAGAAAATCCTGCGCCAACGCCACTTTTGGTTTGAAAGTCATACCTGAACCTCCTGCTGTGTTGTTTCTTGCGTGCCATGATTGCCGAGCGCATCAGCCAGCTCTTGAGCCCACTGGCCATCGGCCACCAATGTCTTCCATCCATTGCCCTGCCAGACGGTTGCACCATCCGCCTGGGCTGGCATCAAGAGCACCAGCTTGCGCGCAACCCAGGCCAGTTCGGCTTCAGCGACCACATCACCGGCTTGTTCCAGTTCGTAGCCCACTTCATCAGGGAGTGGCAAGCCGGCATCCATCAACACCCGCAAGCCCTCGGCCAGGGAACCCATGGCCTGTTCCATGACGGCCGCCCAGGCCGCCGCGTGGGCTGCCCCCTGCGCGCTTGATGCGGGCGACGCCCCCTTGGCAAAAGCGAACACGGCATGATCACCGGCCTCCAACCCATCCTGTGTGGCCAGCAGGACACCCGGCAGAGTCTGGAATATGTTGAACAACCATAGCCATCGCCGCCAGACCATATGCCGCTCGGGTTCATCGTGAAGATGCGCATCGTTGAAGATGACGAACCCCGGGCTGACAGGAATGGCAACCGACAAATTCGCTAACTCGCGTGGCCACCAATAGCGCAGTTTCAAGGAAGCTTCATTCACATTGCCACAGGGAACACTCTGGGCGGGATGCTCACAATGCGCGTTATCCAGCACTTCCCAGAAGCTCAGCAGCTGGTTTCGCGCCTCCTCGAGAGGGGCGTTTTGCGGGTGTGGAAGCATGCGGAAGGCAGTGGCGCCGGCATTACGGGCCACTTTTCCGGCCTGTTGATCCCCTCCTGCCACGCCTCCCCCTCCTGGCGGCTTGCCCAGCCACTGCAGCAGGACAGCCACGGCGTGCCGCATCCAGAGCTCGTCGTCCAGCATGGAACGAAGCGGCGCGGGGAGTTTGAGTTTTTCATTGAAGCACATCGACTCCAGGCAGTCAGCCAGGTTCGAATCCAGCGTCCCGTCCATCGCCGCCTGGACATCCTCCCAGGTCAGCGACCAGACCCAGAATTTGCCGCTCGCCACCAGGGCACTGCGCTTGTGGGCATCCTCTCGGGTCGAGTTCTGATGGTGGGCCCAGCCGTCACAAAAGATGGCGATGGGACGCCTTGGCGATTTGCTCTGCGTCGGCCACAGCACAAAGTCTGGTCGACATGCCACCTTGATCCCGTCGCTGGGACCCAGATCAACCTGCGGCTCTACCCAATAGCGCTGCTCACCGACCTCGAGCAGATAGCCGGATTTGCCCTGAACAATATCCTGCACCAGCTTCACAAACGGCAGCCCACCGACGCCACTCAGGCGGCGCAGGCTCTCGATGAAGCGTGCCTCAAGCTCCGAATCGAAGTTGGGATTGATGTAAATGTCGGCAACCGAGGCAACACGCTCCAACTGCCCCAGCCTGTCCACCAACTGCTCCAGTATGGCTCTCGCCCGATCACGCGACACCAGCGCCATCGCGCGCCCCAGGCGGTACTGATAGACGCAGCGATAGCAGCCATCCTTTTCGGGATCCGCGTTGCAGGAACACGCGCCCAGCTGAGTCAGTGCCAGGCAAAACAACTTAAGCAGCGTTTGCGCTTCATTGGCGAGCAATTCATGCAAGTAGCCCGTGCCGCCGGGCACCGAGTCGTAAAGCATCACATACTGCCGATTCGCAGCACCGTCCTGACCTTTCTCCTCTTGCGTCACCATCCGCAGATGATCGACCTTGCCGCCAAATCGCTTCTTGAGACCAATCCGCAGCGCTGCCATGAAGGACTGAACAGAAGCCTCATCGACGCCAGACCGGGTGTAGGGCACGAGAATCCGCAAGGCTTCCGACGAAAACTCGCGGTACAGGTAGAGGCAGTCGATGATGTTTTCCGGGTCGGCGCTACCGCGCTTCTCGCAGTCAAAGGCGTGGAACTGAACCAGCTCGCGTTCGCGGGCATTGCGCGGCGCCCTCTGGATCTGCCCGCAATGCTTGCAGAGCTTGAATCCCGGGCGCGGCTTCTGTTGCCCGGCCACGGCGTAGGACTCACCCGGCTTGGTGGGTTCGCCAAAATTCACATCCCTGAAAACCACCCGCTCGATGAATTCGAAACCAAAAGGCATATCCGGCGCCGCCAGCCGGTACGCTTCCCTGATGTCCCTGATCTCGAAATCGGCCAGCATCTGACGCACATAGAACTTCGGCTCGCGGTCTTCTGCGCTATCGTCAATCCGCACGTCTGTATCGTTGCTGTTGGCAATCGCCTGTTTGAAACGAAGCAGCTGCTGTTGCTGGGAAACATTGGCCCACATCGGATCACCGCAACGCGGACACGAGGCATGGCTGTCGGCATGGATCTCGAGATTCTCCATATGCTGGCAGGTCGGGCACATCCGCCACCGTTCTAGCGAAGACAGACTGACATTTATCTGGTCGATCTCGACGCGTCGCTGGTTGGCGTAGAACACGTTTTCCGGCGCAAACTCGGAGAGTGCCGATTGCGCCGGTCGTTCATAGCGCTCGGCAGGCAAAGAAATGTAGGTCGTGGAATTCTCCGGATCATCGCTGCCCTTTTTCCGCCAAAGCAGGGACTTCAGCTCGACCCCTGCTTCCGGGAAAGCGTAATTCGGGATCATCCCCGCATCGGTCAGCGTGTTCAGCAGGTCACGCTGGTTGATCTCCTTGACCAACTCCAAAGCTTTCTGCCGCTCGCGTTCGAGATGGTCGATCTCGTCCCGGGTGGCCTCATCCTGCGGACGTGTCTTCAGTCCCTTGATCTGCTTCCTGATCGACACCCCGCGATCGCGATGCGTCTTGCGTTCCCTGGCCAGTTCCTCGAGAAGCTTGCTCAGGCGAAGGCGGAGGGCATCGTCTTCCTCGTTACCCTGCATGAAGCCCCGCAAGCGAGCCGCGACCCGATCATCGAGGTCTTCACCCAACAGCGCCATGAAGCCGCCCAGCAAGCGCTCTTCGTGAACCAGGATGTACTCGAGAAAAGTGTAAGGGAAACGTGTCTGATCCAGGCTGTCGCGCGCATTGAGCGCATCCTGGGTCTTGTCTGGCAGTGCCGTATCGGGAATGCCCGATCCGACCCAGTCATCGAGGCAGAACGCGAACATCTGCCGGCGCAGCACTTCGGCAGCCTTCAGGAAGATCCCCGGCGGTACCACCTCACCCTGCAACATCTCGTCTGTGTCTTCAAAGAAGTACAGGTCGTGCGGACTCGCGCCGTCGGCCAGGGTGGCCGTAAACGCATTGCCGTCGCGTCGCCCGGCCCGTCCGATGCGCTGCAGGTAGCTGGCCTGGTTCGGCGGCACTGCACAGAGCAATACCGACGACAGATCGCCTATGTCGACCCCCATCTCGAGTGTAGGCGTTGCCGACAACAGGTTTTCGTACCAGGGCTGCGGATCCCTGGCCTTGAAGCGAAGCTCCAGAGCCTCGCGCTGATCCCTTTGCAGCAAACCGGTATGTTCCGCAGAAAACACCCGCCGCAGGTCGCCGCGGCTGAAGCGTCTGGCCAGCCAGCCGCCAGCATCGACGCGCTCGGCATAGGTTTCCTGCGAGGCATCCAGGCAGGGCATGCCCAGCAAGGCTTCCGCCGAATCGGCAGGAACGGTCAGGGCACGCTTTCCCTGCGCTGACACGAGTCGTTCAAGCCGGGTTTCGATGAGCAATGCCGCCGGGTTCAAGGCGACCACAGCGAAGGCCTGCGCGTCGATGCGCAACAGCACGCCTTCCTGAACAAGGGCCTCGATCGCCCGCGTGTAGATGGCCTCCTCCGCCTTGGCGGGCAGCAATCCTTGCGCGCCCAGGGTTGCCAATAGCCAGGTCTGAAAGAAGGTCGCCGCCTGCGGATTCACCAGGTGGTCAAAACCGCGTTCCCGCCCCAGCGACAGGAAAACCGGGTGCGGGGTGCGCTCCCCCATGCCCGGCAGCCACTCGCCGCGTCCCTGCGTGCGAGTAAAGGCGAAAATATTGCCGTCACGGGCATAGGCCATCAACTCCGACATGGCCACCGCGCCACGCTGTCGCAAATGGCAGACAAAGCCCCACAGCCAGTGCACGACGGTCCGTCGGACGGCATGGCGAATGCCGAAACTTTCCTGCAGAACCGGCAACAGCGCATCGGCTGCCCGCTCGATGTCTGCCAGCCGGGGAGCCAGCGTTGCCTTGCCGATCGCGTCCAGATTGCGTCCGCGCCGACTGAGGTAGGTGAATTCGGCAAAGGCCTGCCAGCGCAGGCGTTTCCTGACCCGTTCCGGCAAGTGGCTGGCTTGTGGCAAGCTGTCGTGCGTCTGCATCGATACGGCCCAATCCCGCTGCCACATCATGTTTGGCCCGATGAACTCCGCAACAAAGCGCTCCACAGGCATCGCCAGCGGCGAGTCTTCCTCCTGCCACAGGCTGGCCGCCTTCTCGAGAAAGCTGTTCCAGGAACACTGCGGCGTCGCGACCTGGTCGATGACCTGCGCCAGGCCAGTCCGCACGGTATTGAGATAGGTGCGTGCGGTAAAGAAACCGGCACGATGCGCTGCATCCTGCACCGAGTCGGAAAACGCAATCAGCTTCTTGTCGTCATTGAACGGGCTGGCCCAGGTCTGCTCGATCGTCACTGCACCGAGGGTCGCGTTGCGCGCACCGAGCAGGAGTTGTCTGAACTTGCTGCCACAGGCCGGGCAGGTGGGATCGTGCCAGGGATGCGTGATGCCCGCTTTCGTGGTCGTCGTGCGGCTTGCCGTCACCCGGAAAACCGCCACCAGGTCGCCGTGCCCGCAGGCAGCGCATTCGCCGGGTCCACTCTGCAGATGGCCACACTGGGTACACACCCGCTGGGCTATCCCGTCGCACAGCGGCCGGCTCAGGCCCGCCGGGGAATACAGGCGCAAGGCTTCCGGCTGCCCGGAGAACCAGGTGTTGTAGATCTCGTCGAGATCGGTCGACAGCCTCGACTGACCGCTGGGCAAACGGCTCAACCAGCCGGTGGTGTGGCAATCCGCGCATTGCAGCAGCGGCAGATAGAGCTTGCCGGGCTCGCGCTTGACGTCGCTCTCGGCCCGCAACTCAATCCCCTCCGGGTCACTGCGAAGCTGCGTGACCATGCGCCGCAACTCGCGCATCCACAACTGCACGCGCAGAGTGACCAGCGGCTGGCCGTTCGCATCGCGGGCCCAGGCGACGAGCACCAGCAAGGCATCGAGCACCTTGCCGATGTGCGGCCGCGCCACCTCCGGCAAGGGGCCCTGCATCTGCTCCTGCAACTCAACCAGCGAGACGATCCGGCCCCTGATCAGCTTCAGCAGGTTGATGAACAGCAAGTGCTTCTTGAGCATTTCTCCCAAGGCGCTGCGCCAGTCGCGGTCATTGACGTCGCCCGGCGGCGCCACGCCGGGAAAAAACAGCCGAAACCAGGCCTCGACCGCCGCCGCCGGCGACGGATAGCGATCCGCATCGAGAAGCACATCGAAGTCGGGTCGTGGATGGAGCACATGCTCGATCACGCCGTCCCCCAGAAACTCGATCTCGTCCAGGCGGTTTTCGGTGACCACCGACTCGGGCGGGAAACCCACCCCAAAAATTTGCCGGGCGTACTCCCGCAAGGGCGCTGTATCGGCGTTGCCACCCAGGGTGGCCGACGTGCCCGCGCAAATCAGGTGACCGTCCGGCGTCTGAAGACGCGCCCGCAGGCGGCGCAAGAGCAAGGCCAGGTCGGTTCCCTGCGCACCGTCGAAAGTGTGCAGCTCGTCGACCACCACATAGCGCAGGGTTTCGGCGGTATTCTTCGTCCAGAGCAGTCGATCCTTGGGGCGGATCAGCAGGTAGTCGAGCATCTTGTAGTTGGTCAGCAGGATATCGGGCGGTTCCTTGCGCAGCGTCTCGCGGTCGGTGATCACGCTGCTCGCGGTCATGGCCATCAGCCCCCGGCCATCCTTTCCGGAGCGCCCACCCACGAACAAGCCGACGCGCAGCCCCTTGAAGGCCGTTGTCTCGGCGATGACCTGCGCAAAGCGCCGGGCCTGGTCGGCCGCCAGGGCGTTCATCGGGTAGATCACCAGAGCCTTGACGCCCGAGGTGTCGGCCTCGTCCCCCTGGCGATTGGCGCGGGCGCAATGGTCGAGCAAGGGGTACAGGAAGCATTCGGTCTTGCCGCTGCCCGTACCGGTAGCCACCAGCGTGCTGGCCGCCGCTCGGTTGCTGGTCAGGCGTTGCCACGCTGCGTCCTGATGGACGTGACCGGGGAACGCCGTCTCAAAATCCCCGAAAAATGTCCTGCCCTCAGTCCCGGTCCGGAACGGCAGCCCCATCTGGATGTAAGGCCCCTTCATCCAGCGGGCTTCGTCCTCGGTAAAGCGCTGCATGACGCCGGCGAACAGTGGGTCGGAAGGCTCGAAACCTGTGGTCAGGAAGTGCTTCAAACCATTCTGAATCTCGCGGGCGAGCAGTGAAGGCAACATGGGGGTGACTATCTCCCGCCAGCGGAAAGGGCAATTTCAAGATGGCAGATCAGTTCATCCAGCCGCTCTGCTTTACGGGCATTCCGGCAGCGGTTGCAGTGGTAGGACAACTCACCGATGAGCTCGGAAACCACATGTAGTCTCAATCTGACCCATTTCTTCCGACCGTTCTTGAGGTCCGCCTGTGTCGTTTCATCCATCACCCAGAAACCGGCCAGCTCCAGGATGAGCTTCTTTTCATCGGCGTCCAAATCCACTTCGATGAACTCAACCGCGCTATTCATGCGCGTCACTCCGCCCAGTCGAGACGCATCGATACCGAGCGCCGTCCCGCAAGTGCCGACCCTTGGCCTGCCGCTGCTTGCGCGTCACTGACCCTCTCCAGGCGGCGCCGGGTCCGCGTCCGACTCCTCGCCTTCATCGCGATCCCACAAGCGCATGCGCTCGGCGATCAGTTCCGGGCTCGGCAGGTCGGCCTTGTAGTCGTCGGGCAATTGCGGCACCACGGCATAGGTCGCCACGCCGAGGGGACGCACCGCGTTGCGCAGTGCGTATTCGACGATGGTCTTGTTCTTGCTACGGCAGATGATGATGCCGATGGGAGCGTTCTCGCCGGGCATGCGCTCCTGCGTGTCCAGCGCCTCCAGATAGAACTCGATCTTGCCCTTGTGCTCGGGCTTGAAGTCGCCGATTTTCAGCTCGATGGCCACCAGGCAGCGCAGACGGCGGTGGAACAGCAGCAGGTCGATGAAGTATTCCTGCCCGCCCACTTCCAGCCGGTGCTGATTACCGACGAAGGTGAATGCGCCGCCCAGCTCGGCGAGAAAGTTGCGCAGGTTCTGCACCAGCGCCTGTTCCAGTTGGCGTTCGCTGTGTTCCTCCGCCAGCTCGAGGAAATCAAAGGTGTAATGGTCCTTGACCGCCAATGCGGCCTGGGCGCGCAGCTCGGCCGGCAGGGAGTGGTCGAAATTGGTCTGGTTGAGCAGGTATTTCTCGTAACTTCGGTTGTCGATCTGGTGCTGTAACACGGCTTTGGTCCAGCCGAACCGGGCCGTGGCGCGCAGGTAGAACTCGCGCGCCAGATCGTCCTTGCAACGGCTGAGGATGACCAGGTTATTGACCCAGCTGATTTCTCTAATCAGTGATTGGAGTTTTGGCTGCGCGCTGTATTCGCGGAAAAGCTGCAGCATGAACCACAGATTCTGCGCCGAGAAACCGTTACGACCGGGGAACTCGGCCTGCAAGTCACGGGCGAGATTCCGCACCACCGACTTGCCCCAACCCTGCTCCAGCTGTTTCCGATGAATGGATTCGCCCAGATCCCAATACAGGCCGACCAGCTCATGGTTGACGGCACGCAACGCCTGCAGCTGGCGCTGGCGAATCCGGGCCTTGATCTGGGCCAGGAACTCGACGTAATCCTGGGTGGCCATCTCGGTCATGGCGAATCTCCTGACGCAGCAAAAAAGTCCCAGGCGATGCGGTAGTCGGCTTCGCGGCTGGCGAGGGCGAAGGGGGCGGTGTAGCTGCGGGTGCGGGTTTGCGGGCCACCGGGCTGGGTGTCGTCGATGACGGTGGTGGTGACGGTGCTGCCAGCGGGCAAGCTGCCGGCTTCCTGCCTCTGACGCAGGTCGTCCCAGCCGCACTTGCCGGTCTTGCTGCGGCCGTCGGGGGTGGCGACGGTGACGTCGGCGGTGCTGCGACTGCCCTTACGCGGCAGGCCGACGCCGAGCAGACCCTTGCTGTTGGTGAACACGACGCGGCCGGCCAGGTCGTACCAGGTGTCGCGCTCGTAGCCCTGCATGACCGGGAACTGGACGCGGTAGATGAGTAGCAGTTCGTCAAGGGTGAGGCCGAGGGCCTGGGCGACGAGTACGTCGATTTCGACCAGTGCCATACGGCGGGCGTAGTCGCTGCGCAGCGCGCAGTGGCGTTGCCATTCAGGCGTGAGCTTGGCGAAGAAATCCTGCGGCAGGCGCGGGTTGTCGGGCTGGCTCCAGCCTTGGTTGGTGAAGTCGGGGGTGAAGACTTCAGCCCAGAGCGGGGCGTAGTGCGTGGTGAGGCAATTGAGGGCGAGGTAACGCACTGTGAGTGAGTCACATGCGGATATCCACGGCAGTGTGGTCCATGTGCCGTGGAGGTTGCTTCGCCCCGTCGACTTGATGAAGAAATCGGCCACGATTGACGACGTTAGCACTCCAGCGCTCAACAAATCCGTTGTCTGCTTAAAAGCGCTGGACTGAACGCCGTTTATGTGACCTGTTCGACGAGGTATCAGCGCACCAGTAAGCGTTCGCTCTCCCGTTACAGGAAGCATTCCGCGGAACGCCAACCGATAGTAATCAGTGGCCAATTTCTGTCGCCAGCGTCGCAGTGATACCGCACACCCTTCTTGATTGTGATGTTCGATTTGTTCTTCGGCAGTGAGTTGATTCCATTGCAAGGTCAGCAGCTCACAATCGTTCCAGGTCACTCGTGGCGTGCGGCGAGCGTATTCGGCCTTATCCTCCATTGGGCGGTAGTTACTACGTGGCAGATAGTTATCGGGCAGTCTTTCCAAATCGAGAGGGTCATAGTCACTGTTGAGGTTGCACACTGCACGCGGTGTTTTGTTGAAGGGGTTGGCGAGAAAGAAATGCGGGCCAGACAAGACCCACTCTTCCGGTGTGGTGGAAAATGGCGCACTCCGATCAGCATTGCGAACGATCGTGCCATCATCCTGCCGGAGTTTTTCGTTCCAATGTTGTGTCGTAAAACACCGATCACCGAGATCTGCTAAGCGGCGTGGGTAGGAAGAAAGCTTTGCCAGCACGCTGTAGAGTTTCCCTGCGTGTAACTCGGGAAGGCGCGCGTTGCGCGGGGGCGTGCCGGGTTCGTCGTAAAGCTGGGCGAAAACCGCCAATTGTTCGTCACTGACGCGGACGATCCGGTCAGCGTGGCCGGCAGTGTTCCATCTTCCCTGGTCGTCTTTGAAGCCTCCCACTGCACAAATTCCATCATGCGCATAACAGGCGTCTACGGTGGATGGTGCGTACAGATTGGCAAGTTGATCGAAATTTGGCCCCTCAAGTGATGTGCCATATAGGTTGATGCTGTATTTAGTACGGTGATGAACCTCACCAAACAGTACTAACTCGTTAACAAACTGAAAATGCGCCCGCAAACGCGTATACACCGCCTCGCGCAATGCTCGGCCTTCAGGATTGTCATAGGGACTTTCTGGGTGTAAGTATCCCACCACGCCACTCTGCCCTGCCAGCATCCAGCCAACCGGCATGAAGCATTTGTAGAGATTGGCTTTCATTCCTTTGAGTAGCGGATAGTTCTGCTGTGCATTGAGGTAGTTCTGTGTCGCTTCCGCCTCTTCAAGTTCCGAGGTCCACTCGGCTTGCAGGCCACGAAACTGCTCGAAGGCGGCGCTGCGCTGGCGCGCCAGTTCAGTAGCATTCAACTTGCGAATCGCCACCAAGGGATTAGCTTCGCCGAGGATACCCGCTTCGTTCCATTCCACCTTGAGCCAGGGCGGATTTCCGACGACCAGATCGAAGCCACCGCGTTTGGCAAAGACATCGGCAAAGGTCAGCTCCCAATGCATGAATCGCCTTTGCCGGGCAACGGCCTCGACGGTCGCCACGCGGGAAAAATGTGATCGCAGTTTGCTGATGCGCAGTTGGCCAAATTTGTCATGCAGTTTGGGCTGCGCCGGCACGGTGGCCAGCATCGGCTGCACGGCACCGAAAAGCGTTCCCTGAACGTCCGGCAGGAATGGCTGCGCCGCCGGCGCGGCGCTGAAGTCCATTGGTATTTGCGGAGACAGGTCGACGATGTTGCCTTCGAGGATGGCGCCGATTTCCAGCCACCACTGTTCGCGGCTCGGCAGATCGGCACTTTGCGTGATGGGCCAAAACCACAGCGCGCACCAGTAATCCATCACCAGCTTGAGGCGGCGGTACGGCGTGGCGTAGTCGTCGTCCTGGTTCAGCAGGCCTTTGGTGCGTATGGCTTCCTTTTGCGCGCGTGAGGTGACGGATTCCGAAGTGGCGCTGGCGGGCCAGAGCGCCAGGGGATCTTCGGTACGCGCACGGTCTTCGCCAACCAGCTTGACGTGTTGCGCCCACAACTGGTCGATGGCGTCGGAGAGTTGCAGGAGGCGCTGGATTTCGTACATTTCGAGCGGCTTGTTCATCGCCGTTCGCCAGGCTTTGAGGCGATCGAAGTCTGGCGGGTAGAGCTTTTTCGCGACCTTGTCGGTGTAGCTGGCCATGCCGGTATCGGGCAGCAGGAAGTGGTAGACCTCGTCGGAACTGCGGGTTGGCGCCTGCGGATCGAGCCGGCGCGGACTGCTGGCGTACCAGGCGGGCTTGCTGCCCTTCTTCAAAACCGCAGCCGGAAACACCTCGCGCCTTGCACCGATCAGGCTGTTGCCGGAAAAGAGCTGGTAGCCAAACCACGGGACACGGGCTGCCCTGGGCGGCTGACCCGGCTCTGCCGGCTCGCCGTAGATGGCATTGAGCCAGAGACTGACTTCAGCCAGCTCGGTGGCGATGGGGTTCAGGTCGACGCCATAGACATTGCGATCGGCAATGTACATGCGCGTCTTTTGCAACTCGAAGGTGTATTGCTCGTGCGGGATGCGGCGCTTGAGCTCCGTCTGCTTGCGCTCCAGATACGCTTCGGCCAACTGATTGACGGCTTCGTTCAGGAACGCCGCGCTGCCCATTGCCGGCTCGACGACGTTGAGTTCAAGGATGTCGTCGGCGGTCTTGTCTTTCAGCAATTCTTTGAGCGCGTATTTGACCAGACAGCGGGTGAGCACCTGCGGCGTGTAGTAGCTGGCGCTCTTCTGTCGGTCGCGCCCGGCCAGGCGGTAGATGAAGGTAGCGCGGGGATAGACGCGCAGCTTCTTGCGGCCTTGCTCGTCGGTGTCGTGGACGCGCTCGCCGGGCTTGTACTGGTCGATGCGGCTGGCCGGCACGAACCAGGCGCTGTCCATGAGATCGGTGGTACCGCCGCCGCTATCCTGTTCGCCCTCTCCCTCTCCCTCGTCGTCGTCATCGCTGCTGGCTTTGGCAGCTTTCTTCGCTTCCGGCTGAACCTCGTAGAGATCCTCCGACGCAAAAAATCCGCGATAGGAAAGCAGCGCTTCATAGACGGCGCCGAGCTGGTTGATCGACAGCAGCTGATAGCTGACCCGGCCGCTCTTGTGGCCGTTGCGCTTGCCCTTCGAGAGCGACATCAAGCGGATGACGCGCTGCCAGACATGGTTGGGGAACCGCACCTGGTTGAGCAGCGGCGTCGCCTCGGGATCAAACAGCTTGCTGTCGAGAGGGGCCAGCGCGAAGGCTTCCTTGACGCTGCCGGCGAGGACGCTCTGCTGCGCGGCTGCGCCACAGCCCTGGCCGATCAGCGAGAACAGCCGGCGCAGCGTGGCGTCGAAAAAGAAGCCGTCGCGGGCGGCAGCGGTGTTGAGCTGGGTCAGTTCCAGATCGCGCAGCGACTCCAGGCTGTAGCTCTTGGCGTAGATTTTGCTGTTGCGGATCGGCACATAGCCCAGATCGGGACGCGCTTCGATGTAGAACATGAAGAGCAGGCGATAGACCAGGCGCAGGCATTCGAGGCTCAGGTCGCCGGCATCGACGGCGTCCTTGCCGGTGTAGAAACCTTGCTTGCTGGCTTGCGCCTTTTCGCGCAGTTGCTGGACCGCTTCATTGCCAAGCGCCTCGATCGCTTCGCGCAGCGCGTACTTGAGGTCTTCGCTGACGCCGAAGGCGTGCTTGTGGGCGTTTTCATCAAGGCCGTCGAGCAGGCTGGCGCCCTGCTCGGGCGCCAGGCTGTCGTGGTGCAGCAGGGCCGCAGCCGCTTGCAGGGTATAGCTGTGCCTGCGGTCGAGGATTTCCGTCCAGTCAAAGCGCAGCAGGCGATTGTTGGGCCACTTGTAGCGGTCAAGCAGCAGCCATTCCCTGTAGCCGACCAGAATGATGTAGCGCGGCGGCTGGTCGCTGCCGAACAGCGCTTCGCTGAGGATTTCCAGCCAGGAGAGTTTGCTGAAGGCCGGCGGAATTTCCTGCCCGCCGTAGTGCGCAACTGTCAGGCGATGATCGAGCGGGTCTTCGTCTTCGCGACCGGGTTGGTAGGCGGGCACGATCAGCAATTGTGGCGACTGCTGCGCTTCGCCAAAGGCAGCCCAGATGGGCACCGGCATGCCGCCTTGCAGCTCGACTTGCCGAGGCTTGATCTTGTAACCCAAGGCTTCCAGCAAGGGGGTGTGGAGCTCCTGGTGTGCCAGGAGACGATCGGCATCGTCGCGCAGGCGGGTAGGGTTGGCGAGAGCGGCAAACCACTTCCCGCCGAGACCTGCGAGGCGTTTGTGCGCTGCCCGGCTCTCGGCACGGCTTTCCTCGGCGGCTTCGCCAGCGGCAATTGCCTGGGAAGCGGCTTCTTCGGCGGCCTGCCAGCTTTCGATCAGGGCGCGGATGTCGCCCTTGAAGACTTCGGCCAGATAGTGGTGGCCGTAGAACTCGTTTTCGTTGGCGATGCCGACAAAACTCTGGACGGTCTGGGCGACGGACATGTCTGCTTCTCTCGTTCGTGGCTCGGTTTCAGCGCACAGCGGCGGCCAGAACCTGGATGAAGGGCTGCGGCTCGGTGGTCATGGTGTCCTGGACCCACTGCCGGTACTCGTCGAACACCTTGCGGATGTGCTGCGTGCGCCGCTCGCGTTTTGTCTTCTTGAACTGTTCGGCCTGCTGATTGGTGGCCAGTCGCAACTCCAGCTGCTCGAACTGGCGCGCTTGCAGGCGCTCCAGATCGGCCAGGGTTCCCGACAGGCGCGCGGTCATGTCTGCGGCGAAGCTGAGCTGCCTGGCAAGCATGTGCTGCTTCATGGCCGCGACGGCGCCGGGCAGGCGGGTCTGCAGCGTAGTCGTGTCGATCCCCTGATTGCGGTTGGCCAAGGTACCGGCCTTGAGCCGGGTGCGAGCGACAAAATCGGGGAAAGCCTGCAAGGTCCAGGCGCCAGCGTTGAATACCGCGACCTGCCACTCGATCAATAGCGGCTGGCCTTTGCGGTTGGGGATCAGGCCCATGAGCATGAAGGCCTGTTCGCCATCGATCAGTTGCGGACACTCGATGACCGGTGCGCGGTGACGGCCGAAGGCCGTGAGCACACGATCCGACAGCCAGTCCATGATCGGATGCTGCGGCCAGAGGTAATGCAACGCTGGCCAGCTTTCCTCTTCCGCCCTGGCCTGGCGGGCCTGCTCGATGGCCTGGGCCATGCGCGTCTTTTGGGCGCACAGGGCATAGCGATGATGCTCGTCGCGCACTTCCAGCGGCAGGCTGACGCGCAGGCGTTCCTGCAAGTCACGCGGCGCGTTCAGCGTGATGGTCTGGCTGGCATCGTCGTGGCTGAACGAGGCAATCGGCGTCGGCATGCTGAGTTGCTGCAGGGCGGTTCTGGCAAAGGCGTAGTCGCCGCTGAGTTCGCCATTGCCGAACAGGGAAATGCCCTCGCGGATCGAAGCGGTGCTGGGTGGTGGCGGGGTAGTCCCCTCGCCTGCCTGGCCGGCTTCGGCGAACAGTTTGAGCAGCCAGTCACCATCGCCGCCCGCATCCGCGCCGGCTTGTTCGCTTGACGCCTGAGCGGCATCGATCGCCGCTTCAAATTGCTGCGGGCTGGTGCCATCGGCCATGATCTCGGCCACCCTGGCGGCTTCCTTCTCCGGATCAAACACGTGCAGGAATGAGGCCGGGTCGCCGAGATTCCTGTTGGCCTGCTCATCCTTGGTTTGCAGGATTTCCAGAATCCGCAGGTCGCCCTTGATGCGCTCGACGGCCGTTTCGGTGAACAGGTAGACGATGCGCGGTTGCCGGGTCTGGCCGTAGCGGTCGACGCGGCCATTGCGCTGCTGAAACACCATTAGCGACCAGGGCAGATCGAAATGCACCAGGCGATGACAGAAGTAGTGCAGGTTGAGACCTTCCGAGGCGACATCCGAGCACAGCAAGACCCGCACGGGGTCGTCCCGGCGACCGAAGCGATCAACCATCTCCTGCTGCTCGGTATCGGTCATGGTGCCGTGCAGGATCTCGAAGTGGGCAGGCTTCAGGCCAGCCGCTCCGGGCAGGTTTTCCTGCAACCAGCGCAGGGTTTCGATACGCTCGGAGAAGATGACCAGGCGGTCTGATGGGTCGGCCGGTTGCCAGTGGAAGCTGGGATCCTTGAGACGCTTCACCAGCCGCTGGAACTTGCTGAAACTGGCGGCATCAATCTGGCGCAATTCGGCAGCGAATTCCTGGAGCGCTGCGACCTCGGCCTGTTCGTCGCTGCTGATTTCTGGCTTGCACTGCAGCAGGGCGATTCGCCGCCCGGTGGAGTCGAGCGCGGCGAACGGGCTGGAGAACATGGCTTTCTGCATGCCCACCCGCTGCAACTCCTGCTGCTTGCCGGCGCGATGCTCGCCCTTCTGGGTGAACGGGATTGCCAGCAAGGCCCGATAGGCCGCTTCTTCCTGCGGGCTGGCGGCCTGTTGCAACTGCTCGGTGATGCGTTCCTGGAAATCGGCGCCGACCTGCTCGCGAATGTCTTTCTTGAAGCGTCGGACAACCAGCCCTTTGTCGCGAAAATCCTCCGGCGTGTAGTCGTCCGGGTCGCTGATGGCGGTGGGGTCGAGCAGGCTCATCAGCGACGCGAAGCTGCGCGCGGAACCATCGTGGGGCGTAGCCGACAACAGCATCATGGTGTCCGAACGACCGGAAAGCAGGCGGGCCAGTCGTGCGCGACGCGACATGCCGTCCTCGTTGCCCCGTGCCGCCACGTTGTGGCACTCATCGATGATGATGATGTCCCACCAGGCGTTTTCCAGATAGTTCCGGTACTCAAGATTGTTCTTGAGCGTATCGATCGAGATGATGCTGCGGTCGTAGTAGTTGAACGGGTTGTGATTGCTGGGGATGCTGTTGCGCACCCGCTGCAGGCCGACCGAATCCAGCCGCACCAACGGGATGGAAAAACGGCTCCAGAGTTCCTTCTGGAACTGGGTCAGCATACTTTTTAGCGTAATCACCAGGATGCGCTGGCCGCGCCCGCGCTGGATCAATTCGGTGGTCAGAATGCCCGCCTCGAGCGTCTTACCCAGACCGACGGCATCGGCAATCAGAATGCGCTGGCGCGGCTGCTTGAGGGCCTGCAGCGCCGGATCGAGCTGATAGGGCACGAGATTCATCACCGCGCGATGGCCCAGATGGATCTGCGCATCGTTGGGCGTGCTGCGGCGCAGCTGCGCTTCGAGATACAGGAAAGTGCTGTTGAAATGCGAACTGCTGTCGGCCACCAACTCGGTCCTGGCCGGGTCGAGGACGACGATCTCGTCCTCGAGTTGCGTCAGGAACTGTGCCGTGCGGCCTCGCACCAGTTCGGAAACGCCATCGCAGGTCAGCAGGTTTCCGCCATCACTTGAGGGATCGACGCGGCGGACCAGCCACTCTTCATCGCGAACAACAACACGGGCGCCAGGAGCGTAAGGAAGCATTTGTGATTCTCTCTTGTTGTTCTTGCACTTCCTGGCATCTCATCAGGCATGCTTTCGCCGTCCTGACTCCCCCCCCGCAGTCTCGCCAAAGGCTCCCTGGACGTGTCTTGCATCATGGCAGCGGTAACGAAGATGCTGCATGAATACCGTTGGTATGTTACCGCAAGTGATAACGGTTTTGGTGTGTCATGGTACCCGCCGACGGGCTCGCTTAATGAGCCTGAAATACAGATAACTTCTCCCGGAAGGATGGCCATGAGCGGCATGGAGCGTCTCTACCAGATCGACCAGATCCTCGGCGCGCACCAATCGGTCACCCGCAAGGAACTGCCGGAACGTCTCGGCGTCTCCTGGGCGACGCTCAAGCGCGACCTCGCCTACATGCGCGATCGCCTGAACGCCCCGCTCGTCTTCGACCGCAGCCTGGGCGGCTACCGCTTCGAAACGACGGGCCAGCGGATCGGTCCGCAATACGAGCTGCCTGGCCTGTGGTTCACCGCCGAGGAAATCCATGCCCTGCTGACCATGCAGCATCTGCTCTCGAATCTTGACACCTGCGGCCTGCTCGGGCCGCAGATCCAGCCGCTGCTCGCCCGTCTCAGCGGCCTGCTCGGTGCGGCCAACAACCCGGCCGAGGAAGTTCAACGCCGCATCCGCATCCAGACCGTCGGTGCCCGCGAGTTCCACCTCGACCATTTCCAGGCCGTCGGCTCTGCGCTCCTGCGGCGGAAGCGGTTGGTCATCCGTTACCACGCACGCGGCACCGACGAGGTCACCGAACGGGAGATCTCGCCGCAGCGCCTTAACCACTACCGCGACAACTGGTATCTCGACGCCTGGTGTCATCTGCGCGACGGCTTGCGCGCCTTCGCCGTCGATGCCATCGAGCACGCCGAAATCCTCGACAAGCGCGCCATGAACGTCGCCGACAAGCGCCTCGACGAAGTGCTCGGCTCCGGCTATGGCGTGTTCTCGGGCGACCAGGTCGCGTGGACAGTTCTTCGCTTCACGCCCGAAAGAGCGCGCTGGGTGGCTGCCGAGCGCTGGCATCGCAAGCAGGAGGGCCGCTTCCTCGAGGACGGCCGCTACGAGCTGCGCCTGCCCTACGCCGACGACCGCGAACTGATCATGGACATCATGAAGTACGGCAGTGACTGCGAGGTCATCGAACCGGAAACGCTCAAGGCACGCGTGTCTGCGGAATTCGAGTTGGCGCTGGCGCGATATCGTTTGCGACGCGCTCACGCCGGAGGAGGAAGATCAAACTCCCACTGGAGAATGAGCGGACAACGCGAAATTCCTAGCGCGCATAAAGTTCCTCGTGACCCGGCCGCTCAAGCACAGGTTGGCGCGGAGCCAAGTCGTCCTCGACCTCCCTTGCTGGCCGGATATGCCCCAGGGCAAACGCGTCCAGAGCCAGACCACAAGCGACCGAGATACGCTGGTACTCCTCTAGCCCTCCAGTGAATTCGGCAAGACGAGGATGGAATGGCAAGGGCATCAGATTTACCACCTTGGCGTGACACTCGCCGCCCTCTTTTACGGATTTGCGGTATCCGTCAATCGTAGCCCCTCCACCGGTGAAGAAAGTTGGCAATCCGTCTGTCCAAGCACTTGACAAACGATAGCGCCTGACTTTCGTCTTGTGTAAAACCCCCTTTACAACGTCGCGCACCGCCTCCCAGAAGATCCCATCCCGCAGGCAAACGTAGTCCTCGGGAAGAGCATTGGTTCTGGCAAATTCCGCGGCACACAGCACTGGCGCCAAGCCATCCCACGGATGAATTTCTCCAAGCTTCGACGCATCAACGAGACGGTTTGCATCCAGCAGCTGAGTACCCAATGCACGCACTTCGGGTACGAGAAAAGGAAACACGTCTTCGCCATCCCTTTCATGAACAATGAAGGTCACCACATCCAGCGTACCACCGCCAACGTCGACCAATGCATGCAAGCCCGGCCGTCGCTGTGCGGACTGAACGTAACCGGCAATTTGTGCCACGAACTCGGGACGAACACACAAGTCGATCAATTCGTCAGGCAGCTGATCGATGCTTGCCTGGTCGGTGACTTGGCGCGCAATTTCGGTATCGATATCAGCCTCCGTCTGGCTCAGAATCCAGGCAGATGCTCCAAGCCTCCGGTAGGCGCGTTCCAGCCGAGCATTTTCCAGACCATTGCTTGGCGCACCGATATTCAGTATCCAGCGGACCTTGCTTCGGCCGATCTTGTTTCCATGCCTGTGAAAAATCCAGGCAACGAATGTAACGCAAAACCAAGGCCACAAAGATGCTCGCTGCCACGATGGACGCTGACGAAACAGCTGGGTCTATGAAGGGGTGCTTCAACCGCTGACGCACCTTTTCATGTGATACCGAGGGTGCTTGCCCGAGCTGACAACTGCCGTCGTCAAGCACGCTGTACTCACTAGGCAAGAGATAACGCTCTGGCATATCCGAAACCCCCTCCCAGGTCACTGGAATAATCTGATCGCGCAAGCCGATCGCCGCCTTGGTATAGGAAGTACCAAAATCAAGGCCTATGACGACGTCGACCGCGGTATTGTCGTTTCCCGGCACCAGTTGGGTACGTGCACCTTCGGCCACCCATCGCTCCGGCATCTTGAAATACGCTTGCCTTGCGAGCGTGCTGGCAAGCGCAACATGAACGGTAGTTGGAATACCCTTAGGCTTGGGCAAGGCCTCCAGCATAGGACCCGGCGTTGAAGAAACCGACGCAGGCACCAGTGCGGGTCGCATGGACGGGGCAAATGGTTTACTTGGCGCCGTATGCGGGACCGCCAAGATCTTTGATATCGCCGGGGAGCCCGCCTTGGCTAACAGCCTTGCGTTTTGGACCAGTGTCTTGGCTTCGTGTGGGGGCTGCGTCGACCACCTCGATGCAGGCTCACGACTTTCCTGCGCCTCCTTTTTCCCAGAAAGGCTGGTCTTGATTTGACGAAGCGCGCTCTTCCAATCTGCCATTGAAAGCCTCCTTACTTGCCCTGTTCATGCCAGCCGGATCAGCCCGACACATACCGGCGAATCATCCGGCTGAATCAGTTCCCGACGTTGAATCTGCTCACGCTTCCGACCCATCAACGCACGCAGCTTGTCGATACGCCCCTGCGTGGCCTTGACCAAACCGTGCCGCCCGACCCGGGCATGTTCTTCCAGCACCTTCCCGAGCGTATCCAGCCGTCTCTGCAGATGCTGGTCGATACCGTGCAACTGGAACATCAGTCGATCAGAATTTTCATCCTGTTTGCGTTTCTTTGCGCGCTGGTAAGCCTCATCGAGATGCCTTTCGAGTTCATCCAGACACGAGCTCGCCACCTCGGCTGCCACGAGCTGAGACGCTTCGATCCAGTCACCCCCATGGACTCGCGCGACATTAATAAGCGACTCCGCCACTTCATCTGGCAGAAGAATCTTGTCCGAAACCCGCGCCACCGCCGACTGTAGCCATTCCTCTTCACGCACGCCGCTAAACGTCCATCGACGGAGCGCAAACATGTAATTTCCGGACGGCAGACTGCTCATTTCGCTGGCTGGAACACTTACCGCAACGAGCGGATAGAAAGCCTCATCGATCTCTCTGAGTTTGTGACTTATAAAGCGAATCAAGGGATGGAATTGATGAATGCATTCTCGAGACCGATTGCTCGCATTGGTCAAGTTGTTCAAGAATCGGCAATGCCGCGAGAGACCGTTGCCCAGAGTGCTTTGCCCGACAATGCCCTTGCGTTGGCAGAAACTATCCAGGTCAGCGGCAACGGTTGCCGGCAACTGAATCACGAATTCGTCGGCGGTTTCCGTCTGTTGGAAGCGATGTCCCACAGCATGGTGATTCAAAAAAGTCGCGGACATAGATGATCAGATCACGTTCGGTTACTCGTCGCGAAAGTTCCTGTGCGGCGGCAATACGTTCCAGCACCAGTCCGCCGTGCGCCATCATTTGCGAAGCACTTCTTTCCAGTTCCTCCTGCCGCTGTCGAACATTCTCCAGAGCCTGCGCAGTTCGCTGTATTTCCTCCTCCTCCTGCTCTGGCGTCAGCCGATTCGTCAACAAATGTGACTCCAGCTTCTGTATCGTCTCGCCGATAATGGGTTCCGGCTCGCCCAGGGCTTGCTCGAAGACCCGCAATCGAACCAGCAAGCGACCGAAAATGCGCTCATCGATAGTTTCTGCGTAGAACAGGTTCCAGATGTGAATGACCTTGGCTTTTTGGCCGAGACGATCAATCCGGCCAATTCGCTGCTCCACTCGCATCGGGTTCCACGGTAGGTCGTAGTTCACCAGTAGGCGGCAAAACTGCAAATCCACCCCCTCCGATGCTACCTCGGTGGCAATGAGAACTCTCAGATCTGAACGGTCGCGGAACTCGTTTATCAGATCCTGCTTGGACTCGGTCATGTTTCCCCAGAGCAACAGGCTCGGCATTCCC
Organism: Candidatus Accumulibacter phosphatis; assembly: GCF_012939955.1. GTDB lineage: Bacteria > Pseudomonadota > Gammaproteobacteria > Burkholderiales > Rhodocyclaceae > Accumulibacter > Accumulibacter delftensis. The sequence goes on from NZ_SPMY01000001.1 coordinate 65,484, forward strand.
AGCGAAACCAAACGATCCTTCAGGTACTGCGCGGTTACCCGGAATGAAGTGAAAACAATCACCTTTTCCTCAGGATGTTCGGCAAAGTAGCTTTCGAACTCCGTCACGAGCCTCTGCAACTTGGAGTCGGAACGCTCAAACACCGCCGGATCGAAATTGCGCGGCCTATGAGTCAGCAGGAACTCCTTCAGTGAAACGCTGATATCGTCAAACTCAGCCTCGTCTCCGCTCTCTTCGTACTCCTCAAGAATCTGCTCGGACAAATCCTCGACGAGGGCTTCATTTCCCCCCAGCCAAGCGCGAGCAAAGGCCGCCGGACAGCTGCACACCTGACGCTGCGGCGTCGCCAGCAGAAAGCCGTCGGAAATTCCCCGTCGCCAGGCGTATTCACGCGTAGCTTCGGTCACATATTCATAGAAAGCCCGCTCGGCCTCCGTCATGAGTACCCTTTCGGGATGCACTTCACGCCGAGGACGCTCGATCTGCACGTCACGTTTGCGCGTTCTTGTGACCACATGCCCGAGGAGATTGATCCGTTCTAACCCGGCGGCAAGTTCGGAACGGTAATCGGCACGTTCTAGCAGATCATCACTCGGCGGATCGGCAATCAGCGAAGCCAGCTGGCGGGAGTTGCGTAACAGATCGCTCTCCGATGCCTGCCGCACATGGCTCATTATCTCTTCAGCGCTCGACGTTGGATTCAGCGCTGCATCACGCGCCGCTACGAGCGGTTGGTTGGCCAGCAAGAGTTCCTGAAAGCTCGATGGATACTGAAAATGATCGGGATCGCATAGTTGGAGCAGATGGAATAGATCGTCGTTGCGCAAGTTGATTGGGGTCGCCGACAGCAGCACACGCTGATGGGAAACCCTCTGCAGCATCTCCCCGAGACGATGCACGGCACTGTCCGGGTTGCGCATGTAGTGCGCTTCGTCAAATACGACGAGATCGACCAGTGGCTGATCCTCCGCATGCTCGTCCAGCAGCTGCGCAAGCACCTGCCTTCCTGCAGCCTTTCTGCTCGGCAGCTCGCTCCCGGGACGCCAATTACGTGGCGGGCGCAACGCCTGATAGCTTGCAACCCACGCTTTTGCGGCCCCAGCACCGGACGAGTGAGCCATTTCGTCCGCAAGTGTTCTGGCGTCGACGATCATCGCATCGATCCCGAAACGAAGCTTCAATTCGTCGCGCCATTTCTCGCGCAAGACTGCAGGACAGACGATCAGCAAGCGGCGCATGTCTTCACGCGCCCGCAGCTCGGTCCAGATAATGCCAGCCTCGATTGTCTTTCCTAACCCAACCTCATCCGCAATCAGCAATCCATCAGCTGGCGACTCAAGCATCGTCAGCAATGGTTTGTACTGGTGCGCATAAAAATCCGTGTTTGTGACGCCCATCGAATACACCAGATTGGCCAAACGGCCGGACAGGTGAACATGGGTCAGGCTGCGGCGCAAATCCTCCGAGCGCCCGTAACGCCCTTGCTCGATCAGCTCGAATCGGTCCTTCGAGATGATCGCGTTCAATTCTTCAATCTGATCTTCAGCCACATAGTCGTTCGAGGCATCCTGCCAGCGCACACCGTAGTAACTCAACGTTCCCCGGTTGCGAACCTGGCCCGTCGTCACACCGGTTTTGCCGGGGTTGTCCAATCGTCGAACCTCTGTTCCCCGCTCCCATGTCATGCGACCAATCTCCTGAGCATGTTGTGTCTAGCAATTAACGTGATTAGCATACTCCAGATGCGGCTCACCAGATGAGCCAGAACGAAGGAATTTGCGTGGGATCAGGTGACGAACGATGAGTCTGACTAGCTGTACCGCCGTCTAGACGGGACGGCATCTCTGGTTAGGCGTTGTGGGCGACAAATGTCTGTTTTACCTACGCCCTCCGCGCGCCAAATCCCACAAGACACCGGACTTGACTTCTTCCAACCTACGTCAGCAGAGTGCGGCGCACCGCAACGACGGGCGGGATGCACGACCACATACATCATGCGACGTGCTGCTCCCTTCCCGAACAAGCTCTGAGGATTTTGTTCGGTCCGAGGCCCGCTAGCTCATCCTGTGAGCCTGCCAGGTGTGAAAATCGATTCACGGCACAAGACAACGTGCCCTGGCCGAGAGGTCGTCGCCGAGTTAAGACAACTTGCAGGGCGACCGACAAGAACTGCTAAAGCGTCGCCGCCTCTCGATTCCCCAAGGCCCGGTGTACGCCGGAACGCACGGGGAACAGGAGAACCGTCATGGCCGATCACACCAGTATCGAAAACCCGCTCGTCGCCGAGCCCGTTGCAAAACTCGAATTGCCATTTGCCAACTGGAGTTCGTCCAGGTCAACGCGAGCGGCGGGCGATACTATCCGGCTGGCCTGCCTCCGGTCCATGTCACCCACCCGCAGCGCATCGCCAGTCCGCTGCTCACCCTTGGTCCGAATGAAGAGCGCGGGCGCTTCGAGCCGTTGGCGCATGCGGTCAGTTCGATGGCGCGCCCGGTCAAGGCCCGGGATCAAGGGGTCGCGGTAAAGTCAGGGCAGTGGGCTTTGGTGGTCCTTGCCTGCCGGACGGGAAGGAAAACTTTGCACAAGGACGAACATGGGACGCACCCAACGCATTACCCGCATCAATGCTCTGCTCACGTCGCCCGCAGGGCGCCTCACTCGCCCAGATCATGGGCGAACTGGAAATCTCGCGGGCGACGATCAATCGCGATCTTCAGCTGATGCGTGACGAGATGAACGCACCCATCGTCTGGGATCGCGACGGAGGCGTCTATCGGCTCGAGCCCAAGGGCAATGCCGGCCCGACTTACATGCTCCCGGGTTTGTGGCTCACCCCGGCGCAGGCCTATGCCGCCCTGACGCTGAACAACATGGTGGAGAAGATCGCCCCCAATGTGCTTGGGCCGTTTCTGGAACCGATGCGCGGCTTGCTGAAAAACACGCTCTGCGAAGCGAACTTTCCGCTCTACGGACTCGACCGCAAGATCGAGATCGACATGCCGAACATGGCGGCCATTGGTGACCTCGATTTCTCAAACCTGGTTGACGCGCTGATCCATGAGCAGCCGGCGCGCTTCGTCATCAGGAGACCCGGGCGGGCCTGGAGCGCATCCTCTCCGGTACGCCCCTGAAGCTGCGCATCACGGCATCTGGATGGAGCCTAGAAATCCGGCACCGGTCGGCGACCGAGGCAGTCACGGTCAACGTTGCGGAGATCCAGAAAGTCATGGCGGCAAGCGAGAGCGACGAATGAGCCGCGCTCCGACCGGATCACCGCGCCGTCGCGTCGTGACTCTCTCATCTGGTGAGACAGCGATGCCTCATGCTGGCTTTGACCCCTCTACCGGAGAATTCATGATGAACGACAGCAAACCGCCAGCCGGCGACTCGACCTACCACTCGACCCACCACTCGACCTGAAAGACGTGGCCGGCGCGACGCCGACTCCGGTCTTCTACACCCCGGCGATGGTCGCCGACAGCGAAAGCTTCTCGCCCAGCGCGGGCAAGCCGGCGCTGGTCATCGAGTCGTGGCAGCGACTCGGATTGCCGCTGCAGATGCACACGCCGCTACCGCTCAGCGCCGAACAGTTCAGCGTCGCCCATGACCCTGCGTTCGTCGCCGACATTCTCGGCGGCCGGCGGACCAATGGCTTTGGCAACAGGTCGCCAGCGGTGGCCGCTGCGCTGCCCTGCCCTGGACCAATGGCGCCATGCTCGCGGCGGCGCGTGAGGCGCTGCAGAACCGCCGCGGTGCGATCGCGCCCTGCTCCGGCTTCCACCATGCAGGCCATGCCTTCGCTCGCGGCTATTGAAGGTGTGCATCCTCGACTTCGACCAGCACTGGGGCGACGGCACGCAGAACATCATCGACCATCTGCAGGGTGAGAGCCAGATCGTCCATTACAGCCCGACCGGGGAGTTCGGTCGGCCGGGGCGAGCAGAGGGCTTTCTTGCCCGAATCCCCGCTCTCCTTGAATTGTTCCAGGGCTGCGACCTGATCCTCTATCAAGCCGGGGCCGACCCGCACATCGACGACCCGCTGGGCGGCTGGCTGACCACCGACCAGCTTTATCGGCGCGACCGGACCGTAGTCGAAGAGCTGCACCGGCTCGGCATCCCAGTCGCCTGGAATCTGGCCGGGGGCTACCAGCGCGATGCCGCAGGCAGCATCCGCCCGGTGCTCAACATTCACGACAACACGCTCGTGGCCTTCGTCGAAGCTTGGGGCCAGACAGCCAGTGCCGGAGCGCATTACCAGGAAAAGGAGGCGGCCTGATGTCCCCGCCCTTCGGTGCAGAATTCCCTCAGCAGAGCGTCTGATCCCGGTCGAGCGTATCAGTGAGCTTCTACTTGAACCCGGTGGCGTCACCATGAGCACCCTGCTGGCGGCCCTCGGAGAACGCCGCGACATCATAAGCAACGACTTGGAGACGATGCGTGACAGCTTGGGCTTCCCCATCTACTGGGATCCGAGCACCGGAAGCTATCGCCTCGGCAAGAATCCCGACGCCGGCCAGCCGACCCCGGGCGGCGGCGATCTTGCCCTGCTCTACCGGGCAATCGCATTCGAGGAGTATCTCTACGTGACTTTCAGGACAGCGTCGGGCGCCCAGCAGCGCCTCCACGCCTTGCCGGGGAAGATCAAGAAGGTACGCGGTCGCAGACAGCTGAGCTTGCGGGAACGAAGCGGCGCGACCTGCGTGGTCGACCTCGATTCGATCAGCGAAGTGGCCGAGGCTTTCGGCGTCAACAAATAGGGAAGAGCTGCCAGATTTTGAGACGAAACACGGTTTGATCCGCCGCCTGCCGAGGAAAACGATTGGGAGGATTTGATCCGGATTGCGCGCCCACCGTGTCGGCAAAGTCGCTAAACAGGAGATTGAAATGAGAAGACGTGAATTCACAAGACTTGCGGCAGCACTTGCCAGCCTGTTCGCCGCACCTTTCGGTGCGACCGCTGTCAGCCAGCGAGCTCTGGCAACTGACGATCACCCACTGGCAAAGGTCACGCGCCTGCGCGTCGGCACCTGGCAAACTGCAGACCTGCGACGAGCCAATCGAATCGCCCGCGCGGCGGGCGTGGCGCTACCCTGGCCCGAGCCGCCGGACGACGACAGCAACTACTGGGCTGAAATCATCGAGGATGGCGACCGGCATTTCTATCGGGTTGGCGACACCACGGTCGAAATCAGCAAACTCGAGTACGAGCGCGTGCTCAGCAACCCGAATCTGTACTACTTCTCGCGCGCCTTAAAGGTGCACTACAGGCTCACACGGGCCAGGGACGGCATTGTCGAATCGCTCCCGACCTAGGTGAGCCGAGGACTCATGTGACACCCGCCGTCAATGCTGGCGGCGGCGCCTGGGCGGCTGGCAGGGTCAAGCAACCTCATGTCCTTGCCAGCACAGTTTTTCGCACGAGTTCAACAGCAGCCCGCGTGACGCGGACAGCGTGCTGCGCTTACCCGCAAAGCGCCGTGCCCTCCTCGACTTCAATTCAAGGCCAGACCACGACCAAGCGCATTGCCAATCTGGAAATGCTGCGAAAGGAACTGCGCGGAACGTCCCGCGGCGATCTGCTGATCATTGCCGAGTTGAAGCACCTCCAGTGTGACTGCATCGGCGCCGCCGAGGGATCTGGGGAAAGACGCCGCCTTCACTCGGATCGCGACCTGTCCTTGTGCTGCTACGATCCAGCACCACTCGCTGCCCGGCGGAACGAGCTCAGCGGTTACGCGATGCGCTGTGCTCGCGCAACCAGCGCGCGAACGTCGCTTCGTCGATCTGGCCGGCCGCGACGGCGAGCACGGTCAGCGTGGCATCGGCCTGACTCGCCACCAGGCGCCAGCCGTTGAGCGCCAGAAACACGCCAACCGCCAGAAAAGCAACGCGCTTGTTGCCGTCTATGAAGGGGTGGTTGCGCGCCAGACCGACGCAGTAGGCAGCAGCCAGGTCGGCCACATCCGGTTGGCCATAGGCAGCAAGGTTCAGCGGCCGCGCGAGTGCGGAGTCGAGCAGACCTTCGTCACGCAGCCCGCTCGCGCCGCCATGCTCGGCCAGGCTCTCGTCGTGCAACAATTCGAGCGCGCGGCGATCGAGCCAGCGCCAGCTCACTTGGCGAGCTGGTGGAAGGTGTCGCGGTACTCGTGCATGAACTCGCGCCCGATCTCGAGTTGCTGGTCAAGATCAGGGTCGTAAGGCGTCAGCATCACGCCATTCGCCGCGTCGGTGACGAACACCGTATCACCCTTCTGCAGCTTCAGCCGCGCCAGCACTTCCCTGGGCAGGATGAGGCCAAGCGAGTTGCCGATCTGGGTAAGCTTGAGCGTGGTCATGGAAGGCTCCGCAATGGTCAATGTTATAACGCCAGTTATACTAACACCGCGCATACGGGCGCCGGTAAAGCGGATTCTTGATCAACGCCTCTTCTTCCCGGCCAGAGTGTCCTGCACATACTGAGCGGGATCTTCCCCGGTCAGCCCCTCGACCACCCGCCCCGCCGCTTTCCCGACCTCACCGACAACCGCTGCAGCCTTGCCGACCGGTGACACCGGTTCCAGCTTGCTGAAATCTGTGGGTGCCGCGTTCTCCTGCTGCGTCTGCGCCGCTCCCTCCTTGCGGTCCCGTATCGCATGCGCGTTCGTCGAGAATTCCCGCATCGCCGTATGCGCGGTCTGATCACTCGGGCGCCCCTGGGCCGAGACCCCGGCACCTGCCGCCCTGCCCGTCACCTGACCAAGGTGGCCGGCGCCCGCCTGCCCGACCGCACCGGCACCGGGAATACTGCTGCGATCCGCCTCGTGCCGCGCACCGACCGCATCTGCCCCCAGCACCTGACCGGCCATCTCGCCAAGCATCCGGTCGTAGTTCTGCGCGGTGTATTCGGCGATGTACGGGCGCAGCTTGTACGGGTCGCCCATGATCCCCTGGAAGGTCTCGTAGTTGAAATCGAGCTTGGGCAGCAGAAAATCCTTGATGAAGTGATCCTGGAGCTGCAGGTTCGAGCCCAGCTGGCCGCTGTGCGACAGCTCCCACATCTGCCGATGCCCTTCCGTTTCCTGCAAGGAGGCGCTGAAGGCTTCGCGCGACTGCCGCGCGTGATCCAGCGACGCGCGCATCCCCTCGCTGCCGGCTGCCCTGCCCTCGTCGGTGCTGCGATAGTTGCGCTCCCAGCCGTTGTCGAGCACGGTGCCCACCTTTTTGCCAAAACTCGATTCGCTGGCGAACTGGGCCATCTCCTCCAGCGATCGCGAAGCGTCGGCAGAGTTGCGCAGCTTGGCGGAGAACTCCACCCCACCGCGAAGCCCGGCGATCTCGAGGAGCTGCGGCGTATTCATGCCCATCGAGGCGCCGATCATCATTTCCATCGCCACCTTTTCGCTGACGCCGAGTTTTTTGGCCCACTGATCGACCTGGCGCAGGCTGTCGTTCGCCTCGTGGTGGCGACTCGACCCCATGCCGTGGCGGTAGCCTGTGCCGTCGCTGCTGCCCTGGTCAAGTTCTCCGGGGTCGGCTTGATGATGGCCAGCGCCCTCTTCCGCTCGGCGCCTTCCCGCAGCGCTTTCAGTGCCGCGACGGCTTCGACTTCCTCGCTGAGCACCTTCGCTTCGGGGGCGCTGTTGGCTGGCTCTGGATCGGGTGGAATGTCGCAATACCAGTTGAACCGATCCTCGTCACAGATCCACATCGACGGGTACTCCAGTCCGCTGTTCGCTGAGGCGCTGCCGAAGCAGAGGCAGCACACGGCCATCACGAGGGATCGCATCGATCACTGCGCCGACGGGCTTGCAGGCGCCGTGCCAACAAATTCCGCCACCCGTGCGGAAAGATCTGGAATCGCCGCAGCGGACGAGGCCTTGAGCAAGGCCGCTGAATTGATCAGCGCGCATTGGCACTCCTGCGCGACCTGGTCGAGGGCTGCGTCGAGCCGCAGCCCGAAGGCTTTGGCGTCCTCGAAGAGCCTGGCCTGTTCCGTGGCGTCCATGCCCGGCTTGACCCGCTCGACCAGCGATTGCTGCTGCTGAGCGACCAAGCGCCGATATTGACGCGCGCGAAGCGCGGAATCTCCAGCGGCCGGAAGTGCAGCCAGGACGCCACGATGCCGGCGCCGAGCAGCAGCGTCAGGGCGCCGGTAAGCAACGCTGTTCTGAATGGGTTCATGACGCGGCCGCCCTATCGTGACGCACGTTCAATGACCAGACGCTCGACCGCTTCCGAAACCGACAACCCTTGCTCGCGCAAGCGCTTGATCGCCTGGAAATCCTCGGCGCGGGTGGAATAGACGAGCATCGAGAAGGGATCGAGCAGGAGTCGCCCGAGACCAGAGCCGAGCGGCGAGTGGATGTAGATTTCAGAAAAGTGGCCGTGCTCGGTACTCACCGAAGCGAGCTGGCGTTTGAGCCATTCGTCGAGCACGAGCTTTCCTTCCGCGCCCAGGCGCTCGATGTTCTCCGGTTTCTGGCGCAGCAGGAACAGCCAGTCGGCGTTGTTGATCGCCGCCCGGGTCGCCTCGTTCTTGTAATAGTCGTCCACGGACTGGGTGATAGTGCCGAAGGCGCCGCCGTACTTGCGGGCGCGACGATAGCCGGCTTCGATGAAACTGCCGCTGGCGCCGCTGCCCATCAGATCCCAGCTTTCGTCGATGATCACCAGTTTTCGGCGGGAACGGTCGCGATACATTTCCTGGGTGATGCGGTACATGATCAGTTGCATCACCACCGACTGCAGGTCCTTCTTGGCTTTCAGCTCTTCGAGTTCGAGGACCACGAGATCCCGGTCGAAGGCGATGTTGGCGGCGCCCTCGAAGTAGCTCGCATAGACCCCGTGCCGGGTATAGGGCTCCAGCGCCGTCGCTAGGCGACTCAGGTCGCGCTCGTACTCGCCGTCGCTCGACAGCCGGCCGGTCTGCAGGAGGGTGTAGATGTCGGTAATCGTCGCGGTTCGGCCCTTGGCGTCCCAGACGCGCTTGATCGCCGAGCCGAGCGCGGTGTAGCTGTAGTTGTCCAGCGGTTCGCGGGGGCTCGCCATCTGGGCGAGGAGCGGCAGGACCATTTCCATGTCGGCGTTGATATCGATGATCATCGAGAACGGGTTGAGGCACAGGGTGTTGCGCCGCTCGTCCGAGAACTCGTTGAACTCGCCGTCAAGCAAGTCACAGAGGTTCTTGTACGATCGCCCAACGTCGATGATCCAGACCTTGGCGCCGACACCAAGGTAGCGATAGGTCATCTCGTTCACAAAGACCGACTTGCCGGAGCCTGACAGTGCCGCGACCGCAAAATTGAAGTTGCCACCGGTGTTGTCGAAGAGATCGAAACCGCGGGCGCGCCAGACCGCACGCACGGCGTGCTCGCAGCGTCCGGCGTCCGCGACCTTGGCCAAGAGGCAGATCTGGTGATACATCCCGACCACCGTGCGGCCGCTGTCGAAGGTTTTGAGCACCATGTTCCAGTCGCGCTTGCGTTCCTGCAGGTCGGGCTGGAAGTGCGCCATGTACGAGCCCGCGCTCTGCGTCGCGCGGGTCGCCTTGATCTGCGCCTTGCTCCGGGCCGCCTCGTAGTCGAGCGCGACTGCCCCCAGAAGATCCGTTCAGATTCTTATCCCCAGCGGCAGCAACGCAGCGCATAGCAGCCGATGGGTCGGACTGAGCATCAGGCAAATCACGGCCTACAAGAGACAGAGGGGTCGCGCCTCCATTGCGGACACTGGACCAGCGTTATTTCCCGTAAGCGGCCATTGAACCAAGTTCACCTTGAATCCCCTGCCTGAATTTCGGCTGTCAACCGGCCTGTCAAGATTGCTACTCCATACTCGTGGTTACGCAATCACACTCGGACACCTTCCAATTCGAACCCCCTTCGTATAACATATAAAGCAGTTATGCGTATGGAGGCCGTAATCATGAACTTCAACATCTACCTTGACGACGAAACTGGTCAGCAACTCAACGAAGTTGCCAAAAAGGTTGGCGAAAGCCGGAATGCGCTGGTTCGCCAGGCAGTGAGCGAGTGGCTGAAGAGGCGCGGGAAACCCCAATGGCCGGCCGAACTACTTGCCTTCAAGGGTATGGCCGACATGCCGCTATTTGAAGCAGACAGGGACCGCCTCAAGCCGCCGGCAGCTGACCCACTGGCATGAAGTATCTGCTCGACACCTGCACGGTCTCTGATTTCGTCAAAGGCCAACCCAGCGTCTTGGCGCGCGTCAAAGCCACACCGCCGAATCTGATTGGCGTATCTGCGCTTACGCGCATGGAGGTTGATTACGGCCTGGCGCTCAACACCGAGCGCGCAAAGAAGCTGGCACCAATACTGGACGCGTTTTTTTTCCACCATCGCCACGCTGCCGTTTGATGAAGCTGATGCACAGGCAGCCGCAGCAATTTGTGCGGCGCTCAAGACCCAGGGTCAGCCAATCGGCGCTTACGATGTCCTGATAGCTGGCACAGGGATGGCGCGTGGGTTGGTGGTGGTTACATCGAATGTTGGCGAGTTCAAACGAGTCAGCGGATTGCAGGTTGAGGATTGGAGATGAAGTCCGAAACGGCCGACGACCAGTCCGACGTGACATTGCTGCGATCGGCGCCTTGAAAATCGGCAAGCGGCAAAAGCACTTGCAGACGTCATCTGGCGGGTTTTTGTCCCGAGGGGACATAGCCCGCCGTAGCGAGGACCCCACGCGACTTACCCGGTAACGCGAGCGTGGCAGCTCGACTATCGGTCAGTCGTGAGCAGACGTTCTTTCAGCTTCGACCAGCGTCGTTCCACCTACTTGCCCTTGACCGCCATGGCCAGAGCTCTCTTCTGCCCGACCAGCACCACCAGCCTCTTGCCGCGCGTGATCCCGGTGTAGATCAGATTGCGCTTGAGCATCATGTAGTGCTGGGTCGAGATCGGAATGACCACCACCGGGTACTCGGAACCCTGCGACTTGTGGATCGTCGTCGCGTAACAGAGCACCAGCTCATCAAGTTCGCCAAACGGATAACTGACCACCCGGCCATCGAAGGCGACGGCGAGTTCCTCTTCGTCCTGGTCGACGCCGGTCACGAAGCCGATGTCGCCGTTGAAAACATCCCGGTCGTAGTTGTTCTCGATCTGCATCACCGTGTCGCCGGCGCTGAAGCGGTTGCCGAACTTGTCGACACTGTGCTCGCCGGGTGGATTGAGCACCGCCTGCAAAGCCTGGTTGATACCGCGGGCGCCGGTGATCCCCCGGTTCATCGGGCACAGAACCTGAATGTCGCGGATCGAATCAACCTCGAATTTTCTCGGCAGGCGAGTCTGCACCAAGTCCACCACGGTTTGCGCGATGGCTTCCGGTTCCTCGGCGGCGACAAGGTGGAAGTCAGATGTTTCGCCCTTCGCGGGCAGACTGGGAAACCCCCCCCGGTTGATCTGGTGGGCACTGCGCACAATGCGCGAGGTGGCCGCCTGGCGAAACACTTCGGGCAGCCGGATGACGGGGACGACACCCGAGTCAATTAGATCGGTCGGGAACTGGCCGGGGCCAACCGAGGGCAGTTGATCCACGTCACCGACAAGAATCACCGCCGTGCGGGTCGCCACGGCCTTGAGCAACTGGTTTGCCAACGGCACGTCGATCATCGCGCATTCGTCGGCCACCAGAAGATCGCATTCGAGAGGATTGTCCGCGTTGCGCTTGAACTGACCGTTGATCGGATTGATTTCCAGCAAGCGGTGGATGGTCTTGGCTTCCAGGCCTGTCGATTCGGAGAGACGCTTGGCCGCTCGTCCGGTCGGCGCACACAGCAGCGGTTTGACGCCCTTGACGGTCATGATGGTCAGAATCGAATTCACCAGGGTGGTCTTGCCGACGCCGGGTCCGCCGGTGATCACCAGCCGCTTGGACGACAGCGCGAGACGGATGGCTTGTTTCTGGCTGTCGGCCAGCTGGATGGCGAGTTTTTGCTCGACCCACGGAATGGCTTTGTCGGCCTCGAAGGCAGGGAGGGTCGTCCCGCCCGCTTGAAGGCGCTGGATCTGGGCGGCGATCGATTGCTCGGCGTAGTACAGGGGTGCAAGGAAAACGCAGGGTTGACCCTCGACGGTGTCGGGCAACACTACCTCCGCGGTGATTTCCTGAGCGATCGCTGTTTCGATGATGGATTCCGCGATGTCGAGCAGCTTCACCGCCAAGGGCACCAGCTCGGCATAAGGCAAGCCGCAATGGCCCTGGCCGGAAGCTTCGGTGAGCGCGTAGGAAATACCGGCCTGGGCGCGCAGGAGAGAATCGTTGGCGATGCCGATCTTCTGGGCAATCGTGTCGGCCGAGATAAAGCCGATGCCACGAATGTCCTGGATTGGCCCGCCGGCCACGGGAGACGGTGTCCGCCTGACGCCGGCGACTTGCCCGTCGACGCCTTGAGATCGCATCACTCAACGGCAGCTGTCGGCCAGCAAGCGACGTAGCCACAGCCAAAGTCCGGCTGGCGCGAATGACAGCACACTGATCCGGAACCCGCCGTTCCACTCGATTGGCCGTCGCCCCAGTCATTTCAGCGAAATACCGCGCAGACATCCCTGATGTGGCCGCGCAGCCAACGATGTGCGGGATCGGCATCCAGCCTCGGGTGCCAGAGCAATGAGACCGTGACCTCCGGTGTGCTGACCGGGAGGGGAAAGCTATGCATTCCGGCACGTAGATTTCCCGTGTGTCGTTCGGGAACACTGGCAATCAAGTCGGAGCCCCGAGCCAAGGCCAGCGCGGTCGAAAAGCCTCCGACAAACGTGACGATCTGCCGTCCCAGCCCAAGTGGCTTCAATGCTTCGTCAATCGGGCCTTCGTCGAGCCCCCTGCGCGAAACGCCGATGTGCCTGCCGGCCGCAAAACGAGAGGGCGAAACCTCACCCTGGCTAAAGGGATGCCCCAGTCGCACAGCGCCAATGAAGCGGTCGCGGAACAATGTCTGCACACGCAGTTCCTGAGCCGTCGCCTTCCCCACAACGCCAGTTTCCAGATCGACGATCCCGTCGCGCAGTGCCGTACTGTCCTTGTCGGGCTTCTGCACGAAGCACAACCGTGCACCGGGCGCTTCCTCGCTGACGCGGGCAATGAGCTCCGGTCCGAAGTTCTCCACAAAACCCTCGCTGGTCCGGAGCGTGAACGTCCTGTCCAGCTGTTTGAGGTTGAGCATCTCGGAGGGGCGCAGCACGGCTTTTCCATCCTCCACGAGCTGACTGACCCGCTCGCGTAGTTCGATCGCCCGTGGCGTGGGGACGAGACCGCGTCCGGCCCTGACCAACAACGGATCGCCTATCGTCTCTCGCAATCGCGCCAGTGCCCGGCTCATCGCCGAAGGGCTGAGCCGCAACCGTCTGGCAGCGCGCGCAACGCTGCCTTCGGCGAGCAACACGTCAAGTGTGACGAGCAGATTCAGATCGGGTGTCGACATGGGTTAGTCCCAAGACGGCCTGGTTGTTATATGGCGTCAAACGCACGAATAAAGTGCAAATGATGCGCCTTCCGCCAGGGCACGTGAAGGCTTATGTTTGTGACAGTTCCGATTCGGGAGCAGTCACAACAAGGAGTTCATGATGAACGCAATCATTGCAGACCAAGATGGGGCCGTCTATCGAAGCGCTGAACAGGCACCGTCGCTGCGCTGGGCGCTCGCCACCCTTTCGCTAGCCGTCTTGCTATCTTCGCTCGGCACGAGCATCGCCAATGTGGCATTGCCAAACTTTGCGGAGGCATTCAATGCCTCCTTTCAGGAGGTCCAGTGGATCGTCCTCGCTTACCTCCTGGCCATCACCACCACGATCGTCAGCGTCGGCCGGCTCGGTGACATTACCGGCCGCAAGCGGCTGCTATTTGCCGGAATCTTCCTGTTTACGGTGGCATCAAGCGTGTGCGGTGTCGCTCCCACGCTCTGGTTACTGATTGCTGCGCGTGCACTGCAGGGTCTTGGCGCGGCCATCATGATGGCCCTCACCATGGCGTTTGTCGGTGAAACGGTTCCCAAGGCAAAGGCCGGTAGCGCCATCGGGCTGCTCGGAACGATGTCCGCGGTAGGTACCGCGCTCGGCCCATCACTCGGCGGCATTCTGATCGCCGAACTCGGGTGGCGGGTCATCTTCTTGATCAACTTGCCACTGGGTGTCCTGGCTCTTTTCCTTGCACATCGCTACCTGCCGAATGATCGCAAGCGACTGAACGCAGAGCGCCCCGGCTTCGACGGTTTGGGCACGCTGCTGCTGGCCCTGACACTCGCGGCATATGCGCTAGCCATGACGACCGGGCGCGGCAGTTTTGGCCCATTCAACGTCGCTCTGCTGTTGGCTTCTGTCCTTGGAGCCGGCCTCTTCGTGCTTGCCGAGAAACGGGCAGCGCCACCGTTGATCCGATTGGCGATGTTCCGCAATCTCGTGCTGAGTTCGAGTCTCGCCACCAGCATGCTCGTCTCGACGGTGATGATGGCGACGCTGGTGGTCGGGCCGTTCTATCTTTCGCGTACCCTCGGGCTCGACGCCGCGCATGTTGGACTTGTCTTGTCCGTCGGCCCGCTTGTTGCTGCACTGACCGCCGTGCCAGCCGGACGCATGGCCGACCGGTTTGGGCCACCACGCATGATCACCATTGGGCTCCTCGGAATGGCAGCGGGCGCCTTCACGCTGTCCATCCTGCCGACGATTTTCGGCGTCCCTGGCTACATCGCACCGATCGTCGTCATTACCTCCAGCTACGCGCTGTTCCAGACGGCCAACAACACCAACGTCATGACGGATGTCAGCCCGGACCTGAGCGGCGCCACTTCCGGCATGCTCAACTTGTCACGCAACCTGGGACTGATCACCGGGGCATCGGTCATGGGCGCTGTGTTCGCCCTCGCTTCGGCGACGACCGACATAACAACGGCACGCCCCGAGGCCGTTGCCAGCGGTATGCGCATCACGTTCTCGGTCGCGGCTGCGCTGCTTGTCGTCGCGCTCGCAATCGCGGCTGGAGCGTACCGTCGCACTTTACGCGATCAAAAACTTGTTCCGTAAGACGTGCGTCGCCCCGGATTCACAAAACGCAGGCCATCGTAAATTGCAGGGAACTCGGCCACTTTGTAGTCAGCAGGTTGCCAAAGCGTTTGCGAGCGTTATGTGGGAGGTTTGGGTCCTATCCGGTCAGTCACCTGTCGCATGGCATGATCTGCCAAGCATTCTGCTCGGTGTAGAAGGTACCGCGTTAGCGGATCGGCCAAGCAGTCACCCTCGGCCGAGTAGCGGTCGCGCATGGAGCGCTGCGTCAGGACGCTTCGGGACCGCAGGGAGTTTTGTTCGGCTTACCCCTCGCCTCTCGGCACCATTCCCAAGTCGTGGTTCAACGAAACGGTGAACGCGGCGTCTCCATCTCACGCCGCTCAATGCAAAGCGGCCGGAGCGTCGTTGGCTCCACAGCACTTCTTGAATTTCTTGCCAATGCCACAAGGACACGGATCGTTGCGATCGACCTTTGGCCCGCCACGAACGACCTGCCCGACTTCTTTCTGCCCGGCAAGGTGGAATTCGTCCTGGATGACTCCGCCAGGCTGGCTGCCAGGTTTGTCTTTCCAGTAGGCGTGCATTTTCACGAGCGACGGTTCGATCTCGTTCATCCATTTTTCAGCGTCACCAGTGTTGTTGGTGATGGAGATGCCATCGTCGGTACCCAGACGCAGGAAAGGGGCGAACCAGGTAGGTTGCCCACCACCGAGCAGGCTCCACGCCTCGTCGCTGAACTGAAAACCGAGACTGAAACCGTCACACCATTCGGCTGCACCCCACTGGTCGCCGCGCCAGAAAACCGATTTGAACGATGCAGGATCGTCGATGAACGTTTGGACCACCGCATTGTAGTGTCGCATGACGAGCGAGATGATTCGATTGGCGTGTTCCTCGCTCTCGAACCCTGCTTCGGCTTGGCCGTTCTCGATATCCCACACCCAGGGCAACCATCCCGACGGCAGCACCATCCGGGGTCCGATCGCGACCGCGGTCAGAAACCCTTCCATCATCGAGACATCCATCGACCTGTCTCGATGGCCTCGTCGGCGAGAAAGTCGTCGAGTTCGTCGAGTTCCGCTTCAGACAACGGTTGATGGAAATCCATCGCCTTCTGCTCGCCACTCGGCGAACCAATCAGCGCCCCAATTCCCTCACCGTCAATAGTGTTCAGGGCTTCGTCGAGCGCTTCGCGGTCGCTGGCAAACGAGCCATCCCAAACGATGGAGTTCCAGTGTTCATCGACCACCTCCAGAAGCCAGCCACCTTCTCCGTTCTCGTAGATATCGATTGGAACGGTCTTGCCGTCTCGCGTCACCGCTTGAGCGAGCGGCGAGCAGCCTGGAGTTTGGTCCTCTTGCGTCACGTCGTGCCTTGAAGAAATGGAGTCAATCTGCCGCCACTAAAACACCGAGCCCACCCATGATGATTCCTCGGGAAGTCCGGCATCGGCGGCCCGAAGTTCCGAGAAGGCGACTTGCGACGATTGTACGCGACGCTCATGCCGCAAGTGGCCGGCAATGCCGGCGCCCGTATCGTTCGTCAGTCTTCGACCGACACGTTGCCAAAGGGCGTTGATAGCGCCTCCAACATGCCAGGCGATGCCCCCAAACGGACATCATGGTCCTCTCGTGGAGTCCGTCGCTACCGGTTTTAACTGTTCGACGACCGGACAACCACAGCGCTGGCGGGTCGGGAAGCGTCGCGCCCATCAGAACGCAGAAAACGATGGGAGCAAGGTTTTCGTGCAAAGCGAGATCAACGCCCCTTCTGATAGGTACCGAGCAACTGCGCTTCCCCAACGACATGCCCCTTCATCGCGTCCTCCAAGGCCGTCTTGGTCGGTTCCTTCAAGTCGGGCAGCACAACGTCGAGCGCGTAGAGCTTGTGGAAATAGCGGTGCCGACCGATGGGAGGACAGGGGCCTCCGTAGCCAGCGCGCTGCCAGTCGTTCAGTCCATCGAGCGTGCCTGCCGGCAACGAATGCACGGCCTCCGGCAGCCCGGTGCTTTCAACCGGCAGGTTGTACAGCACCCAGTGAACCCAGGTCATGCGCGGCGCGGCGGGATCGGGGGCATCGGGATCGTCCACGATAAGAACCAGGCTCTTTGCCGCCGTTGGTACGCTACTCCAGGCCAGTGGCGGGGAAATATCCTTGCCCTCACACGTGTAGAGCTTGGGGATTGTCGCGTTGTTCGCAAACGCACTTGAAGCGATGGTCATGTCCATGATCTTATCTCCTGCTTGAGTGGTTGCGGACACGGCAGCGAGAAGGAGCAGATACGATCAATGAGGCGGCCACCACGAGATTCTCACGGTCCTGTCAGACATCGAAACGAACCCGCGTTGCACACAGAAAGAGCGTAAAGCTCAATCGCAGAATACAACCATGCTGGATCGCTCACAACAATGAGCGGGTTGGGCCTATAACTCACTTCAGCAAGAAGTCTTCCATCCGGTGACCTGCGTCAACCAACGCCTTGAACACATTCGGACACTTTCCACGACCGCTCCAGGTCACTGTTCTGTCGGGCGTAATGTATTTGGCTTTGACGGGGATGCGCGCTTTCTTGACGCTTGCAGCGCCTGCGCCAAAACCACACTGGGCCGCGGTCAATCCGTGTTCCTGAATAATGTTCTTCACCCGACGAATCGCTTCTGCCACTTCAGTTCTACGGGCTTCGTCGATCCGTTGATTGAGTTCGTCCCGTTGGGCAATCAGTTCCTGGTAGTTCGGCATGGAATCTCCTGAGAGGTGTTACTGGTTGAAATGGAACGCTGAAAAAACGCTACTTATCCGGATTTTAAGCCAGTACAGGCTTATTCGACACCACGATTTTTTTTCGAGCCGATTGGCCCGCCCTAGTTCCCTGAATCGGCGCTGAAGAAATGCGATGGATCGCGCCCGGAGGGTTTCTAATCGACAACGTTCGCGCGATTTCTCAATTCCGGCCTCTCGTTGACTGCGCCTTTGGATCATGGACCAAGCGCTCATCACCGCCCAGAGCACCGCGAGAAAATCAGTTGATCACTTCGACCTGCACCCATTTAAAAATCACCCCGTAATCGGTTTTCACCCGCCGGGCGACCAGCAATATCGGTGCGTTGAGCACCAGCGTGACCGCCGCTTTGTTTGTCACGGCTGCAGCCCATCCGCCATGAAGGCCCAGTTCGTGCTCGCGCTCGGCATCCTCGATGCGTTGGCACACGTCGTCGAGGGAAAGCTCCGTTAGCGTAATGTCCGCGGCCAACGAGGCAAGCATGCCAAGATCGAACTGATCGCTCACCAGATAACGAGGGGGCTTGTTCATGACAAGGACTCCTTCTGCGCGCCCGGCGACGGTCCCTGCGTCTGCGCCGTCGCAAACCGCTCCAGGCGCCCCAGGGTCACGAGCATGTCGGCAAGGAAGTGCGCCTGACGGCGATAGGCGCTGGCCTCGCTCTCGACAGCGGTCACCAGATCATCGTCCCACCCCGAGGTGTGGCAAAGCAGGTCCTCCATGCTGTAGCCGAACACTTGCGCATCCCGCCGCCTGCTCTTGTTGCGCTTCGGGATGTACGTTCGGCGCAGCTCGCGGCCCTGATCCTTCCTGCCGTACCAGTTGATGAGGTACCACTCGAGGGCGATCGCATTGCCCCGCTGCCGAACCCGAAACTGCAACCGGTTCTTCTGATTCCAGCCCTTTGCGGTGTTCGCCTCCACGATTTCCTGCAGGTAGCGATTGCCAAGGTCTCTCGCCTGCTCGAACACGTCTCTCAGCTGAGCTTGCAACAGTGCTCGCAGGTCCCTGATGCCGTCCTCCATCGGCCGTTCGTGCCCCCTCTTAAAGATAAGGATTCGCCACCCCAGCAATCCTTTTGAGAAATCCGCCAAAACGCCTTAGCCCGGACACCCCAAGGCGCTGGCTATCGCAGGGGCCAACGCACTTCCCGGTCATCAGGGACGGCCAATTCGCCGACCGGGCGGGCTTCAAGGCCTTGCAGGGCTTCGTCCCGGGGGTAAATCGAGACCGATGAGCAGGCTTTTTCTTCCATAAGGCTGCGGTCCACCCAATCCTTATCGAATAGGGATTGGGTGCAATCGTGGGCAATGCCCGCCTCCCCCTGCGGCCGAGATACGGCTTTTCCGGTCACATTTCGAGGCCGACGCTTAAAACTCGTCCTTCGCACGTGGCCAGGTGCTCTGGCGGTGCTCCGCTTGCGGTCAAGAGCGCTCGATCGTCGCGGCGTGTTGCTGCAGGTCTCCTGCAGTACCACTGCCCGGTCTCGTGGCCTCATAAGGGGCGCGCGGATCGACGGCACCGGCGATCTGTGCCCACCAGAAAAATGGTAAAGGCCAGCGTTTCCCGGATTTGAAGCAGGCTTGCGACGAGGTTTCTCAGACGATCCGACATGGTGGCTCCCTCCACTGCGGTACGCTTCCGGGGCATAGCCTACCTGCCCCGTTCCGAAAAGTGGCACGTCGATACGCCGGCCGATCTCTCATGGCAGTCATGGTGCCGCAGAAGCCTTGGAGCAATCCATGCCGCCGCCGGGCGACTTCGGTCCACGCTGTGCGGTTGATGTTCCGGAGCGCGCCCATTGCTACCGACGCGTGAACAAACATTCACGCCACGGCAGTGGCTCCTCCGTCAAAAACAGGGATACTTTCGCAACACAGGAACGGAGCGCCGCATGTTCAGAGTGGCCATCATCGAAGACGACATTCCCACCAGCAATCAACTCAAGGAATGGATTCTCTCCGCGCACCCGGACATCACCGTGGAACAGTGGTTCACCCGCGACGATGCCGAAGCCGCCATTGCCCGCGAGAACTACGATCTGGTGGTGCTGGATATCGAATTGGGGCGGGAACGCCATGCCGGCGTGGCGATCATCAACGCCATCAACAAGGGCGGCAGCGGCACGCCGGTGCTGGTGGTCTCGGCGATGCCCGCCACCCTCTACCGCAGCATCATGAAGGCGCTCGATGCCTGGGATTACCTGCAGAAGACCACCTTTGAAGAACGCGACTTCATCGACACCTTTCTGGAAATCCTGCGCGCCTCTCGACAGCGCGACAACGGCAAGCCCCCTTTGCCTGCCGGTAACGAACTCTCCATTGACCCCCCCTGCGGCAAAGCACGCCCCTTTGGCGAGGCAAGCGCGTCAACCTGCCACTGACCGCCCAGCGCATCCTCGCCACGCTCTACGAGAAGCGCGGCCAGGTGGTCTCCTACGACGAACTCTTCCAGGTCGTCAAAAGCGGCCGTAATCGGGACAACATCCGTAAACACATCAGCAGCATTCGCGAAGCTTTCCGAGAACTGGACGAGGAGTTCGACCGTATCGAGAACATCCCCATGCGCGGCTTCCGCTGGTCCGACCGAATCCCTACAGGCGCAAGCGATCGGTAGGCGGGTGATGGACGGCAGCAGGTTCCTCCGTGGCGCTCCGGCGCGTCTCCGCGCCCCTTCGCTGAGGTCGCCGGAATGAAACCGCTGGCCTGGCTGGCATCGTTCCGGCTGCGCATCCTCTTTCGCAGCGCCTTCCTGCTACTTGCGCTGGCCGTGGTCGCCATGGCGGTCGCAGTCTTGCAGGAGGAGAAGCAGCGTAGCTACGACAACTATCAGGCGAGCTTCGCCAAGACCAAGGAACAGATCGTCGCCCGCCTGCGCCACCCGGCTGGCCAGCGGGCGCTGCTCAACCCGCCGCGCGACGACGGTCCGGTGACACCGCTACGCCCAGTCATGCTGCCCTTCTCGGCCATCGATTTCGACGACCAGGGCAAGGTCCGTCACGCCGTGGAAATGGCCGGTTGCCTGGTCCAGTACAAGAACTACGGCAGTCTGTGCGTCGCCATCGCCAACAACGCCTGGGCCGGCGGCTTCATCTATGCGGCCGGTACGTTCGTCAGCAGCACGCTCGTTCCTCACCGCATCGGTAACGAGTTTCTCGATGGTGCCCACCGCTTGCGGGTAGTGGTCAGCCTGCGTGGAGAGACCTACCGCTGGCTCGCGCCCTTTGAAGTCCCGGGCCGTAATGAGCGCCGGCGAGCGTCGGGGACGGCGGGGTCGCTTCACCGGTTACGTGGAACTCGACGACCGGGACTACACCGGCGAGATGCCGGTGAAGGAATTCCGTGGCTGGGTATGGCAGAGCGGCAGGTGCCTTGACGCCGCCAGCGAGAGCGATGAAGCCTGCGAGAAGAAATCCTTCTTCTCATTGCGCCTGCCCATCGACGTCCTGCGCGACGCGCTCTTCCAGCCGGAAAAGCCCCAGTGGCCGCCACCGGACCTCGACCAGTTCCAGGTCCGCGTCGAAGTGCTGCCGCCCGGCGACGGCCCGGCAATTTTTGATAGCAACGCCGACGGTGCCGTTGCACCCTTCTCCCTCAACGACCTGACGGACCTTCTCCTGCCAGGCGAAACCCTGACGATTCGGAAGGCCGGCCGCGATGAAGAAGCGGATCAAGTACAACTGCGCGGCAAGCACGAGGTCATCGAGGAATCGTCGCTCCTGCTCACGCGCCTGATTCGCAAGCTGCCGGTGGAACGTTTCGACGCCCCGGTCGAACTCGCCGACGAGGTGGCGACGCCGATGGGCAACTATCAGATTGTGCTCCACGGTGACGCGCGCAGCGTGAACCAGATCCTGAGCGCCGTCGCCACCCGCGTTTCCTGGTTCGTCGGCGCAATGCTGCTGGCCATCGCGCTGGCGTGGCTGGTCATCGAAATCGGCATCATCCGCCGCATTAGCCACCTCACCCGCTGTTCCAGCGCGCTCTCCAGACGCGTGAAGACGACCGACGGCCTCGATCGCTTCGACCTGGCGGACCTGCGGGGCGGTGACGAGTTGGGCATCCTCGCCAACTGTCTCAACGATCTCCTGCGTCGGGTGAAGGAGGACGCCGAGCGGGAAAGGATCCGCGCGGAGCAGGAAAGAGACCTCTGGCACGCGGTCGGTCACGAAATCATGTCGCCGCTGCAGTCCCTCCTGGCACTGCATCGCCATGCAGGAGACCCAAGCCACCGCTACATCAGCCGCATGCAGCAGGCTGTACGTGTACTGTACGGTGGCGCCAGTCCGAGCGAGACGTTCCAGTCGTCCACCCTGCAGGTGCAGGCGGTCGACATCGCCGAATTCCTGCGCAACGTCGCCGACAACGCGGGCTTTGCCGACGTGCGTTGCGCGCCCGCGCAGGGACCGGTGCCCGTGCGCGCCGACGAGTACCCTCTGGAAGACGTCTTCTCCCACATCCTCAAGAACGCCGACCGCTATCGCCAGCCCGGCACGCCGATTACACTCACCCTGGAGACGACGGAGACCACTGCGACGGTGACCGTTCACAACGTCGGTCAGCGCGTCGCCGAGGATTTCATGGACAAGATCTTCGAGTACGGCGTCTCCGAGTTGGCGGAAGCCGGCGCCAACGGCAACCGGGGCCAGGGCCTGTTCGTTGCCAAGACCTATATGGCCAAGATGGGCGGCACGATCGCCGTTCGCAATGTGGACGATGGCGTGAGTTTTGTGCTGACGCTGCAGCGAATGCGGGTTGTCGGGGCGCAGTAAGCTCCTCCGACCGTTTCCCGGCAGGAGATCGAGTGCGTTCGCGTGAATGCGGCACTGGTGTCGAACCGCGAATCCACCGCCGATACTGAACGGACGACGATGAGCAAGTTCGAATCCACGGGCGAATCGCCGCCTGATGCCATGGCTTCCGACCAAGCGCACGCGAGCCATTCCCTTCCTGAAATCGAATTGGGCGCGCTTGCGGCCCGGTTGAAGCTGCTGATCGGCGACCACTCCGTGGCGTCCTTTGCCTGGAAGTGCGGGATGGCGGAATCCGTGCTCCGGACCTACCTGAACGACCGACGAATGCCCTCGCTGGACAAGGCTTGGGCCATTGCCGCCGCCGGAGGCGTCACCCTTGACTGGCTCGCGACCGGCCGTGGCCGGCGCGTCACAGCCCAAGTCGGCGGGGCTTACGCCACGGACTCCAAAAGCGTCAGCGATGTCGAAGAGCCGCAAACACCGTCACGACCCTGCCGTTCTGGAGGGCATCCTGAAGGCTGTCCTGGAAGCCCAGGGGATCACGCGACACCAGAGCACATCGCGGCCTTGACCGTCGACCTGTACCAACGTGCCATGATTATTGAGCCGCGGGAATAGACCCAACCGATCCTTCGGCCCGCGGGTGTCCACAACCCGCACCTTTCCCGAGCACCGTTTCACCGACCAGCAGGGCGTTTCAAGCCACCCGCGGCAGATGAAACGTGAATCGTCGCCGGCCGAACGAACGCCGTTCGCCGATGCCCGCGAGGTTCAGGCCGGACGAAGTGCAGCGAGCCATGGATCGTGACCCGTTCGGTCGCGATCCATGGCATGAAGGAGGATATCGGGAAGTAACACCCGCGGGTCTGGGCCGCGTCCCCTCCAGAAAACCTCAGCGAATGCTCACTGTCCGCGCCTTCCACGCCGGCGCCTGAGACCGGTAGAAGACCGACAGCGAACTCGGTTTGTCAGCCCAGCGCTCGACCTCCAGGCTGGACAGGTTCAGCAGCTCGAAACGGATCTTGTAGCGGCCGTCGACCTTCGCCTCGCGGGCGGCGAGCAGTTTCGTGTGCCCTGGCACCCAACCCGCGAACTCGACCTAGCCGAGGTCGGGCGTGTCGGTGGCCGGCGGGACGACATCGACGATCCAGCCCGTCGGTTCCTGGCGAAAGACCCACATCTCGCGCCAAGTATCGAGCGGTTGCACGGCCAACGTCAGGGCGCCACCCTGAGGATGGGCTGCCGCCGACGCCGACCAGACAATGCCGAAGGTGCAGCGCGTGAGCAGCGGGTTCTTGACGTCGTGCCGGGCATCGACCAGATGCACGCAGGTCTCGCCTGGCTCACCGGGAGTGGTCGCGACGCCGAGACCGACCGGCGCCTTGATTGGGTCGAGAGGTAGCCCGGGCTCGGCCGCCCAGCGCGAAGCGCCGACGCGAATCGCGGCGTCGCTATAGGTCGCGGCATCCGTCTCCGCCAACTCGCTCTTGTTGATTAGCGCCAGTTCGTCCACCGCGCGGTTGGCTGCCTCGGCAACGGCTGCGACACCGAGTTCGGACCGTCTCGCCCGCTGCCACGCGAGACTTGCCCAGACACCGGCCTTGCGCAGGTGCAGGCGGTTCTTAAGGACATCCGGGAGCCGGGACGTGTCGATCCGGTCCAGCACTTCGGCCCGCCAGTTAACGAGGGCGAATCGCTCGACCGGCGTCAGCCTCGGTGAGACGCAGTCGTGACGCGTGAGCGCCAGCGCCGCCAGGGCTTTCTGTAGATCGGATGCCGGCAGCGCCAGGACACGGCGGAAGGCGTCGCCGTCATAGCAGAGCTGGATCTTCTCGTCACGCTCGAAGCTGACCATGGTCACGCCATACGCGGCGGCGACTTCGAGATGCTCGCCGACGGCGGTGTCGGGTCCTTTCGCCTGGCGGCCGGTTGCGCGTCGGGCAAGGCGTTCGGCGAAGGTGCCGAGTGCATCGAACACTTCGCCATCGATGGCTTCCGTCGGCGCTGCC
>NZ_SPMY01000010.1 GCF_012939955.1 Candidatus Accumulibacter phosphatis
TTCGTCCCGCGAGGGAGAAGGCGTTTCGTGAGTCGCATACGCGACTTTCACATTAACGGTCATGACACGTGGAGACACCCCAAATCATGAAAGTCATGACCGTTTCCCTCCTTCCCCCTGCCCCTTCTCCCGCAGGGGGAGAAGGGAGGTTCGTGAGTCGCATACGCGACTTTCACATTAACGGTCATTGCAGTTGCGGCCGCCCCGGATCATGAAAGAAAATTCGAGTTGGGAAGCGATGGGTAGAGGTCGCGCAAAGCTTTGGCGGCTCGACCCCGAACTTTAACGTGACCTGCTGAACCGACTCGTACCCCGGATTGCTGCCATCGAGCGCACACATTAAAAGGGCCGTTGGCGACCTGTCGCCTTCAGGCAACTTCGGTTCTGGCACCCACCGCCTCCCGCTTTCAAGTTTATTGCGAAAGGAGACGGTATGGAACTGGTTCCGATCCACAAGCGGGTCATTGGACTCGACATTCTTTGAGCTTTTCGTACTGAACAGGAAGTGGTCAGGTCTTTCCTTTTGCCCTCTCCGTAAGATTTCAACCGGCGATCTCCAAGCGTCTCTCGATCCGGTCGATGCGCGCCTTTATCTGGTCGATACTCGACTGCTGCCGGATGATTTCTTCGTGGTTATGCGCGCCGTCGCGCCGGCCGGCAGCCATGCCTGCTTCCAGGCTGGTGAGGCGAGCACCAACCTCTCGCATTTCGCTCTCAAGGCGGTCTTGTCCGGCTCGCAAGGCGCGCAGGTGTTCAAGAATCAAATTTTCTACGTTGTCGGTCATGGCCAAGACTCCTTTGCTTGAGTCTATCCCTGGGGGAGGGAATTGCCAAACAGTTGAAATCGCACACCAAACATGGCTGGCGGGCAAAGCCGCCCATTAGGCTTGACGCGGGCAGGGCGTCAGACGTGCCCCCAGCCGCACCCGCCAACCTCACCCGCAACTCCCCACCGCCCCACAAGCCGTACAAAAATCGCAGCCATCCTTCCTGATCATCGTCCGGTTGCCGCATTCCCCGCACAGCTTCCCGGCCGTCGGCTTCGCAGCCGTCCCGCCAGCCGGCGCTTCGAGAATCCCCATCTGCTGCAATGGCAGGCCGTTCTCGTCGAGGATGCCGAGCATCGCGTAGCGGTGGATGATCAGTTGCGCCAGATAGGCGACGGTGGAGGTGTAGTTGGTCTGGCGACGGGTGCCGGGGACGAAGGCCATGAAGTCGCCGAGGGGCTCGGGGTAGTCGAGCAGCTTTCTGAGCTTCATGCCGATCCAGGCCGGGTCTACGACGCGCATGTCGAGCGAGAGCAGCTTGGTCAGGCCGTCGAGGGCGCGCGGGTAGTTGCCGGCGAGCCATACCGAGTAGGGGCGGGTGACGCCGTCGGGGAGGGTGATCTCCTTGAGGCCGAGGACGAAGTCTTCGCCGGTGGCCGGGTTGAAGACATCGACGGTCCAGGAGAGGGTTCCGTCGGTGCCGGTCTTTGGCTCCTTGAGGCTGAACATGGCGTCGAGTACGGGCGTCGGGCCGTCGTGGTTGAAGGCGCCGATTTTCTCGACGCGGTGCTGGATCAGTTGCGCGACGGCGGCGACCACCGAGGGCATGCGCTTGCGCTCGCCATGCGGCGGGAAAGCCATCTCGAAGCCTTCGTCGCCGGGGGTCTTGGCCAGGGATTCGAGCTTCAGCGCCAGCCAGCCGTGGTCGTTGGCGCGCATGTCCATGGACAGCGTCTTGGCGACGGCGCCGAGGCCGCGCGGCTGCTCGGGGCCATTGACCCAGACTTCGAAAGGCCACTTGCGACCTTCCTGGTCGACGTGACCGACGAAGAGCGCGAACTTGCCGTGCATGTGCTCGATCATGTAGGTCCAGGCCATGTTTCCTTCCGGCAGGTTCGGGCGGTTCGGCCAGCGCAGGCTGGCCAGCACCGGCGCCGGCAGGGTCTTGATCGACAGGCGGCGGTTGGCGTCGCCGCTGACGAAGTCCTGCGGCTGCTTCTTCTCTTCGGCTTGCTTCTTCGATTCGACCGAGAGCACCGAGCCCATGACGCTATTCGGGCGGTAGGTGGCGAGGCCCTTGAGGCCGGCTTTCCAGGCGCTCATGTAGAGGCCCTGGAATTCCTCGTAGGGGTAGTCGGCGGGGACGTTGACCGTCTTCGAGATCGAGGTGTCGATGTACGGGGCGACGGCGGCGACCATGTCCTTGTGCGCCTTGGCCGAGATTTCCAGCGCCGTGACGAAGTAATCGGGGAGTTTTTCAACGTCGCCGCCGAGGTGCTTGTAGAGCCGCCAGGCGTAGTCTTCGACGGCGTATTCCTTGAGCGTGCCATCGGCCATGCGCTTCTTGCGGCTGTAGGTCCAGGAGAACGGCGGTTCGATGCCGTTCGAGGCGTTGTCGGCGAAGGCCAGGGAGATGGTGCCGGTGGGTGCGATCGACAACAGGTGCGAGTTGCGCAGGCCGTGCTTGCGGATCTGGCTCTTGATGTCGTTCGGCAGTCGTGAGGCGAAGTTGCCGCCGGAGAGATAGAGTTCGGCGTTGAACAGCGGGAAGTGGCCGCGCTCCCTGGCCAGCTCGACCGACGCCAGGTAGGCGCTGTCGCGCATGTATTCGGAGATGCGCGCACCCATCGCCGTCGCTTCGGGGCGATCGTAGCGCAGGCGCAGCATGCACAGGGCGTCGCCGAGGCCGGTGAAGCCGAGGCCGACGCGGCGCTTGTTGTTGGCTTCGTCGCGCTGCCGTTCGAGCGGCCAGGCGGTGACGTCGAGGACGTTGTCGAGCATGCGCGTGGATACCTTGACCACTTCGCCGAAAGCGGTAAAGTCGAACTCGGCGCGCTGGCTGAAAGCGTCCTTGACGAAGGGCGTCAGGTTGATCGACCCCAGGCAGCAGCAGCCGTACGGCGGCAGCGGCTGTTCGGCGCAGGGGTTGGTGGCCTCGATCACTTCGCAGTAGTAGAGGTTGTTGTCCTTGTTCATGCGGTCGAGGAAGAGGATGCCCGGCTCGGCGTGGTCGTAGGTCGACTTCATCACCTGGTCCCACAGGTCGCGGGCGCGCACGCGGCGGTAGACCCAGATGCCGTCTTCGCGCTGGAAGGCGCCGGCACGTTTCATGTCGCTGTTCGGCTCGGCGCGGTGTGAGAGTTCGACTTCGGCGTCGGCTTCGACGGCTTCCATGAAGCCGTCGGTGACGGCGATCGAGACGTTGAAGTTGGAGAGGTCGCCGTGGTCCTTGGCGTGGATGAAGACTTCGATATCGGGGTGGTCGCAGCGCAGCACACCCATCTGGGCGCCGCGGCGGGCGCCGGCCGATTCGACGGTTTCGCAGGAGCGGTCGAAGACGCGCATGTAGGAGACCGGACCGGAAGCGCGCGATTGCGTGCCCTTGACCAGCGCGCCCATCGGCCGGATCGACGAGAAGTCGTAACCGACGCCGCCGCCGCGGCGCATGGTTTCGGCGGCCTCGGCGAGCGCGCTGTAGATGCCCGGCTTGCCATCGACGATTTCCACCACCGAATCGCCGATCGGCTGCACGAAGCAGTTGATCAGCGTTGCCGCCAGCGTCGTGCCGGCGGCCGAGTTGATGCGTCCGGCCGGGACGAAGCCGGTTTCCTGCGCCCACAGAAAACGCTCTTCCCAGTGCGCGCGCTGCTTTTCGTCCTCGTTGGCGGCGAGTGCGCGGGCGACGCGGCGACGCACGTCATGGACCGAGGTTTCCTTGCCCTTGGCGTACTTTTCGACCAGCACCTCGACGGAGATTTCCTGCTCGGCAAGCGGCGTGATGGCGGGTGCCTCGTCGACGGCTGACAGGGGTAGCTGGTGTTCAAGCTGGCTCATGGGTAATTCCTCCGGTGTTTTTTTTGTGTGGGCGTGTTGACGACTTGTGTGGTCGATTGTTCTTGCGGGTGCTACGTTTCTCGGACAGGCGATTCATGAGGCGAGCCTATTGACGCGGGCTGGCTGGCGTCGGCTTTGGCTCCTTTGCGGCTACGAGTGCAATAGTGCAAAGCTACTGTATGTAGTGTGCAAAGGCAATATCTTGACTAAATGTAGTTTTTTGCGCCGTGGCTTTCCGGGGCGCGGGAAAAGCCGTGAAATCACGGCCTTGCGGAAGTCCAGGGCGGCAGAATTTTTTTTTCGGCTGCGCTGCGGGCAGCGTCGGCAGCCGCGATGCCGCGGCCGTGAGCGTAGCCAGGCGGAGCGGCACGGCGAAGAGCACACGAGGGGCGGGGAGAAAGATGTACTACGTCGCAGCGCAGCGGCCGAGGCGAGAGAAGCCCGCCCCGGCCAAGCGTGCGGCAGGTGGTTTCAGGTGCTCGCCTGCTTGGCGCGCGCGGCGTGCGCCATCAGTGCGGCGATGACGCAGGAGGCGATGCGCGTTTCGGAGGTATCGGCGCGGCTGGTGAGGACGATTGGCACGCTCGCACCGAGGACGATGCCGGCGCTCAAGGCGTTGGCCAGGTATTCGAGCTGCTTGGCGATCATGTTGCCCGATTCGAGGTCGGGAACGACCAGTATGTCGGCGCGACCGGCGACCGCCGAGACGATGCCCTTGGTCTTGGCGGCGACCAGAGAAACAGCGTTATCGAAAGCCAGCGGGCCATCGACCAGGCCGCCCCTGATCTGGCCGCGGTCGGCCATTTTGCACAGTGCGGCGGCGTCGAGGGTGGACTGGATCTTGTCGCTGACTGTTTCCACCGCCGAGAGAATCGCCACCTTGGGTTCGGGCGTGCCGATGATGTGCGCCAGGTCGATGGCGTTCTGCACGATATCGACTTTCTCCATCAGCGTCGGCGCGATGTTGATCGCGGCGTCGGTGATCATGATCGGCCGTGGATAGGTGGGAACGTCCATCAGGAAAACGTGGCTGATACGCCGGCCGGTGCGCAGACCCGAACGGCTGGAGATGACTTCGGCCATCAGTTCGTCGGTATGCAGGCTGCCTTTCATGAGTGCTTCGGCGTCACCGCTGCGAATCAGGGTCACCGCCATCGCCGCCGATTCGTGGCTGTGCTTGCAGTTCACGATGCGGTAGTCCTTGAGGTCCAGGCCATTTTCCTCGGCGACGGCGCGGATGCGCTGCTCGGGTCCGATCAGGATGGGGTCGATGAGCCTGGCTTCGGCGGCCAGCAGCGCGCCCTTGAGCGATTCGCGATCGCAGGGGTGCACCACCGCCATGTCGATCGGTGCCAGGCCCTCGGCGCGCGACACCAGGGTCTGCAGGCGCGCGTATTTGTCCGAAATGGTGATTTCCGGCATCGCCTTGCGCTTGGTGATGATTTTTTCGCGCGGCGCCAGAACTTCGGCGCTGCCCGAGACGACCAGCAGCTGGTCCTGGTTGTGGCAGTTGCAGTCAAGCAGGATGTGCCGGTTGCGGGCGAATTTCTGGCCGACGGTGACGGTTACCGTGAGCGTGTCGCCGATCGCCACCGGCCGCGCGAAATGCAGCGACGATTCGACCATCACTGTCCCCGGGCCGGGGAATTGCGTGCCGAGCATGGTCGACAGCAGCGAGGCGCACCACATGCCGTGCGCGATGAAGTCCTGGAAAACGCCGCTGTGACTGAAATCGGCGTTGGCCAGTGCCGGATTCATGTCGCCCGACATCAGCGCGAACAGCTTGACGTCTTCCGGGCGCAGCGTACGTACCAGCGACGAGCTGTCACCGACGTTGATTTCGTCGTAGGTTCGGCTTTCGAGGAATTCCAGGGGGGTTTCGAAGTGCATGGTGGTGCTCCCAAGGGGACTGATCAGCGCGCATTATGCTGCAACGCAGCACGAAAATGTAGAGCGATTTATGGCGCGTAGCGAGATGGCAGTCCAGTGGCCTTTTGCCTGATGGCCGTCACGCTTGTTGACCTGCATCAGCACCTGCCGCCGTCGGAGGCTCTAGGCTTGGCCAGG
Organism: Candidatus Accumulibacter phosphatis; assembly: GCF_012939955.1. GTDB lineage: Bacteria > Pseudomonadota > Gammaproteobacteria > Burkholderiales > Rhodocyclaceae > Accumulibacter > Accumulibacter delftensis. The sequence goes on from NZ_SPMY01000010.1 coordinate 5,889, forward strand.
AAATCGGCAAGGGCGCTGTCGTACTGGAGACGGTGATGAGCAAGGAATGCTTTGACGCGGAACGACTTGAGGAGCTGCTACGGCCGGTCGTCGACCGCCACAAGGGTGATCCACTGCAGCTGGTGCAGATCCTGCGCGAGGCGCAGGAAGTCGTCGGCCATCTGCCGGCGGCCTTGCTGACCGCCATTGCCCGGGCGCTCAAGTTGCCGCGGGCGCAGGTTGAAGGCGTTGCCGGTTTCTACTCCTTCTTCCATCTGACGCCGCCCGGCCGCTACCGGGTGTTGTTCTCGGACAACATCACTGATCGCATGCTCGGCAGCGGCGAACTGCGCGATCGCCTGTGCAACAAGCTGTGGATCGAGCGCGGCAAGGTCTCCGAGGACGGCCTGCTCAGCGTCGACACCACCTCGTGTACCGGCATGTGCGATCAGGGGCCGGCGCTGCTGCTCAATGGCCAGCCGCTGACCCGCCTCTCGGGCGAACGCATAGACCGTATCAGCGAGCTGATTCGCGCCCAGGTGCCGCTGGGCGACTGGCCGGCCGAGTACTTTCGGGTGGCGGACAACATCCGTCGCCGCGATACCCTGCTCTCTGCCGAGTGGGCCGCCGGCGAAGCGCTGCGGGCGGCGATTGCCCGCGGCAGCGAAGCGATGCTTGCCGAAATGAAGCTTTCGAATCTGCGCGGGCGTGGCGGCGCCGGTTTCACCACCGCCATCAAATGGGAGTCGGCGCGTCGCGCCGAATGCCATGCCGAGGCAGACGGTCAGGCCGGTGCGCGCTACGTCGTCTGCAACGCCGACGAGGGCGAGCCCGGCACTTTCAAGGATCGCGTGCTGCTCAGCAGCTATGCCGACCTGGTCTTCGATGGCATGAGCGTTGCCGGTTTCGCCATTGGTGCCAGTAAGGGCCTGCTCTATCTGCGTGGCGAGTACGCCTATTTGCTGCCGGCGCTGCGCGAGAATCTCGAGCGGCGCCGACGTAGCGGCCTGCTCGGCCGCGCCCTGTGCGATCAGGCCGGCCTGGACTTCGAGATCGACATCCATCTCGGTGCCGGCGCCTACGTCTGCGGCGAGGAAAGCGCGCTACTCGAGTCGCTCGAAGGCAAGCGCGGGATCCCGCGCATTCGCCCGCCGTTCCCGGTCACCGCCGGCTATCGCGGTCAGCCGACGGTGGTGAACAACGTCGAGACGCTGTGCAAGGCGGCGCTGATCGCCATCCGGGGCGGTGCCTGGTTTGCCGGTCTCGGCACCAAGCAATCGACCGGTAGCAAGCTGCTGTCGATTGCGGGTGATGTCGAGAGGCCGGGGATCTACGAGTACCCCTTCGGCGTTTCGGTGGAGCAGGTGCTCCAGGACTGCGGTGCCGGCAATGCGCAGGCGGTGCAGGTCAGCGGACCTTCGGGCGTTTGTCTGGCAATGCACGAATTTTCGCGCAGCATCGCTTTCGAGGATGTGCCGACGGCGGGCGCCTTCATGGTCTTCGGGACGCATCGCGACATGTTCGAAGTGGCGCGCAATTTTGCGCATTTTTTCAAACACGAAAGCTGTGGCTTCTGCACGCCCTGCCGGGTTGGTACGTCGCTGGTCGCCAACTGCATGGACAAGATCGGCAAGGGCCTGGGCACGCAGTACGAGATCAACCAGATCTTCAGGATTCATCGCCTGCTGCATGCGGCCAGCCATTGCGGCCTCGGCCAGGCAGCGTGCAACCCGCTCTTCGATACCCTGCAGAAGTTTCGTCCGGCCTACGAGCGGCGGCTGTGCTCGCTCGACTTCGAGCCGGCTTTCGACCTCGATCAGGCGCTGGCGGCGGCGCGCCAGATGACCGGTCGTGACGACCCGGCGGCACATTTCGGTCTCGCCGCCAGACTTCCGGGAGTGGCCCCATGAACCAGCCCAGTATCCTCCTCGACGGTCTGCCGGTGCCTTTCGTCGACGGGCAGACGATCATGGACGCGGCGATGGCCGCCGACATCTTTATTCCGCACCTTTGCCATCATCCCGAGTTCAAGCCGCAGGGCAGTTGCAAGCTGTGCACGGTCAAGGCCAACGGGCGCTACGTGTCGGCGTGCACCCTGCCGGCGCGCGACGGCATGGAGGTCGAGAACAACTCGCCGGATCTCAACGACAAGCGACGCACCTTGTTGCAGATGCTCTTCGTCGAAGGCAATCACTTCTGCCCTTCGTGCGAAAAAAGCGGCAATTGTATGCTGCAGGCGCTGGCCTACGAGCTGGAGATGCTCAGTCCGCACTTCGACCAGTTCTATCCCAACCGGCCGGTCGATGCGTCGCACCCGGAGGTGCTGCTCGATTTCAATCGCTGCATTCTCTGCGAGCTCTGCGTGCGGGCCAGTCGCGACCTTGACGGCAAGAGCGTCTTTTCGCTGTCCGGGCGCGGCATCACCAAGCACCTGATTGTCAATGCCGAGTCCGGGCGGCTGGCCGACACCGATTTTTCCTGGGCCGACACGGCGGCGCACGTCTGCCCGGTCGGCGTGATCCTCAAGAAGCGCAGCGGCTTCGCGGTGCCGATAGGCAAGCGCCGCTACGACGTCGAGCCGATCGCCAGGCAGGTCGAGCGCCTGGCGGCGCGTCGCGCCGATGAGGAGAGCTGAGATGGATGCTGGCGCAGGAAACACCGAAGTGCGCAGGAAAGTGCGTCTGGCGACCGCTTCGCTGGCCGGTTGTTTTGGCTGTCACATGTCCTTGCTGGACATCGACGAACGCCTCTTCGAGCTCCTCGAACGCGTCGATTTCGACCGCTCGCCGCTCACCGACATCAAGCACTGCGGTCCCTGCGACATCGGCCTGATCGAGGGCGGCATCTGCAATGCCGAGAACGTGCATGTGCTGCGCGAGTTTCGCCGCCACTGCAAGGTGCTCATCGCCGTCGGTGCCTGCGCGGTCAATGGCGGCCTGCCGGCGCAGCGCAATCATCTCGACCTCGGCCAGTGCCTGCAGGAGATCTACCTGACGGCGCCGGACATCGTCGGCGGCCAGATCCCCAACGACCCGGAACTGCCGCTGCCGCTCGACAAGGTGCATCCGATCCACGAGATCGTGCGCATCGATTACTTCATCCCCGGCTGCCCGCCATCGGGCGACGCCCTCTGGAAGTTCCTGACCGATCTTCTCGAGGGGCGCACGCCGCGTCTCGGGCATCCACTGCTGCATTTCGACTGAGGGCGTCGCCATGCGCACAGGTACAGGAGCAGGCAGGAATTTCGAACTGGAGACCGCGTCCGCCGACGCAGGCGCACTGCGCCGCGTCGCCATTGACCCGGTGTCGCGAGTCGAGGGACATGGCAAGGTGACACTGCTGCTCGACGACAAGGACCAGGTGCAGCAGGTGCGCCTGCACATCGTCGAATTCCGCGGTTTCGAGAAATTCATCCAGGGCCGGCCGTACTGGGAAGTGCCGGTGATGGTGCAGCGTCTGTGCGGCATTTGTCCGGTATCGCATCATCTGGCGGCCGCCAAGGCGCTCGATCATGTCGTCGGCGCCAGCCGCCTGACGGCGAGCGCCGAGAAGCTGCGCCGGCTGATGCACTATGGGCAGATCCTGCAGTCGCATGCCCTGCACTTCTTTCACCTCTCGTCACCGGACCTGCTCTTCGGCTTCGAGAGCGAGGCCGGCCGGCGCAACATCGTCGGTGTCGCCGCGGCCTTCCCTGAAGTCGCCCGGCAAGGGGTGTTGTTGCGCAAGTTTGGCCAGGAGGTGATTCGCCTGACCGCCGGCAAGCGGGTGCATGGTACCGGCGCGATTCCGGGTGGCGTCAATCGCGCGCTGAGCCGCGAGGACCGCGACGGCCTGCTCGCCGACATCGGCCAGATCGTCGGCTGGAGCCGCGATGCGGTGCAGCTGGTCAAGCGTCTGCACGCCGCCGACCCGGCGCTCTACGACGTTTTCGGCGCTTTCCGCTCGAACATCCTGTCGCTGGTCGGCGCCGCCGGCGCGCTTGACTTTTACGACGGTCAGTTGCGCGTTCGTGACGCCGACGGCGGCATTTTCGTTGACGGCTTCGACGCACAGAACTATCACCAGCTGATTCGCGAGGAAGTCAAAGCCTGGAGCTACATGAAGTTTCCCTTCCTCCTGGCGCTTGGCCCCGAGCAGGGCTGGTACAAGGTCGGGCCGCTGGCGCGGGTGCAGAATTGCGACTTCATTCCGACCCCGTTCGCCGAAGTCGAGCGCCGCGAGTTCATCGACTACGGCCAGGGCAAGCCGGTGCACGCGCCGCTGGCCTATCACTGGGCACGCATGATTGAACTGTTGCACGCCGCCGAGACGATCGCCGAACTGCTTCACGACGATGATCTGTCGGGCAGCGACTTGATCACCGCTGGCCAGCGCAAGCGCGAAGGGATTGGCGTTATCGAGGCGCCGCGCGGCACCTTGATCCACCACTATCAGGTCGATGACGACGATCTGGTCAGCAGTTGCAACCTGATCGTGTCGACGACCCACAATAATCAGCCGATGAACGAAGCGATCCGCCGGGTTGCGCGCCGCTACCTCAACGGGCGAGAGCTCACGGAAGGCCTGCTCAACCACATCGAAGTCGCCATCCGCGCCTTCGACCCCTGCCTGTCCTGCGCCACGCACGCGCTTGGCAAGATGCCGCTGCAACTCGAACTTCAGGATGCGGCGGGTGAAGTGGTCGGGCGCCTGCGCAGCGCTTCGTGAAGCACGCGGGGAGACGCCGATGTCGCTGCCTCCGGTCCTGATTCTCGCCTGCGGCAACCCCAGCCGCGGCGACGACGCGCTCGGGCCGCTGCTTCTCGAGCGTCTGCAAAACTGGCTGGACAGTGCTGGCCTGGCCGCCGGCTTCGATTTGATCCGCGACTTCCAGTTGCAGATCGAGCATGCGCTGGACCTCGTCGGCAGGCGGCTGGTGCTGTTCATCGACGCGGGTGAGCAGAGCGCGGCGCCTTTCGTCTTTCGTCAGGCGCGCGCTGCTGCTGGCCGCGATCTCGCCAACCCCGGCACGCATGCCCTGTCACCCGAGGCCGTGCTGGCGGTGCTGGCGCGCATCAATCACGCCGCGCCGCCGCCGGCTTTCGTGCTCTGCGTGCGCGCGGAGTGCTTCGCCTTGGGCGCGGGCTTGAGCCCTGCGGCGAGCAGCCATGCCGAGTGTGCGTTTGAACTCTTGCAAGCCTTGTGTCGGGTCGCCAAGCTTGAGGCCTGGATGAGTCAGCTGACGTGAATAGGCGCCTGGCGGTGCTCGTTCAGCGCTTCAGTTCCGGGCTGCTGTTCCAGGCTGCTGTTGCTTGCCCGGGGAGCAGGGCCCAGCCGCCAACGGCCGCTTTTCGGCTTATCATGCCTGCTTTATCCGGGTTCGGTGCGCAGTGTTTCTTCCTTGCTCCGCATCGGCGATGCGTTTTCAGGGCAATGTATGTGGAAATCAGTTCTCGCCATTTCGATCGGCGCGGCGCTTGGCGCACTCCTGCGCTGGCAGCTTGGCATCCGGCTCAACAGCCTGTTTCCGACCATTCCGCCGGGCACGCTGGTCGCCAATCTGGTCGGCGCCTACCTGATCGGCCTGGCGGTCGCGTTCTTCACTTCGCTCTCGGCGATCTCGCCGGAATGGCGGCTGCTGATCATTACCGGTTTCTGTGGCGGGCTGACGACCTTCTCGGCCTTCTCCGTCGAACTCACGATGTTGCTGCAGCAGGGACGGACTTCCTGGGCGCTCGGCGCGGTGGCGGCACATGTGGTGGGTTCGGTGTTGATGACCTTCGCCGGCATCGCCACCGTCGCCTGGGCGCGCGCTGGGTCCTGATTGGCGGATCCTCCGGCCTTGCGATAGCCGCGGTCGGCAGGAGGCCGGTATCGCGTCGGCGGGTTGGTGCGCCGGTCCGCGGGAATCAGCCGCCGCGGAAGGCGCGCACGCCGAGGATGACGCCGCCGACCAGCAGGGCGATACCGATCAGTGCGGTGCTGCCGGGTAGCGCACCGCGCAGGATGAAAGCATAGGCGAAAGCGGCCAGGGTTTCGAAGACGATCAGTTGGCCGACGAGGGCGGCGGGCAGCAAGCGGCTGGCCCGATTCCAGAGCAGGGTGCCGAGCCACGAAGCGCAGAATCCGAGGATCAGCATCAGGCCGACGTAGCGCCCGGCGCTGGCGCCGAGCGGAAAATCGAAGCCGCCATGCGACTGGAAATACAGCCCGGCAGCGGCCATGCCAAGCAGCGCCAGCGGCAGTGTCGCCAGTCCCTGGGCGATGGCCCAGGTGCCGGAAGCCAGCGCAGGTCGTTGCTGCAACCAGCGCGAATTGCGCAGCGGGTACCAGGTCCAGGCCGCGACCGCCGCCAGGGCGAACAGCGTTCCCAGGAAGTAGTCCTGTGCGCTGTGGCGGTCGTCAAGGAGCGCCATCTCGTGGCGGTTCACCAAAGCGATACCTGTGGCGATGACCAGCAGCGACGGTAGCAGCCGGCGCCAGGGCAGCGCTGCGGCGCTGAAGTTGGCGACGATGGCGATGACGATCGGCAAGGTGCCGATGAGCATCGTCGGCAGCGGGGCGTCGGCGAGCTGGACGGCGGCCGACAGGAAGAGGTAGTAGAGGATGTTGCCGACCAGTGCCAGTTCGAAAGCCTTTTCCCAGTCCTGTCGCTGCAGGCTTTGCAGTCGTGGCCAGTCGGTGCAGGCCAGCAGCAGGGCAATCACCCCGAAGCTCAGATAGCGCCCGAAAGAAAGCATCGCCGGCGGATAGTCGGGCAGCATCAGCGGGACGACGAAAACGAGTCCCCAGAGCAGGCCGGCGCCGAGTGCGCAGCTCACCCCTTCGAGCAGGACGCGCCCGGCGGGCAGCGGCGGCCGGGCACGCGGCAAGCTGGCCTTGGCAGCCACGGTCAGCGCCGTCTGCTCAGCAGGCTAGGAGCGAAAAGCGGCCAGGCTGGGTAGCTGGGGCAGTTCGACGGCGTCGAGCATGTTCTTGATCACCAGGCCCAGTTCGGTGTCGCCGACGATCGACAGCTCGCGGCTGAAGAACAGGGTGTCCGGGTCCTCCTGGCGCGCCAGCAACTGCAGAAAAGCCGAGAGGTTGGCGCTGAACGACAGGTCGGGTGTTTCGGGTGACTTTGGCGCTTTCCACAACGGCCGGAACAGGCCGTCGCGGTAAGTGAAGCGTGCCTGCCCTCCGGCGTCGAGCACCTCAACCAGAAAGCTGCGCCCTTCGAGCAGTGCCAGACTGTCGTCGGGCAGCAGGCCGATCCTGGCGGCGGCATTCAGCCCCGTGGCCAGCGCCAGCGAGTGCGGCCACTGCGGCAGGCGCGTGCCGAGCGAAGCGACCAGCGCCGGTAGTTTGAAACGGGGTATTGAAAAACCCTGGCTCATGAACACACTCCTTAATGCGAAAGTCGCGTATGCGACTCACGAAACTCCCTTCTCCCTCGCGGGAGAAGGGTCAGGGGAAGAGGGGGGAAGGTCATGATCAGGGGTGTTTCGACCGTTCATGACCGTTCATTCCTACGTCCGTAGTCGGCTGATGGCACGCGATACCGGCGTCGCCGAACCAGTAGCCGTTGACCAGGCCTTCACTGGCCCAGGTGCTGGTGTCGGGTGCTGGCTCTTGCCCGTTCCGGGCGGCGTCGAAAGCGGCGATGATGGCTGTCATGGCCTGCGGCTGTGGGCTGATGCGCAGCACCTCGACGCCCATCTTGAGCAGTTCCGGCACCTGTGGCAACAGATTGTAGGTCTGCGCGGACATCGTCTGGATGCCGTTGATGGCCAGAAATGGCTGTCCTTCGCGTGTGCGCAGGGTCATCCCCTCGGGATGATCGAGACACTTGAACTGGCAGTCGTCCTTGTTGAGGCCGTAGTAGCGCGCCGTGAAGCAGCGCGCCGAGAAGGCCAGCGGCAGCTTGCCGAAAACGAAGACCTCGGTTTCGACGCCGGCCGGGCGGCTGCGGTGCAGCGTCTCGATCAGGCGGCGGTCCCCTTCGAGCGGCGGCACCCAGCGTTGCATGCCGTAGCGGGCATAGGTCGCCAGGGTGACTTCGTTGTAGATATTCAGGTGCGCTCCGGCGACAAAAGGGCTGCCGGCGGCGACATTCACTGCGCCGAGATCGTTGGCTTCGAGGCGACAACCGGGGATTTCGCCGAGCTCGGCACAGAGGCGCCGCAGCATTTTCAGGTCGCCCTCGGATTCGAGCAGTGCCTGTGCGGAAAGGACGACTTCCTTGCCGGCGTCGGCGAGGTCGCGCGCCAGCGCCAGCCAGTCGGTGACGCGAATCTGCTGGCGCCGCGAGCAGACCACTTCACCGATGTAAATGATATCGATCGCCGGGTTGTGAGCCATTTCGGCGTAGAACTCGAAGACTTCGTGTTTTGGCCAGAAGTAGAGCAGCGGCCCAAGAGAGAGTTTCATGGTGTTCCTGGCCTTAATGTGAAAGTCGCGCAAGCGACTCACGAAACTCCCTTCTCCCTTGCGGGAGAAGGGGCAGGGGAAGAGGGAAACGGTCATGACTTTCATGACCGCTAGCGCCACGGGCGGTTGTAGGCGCCAAGGGTGACCTGGCTGCCTTCGGAAACGTGCGCCAGCTCGGCCTGCCAGGCGGGTTTGACGTGGAAGTTGTCGGGATCTCTCGCCAGTTCGTCGAGCGCTGCGCGCAGGGCGCGCGTCACTTGCGCAACGTAGGCCGGGCTGCGCTGTCGTCCCTCGACCTTGATTGCTGCGACGCCGATGGCGGCAATCTCCGGCAGGACTTCAAGGACATTCAGGCTGGTCGGTTCTTCGAGCGCGTAATAGGTGTCGCCATTGACCTCGAAGCGTCCCTTGCACAGCGTCGGATAACCCGCCGGCTCGGCGTCGCCGAAGCGGTCGATGAGAATGCCGTTGAGGCGGGTGCTCATCTCGCCGGGCGACTTCTCCCACTTGACGTACTTCGCTGGCGAACAGGCGCCAACGGTATTCGGCGATTCGCCAGTCGCGTAGGAGGACAGCCAGCAGCGGCCTTCATTCATTACACACAGACTGCCGAAGCCGAAAACCTCGATTTCGACCGGTGTGTTGCGGATCACCGTCTCGACTTGCGCCAGCGTCAGCACGCGCGGCAGCACCGCGCGGCGGACACCGAATTCGCGCTGCGCAAAATTGACCGCTTCGTAGCTGGTCGCCGAACCCTGCACCGAGAGGTGCAGACGCAGCTCGGGGTGGCGGCGGTTGGCATAGTCGAGCAAGCCGACGTCGGCGAGGATCACCGCATCGACGCCGAGATCGGCCGCGCCATCGACAGCGCGCTGCCAATCGGCGGCGCGTCCGGGCTGGGCGAAAGTGTTGATCGCCATCAACACCTTGCGCTGCCGCGAATGGGCGTAGCGCAGTCCTTCGACCATCGCCTTGCGGTCGAAATTGAGGCCGGCGAAGTTGCGCGCGTTGGTGTCGTCGCGGAAGCGAGGTAAACCGCGTCGGCGCCGTGGTCGACTGCGGCTTTTAGTGCCGGCAGGCTGCCAGCGGGGCAAATCAGTTCGGGAACGTGCGTGCACGACATGCGAAACCTCGGCGAAGCGGGTCAGTGAAGAGAACTGGCCAGTATAGTCAGGGCGGCCATCCGGCTCTTGATTCGGGTCAAGTTCGCAGCAATCGCCTTAGGGCAGGCGGGCACGCAGGCGGCGCAGATACGCCAGCCCGCGTATCGCCCGACTGCCATACCAGGAAACCATTTCACCGTCGATCAGCGTGGCGCGTGTGCTCGGCAGCTGCTCCGCCAGTTGGCGCAGGTGTTTTTCGCGAAACGGGTAGGGTTCGCTGGAAAGCAGTAGCCAATCCGCTTGCCCGGCCAGTGCCGGCAAATCGACTTCCGGGTAGCGCAGCGCGCTTTCGACCGGCAGGCTATCCCAGCCGGCGGCGGCCAGCATTTGCGAAATATAGGTGTCGCGGGCGACGCTGAGCCAGGGCTGCTGCCAGATCAGGTAGAGCACCTTTTGTCGCGGCAGGGTCGCGGTCTGTGCGCTCAGGGCCGCCGATTCGCGCTCGAAATCGGCCGCCAGTGCACGCGCCCGTGCTTCGACCTGCGGGTCGCGGCCGAAGATGCCGCCGAGCAACTGGTAAAGCGCGAGGTTGTCGCGTACCGCCAAGGGGTGGGTAACGATCACCTGCGGCACGAAGGCATGCAGGGCGGCGACTTCTTCGCGGCGGTTTTCGTCGATATTGACGAGCACGTGCGTTGGCGCCAGCGCGCGTAGTTTTTCGATCGCAAAACCCTTGGTGCCGCCAAGCTTCGGCAGCCGGCGAACGACATGTCGCGGATGGACGCAGAAGCCGGTGCGGCCAACGAGGTGCTCGGCGAGGCCAAGATCGACCAGCAGTTCGGTGAGGCTGGGCACCAGAGAGACGATTCGCGGCGTCTCCGCGTAGCGATCGTGTCGCTTGCCGATCGCGTCAGACCATTGCATGATTGGCGTTTTGAGGTGAGAGAATGGGGGGAGACAAATGCTAGCGCAAAAACTTGCCGTCGTTACCGGTGCCGCGCGTGGGCTTGGCCTGTCGGTGGCACGCGATTTGGCAGCGGCCGGATGCTGGGTCTTGATGGTTGGCCGCAATACCGAAGCGATCGAAGACGCGGCCCGGCAGCTGCGCGAGAGTGGCCACGACGTCTTTCCGCACACTGCTGACGTGACTGACGCCGGTGCCGTCGCGGCCCTCGCCGCCCGCCTGCGCCGCGAGTTCGGGCGCGTCGATATTCTCGTCAACAATGCCGGCGTGTTTCTCGAACGCAAAAACTTCGCACAGCCACAGGCCGGCAGCGTACTGGTTGTCGATGCGGAGATGGTCGCCGCCACCTACGCCTGCAACGCGCTGGGACCGCTGCGTCTGATTCAGGCAATTGTTCCTCTGATGCGCGAAAACGGCTACGGGCGCATCGTCAATGTTTCGTCGGGGATGGGGCAGTTGTCCGACATGGGCGGCTCCTGGCCCGGTTATCGAATGTCGAAAGCGGCGCTCAATGCCTTGACCTGCCTGACCGCTGCCGAACTCGCGGCGACTCCGATCAAGGTCAATTCGGTTTGCCCCGGCTGGTGTCAGACGGAGATGGGCGGCAAGGACGCCAGCCGTAGTGCCGATGAGGGGGCGAAAGGGATCGTCTGGGCCGCGCTCTTGCCTGACGACGGCCCGAGCGGTGGTTTCTTTCGCGATGGCCAGCCGATCGACTGGTAGGGCTGCGCGAGCTGCCAGCGGAGATGTGCTCGGTGGTCGCCTACTCGGCTGCGGCTTGTCGTGGTTTGCGTGGGGCAGCGACCATCAGCCGGTCATAGACAGCGTTCGGCAGCAGCCGTAGCAAACGGGCAAGGACGCCCATTTGCCAGGGAACGACGACATAGCTGCAACCCTTGGCGATGGCCCGCGCAAAGCGCGGTGCGGCGGCCTCGGCGGACATCAGGAAGGGCATCGGGAAGGGGTTGACAGCGGTCATCGGCGTGCTGATGTAGCCGGGAGAGAGTGTCACCACCTTGACTCCCGAAGCGCGCAGTTCGACACGCAGGCTTTCGAGATAAGCAATCACCGCCGCTTTCGAGGCGCTGTAGGCCTCGGAACCGGGCAGGCCGCGGATGCCGGCGACCGAGGCGATGCCGACCAGCCGCCCGCGACCGGCGCGGCGCATGGGGCCGATGAAAGGCGAGAAGGTCGCCGCCATTCCGAAGAAATTGGTGTCCATGATCCGGCGAATGGCATCCAGGTCTTCGGCGTGCTCGCTCAGCGTGCCCATCGAGATGCCGGCGTTGGCAATGACGATATCGGGAACGCCGCGATCGGCCATGAAGTCTTCGCCGGCGGCACGCAAGGCGGCAGCGTCGGTGACGTCAAGCGGGTAGCAATGGACCTGCCCTGGCCAGCGCGCGGCCAGCTGTTGCAGCGGTTCGGAGCGGCGCGCGCAAAGCCCGAGCTGCGCCCCTTGCGCGGCGTAGTAGTCGGCCAGTGCCTGGCCGATTCCCGACGAGGCACCGGTGATGAACAGCTTGGCGGGGGGCGCCGGCATGGCGGCTCCGCGGGCGCTCATCGCGCCTGCCGGCTCACTTCTTCGGCTTCTCGCTGCGCGCCTTGTCGATCACCTGCTCGGTCAAGGCCAGGAGATCGCCGTAGCCCTTGAGCTCCTTGCTGGAGACGAGATACTTGCCGTCTACGGCGAGAGCCGGAACTCCCTTTATCTTGTAGGCGTGCGCCATCTGATCCGCACGCTTGGCCTGGCTGAGAACTCCGAAGGAGTTGTAGGTGGCGGTGAACTTCGCCTCATCGATACCCTGTGCGCTCACCCAGGCGATGATGCTCTTGTCGTCGAAGAGGCGCTTGTTCTCCTGATGCAGGGCGCGGAATATGGCCGCATCGAGCTTGGCCAGTTCGCCGCTCGCTTCCAGCGCGTAATACAGCCGCGCCAGGCTGGCCCACTGTGGGCGTCCGAAGGAGATCGGGACGCGTTTGAAGACCACGTCGCTCGGCAAGCCTTTGGCCCACTTGCTGACCAGCGGGTCAAAGTCTGCGCAATGCGGGCAGCCGTAGGAGAAGAATTCGAGCACTTCGGTCTTGGCCGGATTGTCGGTGACCTGCGCCGGGACGATGGCCACGTAATCACGATCGGCCACCACTTCGGCGCGCGCCGGTAAGGCCATGGCCAGTACCACCAGGGCGATCACGGCCAAGCATCCACTGATGCGTCTTTGCATTGTCTTGTTCTCCTTCCTTGTTAGCGTCTCAGAGTGCTTGTGCGTCTGAGTGTTTGCGTAGCGGACTCAGTCCTTCTTGACGACACGGGCATCGATACCCTGCCTGGCCAACTCGCCACGCAGGATGCTGACTTCTTCCATGCGTGGGTAGGGACCCAGGCGAACGCGGTACCACACCTTGTCCTGCAGCATCACCTGTTGAATTCGTGCCTCAACGCCCATCAACGCCAGCCGAGCCTTCTGGTTGTCCGCTTCAGCCACATTCTGGAACGAGCCGGCTTGCAGGTAAATGGGCTTCTTGAGCAGCGCTTCCGCTTCGGCCTTCTTGTCTTCGGGCTTCTTGTCCTCGGCCTTCCTGTCTTCCGGCGGCCGAACGTCGATCGGCTTGATTTCGAGCGGTTTTCCCTCCAGCGGCGGGATGGTCGCCGGCAGGCGTTCGGTCACGCGGGGTACGCGCTGTGTCGGGTCGGGAATGGCTTCGGCGTTGCCGGGCAGGATCTTGTAGAAGTCAAAGCGCGGTTTTTCGGGGGTCGTCGAATCGCCAGGCTTACCAGGCAGCGCAACCGGTGCCGGGGGGGCGGGCGCCGCTATTTCCGGCGTCGGTTCCGGGCGCGGCGCGTCGCTGACCGGTGACGGCAATTTCGCTTGCTGGCCGGTGGTGGTGAAAGGCAATGGCACTTTGTTGACGTACCAGACCACGCCAGCCACGGCAATGACGCCGACGACTAGGCCAATGAACAGTCCAAGCAGAGTGCCGCCGCCCGAGGTCTTGCGGGGAGGCGTTCTACGGGGTTGTTTCATGTCTCGACTCATGACCGTTTGTTCCTTTGATTACATCGATTCAGGGCAGCTGACGCCGAGAATGGCCATACCGTTGCGAATCACTTGTCTGACCGCCGCCGCCAGCGCGATGCGCGCATCGCGCAGCGCGGGTTCATCAACCAGCATGCGTTCGGCGTTGTAGTAGCTGTGAAATTCGGCCGCCAGTTCCTTGAGATAGAAAGCGATCAGGTGCGGCGCCAGTTCGCCGGCGGCGGTCTCGACGGTCTCCGGGAATTCGCCCAGTCGGGCGGCGAGCGCCAGTTCATGGCTGCCATCGAGGCGGCCGAGATCGGTGCTGGCGAGCGTTTGCGGCTCGCCTCCCCACAGGGCCAGCAGCGAGCAGACGCGAGCATGCGCGTACTGAATGTAGTAGACCGGGTTCTCGTTGGACTGGCTCTTGGCCAGGTCGAGGTCGAAATCGAGGTGCTGGTCCGACTTGCGTAGAACGTAGAAGAAGCGGCAGGCGTCGTTGCCGACATCTTCGCGCAGGGTGCGCAGGGTTACGAACTCGCCGGAACGGGTGGACATCTGCGCCTTGCGGCCCGAGCGATAGAGCACTGCAAACTGAACCAGCGCCACATCCAGCGTGTCTGGATCGAGCCCGAGCGCCGCGAGGGCGCCTTTGACGCGCGGGATGTAGCCGTGATGGTCGGCACCCCAGACATTGATCAGCCGCTGGAAACCGCGGTCGTACTTGTTGAGGTGATAGGCGATATCCGACGCAAAGTAGGTGTACTGGCCATTTTCGCGTTGCACGACGCGATCTTTTTCGTCGCCAAAAGTGGTCGACCTGAACCAGCAGGCGCCGTCCTGTTGGTAGAGATGTCCGGCCTTGTCGAGTTGCTCGACGCAGCGGGCCACCAATCCGCTTGCGAACAGCGACTCTTCGGAAAACCAGACGTCAAAATGTACTCCCGACTCTTCGAGGTCGCTGCGGCAGTCGGCGAGCTGTTCGCTGAGCACGTAGTTGTGCACGTCTTTCCAGTCGCCGCCGAGCAGCTGCTTGGCATTCGCAATCAGGGCGTCGAGATGCGCTTCGCGCTGCTGCGCAGCTTCGGCGTCGGTGCGCGCGGAGTCGGGCAGGCCGGGCGTGCCGGCGATGGCGCTGGCTGCCGAACGCAGATAGCGCTCGCCCTGCGTGGCCAGCAACTGCCTGGCCATCTCTGTGACATAGGCGCCCTTGTAGGCGTTGCTCGGAAAAGGGATGGGCTCGCTGGCGTTGCTTCCGTGGTCGGCCAGTGCCAGATAGCGCAGCCAGGTCGACACGGCCAGAATGTCCATCTGCCGGCCGGCATCATTGACGTAGTATTCGCTGGTCACCTCCCAGCCGGCGCAGGCGAGCAGCTGGCAGAGGCTGCCTCCGTAGCTGCGCCGCGGCCGTGGCCGACATGCAGCGGCCCGGTCGGGTTGGCGGAAACGAATTCGACGAGCACTTTCTTCCTGCCGCCGGCTGCCGAGCAGCCAAAGGACGGCCCGTCCTCGAGGACGCGGCGCACGGCTTCGAGCCGGGCAGTGGGGTGCAGGCGAAAGTTGATGAAGCCGGCGCCGGCGATTTCGGCGCTGCTGAGCAGTGCCGACTTCGGCAATTCGGCCAGCAGCAGCTGCGCCAGCTGGCGGGGATTGCGTTTCAGCGTGCGCGCCAGCTGCATGGCCAGGTTGCAGGAGAAATCGCCATGCGTGGCCTGCTTTGGCCTTTCGATGTGGATTTCGCTCGTAGCCACCTCGGCAGGCGCAACGCTGCGCAGTGCGGCACGCATCAGCTCGGCAAGGTGGGATTTCAGGTCTTGGCTCATCAGGGCGCGTCGGGTCGTGGATTCGGTTGAGCCGTCGATTATACGTTGCCAGGGCTCGAGCAGCGACGATAGCCGGCGCGATGAAGCTCGTTTCTGTGTAAACTCGATACTTTGCCGACCACAGGGCGCCCCTCTTCCGTGCGACTTTTCCGCCTCGCCAAAATCCTCAGTATTGCCAGCCGCTTCGGTCTCGACGAGATGATTCTCGAACACGAGCCCAGCGGTCGTCTGGCCGCGCTATCGCGGACGCTGCACTTCTGGCGCCGCTTCGATACGCCCTCGGCGGTTCGTCTGCGTCTGGCCCTGGAAGCACTGGGGCCGATTTTCGTCAAGTTCGGGCAGGTGCTGTCGACGCGGCGCGACCTGCTGCGCCCGGACATTGCCGACGAACTGGCCAAATTGCAGGATCGCGTGCCGCCGTTCTCGTCCGAGCTGGCGCTGGCGCAGATCGAGGCCGCCTACGGCCGGCCGGCCAGCGAAGTGTTCGCCGAATTCGACGCGACGCCGGTCGCCAGTGCGTCGATAGCACAGGTACACTTCGCGCGCCTGCGTCCGGAAGACGGCGGCCAGGAGGTAGCGGTCAAGGTGCTGCGTCCGGAAATGCGCAGCGTCATCGCCAATGACCTGGCGCTCCTCGACACCCTCGCCGGATTGCTCGAAACGGTATGGTCGGACGGCAAACGCCTGAAGCCGCGCGAAGTCGTCGCCGAGTTCGCCAAGTATCTCTACGACGAACTCGACTTGATGCGCGAAGCCGCCAACTGCTCGCAGCTGCGGCGCAACTTCCATGGCTCGCAGCTGCTGCAGGTTCCCGAAGTGTACTGGGACCAGTGCACGACGACGGTGATGGTCATGGAACGGATGCGTGGCATCCCGATCAGTCAGACCGGGGCGCTGATCGTCGCCGGCATCGACCTGCCGGCCTTGTCGCGCGCCGGCGTCGAGATCTTCTTCACGCAGGTCTTCCGTGACGGTTTCTTTCACGCCGACATGCACCCCGGCAACATCTTCATTGCCACCGACCCGGAGCACCACGGCCGCTACATCGCGCTCGACTTCGGCATCGTCGGGACGCTGACCGATACCGACAAGAATTACCTGGCCCAGAACTTCCTTGCTTTTTTTCAGCGCGATTACAAACGCGTGGCGACGGCGCACATCGAAGCCGGCTGGGCGCCGCCCGATACCCGCGCCGACGAGTTCGAAGCCGCCGTGCGTGCCGTCTGTGAGCCGATCTTCGACCGCCCGCTGCACGAAATCTCCTTCGGTCGCGTGCTGCTGCGGCTGTTCCAGACCTCGCGCCGCTTCAACGTCGAGATCCAGCCGCAGCTGGTGATGCTGCAGAAAACGCTGCTCAATATCGAGGGCCTCGGCCGTCAGCTTGATCCCAATCTTGACCTCTGGAAAACCGCCAAGCCCTTTCTTGAACGCTGGATGAACGAACAGGTAGGCCGGCGTGCCTTCCAGCGTGGCGTCGAGCAGGAGGCGCCAAACTGGGCGCGCATGCTGCCGCAGCTGCCGCGTCTGGTGCACCAGGCGCTGGCCCGGCCAGAGGCGCCCAATGTGGCGCCGCAGCTGGCAAGACTGGTGCGCACGCAGCGCCAGCAGAACCGCTTGCTGGCGATCATCGTCGTGCTCCTGACTGCGCTGCTGCTCAGCCAGTATTTCGGACTGCGCTTCGGCTAACGGTCATGACAATCGATACACCTCAGATCATGAAAGTCATGACCGTTTTCCCTCTCGCTTGCAGTGCGCATTCCGGTTTGCACGCCGGAATCGTTCGACGGGCTGGGCGCATGCGCCCAGAATTCCCCGTCTCACCCCCGGCCCTTCTCCCGCAGGGGGAGAAGGGAGGTTCGTGAGTCGCATGCGCGACTTTCACATTAACGGTCAAGCGCCAGGGACTGCTACCTTCACCGCTGGCGGCAAGGGCCAGCGCAGGTAGGCCGTGAAACCGCCGCCGTCGAGGTTTTCCAGCTGCAGGCAGGCGTTGTGCAGTTCGGCGACGCGCTGCACGATGGCCAGGCCAAGGCCACTTCCTTCGCCGTGCGCGTCGCGACCACGATAGAAGCGTTCGACGAGTCGCGGCAAGTCCGCGGGCGCTACGCCGGGCCCATCGTCGGCCACTCCTAGCGCCAAGGCATTGCCCTGCCGCCGCGCGAAAACGGTGATCGTGCTGCCCGGCGGGGTATGGCGCAAGGCGTTATCGAGCAGATTGCGCAGCGCTATCGCCAGCAGCTCGGCGTCGCCCCTGAGCAGCAAGGGCGAAAAGGGTAATAAGAGCGATAAAGGTGACGCATCGGCCTCGAGCCGAATCGCGCAGCCCTCTGACGCCTCTGTGCTCGCGCTACGCTCACGGTACTCTTCGCCATCGGCCAACACCTGTTGTGCCAGAGCGGCGAGGTCGATTTCTTCAGGGCTGGGCAGTCCGGCCAGCGGGTCGAGGCGGGCCAGGCGCAACAGTTGTTCGAGGACGCGCGTGGCTCGGTCGCTGCTCGCCAGGATCTGCGTCAGCGCGTGCTGGCGGTCTTTGGCGTCCTTGCTGAGCTGGGCGACCTGTGCCTGAATCCGGACGGCTGCCAGTGGTGTTCGCAACTCGTGCGCGGCGTCGGCAGTAAAACGTCTTTCGTTGCTCAGTGTGTCGCGCAGCCGGCCCAGGAGGCGGTTGAGCGCCGCCAGTAGCGGTTGCGCTTCCAGCGGCGCATCGACACTGGCCAGTGGCCCGAGATTTTCCGGCGAACGTGAAGCAACGTCGGCGGCCAGATCGTCGAGAGGCTTCAGCCCGCGCCGCACCGAGAAGTAGAGCAGGAGCAGCAGCAGCGGAGAGATCAAAGCGATCGGCAGCACCGCCTGGCCGGCTACTTCCAGTGCCGCGCGGTCGCGTAGCGCGATCGACTGGCCGACCTGGACGTGGTAGTCCGAGTGCCCGGCGGTGCTCGCCGCCAGGGTCAGCATCCGCCAGGGATGGCCGTCGTGTTCGATGACGCGGTAGCCCGGTTCGCTGGACAAGGGCGTGTCGGGCGCATGCGCCGAGCGCAGCAGCAGGGAGCCGTCGGCGCGTCCAATCTGGAACTCCAGCGATTGCTCGTAGGGATGGGCCTGCTCGTTGCTGACCGTCGCCAGGCGCTTCGCCAGTTCTGCCAGATAGTCTTCGTTATCGTGTACCAGTGCCAGCAGGAGTCGGGCCGATTGCGTCAGATGTCCGTCCATCAACTCTTCGGCTTCGTGCTGCGCCTGCCCGTAACTGAGTACTCCGCTGATTACCAGGCCCAGCAGAGCGGCGATGCAGACGGTGCCGAGCAGGCGCCAGCGCAGCGACTGCAAGCGCGCGCGCGGGCGGCCGCTGCCCATCAGGCGTCGTCGCTCAGTCGGTAGCCGAGGCCGCGCACGGTGCGGATGAAGTCGGCACCGAGCTTGCGGCGCAGGTTGTGGATGTGGACTTCGACGGTGTTGCTGCCGGTTTCCTCGCCCCAGGCGTAGAGGCTTTCCTCGATCTGGCGGCGGCTGCGGATGTGTTTTTTGTGGCGCAGCAGGTCGAGCAGCAGCGCGTATTCGCGGGCCGACAGGCTGATCGCCTGACCGTCCCGGGTGACCCGCTTGCTCGCCGGGTCGAGGACCAGGCCGGCGTGCGTCAGGGTGGGCGTCGCGGCGCCGCCCGCACGGCGAATCAGGGCGCGCAGCCGTGCTTGCAGTTCGGGCAGATCAAAGGGTTTTGTCAGGTAGTCGTCGGCGCCGCTGTCCAGGCCGGCAATCTTGTCGGCACTGGTGTCGCGCGCGGTGAGGATCAGCACTGGCAGCTGACTGCCGCGTCCGCGCAGCTCCTTGAGTACCGACAGGCCATCGCGCTTGGGCAGGCCGATATCGAGAACGCAGGCCTGATAGTCGTGATCGAGCAGGGCCAGGCGCGCAGCCGTGCCGTCGCGCACCCAGTCCACCGCGTAGTCGGCGAGCTTGAGACCGGCACGAATACCGTCGCCGAGCAAGGCATCATCTTCGACCAGCAGAATGCGCACTGAACCGGTTTCCTTTCTCCGTGGGGCGGTCTGTTAGGGCTACACCTGGTAGCCGAAGCGTTTCAGGAGTTGCGCCGCTTCGCACAGCGGCAGCCCCATTACGCCGCTGTAGCTGCCGGCGATATGTTCGACGAACATTGCCGCCCGCCCCTGGATGCCGTAGGCGCCGGCTTTGTCCATCGGCTCGCCGCTGGCGACGTAGCGCGCAATCTCGTCGTCATCGAGTTCGCGAAAACGTACTTCGCTGATCGAGCAGAGGAGTTCGGTGCGCTCGTCGAAGCTGACCGCGACGGCGGTCAGCACGCGGTGTGTCTGGCCGGAAAGGCGGCGCAGGATGCGCTGCGCGTCGTCGACGTCGAGCGGTTTTCCAATCAGTTCGCCCGCCAGTTCGATGGTCGTATCGGCGGCCAGCACGGGCTGCAGCAGCAGGCCGCGCCAGTTGACGATGCGCCAGCCCAGGCTCGCCTTGTTGCGGGCGAGGCGTTCGACGTAGGCCGTCGGCGCTTCCTTGGGCAGCGGCGTTTCGTCGAGTTCCGGGTCGCCGCGCTGAGCATCGCGGAAGGCGATGGTGTCGAAGCCGACGCCGATCTGGGTCAGCAATTCGCGTCGGCGCGGGCTGCGCGACGCCAGGTGCACCCGTCGGTGCTGCAAAGAGAATAATGACATCAGCCTTCCCGGTGGTAGGGGTGGTTGCGAACGACGCTGATGGCGCGATAGAGCTGTTCGCAGAGGATTAGCCGGGCGACGGCGTGCGGCAGGGTCAGGCTCGAGAGGCGGATGGTTTCATCGGCTTGTCCCTTGAGTTCGGCGTCGATACCGTCGGCGCCGCCGATCACGAAAGCCGTCGCGCCGCCGCTACGCATCCAGTCCTGCAGGCGTTCGGCAAGCTGCACGGTGCTCAGGTCGGCGCCGCGTTCGTCGAGGACGATCAGTCGCTGATAGCCGTTCAGCGCGGCCAGCAGGCGGGTCCTTTCGGCGGCCAGCAGTTGCTCGCGGGTCTTCGAGCCGCGCGCTTCGGGCTTGATCTCGACGATCACCAGGGGCAGTTCGCGCGGCATGCGCTTGAGGTACTCGGCACAGCCTTGCGCGACCCATGCGGGCGGCTTGTGGCCGACGGCAAGGATGGCCAGTTTCATTCCTCGCCGGTGGCCGCCTCTTTAGTCGCTGCGCTCGCCCGGCGGACCCGCTCCGGGCCTTTGCCGCCCCACAGTTCTTCAAGCCGGTAGTAGCTGCGAATCGCCGGCTGCATGACATGGACGACGACGTCGCCGAGGTCGACCAGTACCCATTCGCCGGTTTCTTCGCCTTCGCAGGAGAGGACATGAACGCCCGCTTCGCGGGCCTTGTCCTGAACGTTGCGGGCCAGTGATCTGACCTGGCGGTTCGAGTCGCCGCAGGCGACGACGATGGCGTCAAATAGCGAGGTCAGTTTGGTGGTGTTGATGACTTCGACGTCACGGCCCTTGATGTCTTCGAGCGCGTCGACGACGAGCTTTTCCAGCTGCGCGAGTTTCATTGGCGAGTCAGTACTCCGGGTAAAGGTTGTGCTTGCGGATGTAGGCGATGACTTCATCGGGGAGCAGATAGCGCGGACTGCTGCCGCTTGCCAGCAGCGTGCGAATCTGCGTTGCCGAAATGCCCAGCGGGGTCATTGCAAAAGTGGCGATACGGCCGGCTGCCGATTCGTGCAAGGCCGTCGGCTGCGTGCACAAGCGTTCACGATAGCAGGCGGTCAGCGTTTCCGGCAGCTTGCCGACGTCGATCGGAAAGCCGGATCTATGGGCGACGCCGATGTGCACCAGTTCGAGCAGCGACTGCCAGCGGTGCCAGTTGGGCAGGGCGGCGAAAGCGTCGGCACCGAGCAGCAGGACCAGGGGTCGCCGCTTGCCCAGTTGATTGGCCTGGCGCAGGCGTTCGAGGGTGAGCACGGTGTAACTCGCCTGGGCGGCGTCGACTTCGGCGGCGTCAACTTCGAAGCCGGGATTCCCGGCTGTGGCCAGGTGCACCATCGCCAGACGGTGGCGCGCGCTCACCTGGGGCGCTGCGCGCAGCAGCGGCTGCCCGGCCGGAATCCAGCGCACGGCGGCCAGCTGGAGGTGGTCGGCCGCTTCTTCGGCGAGCCGCAGGTGTCCGAAATGAACCGGGTCGAAAGTGCCGCCAAAAATTCCCAGTGGCTGCTCGCCTTGCTTCTCAGGCATCGCTTTCCGTAGCCGTGACGAAGACGTCCCGGTAGCTGACGTAGAAGCTGGCGAACACGGTTGGTGCCAGGATCAGGACCAGCAAGACGGTGAGCACGACGGTAAGCAGGGCCGCGCCGTCCGGCAGCAGCGCGGCGAGGGTGCCGAGCAGCAGCCCCGGGAGCAGCGTTGCGGCGACCAGGAGGGCCAGTGAATAGACCAGGAAAGCGCGCCAGTTGCGGGCGCAGGCGATGAAACTGAAGAACAGCGCCTTGGCCGGCGACAGTCCATGCCAGGCGGCAAGAATTGGCGCATACCAGTAAGCCATGATCAGCGGGCAGAGGAGAATCAGCGCCACCTGCAGGGCGAGCATTACGTCACCACTGGCGAGCACCTCTGCATCCGGCGTGCGGCCGGCGAGCATCAGTTGCATCAGCGCGCCGCCATCGGCGAGTGACGAGATGGCGAGAATGCCGACTGTCGCCGCCAGGTAAATGGCGCCCAGGGTGATCAGTGCGCGCGGGTTCTTCTGAAAACCCGAGAACAGGGTTTGCGGGCCAAGCGGCCCACCTTTGTCGATGTTCCGGCAGGCGTTCATCAGACTGACCGAAAAAGCCGGGATGCACAGCGTGGTGGCGATGGTGCCGATCACCGGGATGACATTGACGATGGCCATCAACATCCAGTAGCTGACGACCAGGAAGGTCAGCATGAGGTGGTTCTTCCGGAAAATCCGGAAGCCTTCGGCCAGCCAGCGCCAGCCGTGCGCCGCGTTAAGAGTCAGTGCTTGCATGTTGTCGTCAGTTGCGTTCAGGCGGCGAGAAAAATGTCACGGTACGCAGCATACACGGAGCCGGCCAGGACTGGTCCGAGGACCAGGAATCCGAGACCGACCGGCAGTGCGGCAAAAAAACACAGGACCATGACCAGCAGGCCATAGACCAGAAACTCGACGACGTTCCTGAGGCAGGCGTTGAAGCTTGCCTTGAGCGCGTCGACTGGCTGCATGGCGTTGAAAATGACCAGCGCCGGGGCAAACCAGATGGCCATCACGATGGGCACCGAGAGCAGCAGCCAGAGCACCCCGGCCAGCGCCACCCCGCCGAAAGCGATGCCCGCCGCCATGGGGCTTTGCATCATCATGGCGCCGGCCATGCCGCTGCCGGCGAGCAGCATCACCAGCACGAACAGCGCCAGCAGGACCAGCATGTACAGCACGCCGAGCGTCAGCAACGCCGCCGTGTGCTGCTGGAAACCGGCGAAGAGGTCGCTGATTTCGAGCCCCTGCTCACGCGCCAGCTTGTGGCAGGCGACCAGCATGCCGGCTGCCAGTACCGGCGTCAGCAGGTGGGCGGCGAGTGGGCCAATCAAGGGGACTATCGCCAGGCCGATGTAGATGACGATAACGATGACCATCATTGCGATCCAGGCCCCGGGATTGGCGATGAACAGGGCCCAGCCCTGCTTCAGCCAGCTCAGTGCGCTGCCGGCCGCGACGCGGCGGCAGGCGCCGTTGAACTGCGGTGCCGGGATAGGGAAGGAAGGCATGCTCATGCTCGTGTCGAGAATAGAGTGCAAATGCTAGTCGCCCTGGGCGGGTGAGGCAAGCCAGGGCACTTTGCTGCCCGACGCGATGCGCGCCAGCAGGATCGAGCGGTAGGCGTCCGGGTCACGCATAAGGACCAGGTCTCCGGTCCGCGGCAAATGGTAGTCCTGCAGGCGCGAGATCCAGAAGCGCAGCGCCGCAGCGCGCAGCAGCGTCGGCCATGCCGCTTGCTCGGCTGGCAACAGCGGTCGTTGGGCGTCATAGGCGCCGAGCAGGGCGGCGCAGCGCTCACTGTCGAGCGCCGCGTCGGCGGTCAGGCACCAGTCGTTGACGGTCACCGCCAGATCAAAAAGCAGATCGTCGACGCCGGCGAAGTAGAAGTCGAGCACGCCGCTGATGCGATCGCCCGAGAACAGGACGTTGTCGCGAAAAAGATCGGCGTGAATCAGCCCGCGCGGCAGATCGTCCGGGCGCAGGGCCCGTTGCTGGCGCAGCTCGTCGCGCAGCAGCCGGGCGTCGTCTTCAGCGAGGCAGGATTCGATCTCGACGGCCACCCTTGCGCACCAGTCGATATCGCGCTGATGCCTTGGTGGCGCCGGGAAGGAGCGCGCGGCGAGGTGCAGCGCGGCCAGCAGGCCGCCCACTGCGGCGCACTGCGCCAGGTTTGGCGTGTCTTCAGAGCGCCCGGCAAGGCGGCTGACGATGACCGCCGGTTTGTCGCCGAGGGTGGTCAACAATGCGCCGCGGCGGTTGGCGACCGGGGCCGGGCAGGGCAAGCCCTGCGCCGCCAGATGGGCCAGCAGCTGAATGTAGAACGGGGCCTGCTCGGCTGTCACTTCTTCGAAGAGGGTCAACACATAGTCGCCGGTGCTGGTGTTCAGGAAGAAGTTGGAGTTCTGCACGCCTTCGGCGATCCCGGTCAGCGCTTCGAGGTTTCCCAGAGGATAGGCTTCGAGCCCGGCGGCCGCCTGCGCGGTCGTCAGCTGGGTGAATACCGACATGGCTCTCCCGAGAGCTGTGAAAAGGGGTGGCGGAGGATTGGCAGGGGCGCTGGTAAAAGCGCTGCTAACAGCGGGCCGGCAGGTGAGCGTGAGTGCCAGCGCGTCAGAAGGTGCCGATCACCCATTGCGGGACGCTGACATCGGCCGAGCCCATTGTCGTCTGGCTAAAGTTGCCGTCGCCGTTGCGGTCGATCAGGGTGTAGGGAACACCGTGGGCGGGGGTTACCTTGATCTTGAACAGCTTGCCGTTGATCCGGTGCTCCTCGATGGTGTCGCCCTCGCGTTTCTTGATCGTCACTTCGGGTTCCAGGCTCTCGTCGAACGGCGCCATTTCCGGCGGCGGTGGCGGGACGGCGGGCAAGGGCTGCAGATCGGTTCTCTCCTGCGCGAGAGCGGGCAGGGCAGCGATTGCCAGAACAAATGGTACGAAGAGGGCCAATAGGATGCGACGCATGGGGATGTTTCCGGGTGGTTGAGCCAACGGTGAGTATCATCGTTCAAAGTCGATGCGAGTACAAGCGAGTACAAGACTACGCAAGTAGTCGGCAGTAATGTCGCTGATCGCGGAGGCCTCGCCGAAGTCTGCGATAATGTTTGCCGATTCGCCAACATTGCTTCGCCGGACAGGGGTTTCTCCACGGCCTCGCGATGGGGCGAACAAGTGTTTGGCTCGTGCTTCTTCCTCAGTTCTTTCTCCTCGCTGGTGGCCCGCTGATGCCTACCCTGCTCCTGGTCGACGGATCGTCCTACCTTTACCGTGCCTTCCACGCCATGCCTGATCTGCGCACGACGCGCAGCGAGCCGACTGGCGCGCTGCATGGCGTGCTGAATATGCTGCGCCGACTGGAAAGCGACTACCAGGCACGCGATGTCGCTTACAAAGCCTGTGTTTTCGATGCCAAGGGCAAGACTTTTCGTGACCACTGGTACCCGCAGTACAAGGCCAACCGGCCGCCGATGCCCGCGGATATGGTCTGCCAGATCGAACCCTTGCATGCCGCCATCGCCGCGCTGGGCTGGCCGCTGTTGATCGTCGACGGGGTCGAAGCGGACGACGTGATCGGCACGCTGGCGCAGCAGGCAGCGGCGCAGGGCGTCAGCGTGGTGGTCTCTACCGGCGACAAGGATCTCGCACAACTGGTCGCTCCGCAGGTACAGCTGGTCAACACCATGAGCAACGAAGTGCTCGATGAAGCCGGCGTGCTCGCCAAGTTCGGCGTTGCCGCCGAGCGCATCGTTGACTACCTGGCGCTGGTCGGTGATACGGTCGACAACGTGCCCGGCGTCGACAAAGTCGGTGCCAAGACGGCGGTCAAGTGGCTCAGCCAGTATGGTTCGCTCGCCGGCGTCATTGCCGCCGCTGCCGAAATCGGTGGCGTCGTCGGCCAGAACCTGCGCCGTGCGCTCGACTTCCTGCCGCTGGCGCAGCGCCTGGTCACCGTTCGCTGCGACCTCGAGCTGCCCCTGGCAGTCGCCGACCTCGCGCCGCGCCCGGTCGACCGCGAACGCCTGGCCGCGCTGTTTGCACACTACGAAATGCGTTCCTGGTTGCGCGACATTCAGGAGACTCCGGAGGGCGGCGCGGCGAAGGCCGCGCAGTCGAGCACGCCAGCGGGCAGCACGCCGCTGCCGCCGCTTGCCCAGCCCGAGCAGGCGAGCCTCCTGTCCGACGACGCGCATCGAGCGAACTACGAGACGATCCTCGACCAGGCGGCATTCGAGCGCTGGCTGGCGAAGATCGACGCCAGCCCACTGACCGCCCTGGATACCGAAACCACCAGCCTCGACCCCTTTGCAGCGCGCATCGTCGGCCTCTCTCTGGCGGTCGCCGAAGGCGAAGCGGCCTACCTGCCACTGGCCCATTGCTATCCCGGCGGGCCGGACCAGTTACCGTGCGCCGCAACGCTGGCGCGTTTGAAGCCCTGGCTGGAATCCGCCAAACACGCCAAGATCGGTCAGAACCTCAAGTACGACCAGCATGTTCTGGCCAACCACGGCATTGCCCTGGCCGGCGTCGCGCACGATACCCTGCTGCAATCCTACGTCCTCGAATCGGGCAAGGACGGCGCTCGCGGCCACGACCTCGGTCGCCTGGCGACGCGCCATCTCGGGCTGGCGACGATCCCCTACGAAGCGCTGTGCGGCAAGGGCGCCAAGCAGATCAGCTTTGCCCAGGTGGCCATCGAGCAGGCCGCCGAATATGCTG
Organism: Candidatus Accumulibacter phosphatis; assembly: GCF_012939955.1. Taxonomy (GTDB): domain Bacteria; phylum Pseudomonadota; class Gammaproteobacteria; order Burkholderiales; family Rhodocyclaceae; genus Accumulibacter; species Accumulibacter delftensis. The sequence goes on from NZ_SPMY01000010.1 coordinate 32,106, forward strand.
CCGAGGACGCCGATCTGTGCCTGCGGCTGCACGCCAGGCTTTATCCGCAGATCACCGCCGATGCGGGTCTACTGCGGGTCTACGAGACGATCGAGATGCCGGTGCGCGAGATCCTGTTGCGCATGGAGCGGACCGGCGTGCTGATCGATGCGCAGTTGCTCAGCGAACAGAGTTCCGAGATCGGCAAGCGCCTGCTCGAGCTCGAAGCGCAGGCACACGCGGCGGCCGGGCAGCCGTTCAATGTCAACTCGCCGAAGCAGCTGGCGGAAATCCTCTTCGGCACGCTGGGTCTGCCGGTGAAGAAGAAAACGCCCTCCGGGTCGCCGTCGACCGACGAAGAAGTGCTCTCGGAGTTGGCACTGGACTACCCGCTGCCCAAGATCCTGCTCGAATCGCGACAACTGGCCAAGCTCAAGAGCACCTATAGCGACAAGCTGCCGAAAATGGTCAATGCCCAGAGCGGACGGGTACATACCAGCTACGCGCAGGCGGTAGCAGTCACCGGCCGCTTGGCGTCGAGCGATCCCAACCTGCAGAACATCCCGGTGCGCACGCCCGAAGGAAGGCGCATCCGCGCGGCCTTCATTGCTCCCGCCGGCTGCAGCATTGTATCGGCGGACTATTCGCAGATCGAACTGCGGATCATGGCCCACCTCTCGGAGGACCCGCGTCTGCTGGAAGCTTTCGCGCAGGGCGAGGATGTGCATCGGGCAACCGCTGCCGAGATCTTCGGCGTCAGTGCGGGCGACGTCGGCCCGGATCAGCGGCGCGTCGCCAAGGTCATCAACTTTGGCCTGATCTACGGCATGAGTGCTTTCGGGCTGGCCCGGCAACTGGACCTCGAACGTAGCGCCGCGCAAGCCTATATCGAGCGCTATTTTGCACGCTATCCGGGTGTCGCCGGCTACATGGCCAGGACGCGCGAGATGGCCAGGACGCAGGGCTACGTCGACACCGTTTTCGGGCGTCGCCTATGGCTTCCCGAAATTCGCTCCAGCCAGGCTGCGCGTCGCCAGGGTGCCGAACGCGCGGCGATCAACGCGCCGATGCAGGGCTCGGCGGCGGACCTGATCAAGTCGGCGATGATTGTCGTCCAGGGCTGGCTCGACGCCGAGGGCCTGCAGACGCGCCTGCTGATGCAGGTGCATGACGAACTGGTGCTCGAAGTTCCCGACGGCGAGCTGGCGCGTGTGCGCGCCGCGTTGCCGGGACTGATGACCGACTGGGCGACCCTGCGCGTGCCGCTAGTGGTCGATGTCGGTGTTGGCGCCAATTGGGACCAGGCGCACTGAGGCCAGGGCAGGCGGTAGCGCGACGCGCGATCAGAACGCAGCACGCGACGTATTTCATCCAACAGCGAAAGGCACAACAGCATGCCCCTCCACGAGAAAGAAAGCATTCGCGAGAAACTCGAGGACGAGGTGTACGCCTCGGCCGATTTGTCGGTCAGCATGCCCAAGTACAGGTTCCCGGCGTCGGAACACGATCCGCGCCATGCCTACTCGGTGGTCCACGACGAGTTGATGCTCGACGGCAACGCGCGGCAGAACCTGGCGACCTTCTGTCAGACCTGGGCCGAGCCCGAAGTCCATCAGCTGATGGATGAGTGCATGGACAAGAACATGGTCGACAAGGATGAGTACCCGCAGACCGCCGAAATCGAGGCCCGTTGTGTGCACATGCTCGCCGATCTCTGGAACTCGCCGACGGCGGCGAATACCGTCGGCTGCTCGACGACCGGTTCGAGCGAAGCGGCGATGCTTGGCGGCATGGCCATGAAGCGGCGCTGGGAGGGCCAACGAAAAGCGGCCGGCAAGCCGATCGACAAGCCGAATCTGATTACCGGCCCGGTGCAGATCTGCTGGCACAAGTTCGCCCGCTATTGGGACATCGAGCTGCGCGAGATTCCTCTCGAAGGCGAACGTCTGCTGATGACTGCCGAGGAAGTGCTCAAGCGCTGTGACGAGAACACCATCGGTGTCGTAGCGACCTTGGGGGTGACTTTCACCTGCCAGTACGAGCCGGTCAAGGCGGTCGCCGACGCGCTCGATCAGTTGCATGAAGAGCAGGGACTGGACATCCCGATGCATGTCGACGGCGCCAGCGGTGGTTTTCTGGCGCCCTTCTGTGCCCCGGATCTGGTCTGGGATTTCCGTATTCCGCGCGTCAAGTCGATCAACACCTCGGGCCACAAGTTCGGTCTGTCGCTGCTCGGTGTCGGCTGGGTCATCTGGCGGGAAGCTGCCGACCTGCCCGATGAAATGGTCTTCTGGGTGAATTACCTGGGTGGCAACATGCGCGACATCGCCCTGAACTTCTCGCGGCCGGGCGGGCAGGTGGTTTGCCAGTACTACAATTTCCTGCGTTTGGGCAGGGAGGGCTATGGCAAGATTCACGGCGCCTGCTACGACACCGCCGCTTACCTCGCCGCCAGAATCGCCGAACTCGGACCTTTCGAGATCATCTACGGCGGCGATCGCGACGCCGGCATCCCGGCCTTGTGCTGGAAGATGAAGGAGGGCGCCGATCCGGGCTTCAGCCTTTACGATCTGGCCGACCGCCTGCGCAGTCGTGGCTGGCAAGTGCCCGCCTATGCCTTGCCGGCCAATCGTCAGGATCTCGCAATCCAGCGCATCCTCGTGCGGCACGGAGTCAGCCGCGACCTGGCGACGTTGCTGGTGGAAGACATCCGGCGCGCACTCGAGTACTTTGCCAAACACCGGCTGCCGGCGCCGCTGAGCGCCGCCGAAGCTTCCGGCTTCCATCACTGAGAAAGGCGGCGTTTGCCGGAGTGCACTCTGCACACCGAGTCCGGCGGCAGCGCGATTGTCCTGTCAATGAAAGGTGAATCACCATGTCCATGCAGCTCTTTATCGGCAACAAAAACTACTCGTCCTGGTCGATGCGCCCGTGGGTGCTGCTACGTCAGGCAGAAATTCCTTTCGCCGAGGTGATGCTGCGCTTCGATGCCTTCACGCCCGACTCGAAGTTCAAGACCGAACTCGCCCGGCACAGCCCGGCCGGCCGCGTGCCGGTGTTGGTGGATGACGGTTTTGCGGTCTGGGACACGCTGGCGATTGCCGAGTACCTGGCCGAGAAATATCCTGATCGGCAGCTGTGGCCCGTCGAGCGGCAAGCGCGCGCCCGCGCGCGCAGCGTCTGTGCCGAGATGCACGCCGGTTTCGGTGCCTTGCGCAGTCACTTGCCGATGAACATCGAAGCGGCGTTGCCGGAGATCGGGCAACGCGTCTTGCGCGAACAGGCGGCAGTACGTGCAGACGTCGATCGGCTGGTGCAGATGTGGAGCGAGTTGCTGGTCGCGCACGGCGGGCCGCTGCTGTTCGGCAAGTTTTCCATTGCTGACGCTTTCTTCGCGCCAGTGGTCAAGCGCCTGGTGAGCTACGCGGTGCCGGTGCCGGCGGCCATTGCTGCCTATATCGAGCGCGTGCAGGCGCTGCCGGGAGTCCTTGCCTGGAGCGAGGGCGCGCTGGCCGAGCACGACTTCCTGGACTTCGAGGAGCCGTATCGAACGTGCGCCTGAAACGGTGTGCCGCGATTGATGGTGGAGTATCTGGCTTGACCTGGCTCAACTCGCCAGCTTGCGCGATGCTTGCGGCGCCGAATCGCTTTGGAGTAGGGTGCTATCTGCCCTGCCGCCGACCGGAGAATGGCGATGCCTACGTGCAGGAAACCTGTGGCAGACAATGAAGTGAGCTGGCTGTCGAGCTGCTGTCGGTCACTTTCTGTTCGCCAGGGGCTGGCCGGAATGCTGCTGCTTGGCGTGCTGGCTGCTTGCACCAGTTCGCCCGACCGCGCCACCGTTTACCAGCGGGAAGGCTTCGCGGCCGACGAGACGTTTTCACGTCTCTTCGACGCCGGCGTCGAGGAGACCTGCGAAGCGGCACGCCGCGCCTTGCTCAGCCAGGGTTACCGAATGACTGCCCAGGTGCACGATTTCCTAAGCGCAACCAAGAGCTTCCAGCCCGAGGGTGAGGTGCATGTGCAGATCGTTTTCAATGTTGTTTGCGCTCCGGTGGGTACGGGGGGCAAGTTGGCGACCGCTTATGTCAGCGCAGTCCAGGACCGCTACGCGCTCAAGAAGAACCCGAGTTCGGCGAGCGTCGGCGTCGCAGCGCTCGGCACCTTGTCGATACCGCTCTCGGCGACCGAGGATTCGCTGGTCAAGGTGGCCAGCGAAACGATCCCGGCCGGGCCCTTCTACGATCGTTTCTTCGTACTTATGCAGCACAATCTGCCGGCGCCGGAGGACATGCGCTAGGGTCGGTTCGCGGCTGCCGGGCAGGGTGCTTGCAGCAACAAACCGATAGGATGACTCCCCCCAGTCCTCATGGCGTGAAGGCGCCATGGGGGGTTTTCGCGCAACTGTTGGCCCGGATGGTCTGGGGACCGGCAAAGCCGCAAGGATCTTCTTCGCGATCGCTCCGTGAAACAAAAAAGCCCGCCGGGAGGCGGGCTTCGACGGTCGCCGAACTGTCGCTGCGTCAGACTCATTCGAACTCGATGATCACCTGATCGACCGCCAGGCTCTCGCCCGGCTCGGTAAGGATCTTCTTGACCTTGCAGTCAAGCTCGGCGCGGAGAACGTTCTCCATCTTCATCGCTTCGATGACAGCCAGCTTTTCGCCGGCGCTGACCTGCTGGCCGACGCTGACCGAAACTTCACGCAGCAAGCCCGGCATCGGCGAGAGCAGGAACTTGGAGAGATCCGGCGGCACCTTCTTCGGCATCAGCGCCAGCATGCGGGCAGCATTGGCGGTCATTACCGTCGCCTTGACCTGCTTGCCGAAGTGGACGACGCGATAGAGCAGGCCGATGCGTTCGAGTTGCAGGCATAGCGGTTCGCCGTTACAGGTACCGTGGAAGACCTGTTCGCCGAACCGCCAGTCGGAAACGAGATCGTAGCGATCCGCGCCGTAGGTGACCGAGTAGCCGCCGGGGATCGGCGTGACCACCACTGGGTAGTCCTTGCCTTCCATCTGCACCACCCAGCCGCTGCCGACCTTGCGCTCGTGCCCGGGCATCTGACCACTGACCTGGACTGCCCGGTCGATGTAGCGACGACGCCCGAAGGCGGCGACGGCGGCAAGCAGGCCCGGATCCTGGTGCACCACGTCGCTGGCGACGAAGCCGCTCGGGAACTCGTCGGCCAGGAAAGAAGTGGTGAAAATCCCCGACAGGAAACGCTTGTTCTGCATCAGCGCGGCCTGGAATGGAATGTTCGAACTGATGCCGCGGATCACGAAGGCGTTCAGTGCGTCGCGCATGCGATTGACCGCCTGCTCGCGGGTCGAGCCGTGGCAGATCAGCTTGGCGATCATCGAGTCGTAATACATCGAAATCTCGCCACCTTCGAAGACCCCGGTATCGACCCGGACTTCCCCTTCGACGGCTTCCGGTGGCCGATACTTGACCAGGCGCCCGATCGACGGCAGGAAGCCGCGGAAGGGGTCTTCGGCGTTGATCCGGCACTCGATGGCCCAGCCATTGGCCTTGATATCGTCCTGCACGAAAGGCAGTTTCTCGCCGGCGGCGACGCGGATCATCAACTCGACGAGATCGACGCCGGTGATCATTTCGGTGACCGGATGCTCGACCTGCAGGCGAGTATTCATTTCCAGGAAGTAGAACGACTTGTCGGAACCGACGACGAACTCGACGGTACCAGCGCTTTGATACTTCACCGCCTTGGCCAGTGCCACGGCCTGCTCACCCATGGCTTTGCGGATGCTGTCGTCGATAAAGGGCGACGGGGCTTCCTCGATGACTTTCTGGTGCCGTCGCTGAATCGAACACTCGCGTTCGAGCAGATAGACGGTGTTGCCAAAGGAGTCGGCAATGAGCTGTATTTCGATATGGTGCGGTCCCTCGACAAACTTCTCGATGAACACGCGATCGTCGCCAAAGCTGTTGCGCGCCTCGTTGCGGCAGGCATCAAAGCCTTCGGCGGCCTCCGCGTCGTTGTAGGCGACGCGCAGTCCCTTGCCGCCACCACCGGCAGAGGCCTTGATCATGACCGGGTAACCGATATCCTTGGCGATGCCGACGGCGGTAGCGGAATCTTCGATGGCCGCGTTGTAGCCGGGGATGGTGTTGACCTTGGCTTCTTGAGCCAGCGTCTTCGAGGCAATTTTGTCGCCCATGGCGGCGATCGAATGGTGCTTCGGGCCGATGAAGATGATGCCGCTTTCTTCGAGACGACGCGAGAACTCCTCGTTCTCGGAGAGGAAGCCGTAGCCAGGGTGCACCGCTTCGGCGCCGGTCTGTTTGCAGGCGGCGATGATCTTGTCCATCGCCAGGTACGATTCCTTGGACGCTGCCGGGCCGATACACACGGCTTCGTCGGCCATCAGCACGTGCATCGAGTCCTTGTCGGCTTCGGAATAGACGGCGACCGTCAGGATACCCATCTGCTTGGCGGTCTTCATGACCCGGCAGGCAATTTCGCCGCGGTTGGCGATCAGTATTTTCTTGAACATCTCTATTTCTCCCCGTGGATCAAAGCGGAATGTTGCCGTGCTTGCGCCACGGGTTTTCCAGTTTCTTGTCCCGCAACATGGCCAGTGAGCGGCAGATGCGCTTGCGGGTCTCGTGCGGCATGATCACGTCGTCGATGAAGCCGCGGGCTCCGGCGACGAAGGGGTTGGCGAACTTGGCCTTGTATTCCGCTTCGCGTGCGGCCAGTTTCTCCGGGTCATTCTTCTCCTCGCGGAAAATGATCTCGACCGCGCCTTTCGGACCCATGACGGCGATTTCGGCCGATGGCCAGGCGAAGTTGACGTCGCCACGCAGGTGCTTGGAGGCCATCACGTCGTAGGCACCGCCGTAGGCCTTGCGGGTGATCACGGTGATCTTGGGCACCGTGCACTCGGCGTAGGCGTAGAGCAGCTTGGCGCCGTGCTTGATGATGCCGCCGTACTCCTGCGAGGTGCCGGGCATGAAACCGGGAACGTCGACAAAGGTCACCACCGGAATGTTGAAAGCGTCGCAGTAGCGCACGAAGCGCGCCGCCTTGATCGAGCTCTTGATGTCCAGGCAGCCGGCCAGGACCAGCGGCTGGTTGGCGACGATGCCGACGGTCGAGCCGTCCAGGCGCGCAAAGCCGATGACGATGTTCTTGGCGTACTCGCGCTGCAGTTCGAAGAAGTCGCCATCATCCGCGACCTTGATGATCAGTTCCTTGATGTTGTACGGCTTGTTGGTATTGTCCGGTACCAGGGTGTCGAGCGAGAAGTCGAGGCGCTCGGCAGGATCCTGCGAGGGCAGGCGCGGTGGCTTTTCACGGTTGTTCGAAGGCAGGAAGCTGATGAAGCGGCGCAGCATCATCAGCGCCTCGACATCATTTTCGAAAGCCAGGTCGGCAACCCCGGATTTGCTGGTGTGGGTGACGGCGCCGCCAAGTTCTTCGGCGGTGACGTCTTCATGGGTCACCGTCTTGACCACTTCCGGGCCGGTGACGAACATGTACGACGAGTCCTTGACCATGAAGATGAAGTCGGTCATCGAGGGGCTATAGACGGCGCCGCCGGCACAAGGTCCCATGATCAGCGAGATCTGCGGAACGACGCCCGAGGCGAGAACGTTGCGCTGGAAAACGTCGGCATAACCGGCCAGCGAAGCGACTCCTTCCTGGATGCGTGCGCCGCCCGAGTCGTTGAGGCCGATCACCGGCGCTCCCACCTTGATCGCGTGGTCCATGACCTTGCAGATTTTTTCAGCATGCGCTTCGGACAGCGAACCGCCGAAGACGGTGAAGTCCTGCGAAAAGACGAACATCAGGCGGCCGTTGATGGTTCCGCAGCCAATCACCACACCGTCGCCGGGGACCGACTGTTCGGCCATGCCGAAGTCGTGACAACGGTGTTCCTTGAACATGTCCCATTCTTCGAAGGAACCGCTGTCGAGCAAGAGCTCGATGCGCTCGCGGGCGGACAGTTTGCCCTTGCTGTGCTGGTTATCGATGCGTTTCTGGCCACCACCCAGACACGCCGCCGCACGCTTTTCTGCAAGCTGGCGAATAATGTCGTGCATAAGGTTTACTCCCTAACGGTCGGGTCAATCAGAACTACTCAAACATCAGAACTACGCTTGCGAGTCGGACGATCCTGATCCGACTCAAGAAATCATTCCTTCATCAGCGTCAGCAGCCGTGCGGCAGCCGCGCCGGGCGTCGTCCGCCCCTCGGCGACATCACTGGAAAGCTCGGGCAGGGCCGCTCGTATGGCCGGATGGGCGCGGAAGTAGCGGCGCAGACCGGAATCTATCAGGCTCCACATCCAGTCCACCGCCTGCCGGCGGCGCTTTTGTTCGAATTCGCCGCTTGCCTTCATGAGCCCCTGGTAGCGCTCGATTTCGGCCCAGAACTCGGCGATGCCGCGCTTGCCAAGCGCGCTGCAGGTGAGCACCGGCGGCCGCCAGTTCGGGCTGGCGCTGCGCAGCATGGTCAGTGCGGTACGCATCTGACTGCGCGCGGCGGCCGCGGCGCGTTCGTCGATATCGGCCTTGTTGAAGATGATCAGGTCGGCAATTTCGACAATTCCCTTCTTGATGGCCTGCAGGTCATCGCCCTGGCTGGGTAACTGCAGCAGGACGAACGCATCGACCATGCCGGCTACCGTCGTTTCGGATTGACCGACGCCGACGGTCTCGACGATGATCACGTCAAAGCCGCCGGCTTCGCAGAGCAGCATCGCCTCGCGTGTCTTGTCGGCGACTCCGCCCAGCGAACCCGAGGACGGGCTGGGACGGATGAAGGCTTCGTCGCGCTGGCAGAGCAGTTCCATGCGCGTCTTGTCACCGAGAATCGAACCGCCGGAGACTGACGACGAGGGGTCGACGGCGAGCACGGCGACGCGTTTGCCTGCGCCGATCAGGAACAGGCCGAGCGATTCGATAAAAGTTGATTTGCCGGCACCGGGTGCGCCAGAGATGCCGACGCGGATGGTTCGTCCGGTGTGCGGGAGCAGCGCCGTGAGCACCTGTCGGGCGCGACGCTGATGATCAGTGCGCGTCGATTCGACGAGGGTGATGGCTTTGGCCAAGGCCCGTCGACGGCAGGCGAGGACGCCGTCGACGAGATGCTGGTCAGCCGTGGCCATGCTGGTGGTTGAAGAGTGGGTCATATCCATGGCTGACAGCAGTGCGTGGCTCAGGCAGAGGCGGCGGCGCGCGCTTTGCGGATCTCGCTGACGATGGTCATCGCCGAATCCTCGATACGCGTTCCCGGTCCGAAAATGGCCTTGGCGCCAGACTTGTACAGGAAGTCATAGTCCTGCGCCGGGATCACCCCGCCTGCAAAAACGATGATGTCGTCGGCTCCCTGATCCTTGAGCGCCTTGACCAGCGCCGGCAACAGCGTCTTGTGTCCGGCCGCGAGGGACGATACACCGATTGCATGCACGTCGTTCTCGATGGCCAGCCGCGCCGCTTCTTCCGGGGTCTGGAAGAGCGGGCCGACGTCGATGTCGAAGCCGAGGTCGGCAAAGGCCGTGGCCACCACCTTGGCACCACGGTCGTGGCCATCCTGGCCGAGTTTGGCGACCATGATCCGCGGCCGCCGGCCTTCGTCTTCGTTGAACTGGGCGATTTCGGCTTTCAGCGCCTCCCAGCTGGCGATCCCTTCGACGACCGCGCCGTAGACACCGGAAACAGTCTGTTGAGTGGCGCGGAAACGCCCGTAAACTGCTTCCAGGGCGTCGGAAACTTCGCCAACCGAGGCGCGCAGGCGCATCGCCTTGATCGCCAGGTCGAGCAGGTTGCCTTCCTTGCTCTCGGCGCAGCGTGTCAGGTCGGCCAGTGCGGCATTGACCTTTTCGTTATCGCGGCCGGCGCGAACGCTCTTCAGGCGGGCGATCTGCGAGTCGCGGACGGCATTGTTGTCGATGTCGCGGATTTCGAGGTCGTCTTGCTTGGCCAGCTTGTACTTGTTCACGCCGACGATGACGTCCTTGGCGGAGTCGATGCGCGCCTGCTTGTCGGCCGCGCAGCCCTCGATCTTCATCTTCGCCCAGCCGGATTCGACGGCGTGCGTCATGCCGCCCATGCTGTCGACTTCCTCGATGATCTTCCACGCCTCGTCGGCGAGATCCTGGGTCAGCCTCTCCATCATGTAGGAACCGGCCCAGGGGTCGATGACGTTGGTGATGTGCGTCTCTTCCTGGATCACCAGCTGCGTGTTGCGGGCAATACGCGAAGAGAACTCGGTTGGCAGGGCGATGGCTTCGTCAAGGGCATTGGTGTGCAGCGACTGCGTCCCGCCAAAAACCGCGGCCATCGCTTCGATGGTCGTACGCACGACGTTGTTGTAGGGATCCTGCTCGGTCAGCGACCAGCCCGAGGTTTGGCAGTGCGTGCGCAGCATGCTCGATTTCGCATTCTTTGGCTCGAACTCCTGCATCGCTTTCCACCACAACAGGCGGGCAGCGCGCAGCTTGGCCACTTCCAGGTAGAAGTTCATGCCGATGGCGAAGAAGAACGAGAGCCGGCCGGCGAAGGCGTCGACGTCCAGGCCGGAAGCAATCGCCGTGCGCACGTAGTCGCGACCGTCGGCAATGGTGAACGCCAGTTCGAGCGCCTGCGTGGCGCCGGCTTCCTGCATGTGGTAACCCGAAATCGAGATCGAGTTGAACTTCGGCATGTGCTGCGCGGTGTAGCCGATGATGTCGGAGATGATCTTCATCGACGGCTGCGGCGGATAGATGTAGGTGTTGCGGACCATGAACTCCTTGAGGATGTCGTTCTGGATGGTCCCCGAGAGCTTGTCCTGCGGCACGCCCTGTTCTTCGGCGGCGACGATGTAGCCGGCAAGAATCGGCAGCACGGCACCGTTCATGGTCATCGACACCGAGATTTTCTCGAGAGGGATGCCGTCGAACAGAATCTTCATGTCTTCGACCGAGTCGATCGCCACGCCTGCCTTGCCGACGTCGCCGGTGACGCGCGCATGGTCGGAGTCGTAGCCGCGGTGGGTGGCCAGGTCGAAGGCTACCGAGACGCCCTGACCGCCGGCCGCCAGCGCCTTGCGATAGAAGGCATTCGACGCTTCAGCGGTGGAGAAGCCGGCGTATTGGCGGATGGTCCATGGCCGGCCGGTGTACATCGTTGCCTGCGGGCCGCGGACGAATGGGGCCAAGCCTGGCAGGGTGTCGGTGTAGGGCAGGCCTTCCAGATCCTTCCTGGTATAGAGGGGCTTGACGACCACGCCTTCGGGCGTTACCCAGTTCAGCGTTTCGAGTTCGGCACCGCGCAGTGCTTTGGCGGCAGCCTTCTTCCAGTCATCGAGGTTGGATGAATCAGCTAATGCAGGATTGTTCGCGTTGGACATTACGGAACCTTTCACGAAATCAGTGGGATGGGGTGGGGTGGGAAATTCGCCCCGACGAGCCAAGGAATTATACCGACCAAGCGAGCCGCTATGGCAGACAAAGATCGCTAGCACTTGACACCCCGCTCGACGAATAATACTGTATCCATAATTATGAAAGCAAGGTCTCGTCTGAGACCCTGAACGAATCAGTAGAAAAAAAAGAGATCGATGGATCCCAGTCAAATCGCCCAGACGGCCCTCTACCAGGAGGTCGCTGAAAGACTACGGCAGAGAATTTTCGCGCATCAGTTAGCCCCGGGAGCCAGAATCGACGAACAGGCTCTGGCAACCGATTACGGGATCAGCCGCACGCCGCTACGCGAAGCGCTGAAGGTCCTTGCCGCCGAAGGCCTGGTGACCTTGCGGCCACGTCGCGGCTGCTTCGTCACCGAAATCTCGGAGCAGGACCTGGATGACATTTTTCCCTTGATGGCCATGCTCGAAGGGCGTTGCGCACTCGAGGCGACGACCCGGGCACAGCCCGACGATCTGGCCAGGCTCGATGCGCTGCACGCGGAACTACAGCGCTTTGCCGAGACTAAGGAGATCGAGCACTTTTTTTGAGGTCAATCAGGCGTTTCACTACCAGATCCAGGAAATGTCGGGAAACCGCAGGTTGCGTCAGGTGATCCAGGACCTGCGCAAGGTGCTCAAACTGACGCGCCGGTTTTCGCTGAGCATCGACGGTCGTGTGCAGCAGTCGCTCGCCGAACACGCGATCATCCTGGCGGCGATCAAGGCCGGCGACGCGGCGGGCGCGCAAGTCGCGATGCACGATCACATTCTTTCCGGACGCCAGGCGCTGGCCAGGAGCAACGCCACTCAAGAACTGCCGACATGAGCGGGCGTATTCTATGCACGCACGCCGAAAGGGTCGCCACAGTGACCCTTTCGAATCCGGGCAAACTCAACGCCATCGACTTTGCCATGTGGCAGAGCCTGGCCGAGATCGTCGCTGAATTGTCGGGCGACGAAGAGATACGCTGCGTAGTGGTCCGTGGCGACGGTGATCAAGCGTTCGCCGCCGGTGGCGACATCGACGAGTTTCTCAGCAGGCGCGACACAGTAGAGCGCGCAATGGCCTACCATGCGCAGGCGGGCGCCGCTCTGCAAGCTCTGGCCGACTGTCGTCAGCCGACGATCGCGTTGCTGCAGGGAGCATGCATCGGTGGTGGGCTGGAGATTGCCGCGCAGTGCGACCTGCGCATCGCCGCGCAGTCGTCGCGTTTCGGTGCGCCCATCAACAAGCTCGGTTTTTCGATGTATCCCGCGGAGATGGCCAGTCTGCTGCGTCTGGCCGGACCAGCATGCCTGCTGGAAATCCTGCTCGAAGGGCGCATTCTCGGTGCGCATGAGGCGCTCGCCAAAGGCCTCCTTACCCGGGTGGTGACGGAGGACGAAGTGGTTAACGAGGCTTACGCCAGTGCTCGCCGCATTTGCGCCGGCGCGCCGCTGGTTGCCCGTTGGCACAAGCAATGGCTGCGTCGACTGCAGCAGGGTGCGCCGCTGAGTGACGAGGAACTGCGTGCTTCGTTCGCCTTTCTCGCGACCGAGGACTATCGCGAAGGCCTGTCGGCATTCATCGAGAAGCGCAAGCCGGAATTCAGAGGCCGCTGATCGCCGCCTTTGCCGTGAAAGGGGCCTGCGACCCGCACATCAAACGGACAGACCCCACATCATCTTGGCTGCCAGGAGAATCAGGATGGCGGCGAAAAGACGCTTCAGGGTGGCCACCGGCAAGCGGTGCGCCAGGCGGGCGCCGAGGGGTGCGATGAGCATGCTCGATGGCACCAGCCACAGCAGCGCCGGCAGGTACACGTAGCCGACGCTCCACGGTGGCAGGCCGGGGTGCTCCCAGCCGTTGAAAATGTAACCCAGCGAACCGCCGATGGCGATCGGGAAGCCGACCGCCGCCGACGTTCCTATTGCATGCTGCACGCGGACGTTGCACCAGGTCAGGAAGGGTACCGTGAGGGACCCCCCGCCGATGGCGACCAGCGCCGACAGCGCGCCGATGCCGGTGCCGACGCCAAAGACGCCGAACGCGCCGGGTAACTCGCGCGAGGCCTTGGGTTTCAGGTCAAGGATCATCTGCACCGCGACCACGCAGACGAAGACCATGAAGAAGAGCGCCAGAGGTCTGGACGGCACGCTGCCGGCGAACAGTGTGCCGATCAGCGTGCCGGCGAGAATCCCGGGGGTGATCTGGCCAACCACCTTCCACAGCACGGCCTGATGCTGGTGGTGGGCGCGCAGGCTGGCAAGCGACGTAAACAGGATCGCGGCCATCGATGTGCCGAGCGCCAGATGCAGGACCTCGGTCGCCGGAAATCCCGCCTGCGCGGCAAACATCATGGTCAAGGTCGGGACCATGAGCAGTCCGCCGCCGATGCCGAGCATGCCGGCGAACAAGCCGGTAAACAGACCCAGCGCGATATATGCCAGCCACCAGAGCAACGCGGACTCCCTTCAGGATCTGTGCAACGAGGGCTCCATCATCCCACGATTCGGTGCCTCACAGCCGTTCGGTGCCAGTAGCGACGTCGCAGGGCTCATTGCCCGAGAACTTCGACGAGCATGCGGTTCACGCCGACCTGCCAGTCGGGCAGGCGCAGATCGAAGGCAGCTTGCAGCTTGCGCGTGTCCAGGCGGGAGTTGTGCGGGCGTGGGGCGGGCAAGGGGTAGGCGCTGCTTGGCACCGCCTCGATGGCTGTCGGCGCGACGCGGATGGCCTCGCCGGCTTGCCGGGCGAAGTCGATGACGTGCCGGGCGTAGCCATGCCAGCTGGTCTCGCCGCCAGCCACCAGATGGTAGAGGCCGGCGAGCGCTGGTTGTTGCCAGGCGCTGCGAATGGCGTGCGCAGTCACGTCGGCCAGCAATTCGGCGCCGGTCGGCGCGCCTATCTGATCGGCGATTACCTTGAGCTGATCGCGTTCGCTCGCCAGGCGCAGCATGGTGCGCGCAAAGTTGTTGCCGCGCGCGGCGTACACCCAACTGGTGCGAAAGATGAGGTGCTTGGTGCAGGCTGCGGCGACCGCCTGTTCGCCGGCGAGCTTGGTTTTACCGTAGACGCTCAGGGGCGCGGTCGCGTCGCATTCCTGCCAGGGCTTTTCGCCGCTGCCTGCGAATACGTAGTCGGTCGAGTAGTGCACCAGCCAGGCGCCGAGGCGGCTGGCTTCCTCGGCGAGCACGCCGGGAGCCAGGGCGTTGAGCGTTCCCGCCAGTTGGGGTTCCGATTCGGCCTTGTCGACCGCCGTGTGGGCGGCGGCATTGACGATCACGTCCGGTGCAACCGCGCGCACGCAGGCTGCCAGGCCGGCGAGGTCAGTGAAGCTGCCGCACAGTGGGCCATCGCCTTCGTGATCCAGGGCGATCACGGTTCCGAGCGGAGCCAGGCTGCGTTGCAATTCCCAGCCGACCTGTCCGCGCTTGCCGAAGAGCAGTATTTTCATCGCTTTATTTTCATGGCTTGCGCCCGCCATAGTTCTTTTCGACCCAATCGCGGTAGGCGCCGGATTGCACGTGCTGTACCCACTGCTGATTCTCCAGGTACCAGAGGACGGTCTTGCGAATGCCGGTGGCGAAAGTCTCTGCCGGTTTCCAGCCCAGCTCGTTTTCGATCTTGCGCGCGTCGATGGCGTAGCGCCGGTCGTGGCCGGGGCGGTCGGCAACCGTGGTGATCTGCTCGCGGTAGGGGCGGCCGTCCGAACGTGGGCGAAGTTCGTCGAGCAGGTCGCAGACGGTGTGCACGATATCGAGGTTGGGCTGCTCGTTCCAGCCGCCGACGTTGTAGGTCTCGCCTGGGCGGCCGGCTTCCAACACGCGCCTGATTGCCGTGCAGTGATCCTTGACGTACAGCCAGTCGCGAATCTGCTGGCCGTCGCCATACACCGGCAGGGCTTTGCCGGCGAGGGCATTGACGATCATCAGCGGGATCAGTTTTTCCGGGAAATGATAGGGACCGTAGTTGTTCGAGCAGTTGGTGGTCAGCACCGGCAGCCCGTAAGTGTGGTGGTAGGCGCGCACCAGATGGTCGCTCGCGGCCTTGCTTGCCGAGTAGGGGCTGTTCGGTTCATAGGCGTGCGTTTCGCTGAAAGCCGGCTCATCGCTGGCCAGGGAACCATAGACCTCGTCCGTCGACACGTGCAGAAAGCGGAAGCGCTCTTTGGCCTCGCCAGCCAGCGTCCCCCAATAGGCGCGCGTCGCTTCAAGGAGATGGAAGCTGCCGACGATGTTGGTCTGGATGAAGTCCTCGGGACCATGGATCGAGCGATCGACATGCGACTCGGCAGCAAAGTTGACGATCGCCCGTGGCTGGTATTGCGCCAGGAGGCTGGTGGCGAGCTGGCTGTCGCCGATGTCGCCGTGCACGAAGATATGCCGCGGGTCGTCGAGCAGCGACGCGAGGTTCTCGCGATTGCCCGCGTAGGTCAGTTTGTCGAGGTTGAGCAGCGCCTCGTCGCATTGTGCCAGCCAGTCGAGCACGAAATTTGCGCCGATGAAGCCGGCGCCGCCGGTGACCAGAATCATGTGCGGACCTTTTCAGAGGGAGGGTGGAGAGGCAAAGAGGGCTCAGCGTAGTCAGCCATCAGGCACCGCCAGCGTGCGGCCGGCGCGACGCTCATCGGGTCAGCGGCCGTAGCTGTCCTGCAGGCGGACGATGTCATCCTCGCCAAGATAGCTGCCGGACTGGACCTCGATCATTTCGAGGTCGATCTTGCCCGGATTTTCCAGACGATGGACGACGCCGAGCGGGATATAGGTCGATTGGTTTTCGGAGAGCAACAGCGTTTCTTCGCCACGGACGATCAGCGCCGTGCCCTTGACGACGACCCAGTGCTCGGCACGGTGATGGTGTTTTTGCAGACTGAGGCTGGCACCGGCTTTTACCAGGATGCGCTTGACCTGATAGCGCGGCGCATGCGCCAGCCCCTCGTAGCTTCCCCAGGGGCGATGGACGATGTGCCTCAGTTCGGTTTCGCTGCGCGCCGAACGCTTCAAGGCCTCGACCAGCGCCTTGACTTCCTGCGCCTTCGCTTTGTCGGCTACCAGGATCGCATCTGGCGTGGCAACGACGATCAGTCCGCTGACGCCGACGGTGGCCAGCAATTGCCCGTCAGCGAGAAGGATCGAATCGTGGGTGTCGATACTCAGTACGTCACCGCGCTGCGTGTTGCCGTTGTCGTCGGCCTGACCAAGCGCAGCCATTGCATCCCAGGCGCCGATGTCGTTCCAGCCCGCATCGAGCGGAATGACGACGCCATGGTCGGTTTTCTCCATGACGGCATAGTCGATCGATTTTGACGGGCTGGCGAGAAAAGCCGCGTGATCGAGGCGCACGAAGTCCAGGTCGCAGCGTTCGCTGGCGACGGCCGCAGTCACGCACTCGCGGATTCCCGGCGCATAGCGGTCGAGGGCTTCGAGGTAGGTGTTGGCGCCGAAGAGGAACATG
Organism: Candidatus Accumulibacter phosphatis; assembly: GCF_012939955.1. Lineage (GTDB taxonomy): Bacteria > Pseudomonadota > Gammaproteobacteria > Burkholderiales > Rhodocyclaceae > Accumulibacter > Accumulibacter delftensis. Next base: position 48,941 of record NZ_SPMY01000010.1, read on the forward strand.
CCGCTGTTCCAGTAGTAGTCGCCGGAATCAAGGTAGCGTTGCGCAGTTTCCGCGTCGGGCTTCTCGACGAAGCGGTCGAGCGCATAACCACCCTCGACGACCTCACCGCGACGGATGTAACCGTAGCCGGTTTCGGCACGATCGGGGACGACGCCAAAGGTGACCAGGGCGCCGCGCGGGCGTGTGGAATCGCCGCACTGATCGCCTTCTGGAAAGCAGGCACGTTGGCGATGACATGATCCGATGGCAGGACGAGGAGTAGCGGCGGCTCTTGGTGAATGCCGGTGCGGAGGGCGTGCACCGCGGCTGCGGCGACGGCCGGTGCGGTGTTGCGTGCGGCCGGTTCGAGGAGAATGTCGGCCTTCTGGCCGATTTCGTGAAGCTGTTCGGCAACCAGGAAGCGGTGGTTTTCGTTGGCGACGGCAATGGCTTCACCCAGCCCGGAGACCCCGTCGAGGCGGCGCAGCGTGTTCTGCAGCAGCGAAAAGTCGTCGACCAGGCGGAGAAACTGCTTCGGGTAATGCGTCCGCGACAGCGGCCACAGACGGGTGCCCGACCCTCCACAGAGAATTACCGGGCGAATGACAGAGGTGTTCATTTAAACGGTCTCCAGTAGGTGCAGGCTTGCCGCCATGGGGCTTTGAGGGACGGCATTATACCGCCGCCGTGGATTGCCGGTAGGCGCTGATGCCGGCAGTGGGCGGCGGCGAGCGGTCAGCGCTCGCCAAAGGCCTGCCGTTTGCCGAGCCACGCAAGGCGGGTGGCTGTGCGCGCCATCTTCTATAATGCGCTCTTCCTGCTTGCCGCCCATCTTCCCCGGAACTGGCCCACCGATGCGCATCCTATTGGTAAAAACCTCGTCGCTTGGTGACGTAATCCACAATCTGCCGGTGCTCAGTGATTTGCGGCAGTGTTTTCCGGAAGCGGCAATCGACTGGTGTGTCGAGGAAGGCTTTGCCGATATTCCGCGCCTGCACCCGGCTGTCGACCAGGTCATTCCGGTGGCCGTCAGGCGCTGGCGGAAAACGCTTGGCAGTCTGGCCACGTGGCGCGAAGTGCGCAACTTCCGCGCCCGCATCCGTGCCCCGAGCTACGACGCCGTGCTCGACACGCAGGGCTTGCTGAAGAGCGCGCTGATTGCCCGGCAAGCCCAAGGCAGGCGCTACGGCTATGCTGCCGAATCGGCGCGTGAGCCGGTCGCGGCGCGCTTTTATGAGGAGACTTTTGTCATCCCGCGCAATGCGCACGCTGTCGAACGCAACCGCTGGCTGGCCGCCGCAGCCTTCGATTATCCGGTCGACCTGGCCCTTGACTACGGTATTTCGGCGCCGCCAATCGACGACGCTTGCCGGTCGTCAGAGCGGCTGGTCATTCTGCTGACGGCGACCAGTCGCGACGACAAGCTGTGGGATGAGGCGAACTGGCGCGTCCTTGGTCGAGCCCTGCTCGAGCGCGGCCTGACGCCGGTCCTTCCGGCCGGCAATGCGCTCGAGCGGCAGCGTGCCGAGCGTATCGCTGCCGCCTTGCCAGGGGCTATTGTGCCGCCGCCGCTGCCGTTAGCGCAGGTCGCCGCCCTGATCGCACGGGCAGATTTGGCGGTCGGCGTCGATACCGGCCTGGCACACCTCGCGGCTGCCTTACGGGTGCCGGTGATCGCCCTTTACGTAGCGACAGATCCCGCTTTGACCGGCGTCTATGGCCGTGGCTTTGTGCGCAATCTCGGCCGCTGTGGCGCGCCGCCGTCGACCGCCGAGGTGCTGACCGTTGCCGAGCAGGCGCTGCGGTGATGGCGCGTCTGGCACTTCTGGCCTATTCGCTGCTTTTCTACCTGGCAATGCCCCTGGTCTGGTTGCGGCTGCTCTGGCGAGGACGTCGGCAGCCGGCGTATCGACAACATTTTGGCGAGCGCCACGCGCTCTATCGACAAGCGCTGCGCTGTGGGCAGCGGCCGTTGATCTGGTTGCATGCCGTTTCGGTCGGTGAGACACGTGCGGCCGTGCCGCTGATCGATGCGCTGCTGGAGGCCTATCCGGACCATGACCTGTTGCTGACCCATATGACGCCTACCGGCCGCGAAACGGGCGGCGAGCTGCTGGCGGCTCGCCCTGAACGCCTGACGCAGGCTTACCTGCCCTATGACCTGCCCGATGCCTGTGGACGTTTCCTCGATCACTTTCAGCCGCGCATCGGGCTGCTGATGGAAACCGAGCTGTGGCCAAACCTGATCGCCGCGGCGAGAAGGCGGCAGCTGCCGCTTGCGCTGATCAACGGGCGCTTGTCGGCGCGCTCCCTAGGTGGCTATATGCGCCTGCGCACCCTGATCCGACCGGCGCTGGCGTCGCTGAGTGCCGTTGCCGCGCAAACGACCGCCGACGCCGAGCGCCTGCAGCAGCTTGGTGCCCGCCAGCCAACGGTATGCGGGAATCTGAAATTCGACGTCACGCCGGCCGCAGACAAGTTGCAGCTCGGCGCAGACTGGCGGCAAGCCATTGGGCCGCGGCCGGTGTGCTTGTTGGCCAGTAGCCGGGAAGGCGAGGAAGCGCTGCTGCTCGATGCCTTGGCCACGGTGGCTGTTGCCGATCTATTGCTGGTGCTGGTTCCCCGGCACCCACAACGATTTGCCGAGGTCGCCGCCCTGCTTGCCAGTCGCGGCCTGAGCTTCTGCCGGCGCAGCTCAGCCGAACTGCCGGGTAGCGAGACCCAGGTCTGGCTGGGCGACAGCATGGGTGAAATGGCCGCCTACTATGCGCTGGCGGACCTGGTTGTGATGGGCGGGAGCTTGTTGCCGTTTGGCGGCCAGAACCTGATCGAGGCGGCGGCCTGTGGCTGTCCGCTGCTCCTTGGTCCGCACACTTTCAATTTCGCCCAGGCCAGTGCGGATGCGATCGCCTGTGGTGCTGGCCGGCGCGTGCCTGACGCCCGTCAGGCAGCGCTGGCGGCGCACGCGCTCTTCGCGCAGCCGGCGGACCTGCTCGTCATGCGCGCCGCGGCGACTGCGTTCAGCCAGGCGCACCGCGGCGCCACGGCGCGTACCGTGGCGCTGATCGAAGGGCTTAATGTGAAAGTCGCGCAAGCGACTCACGAAACTCCCGTCTCCCCTTGCGGGAGAAGGGTCAGGGGAAGAGGGGAACGGTGATGGCTTTCATGATCTGGGTTGTCTCGACGGTCATCACCTTCATGGCGCCTCGAAAAGGCTGTTGATCTGCTCCAGGTCGGTTTCAGCGAGCGCGCCGACTGCGGCTTTCAGTTTGAGTTGGGAAAGCAGGGTGTCGAAACGCGCTTTGGCCAGATCGCGGCGGGTGACGAAGACCTGATTCTCGGCGTTGAGCACGTCGATGTTGATGCGTACGCCAACCTCGTAACCGAGCCGGTTCGATTCCAGCGAACTGCGGCCGGAAACCAGTGCCGCTTCCAGGGCTCGTACGCCGGAGAGGCCATTGACGACCCCCAGATAGGACTGACGTGCGTTGAGCGTCGACGTGCGCCGGGCATTGTCAAGCGCAGCCTTTTCGGCGTCAAGCCTGGCGATCGCTTCGCGAGTCTTCGAGTTCACCGAACCGCCCTGAAAAATCGGGATATTGAGCTGCAGACCAATCTGATTGGTGCGGTTATCGATCGAGCCGACACCAAACTGGCCCGGGCCGTTGTTCTGGTTGACGTTGGCGACCATGTCCAGAGTCGGATAGTGCCCCGCCCTGCTCACCTCTACCGCCTTGGCGGCCGCTTCGGCAGCTGCCTTTTGCGCCTGGACGACAAAGCTGTCCTCTTCGGCAGCCGTCACCCATTGCTCCATGTTTGCCGGCTGCGGCGGTTGCATTACCGCCTGCGGCTTGAGCCGGTTCAACTCGCCGGTTTCCTTGCCGACGACCACGCTCAGCGCATAACGCTTGACGGCAAGCTCGCTTTCGGCGGCAACCTCCTGCGCGGTTGCCAGGTCGAAGCGCGACTGCGACTCGTAGGTATCGGTGACCGTGGCGATGCCGACCTCGAAGTTCTTCTTGGCCTGTGCCAGTTGTTGTGCAATCGCTGTCTTGTTGGCCTGCACCGCGCGCAGGTTCTCGATGGCGAAGAGGACATCGAAGTAGGCTTGCGCGACGCGCAGGATCAGATCCTGGCCGGCCTGAGCGAAATTGGCCTCGCTCTGCATGACCAGCAGCTTCGACTGGTCGTACTGAACGAAATTCTGCCAGCGGAACAGCGGCTGCGTCAGGTTCACCCCATAGGTGTTGCTATTGTACTTGTTGCTATACGATTCCCTGCTTGAGTCGATCCTGACCCTGTAGTCGGTGTCGTTCCAGAAGGTGTTGCCCGTCGCCGCAATGGTTGGCAGCAAACCGGCCAGTGCTTGCGGCTCTTTCTCGCGTCCGGCAGCCGCGGTGGCGCGTGCAGCCGCGTACTGCGCGTCGTAGCTCAGGGCATCGTGATACAGCTGCAGCAGGTCGGTGGCGTATCCGGGAGCTGCAGAAAGGAGAGCCGCCAGCAGGAGGCCGAGCTTGAGGGGGCGGGGTTTTACAGGCATCTTTTCTGAACTCGCTTTCAATATTTGTGCATTGCCGGATCGACGTCATTCGCCCAGGCGTCGACGCCGCCGCTGAGGTTGTAGATTGAACTGAAGCCCTGTCGCTCCAGAAAGCCGCCGACCTGTCGACTACGCACGCCGTGATGGCAGATGACGACGATATCGGCATCTATCGGGAGTTCATCGATGCGCGCGGCCAGGCTCTGCATTGGCAGCAGGCGAGAGCCGTCAAGGTGGCACAGCTCGAACTCCCAGGGTTCCCGGACATCGAGCAGCAGCGGTCGTTGTCGCCAGCCGCCAGCACCACTTTCGGGGGCCGCACTGCTGGCTGCCAACCATTCTGCCAACTGAGTCGCCGAGAGCTGCTGCATCGCGTCGTCGCCCGGGTGTCAGAAAACGAAGCGCTGGCGCGGCTTTGCCGTTCGTAGTGGTGCGACGACGGTCTCGAAAAGATTGATGGTGTTGAAGGCATTCTCGTCGCTGTGCGTCGTCAAGCGGGCCTGCATCGCCGGTGCTTCACCGATGAACGCCGTTAGACGGCCACCGATCTTCAATTGCTGCAGGAAAGCTTCGGGTAGCTCGGAGAGGGAACCGGAGATGACAATCACGTCATAGGGGCCGTGCGCAGGCCAGCCCTCGGAGGCGTCGCCAGTTTCGACGCTGACGTTGGCGACGCCCGCCTGTTGCAGATTGCGCTTGGCGGTTTCGGCCAGGAGCGGATCGATCTCGACGCTATAAACGTACTCCGCCTTGGTCGCCAGAAGGGCGGCCATGTGGCCGCTACCGGTACCGACCTCAAGCACGATATCGGTGTTCTTGACGCCCAGCTCCTGGAGAATGCGTGCCTCGATCTTCGGTTGCAGCATGGTCTGGCCATTGCCGATGGGCATTTCGATGTCGGCAAACGCCAGCATCTGGTGGGCCGCTGGCACGAAGTGTTCACGCTTGACCGCATCAAGAACTGCCAGTACTTCCGGATCCAGCACCTCCCAGGGGCGGATCTGCTGCTCTATCATGTTGAAGCGAGCCTGTTCCATATCCATCGTCACCGCTGTCATAGCATTCCCCATCACAATTGCAATATTAGTGCGATCTAATATTCGATCTGCAGCGAGATTATACCCCGGTATCTGCCGACGGTCGCGGCGAAGCCTTTGTCGCGCACGGCTGGGCGCCAGTGTCGTGTTGCACGCCGTATGGAAGCTATAGATTCCGCCTGCCGCGTGGTTTCGCGCGACGTTCTGGGTCGCCGAAAGTCGCATCAAGATGGCAGCAGCAGCGGACTCGCAGGCAAAAAAAAAACGGCACCCTGAGGTGCCGCTTCCGCTATTTCTGCTGCCCTGCCGCTGGACTAAGCGGCCAGGCCCTTGATCTGAGCCGAGAGCCGGCTCTTCTGCCGAGCGGCCTTGTTCTTGTGAATGATATTCTTGTCAGCGATGCGGTCAATCACCGCGACTGATTCCTGGAAAATACTCTGAGCCGCCGTTTTGTCGCCAGCGATGATCGCTTTCTGAACGCGCTTCACGGCGGTCCGCAGCGTCGAGCGCAGGCCGGCGTTGTGGATGCGTTGTTTGACGCCTTGGCGGGCTCGCTTGCGAGCTTGTGCGCTATTGGCCATGAATGTTTGTCCCTATGAAAAAGCTGATGAAGAACTTGAAAGGCGAGGATTGTACAGAGTCAGGCACGGCGACGCAAGGGGCCGAGCCCTGGATGTCAGGATCCTGATAAGGAGGCGTAGCCGGGAAGCAAAAAAAACGGGCGCCAGGCGCCCGTTCCTTCTGCGACCCAAAGAACCTAGAAGCTGTGCGTCATGCCCGCACCGATGGCATAGTTGCTCTCGCCGACCGCGCCGATGCCGATCTGGCCACCGCCGGTGATTGGCGCCAATTGCGTCTGCATGGGCAGCGAGTACTTGTCGTTGCTGAAGTAGCTGTATGCGGCATATACAGAGGTCCGCTTCGACAGCGGGTAGCTGTACATGGTGCCCGCTCCCCAGCTGCTGCCGTCCTTCATCTTCGTGTTATCCAATGACAGTTCGCCGTAGCTCAGGGAGGCCGTGCCGGCACCGATCGGTGCATTGATGCCTACCGTCCAGAGATCGCTCCCTTTAAAAGTGGGCGTCGCCTGGGTGGTCTAGCTATACAGCTCCTGATAGCTGGCGAACAGCTTGACGACTTTGAAATCGTAGCTACCGCCGAGATACCACTCGTTGATGTCCTTGCCCGTAGGGTTCTTGGGTGTGGTGTCGGTCGCGGGAATCACGACGTCCTGGCGGCCCTGGTATACCAGGTCGACGTTGATCGGACCATTGGCGTAGTTGGCGCCAACACCATACTTGCCCCCGTCGCTCGTGCTGTTCTCGACACCTTCTTCACCGAATCCGTAGATCGCGCTGAAGCTAAGGCCGGAGTAGTTGTTGCTGGTATAGGTGATGGCATTGTTGAAGCGCGCGGGGCTGTTCGGAGTGATCGACATGCCGGACAGAACGCTAAGGTTCGACTGGATGGCCAGGTTGGTTGCGTCGAGGGCCGAGTTGCGTGCCGAGGCGTTGAAGCCCGGGGCATATTGACGACCGAGAGCGACGGTGCCGAGCTTGTCGCTGGCGAGGCCGACGAATTGCTGGCGGGCGTTGAGGCCGCCGGTACCGATGCCTTGGTTGCTATCGATGTCCAGGCCGTACTCAAGCGTGAACACAGCGCTCAGGCCATTGCCCAGCGCTTCCGAGCCCTTGAAGCCGATACGGTTGCCAGCACTGATGCCGGAAGAAAGGCCGCTGAAGGTGTTGGAACCCCCACCCGGCTGGTTGCCCGATGAGTAAAGGTAGCCGGCATCCACGACGCCGTACACGGTGACGTTGGTCTGCGCGAGGGCGGCGCCCGAAGCCAGGCTGGCAACAGCCAGTGCGATAATTTTCCTTTGCATGATGAATCTCCTTATTTTCCAGAAACGCCAAGATTAAATCTGCTCCGCCAGATTGATTCATTGGCAAGAGAATTTTGCGATGTGCTGGCAACGATCATCGCAGACGGCCAGACTACGAGCAAGCGTGCTGGCCACCATTTCGGCGCCCTGACGGCGGTTGTTGCATTTTTGTCACAGGTGGGTCGCCGAAATACGCTTTGCTGCCGGCCATGGGAGCTTGGCGCAAGGCGCTCCCCGTCCGTCGTTCAGCATTTGTCCGCGGAACTGCTCCGCGACAGGCGTTGTAAGGATCGACGAGCGGCTGTACCCGAACGCGGGCGAAAAAAAACGGGCGCCGAAGCGCCCGTTTCTCAAACTAACTGACCGAAGTCGAATTAGAACGTGTGGTTAACACCAGCGGCGAAGGTGTTGTTGGTCTCGTTGACCTGGCCAACACCGGCAGGAACGCCAGAGAAGCGGATCGGCAGGCTCATCTTGTCGTTGTCGACCCAGACATAGCCGGCGTACAGGGTGGTGCGCTTGGACATGGCGGTCGTCCAGGCGAGAGTTGCGGTGTTGCTCTTGCCGTCAACTCTGGAACCACGTGGGCCTGCATCCATCTCGAGCTGACCATAGGTCAGGAGTACATTGCTGGCAGCCATCACCGGGACCTTTACGCCAAGGGACCAGACGGTGTTGTCGTTGTTGGCGACGTTCTTGTCGTTCTGCTGCTGATAGCTGGCCGAGACCTTGGCGGCCTTGAAGTCATAGGAGGCGCCGATGTAGCCTTCGTTGATGTCGTTGCCCCAGAGGTTCGGGACGGCCATGGCCGAGTCCGCGGTCGGAACGACGCTGTAACGCTGCTGGTAGACCAGGTCAATGTTCAACGCTCCGTTGGAGTAGTTGCCGCCAAGACCGAATCTGCCGTTGTCAGTGCTGGAAAGATTGCTATCGTAGACGCGCAGGTTGGCGTTCGAGTCCTTACCGTCCTTGGCGAGGGTCTCGCTCTCGCCGAAAGCGTAGATCGCTTTGGCGGTGAAGCCGCTCCAGTTGGGCGAGGTGTAGGTGGCGGCGTTGTCCCAGCGCGCTGCCGAGTTCGGGGTGATGGTGTTGCCGGCCTGCGAGCTCAGGATGGACTGCGAACCGAGGATCGAACCGGCGAGCACATCGTTATTGACCGTTGCCACATAGCCAGGGGCATACTGACGGCCGAGGGCGACGGTACCGAGCTTGTCGCTTTGCAGGCCAACGAACTGTTGACGAGCGTTGAGGCCGCCGTTGCCGTTGCTGGTGCCGACGCCGGTGTTGTCGTCGATGGTCAGCGAGTACTCGAGAGTGAAGATGGCGCTCAGACCGTTGCCGAGGGCCTCCGTGCCGCGGAAGCCGATCCGCGAACCGCCCAGGATGCCGGACTGGACGCCGCTGAAGGTCTTGTTGCCATTGTTGGTGTTGAGGATGTTATTCGAGCCGCCGCTGGAGTAGACATAGCCGGCGTCAGCAATACCGTAAATGGTGACGTTGGTCTGGGCAAGAGCGGCGCCCGAGGCCAGGCTGGCAACGGCCAGCGCGATGATTTTCTTTTGCATGGTGAATCTCCTCTAAGTTTGCGATCAATGAATCCAACTGGTGCTTCATCAAACTGGACCTCTCGGTAAAGACGAGAAGTTGGAGTGATTGTGGCAAACGCCGATAAGCGCGGCAAGTTCCCCGAGTGCTTTAGTGGCTTGTTGGGAAAAGAGTGTTGGGTTTTTGCAACAAGCCTGGCGATTCCTTGGGTGCAGCTCTTCGGAGCGAGCTCTTTCGCACGTTTCGGTTTCGCTGGCGCGCTGCGAATTCTGATGGCCAGCGCCCTGCTCGGGAAGCCTCCGGGGATTCCTGAATGGATCAGGAAAACAGTGCAGCGAGGGCTTCTCCGGGTTCGCTGGCGCGCATGAAGCTTCGCCGACGAGGAAGGCGTGGACCCCGTGGTCGCGCATCAAGGCGACGTCGCGATTGGCAAGAATGCCGCTTTCGGTGACCACCAGGCGATCTTCCGGGATCGCTGGCAACAAATCGAGAGTCGTCTGCAGATTGACTTCGAAGCTGCGCAGGTTGCGATTGTTGATGCCGATCAAGGGCGTGGCGAGTTGCAGGGCGACTTCCAGTTCCTGGCTATTGTGTACTTCGACGAGCACGGCCATCCCCAGGCTGTCGGCGATGGCCTCGAAGTCGAGCATGGTGGGCAGGTCCAGCGCCGCAGCGATCAGCAGGATCGCGTCGGCGCCCATCGCGCGCGCTGCGAAGAGCTGATACGCATCGACCAGAAAGTCCTTGCGCAATACCGGCAGCGCGCAGGCTGAACGCGCCGCTTGCAGATAGGCGGGCGAGCCCTGGAAAAACTGGCTGTCAGTGAGCACCGATAGACAGGCTGCGCCGTGGCGTTGATAACTGGCGGCGATCTCGGCGGGGTGGAAATCGGCACGCAGGACGCCGCGGGAGGGGCTGGCTTTCTTTATTTCGGCGATCACCGCCGGCTGCGCGGCGGCAATTCTGCTGCGCAGGCTGGCGACGAAGTCGCGTGTTGGGGGCTGTTTCTCGGCGGCGGCACGCAGCTCAGCCAGAGGGGTGGCGGCCTGCGCCGTCGCGACCTCGTCATGTTTGACGGCAAGAATTCGCTTCAGGATGTCGCTCATCGCGGTGCGCTCTCCGTGCTCTGTGTGGCGCCTTCTTCGGCGGTGTCTTCGAGGATCTGGTCAAGCGGCAACTGCAGCGCCAGGGAAGCCAGTTCGACCGTTTCGCCAGGGCCATAGTCATGCAGCACCCAGTGATTCTCCGCGTCGCGACGGAAGACTTCGACGTGTTGCACCGCCAGGTCGATCAGTACGTAGTCCTGCAGGCTGTCGAGTTTGCGATAGGCGGCGAACTTGCCGCCGCGGTCGAAGGCCGCGGTCGACTCGGAAAGGATTTCGGCGACCAGCAGGGGATGGCTGACATAGTCAGGCGTCAAGCGGTCGCGCGGGTCGCAGGTGACCAGTACGTCTGGATAGAAAAAGCAATCGGCGGCTTCGACGCGGGCCTTGACCGCTTCGACGAAAACTCGACACGGAGTGGCTTTGAGTGCCTGGCGCAGAGCGCTGGCCAGGTTCAGCGTGGCCACATTGTGCGACTGGCGCACGCCGACCATGGCGAAGACCTCGCCGGCGACGTATTCGTGACGCTCGATCTGTGCGTCTTCCCAGGCCAGGTAAGCGGCCGCATCGAAGTGCTTTTCAGTTTGCGGGATGGCCATGCCGGTCTCCTTTGCCAGGTCGCTGATCAGGCCGAGAAGTCGCGCGTGAAGGCGACGAATTCGTCGAGCCTGGCGAGGGCGGCGCCCGCGGCGATGGCTTCGAAAGCGCGCTCGACGCCGTCGGCCAGCGTCTCGCTGAGGCCGCTGACGTAGATGCTCGCGCCGGCATTCAGGGCGACGATGTCACGCGCCGCGCCGCTCTTGTTCTGCAGGGTGGCGAGCAGCATCGCTTTCGACTCTTCGACGTTGGCGACACGCAAGGCGCCGGGATCCTGCACCGACAGATTGAACTGCTCCGGGTGGATGCTGTACTCGTCGATACGGCCGTCTTTCAGTTCGCCGACCAATGTTTCACCGGCGATCGAGATCTCGTCGAGACCTTCGCGGCCGAAAACGGTCAGCGCGCGCGAACTGCCGAGTCGTTGCAGGACACGCACCTGGATTCCCACCAGGTCGGGATGAAAAACACCGAGTACCTGATTGTCGGCGCCGGCCGGGTTGGTCAGCGGGCCGAGAATGTTGAACAGGGTGCGCACGCCCAACTCGCGGCGGACCGGCGCCGCGTGCTTCATTGCGCTGTGGTGATTGGGGGCGAACATGAAACCGATGCCGACTTCGTCGATGCATTGTCCGACCTGCGCCGGGCTGAGGTTGATATTGACGCCGAGCGCTTCGAGGACGTCGGCGCTGCCGGACTGCGACGAGACCGAGCGGCCGCCGTGCTTGGCGACCCGGGCGCCGGCCGCCGCGGCGACGAACATCGCCGCCGTTGAAATGTTGAAGGTCTGCGCGCCGTCGCCGCCGGTGCCGCAGGTATCGACCAGGTGCGCGCGATTGCCGGGCACGACCTTGGTCGACAATTCCCGCATCACCTGCGCCGCGGCCGAAATCTCGCCGATGGTTTCCTTCTTGACGCGCAGACCGGTAATGATCGCCGCGATCATTACCGGCGTCACTTCACCACTCATGATCTGGCGCATCAGAGAGACCATTTCGTCGTGAAAGATCTCGCGGTGTTCGACGACTCGCGCCAGTGCTTCCTGTGCTTTCATTTGCTGTGCTCCTCGAGGAAGTTTTTCAACAGGTCGTGACCGCGCTCGGTCAGGATCGATTCCGGATGGAACTGAACGCCTTCGACGGCCAGGCTACGGTGACGCAAGCCCATGATCTCGCCGTCATCGGTCCAGGCGGTAATCTCCAGGCAGTCCGGCAGGGAGTGGCGCTCGACGGCCAGCGAGTGGTAGCGCGTACAGGTCAGTGGGTTCGGCAGCCCGCGAAATACGCCCTGATTGGTGTGCTCGACCGGCGAGACCTTGCCATGCATCAACCTGTGCGCGTGAACCACGCGACCGCCGAAAGCTTCACCGATCGCCTGGTGACCGAGGCATACGCCGAGCAGTGGAATCCTGCCGGCAAACTCGCGAATCGTCGCCAGCGAGATGCCGGCTTGTGCTGGCGTGCACGGACCCGGAGAAATGACCAGTAGCGCCGGGTCGAGACGAGCAATCTCCGGGATCGAAATGGCATCGTTGCGGAACACCCTGACCTCCTGACCCAACTCGCCAAAATACTGGACGAGGTTGTAGGTAAAGGAATCGTAGTTGTCGATCATCAGGAGCATTTGCGGCCTATCCTATTGATTGCGTTGAGCGCGCTCGGCGATGCTGCTTATCGATACCCGTCCGCTGCTCGTTGCGGAGTGGGAAGGTCGAAAGCTCTGGCCGGAGACGGGGAGATTGTCGCATATCTGTTTTTCTTGCGCGCCGCTGCTGCCGGCACGATTCAATTCGGGTTGAGCCCGCTCCAGCCGCGGAACTGTCCAGGTGTCAATCGCGTCCTCGCACCCGGTTGTCGCGCGGCCTCTCCCTATTCACAAGCGTGTGTCGAGGCCGTGTTCGGCGAGTTCTGCGGCGCGCAGCACGGCCTGTGCCTTGTTCTGGGTTTCCTGCCATTCGGAAGCCGGGTCGGAATCGGCGACGATGCCGGCACCGGCCTGCACGTGCAGCTGGCCGTCCTTGACGATGGCGGTACGGATGGCGATGGCCAGATCCATGTCGCCGTTGAAACCCATGTGCCCGACGGCACCGGCATAGATGCCGCGCTTGACCGGTTCCAGCTCGTCGATGATCTCCATCGCCCGCACCTTGGCAGCGCCGGAGACAGTTCCCGCCGGGAAAGTGGCCTTGAGGACATCGAAGGCGTTCAGCTCGGGGCGCAGTCGGGCTTCCACATTCGAGACGATATGCATCACGTGCGAGTAGCGCTCGACGATCATGTTTTCGGTGAGCTTGATGCTGCCGACACGGGCGACGCGGCCGGCGTCGTTGCGGCCGAGGTCGAGGAGCTGCACATGCTCGGCACGTTCCTTTTCGTCGGCCAGCAACTCGTCGGCGAGGGCCTGATCTTCGGCGAAGGAAACACCGCGCCGACGGGTACCGGCGATCGGCCGCACGGTCACCGTGTCGCCCTCGAGGCGAACCAGGATCTCCGGCGAGGCGCCAACGACGTGGAAGTCCTCGAAGTCGAAATAGAACATGTACGGCGAGGGATTGAGCGAGCGCAGCGAGCGATACAGGGCCATCGGGCTGGCGGTCAGTGGTTTGCTCATGCGTTGCGAGAGGACGACCTGCATGATGTCGCCTTCGGTGATATAGCGCTTGGCTTTGAGCACCGCCTTCTTGAACTGCGCTTCACCAAACATTGAGGTCGCCGGCTGCGAGGGCTGCGGCTTTTCGGCGGGAATGCGCACCGGTTCGCGCAGCTTGGCCAGCAGTTCCCGCAGTCTTGCCTGGGCCTTCTGGTAAGCGCCGGGAACGCCCGGTTCGGCGTAGACCACCAGCGTCAGCTTGCCCGAGACGTTGTCGACCACGGCGATCTCTTCGGAGAGCAGGAGGACGATGTCGGGAATGCCGAGGTCGTCGGGCTTCTGCGAGCGCGTCAGGCGCGTCTCGATATAGCGCACGGTATCGTAGCCGAAGCACCCGACCAGGCCCCCGCAGAAGCGTGGCAGGCCGGTGGTCGGTGCGGCGCGAAAGCGCTGCATGTATTTGGCGATGAAGTCGAGCGGGTTGGTGTCGTCTTCGCGTTCGGCGATGCGATTGCCGTTGAGCACCAGTACCTGATGCGCGTTGACCACGATTCGCGTCGGACTGGCCAGGCCGATGATCGAGTAACGGCCGAAGCGCTCGCCGCCTTGCACCGATTCAAGCAGGTAGGTGTAGGGCTGGTTGGCCAGTTTGAGGTAGATCGACAAGGGGGTGTCGAGATCGGCAAAAGTTTCCAGCGTCACCGGGATACGGTTGTAGCCTTCGGCGGCCAGCCGATTGAAATACGCTGCAGTCATGGGAACTCCACAAGAAAACACTGCTGGAAGAGGTGTGCACCAGGCTCGATGCACGCCGCGGGGCGGGGGGGCAGCGGCGACGCTGCCGGCCTGTCTACCGGCGCCAGGGGCGCCAGGGCCAGGCCTCTGCCCGACTGGCAGGCGGCGAATGCAATTTGTGGTCGATGGTGTTCATGCGTGACTGACGCGCTGGGCCGCTTCGGCGAGGGTCGAAACTATAGCATCGCAAGCGAGATCGCTCACCCCGCGCCCTTCGTTGTAGCCGTAGGGGACCAGAAAGACATGGCAGCCAGCCGAGCGTCCGGCGTGAAAATCGTGCACCGAATCGCCGATCATCAACACCTCGGCGGGCGAGGCGCCGAGGCGGCCGCTGGCCCAGATCACCGGCATCGGGTCGGGTTTAGCCCGTGGCAGTACGTCACCGCTGACGACCACCTGGAAAAAAGGTGCCAGACCGACCTGCTCAAGCAGCGGAACCGAGAAGGCTTCGGCCTTGTTGGTAATCACTCCGAGCGGCAGGCCCAGGTCCCGGAAGGCTTCGAGGCCTTCGCGGACGCCCGGAAAAAGGAGCGCGTGGCGTCCGTTGGCAATCGCGTAGTGGTGCCGGAAACTGTCCAGCGCTGCCTTGGGCGGCGGCGCCGGGTCATCGGCAGCGACCATGTTGCCGGCGAGAACGCGCTTGACCAGATTGGGAATGCCGCGCCCGACGTAGCTGCGAACCGCTGCCACAGCAATTTCCGGGCGACCGAGGTCGCCGAGCATGGCGTTGGCTGCGGCGTGCAGATCGAGGACGGTATCGATCAGCGTGCCGTCCAGATCGAAGAGCACGGCGCGCACGGCGAGTGGACCTGAGATCATGCGGTCGCCAGTTGCGCGCGCAGCGCCGCGATGACCGTGTCGTAACGATTGGCGTCGCTGTCGCTGCCAGCGCCGAAGACTGCCGAACCGGCGACGAAAGCGTCGGCGCCGGCGGCGGCAATCTCGGCAATGTTGTCCACCTTCACCCCGCCATCGACCTCAAGGCGGATGTGGCGCCCACTTTCGCGTTCGTAGGCGTCGATGCGCGCGCGTGCGGCGCGCAGTTTGGCCAGCGTCGCGGGGATGAACTTCTGTCCGCCGAAGCCGGGGTTGACGCTCATCAGCAGGACGATATCCAGCTTGTCCATGACGTAGTCCATGACGTCCAGCGGCGTCGCCGGATTGAACACCAGGCCGGCCTGGCAGCCGCATTCACGAATCAGCGCCAGTGAGCGGTCGACATGCTCGCTGGCTTCGGGGTGAAAAGTGATGAGGTTGGCGCCGGCCTTGGCAAAGTCGGGAATGATGCGGTCGACGGGTTTGACCATCAGGTGCACGTCGATCGGTGCCTTGGTCAGCGGGCGGATCGCCGCGCAGATCAGCGGGCCGATGGTCAGGTTGGGTACGTAGTGGTTGTCCATGACATCGAAGTGAATCCAGTCGGCGCCGGCGGCAAGGACGTTGATCACTTCCTCGCCAAGCCTGGCGAAATCGGCGGAAAGAATGCTGGGCGCTATGACGTGCATGGACAAAAACCCGCGGGAAAGATGAGGGCATATTTTAGCGCGAAACGGCTTCCTTCGGCCGCGCGCCGTGTCGGGCCTGGTCGTCGGACTTGTCAGCGTGCGCGCTTTGGTGTGCAATGCCGGTTCTGATCGTCCCAACATTGAGCAAACATGGCCGAAAGCAAGAAATACGAGGTCGCAGTCAGCGCGGTCCCGAAATATATCGCCGAGCAGTCGGATCCGGCCAACGACAGCTATGTCTTTGCCTATGCGATTACCATCGAGAACGTCGGAACCGTGCCTGCGCAATTGATTTCGCGGCACTGGATCATCACCGATGCCGCCGGCGAGGTGCAGGAGGTGCGCGGCCTCGGCGTCGTCGGCCGGCAGCCGCTGCTGCAGCCGGGCGAGAAGTTCGAATATACCAGCGGTTGCCAACTCGAAACGCCTGTCGGCACGATGCGCGGCAGTTACCAGTTAACGGCCGTAGACGGCAAGCAGTTCGACGCGGAAATCCGCGAGTTCACCCTCGCCGTGCCGCGTGTTTTGCACTGACGTTTGTACCGGCGGGGCCAGCGCAGGTCCTGTTGAGCGGCGTCGGCAGCGGCATTGGCCGCCAGCGGGTTCAGACCGATGCGAGGGGGCGGTCAACTGCGGTAGTCGGCGTTGATCCGCACGTATTCGTAGGAAAGGTCGCAGGTATACACCGCGGCACGCGCGCTGCCGCGTCCCAGGTCGACGCGGACACTGATTTCGGCCTCGCCCATGATGCGCGCACCGTCCTCTTCGCGATACGAAGCGGCACGGCCGCCTTTTTCGGCAACCAGAATCTCGCTGCCGCCACTCGCCAGCCAGACCCTGACCCGGTCGACGTCGAGCGGGTCGAGGGCGTCGATTTCGGCGTAGCCGATGGCCGCCAGGATGCGCCCCAGATTGGGATCGGAAGCAAAGAAAGCCGTCTTGACCAGCGGTGAATGGGCGACGGCGTAGCCGACGCGCTTGCATTCCTGGCGGTCGCGGCCACCTTCGACGGCGACGGTGATGAATTTGCTGGCCCCTTCGCCGTCGCGAATGATCGCCTGGGCCAGTTCCATGGCGACGGCGATTAGCGCTTCGCGCAGTTGCGCGTAGGCCGCTGTCGACGCGTCCGCGATTTCGATGCCGCTCTGGCCGGTGGCGATCAGGATGAAGGAGTCATTGGTCGAGGTGTCGCCGTCGACGCTGATGCAGTTGAACGACTCGTCGGCAGCTTCGCGCAGCAGTTGCTCTAGCAGCGGCGCGGCGACGCCGGCATCGGTGGCGATGAAGCCGAGCATGGTCGCCATGTTCGGCCGGATCATGCCGGCGCCCTTGCTGATGCCGGTGATGGTGATGCGCTTGCCGTCGATCTCGAAGCGCCGCGAGGCGGCTTTGGCGACGGTGTCGGTGGTCATGATGGCGTGTGCCGCCGTATGCCAGTGGTCGGCGCGCAGGTCGGCGATACAGGCTGGCAGGCCGGCAATCAGGCGCTCGACGGGCAGCGGTTCGAGGATCACGCCGGTCGAGAAAGGCAGCACCTGGCGGTCATCGATAGCCAGCAGCTGGCTGAGGGCCGCGCAGGTTTCGGCTGCCGCCCGCAAGCCTTGCTCGCCGGTGCCGGCGTTGGCGACGCCGGTATTGATGAGTAGCGCGCGCGCATCGCTGCCGAGTTCCAGATGGCGGCGGCAGACGTGCACCGGTGCGGCGCAAAAGCGGTTGCTGGTAAATACGCCGGCGACGCGACAGCCGGGGTCGAGAGCCAGCACGGTCAGGTCATGCCGATCAGGCTTGCGGATGGCCGCCGCGGCGACGCCGAGACGAACGCCGGCAACCGGCCAGAGATCTGCGGCGGCGGGGGTACGATAATTGACGGGCATTGCAACCTCGCGAACGGGGTAGGGCAGAGACAGTGTGCGGCGGTAAGCGCAGGCTACGGCTTCGGCAGCGGGCGCCAGCGGCGCACGTGGGCGGTTATTCTCGCCGCCATGCAATTGGGTTTTGTGGTGGCAGCGGCGCTTACGACAACTTGCCGTGACAGACTTTGTACTTCTTGCCAGAGCCGCAGGGGCAGGGGTCGTTACGGCCGACTTTTGGCCCGGCCTGCAGCGGTTTCATGGCTGCCGCCGGAGGTCCTTGATCGTCGCTCCCCTGCGCTTCGTCGTAGCCGAGGTGCTGATACTGGACGTTCTGTACTTCGGCATGCGGAGCGCTTTCCTCGACATCCTGCGGGCGAATCTGAACGGTCATCAAGATTCGTGTCACGTCGGCGCGTACGCTGTCGAGCAAGCTCTCAAAAAGTTCGAAGGCTTCGCGCTTGTACTCTTGTTTGGGGTTTTTCTGTGCGTAGCCACGCAGATGAATTCCCTGGCGCAGGTGATCAAGTGCTGCCAGGTGCTCGCGCCAGTGTGTGTCCAGGCTCTGCAGCATGACGTTGCGTTCGAACTGGTGAAACATCTCGGCGCCGACCAGATCGACCTTGGCGGAATAGCTGGCCGTCGCCGCGTCGAGCATTCGCTCGAGCATTTCTTCGTCGCGTAAGTTGGGCTCGTCGCTTGACCAGGCGACAATCGGCAGCGCTAGCTGCAGGTCGGCGGCGAGCGTGTTTTCCAGCCCGGGCAGGTCCCATTGCTCATCGACGCTGTCGGTCGGTACGTGCCGCCGGAAATTCTCCTGCAACACCGCCGCACGCATCGCGGTGACCGTTTCCGAGATGTCTTCGCTCTCGAGCAAGTCGTTGCGCTGCGCGTAGATGACCTTGCGTTGATCGTTGGAGACGTCGTCGTACTCGAGCAGCTGTTTGCGAATGTCGAAGTTGCGCGCTTCGACCTTGCGTTGTGCCGATTCCAGTGAGCGTGAGACCAGCGGATGCTCGATCGGCTCGCCTTCGGGCATCTTCAGTCGCTCCATGATCGCTTTCAGGCGATCACCGGCAAAGATGCGCAGCAAGGAATCGTCAAGCGCCAGGTAAAAGCGTGAGGAGCCCGGGTCGCCCTGGCGGCCGGAACGGCCGCGCAGCTGGTTGTCGATGCGGCGCGACTCGTGTCGTTCCGAGCCGATGATGTGCAATCCTCCGGACGCCACCACCTGGTCGTGCAGCACCTGCCACTCGCCACGGATTTCGGCGATGCGCTGATCGCGCTCGTCGGCAGCGAGGTTTTCGCCGTCGCGGATCTCGCTGATCTGCTTTTCGATGCTGCCACCGAGAACGATGTCGGTGCCGCGACCAGCCATGTTGGTGGCGATGGTGATGATGCCCGGGCGGCCGGCTTGGATGACGATCTCGGCCTCACGCGCGTGTTGCTTGGCGTTGAGTACCTGGTGCGGCAGTTTCTCGTGGTCGAGCAGCGCCGAGAGCAATTCGGAATTCTCGATCGACGTCGTGCCGACCAGTACCGGCTGTCCGCG
Organism: Candidatus Accumulibacter phosphatis; assembly: GCF_012939955.1. Taxonomy (GTDB): domain Bacteria; phylum Pseudomonadota; class Gammaproteobacteria; order Burkholderiales; family Rhodocyclaceae; genus Accumulibacter; species Accumulibacter delftensis. The sequence goes on from NZ_SPMY01000010.1 coordinate 67,918, forward strand.
CTCGCGACAGCTGCGGATATCGGCGACGATGGCCGCATGTTTCTCCTGCGCGGTACGGAAGACTTGATCGTTGTTGTCGGTCCGCCGCATCGGCTTGTTGGGCGGGATGACCACCGTTTCCAGGCCATAGATCTGCTGAAACTCATAGGCCTCGGTGTCGGCTGTGCCGGTCATCCCCGACAGCTTGCTGTACATGCGGAAGTAGTTCTGGAAGGTAATCGACGCCAGCGTCTGATTCTCGTTCTGGATCTTCACGCCTTCCTTGGCCTCGACCGCCTGGTGCAGGCCCTCGGACCAGCGGCGGCCGGACATCAGGCGACCGGTGAACTCGTCGACGATGATCACCTCGCCGTTCTGCACCACGTACTGCTGATCCTTGAGGAACAGGTTGTGTGCGCGCAAGGCGGCGTAGAGGTGGTGAATCATCAGGATATTGCTGGCGTCGTAGAGACTGCCGCCGTCGGGAAGCAGGCCGGCAGCAGCGAGCATCTCTTCGGCGTGCTCGTGACCGGCCTCGGTCATCAGGATCTGATGACCTTTCTCGTCGACCCAGTAGTCGCCGGGACCATTTTCTTCCTTGCAGCGCTCGAGCATCGGCGCGATCGCGTTCATGCGTACGTAAAGATCGGTGTGGTCTTCGGCTTGTCCCGAAATGATCAGCGGCGTGCGCGCTTCATCGATCAGGATCGAGTCGACTTCGTCGACAATCGCGAAGCTGAGCTTGCGTTGTACGCGTTCGCCGGTCGTGTAGACCATGTTGTCGCGCAGGTAGTCGAAGCCGAACTCGTTATTGGTGCCGTAGGTGATGTCCGCAGCGTAGGCGGCCTGTTTGTCTTCGTGCTGCATCTGCGACAGGTTGACGCCGACCGAAAGACCCAGAAAGCGATGCAGGCGTCCCATCCATTCCGCGTCGCGGTTGGCCAGATAGTCGTTGACCGTCACGATGTGGACGCCCTTGCCGGCCAGGGCATTCAGGTAGGCAGCCAGCGTGGCGACCAGAGTCTTGCCTTCGCCGGTGCGCATTTCGGCAATCTTGCCGTCGTGCAGGACCATGCCGCCGATCAGTTGCACGTCGAAGTGCCGCATGCCGAGGGCCCGTTTGCCGGCTTCGCGCACGACCGCGAAGGCTTCCGGAAGGAGCGCGTCCAGCGTCTCGCCCTTGGCCACGCGTTCCTTGAATTCGACCGTCTTGCCGCGCAGCTCTTCATCGGACAACGCACTGATACCTTCCTCGAGCGCGTTGATCTTGCGGACAGCCCGCGAATACTGCTTGATCAGCCGATCATTGCGGCTGCCGAAAATCTTTTTGAGTAGGCCGGGAATCATTCTGGGAACGGTAAAGGAAGCTGCGAAGTTAGTGTAAGGACCCCTGCCAGGCAGCGGTACATTGCCATCGCCAGAAATGGCGAGCGATGGAGAGCCAGACGGGAGCAACCGGGATTGCAGCGCGGCAAAATCGGGCTGACAGGACTAAGTCAAGCGTACGGCGTGCGGTATGGATACTACCTTCAAGACTCGCTGGACGCAATTCTGGCTTCGTCTGGCGTCGCTCCGTTACGGCATTGAGAGGGGGCGTCTGACGTTAGCGAGGGCGCTGGCCCCTGCTGCGTCGGCCGTGGCGCTCAACGTCGGCGAGCGGCCGAGGCAGCCGAATTGCACTTGCCATGAAGGAAAGGCAGGTGCTTTAATTCTCCTACCGTCACCCACTGGGAGTCACGACATGTTAGATAGTCATTTCAAGCCTCTATCCTGGACCCGGCTCAGGAGAGGTGTTCCGTGTTACCTGCCGAAGGCTGTCGTCGGGGCGCGGGTTGGCGCTGATTCCCCGGCACTTGCAGTGATGACCGATTTTCGTCGCTTTGCGCCGGCCACCATTGCGCGCGACGCCGCACTTGACGAGGCCAACCGGCTGATGACCTTGTGCGGCGTGCACTATTTGCTGGTCGGCGACGAGCAGCGGCAGTTGCTGGGCATTGTCACCGAGGCCTGCACCAAGGGACACCGGCCGCTGGCGACAGCGCATGCGATGGGAATTCGCCCTGGCGAGTTGGTGGTCGGCAACGTAATGATCAACAAGCACGACGACGCCGAGGTCGTGCATCTGCGGGATCTTGAAGGGGCAAAGGTCGGCCAGGTCGTGGCCACGCTCAAGCAACTGGGCACACTTAGCTGTCTGGTCGTCGAGCACGACGAAAGCGACAACCATATCCTCTGCGGTGCCTTCTTCCTGCATCAGATCGAGCGTCAGCTGGGCGGTGAGTCGACAACAGAAGAAGTCGCACACACTTTTTCGCAAGTGGTGAACTCGCTGGGGCGCTGAGCGGGCTCAGTTCTCTCAGGCCGCAGGCTCGCAGTCGACAGGGCGGGCCACGGCGGATCGCCGGGTGTCCGCCAAGAGCCCTATGCCGGATTGGTGCTCCGTGCTGATCAGGGCGACCTGCCGACCGGTGTGACAGAGCTTGCGTATCTCGCGTTGACCCGGTAATCGGCGGTCGCCCACTGGCACGGCTGCTGCCGCGTGATGTAGTGGCGCGGCAGCAAAGAAGGCGAAAATCGCTAAGGCAGGCGTAAGCAGGCGTCGGTAGTCTGTCGTTCATGCCACGAAGGAGCCATCAATGGGCGACGGCTAGACACCGCTCACCGCCCGGCGTCCTGTCGCTGCCTCGACGCGCGGGGCAAGGGCGAAGCTTGCAGGACTGTCGACCGATCCCTTTCCTGGTGATGGCGATAAAATATGACAAACCCTTCCTTACAGAGTGACCCAAAGCATGAGCAACACTAAGGCAAGCCCGGAAATTTCCTTCGATGACCCGGGACGGTATGCGCTGACCCAGCGCTGCACGTGGATCAGCGTGGTGGTCAACGTGCTGCTGACGGCGGCGCAGGTCGTCGCCGGTATCGTCGCCAACTCGCAAGCGCTGGTCGCCGATGGCATGCATTCGCTGTCCGATCTCGTTTGCGACTTCCTGGTGCTTTTCGCCGCCCATCACAGCAAGGATCCGGCTGACGAGAGTCACCCTTACGGTCACGCGCGCATCGAGACCGCGGCGTCGTTTGGCCTGGGGGCGATTCTCGCGGCCACCGGTGGCGCCATCATCTGGAGCGCCGGCGTCAAGTTGCAGGACCTCGCCAGCCTGCCGCCAGTGGCGCCGCTGGCGCTGTGGACGGCGCTTCTTGCGCTGGTCGCCAAAGAAGGCCTGTTTCGCTACATGCTGCATGTCGGTCAACGCCTGCGCTCGCCGATGCTGATCGCCAATGCCTGGCACGCGCGTTCGGACGCCGCTTCCTCGCTGGTGGTGGCGGTCGGGATTGGCGGCAATCTGCTGGGCTTCGTCTTTGCCGATTCCGTGGCCGCGGTGATCGTCGGTTTCATGATCGTGCGCATGGGGGTGGTGTTTTCCTGGGAGGCGCTGCAGGAACTGATCGACACCGGGCTGTCGGTCGAGGAGGTCGCCAGTATTCGCCAGGTGATCATCGACACCCAGGGAGTGGGCAGCCTGCATGAATTGCGCACTCGGCGCATGGCGCACCGCTCGCTAGTCGATGCGCATGTCTGCGTCAATCCGAGGATCAGCGTCTCGGAGGGGCATCGCATTGCCGAGGCGACGCGCAAGCGGGTGCTCGATAGTCACCCGACGGTCTCCGACGTGCTGGTACATGTCGATGTCGAAGACGACGAGGACCACGACGGCAAGAGCCAGCGCATGCCCGACCGCAGCGAGTTGATGGGTTTCCTGGCGCCGGTGCTGGCGAACCTGCCGAAACCGCAGCGTGTGGTCCTGCACTACCTCAATGGCCGTGTCGAAGCCGAGGTATTTCTGCCGTACGAGGCACTTGTAGACGCGGCCGTGGTGAGCACGGCGGAGCGTGAGTTCGCCGAGCGTCTGCGCGAGCATCCTTTGCTCGGCGCGCTGTCTATCAACTACCGCCAACGCGTTGTTCCCGTCCGCCGCGGCTGATTTCCGGCCCCGGTCAGAGCTCTGGCGCATGCTATAATCCCCTTCTTTTTCAAGGCTTGAGAGGCGTACGATGTTTTCGGCTAACGACACACTGGCGAAAGTGGATCCCGAAATCTGGCAGGCGATCGAAAACGAGAATCGGCGTCAGGAAGCGCATATCGAGCTGATCGCTTCGGAGAACTACGTCAGTCACGCGGTGATGGCCGCGCAGGGCTCGCAGTTGACCAACAAATACGCCGAAGGCTATCCGGGCAAGCGCTACTACGGCGGCTGCGAGCACGTCGATGTCGCCGAGCAACTGGCGATCGCGCGCCTGAAAAAGCTGTTCTCTGCCGAAGCCGCCAACGTCCAGCCGAATTCCGGGTCGCAGGCCAATCAGGCGGTTCTGATGGCTTTCGCCAAGCCGGGCGATACGATCATGGGCATGAGCCTGGCCGAAGGTGGTCACCTGACGCACGGCATGCCGCTGAATATGTCCGGCAAGTGGTTCAACGTCGTGGCCTACGGCCTCGACAAGCATGAAGCCATCGATTACGCGAAGATGGAAGCGCTGGCTCGCGAGCACAAGCCGCGGATCCTGATCGCCGGTGCCTCGGCCTACTCGCTGCGCATCGATTTCGAGCGCTTTTCCCGTGTAGCCAGGGAAATTGGTGCGATCTTCATGGTCGACATGGCGCATTACGCCGGTCTGATCGCCGCCGATTGCTATCCGAATCCGGTTCCGCACGCCGATGTGGTGACTTCGACCACGCACAAGACCCTGCGTGGCCCGCGCGGCGGCGTCATTCTGATGAAGGCCGAGCACGAAAAAAGCGATCAACTCGGCGGTTTTCCCGGGTTTGCAGGGGGGCCCGCTGATGCATGTGATCGCTGCCAAGGCGGTGGCTTTCAAAGAGGCGCTGAAGCCCAGCTTTGCCAAATACCAGGAGCAGGTGCTGGCCAACGCCCGGGTTCTGTCGCGGGTACTGTCGGAAGAGCGTGGCATGCGTATCGTCTCGGGCCGTACCGAGTCGCACGTCTTCCTGGTTGACCTGCGGGCCAAGAACATCACTGGCAAGGAAGCCGAGGCAGCCCTGGGTGCGGCACACATCACGGTCAACAAGAACGCCATCCCGAACGATCCGCAGAAGCCCTTCGTGACTTCCGGTATTCGCATCGGTTCGCCGGCGATGACCACGCGTGGTTTCACCGAGATCGAATCCGAGCTGGTTGGCCACATGATCGCCGACGTGCTCGATGCGCCTGGTGACGAAAAGGTGCTGGCCAGAGTGCGCGCCGACGGTGCGGCGCTGTGCAAGAAGTTCCCGGTCTATGGCGGGACGGCCGGATGAAGTGCCCGTTCTGCGGTGCTGACGAAACAACCGTCGCTGATACCCGTATCAATGACGATGGTGACCTCGTCCGCCGCCGCCGGCGTTGTCTGAAATGCGACAAGCGGTTCACGACTTACGAGCGTGCCGAGTTGCGCATGCCGCAGGTGATCAAGAAGAACGGCTCGCGAGTCAATTTCGACGCCGAGAAGCTGGCCGCCAGTCTCCGCCTGGCCTTGCGCAAGAGACCGGTCGGCACCGAGGCGGTCGAGGCGGCGATTGCGCGCATCGAGGGGAAACTGCTGGCCCTCGGTGAGCGTGAACTGGCTTCGGAGAAAGTCGGCGAAATGGTTATGCTCGAATTGAAGAAACTCGACAAGGTGGCCTACGTTCGCTTCGCTTCGGTCTATCGTAATTTCGAGGACGTAGACGAGTTCTCCAAGCTGATTCGCGAAGTCTCTCGCTCGCCACAGAAACTCGGTCGCTGATGGCGCAGGGTTTCAGCGCCGCCGATCACGAAATGATGGCGCGGGCGCTGCGCCTGGCCGAGTTGGGTCTGCAGTCCACGACCCCCAATCCGCGTGTCGGTTGCGTCATCGTCAATAATGGCCAGGTCGTCGGCGAAGGCTGGCATTTGCGCGCCGGCGAGGAGCACGCCGAAGTGCATGCTCTGCGCGCTGCCGCTGAACGTGCGCGCGGGGCGACCGTCTACGTGACGCTTGAGCCCTGCAGTCATCAGGGTCGCACGCCGCCGTGCACCGACGCGCTGTTGGCGGCGGGTGTGCGCCGCGTCGTTGCCGCCATGTCCGATCCCAATCCACTCGTCGCCGGGCAGGGGTTGGCTGGCCTGCGCGCTGCCGGGGTGCTTGCCGAGGAGGGCTTGCTGGCCGCCGAAGCTCGGGAACTCAACATTGGTTTCGTCGCTCGCATGACCCGTGCGCGACCCTGGTTGCGCATGAAGGTCGCCGCCAGTCTCGACGGCAAGACCGCACTGCACAACGGCGCCAGCCAGTGGCTGACCGGTGCGGACGCCGTCAGGACGGGCATCGCTGGCGCGCGCGCGCCTGCGCCATGCTTACCGGCATTGGCACGGTCCGTCACGATGACCCACAGCTCAATGTGCGTGGGCTGGAAGGGCTGCGCAGCGATTTACGCCAGCCGCTGAAAGTGGTCGTCGATAGCCGGCTTGAACTGCCGCTGGACGCCAGACTGCTACGCGGCGGTGCCGTCCTGGTTGCTGCGGCCATTGGCGATGTCGCGCGGATCGCGGCTCTCCGGCAAGTCGGCGCCGAGGTGCTGCTCCTGCCTGGGCCGGACGGGCGGGTCGATCTGCTCGCCTTGCTCGCTGAACTTGCCTGCCGCGGCATCAACGAAGTGCACGCCGAAGCAGGGTTCCGCCTCGGCGGCTCGCTACTCGGTGCCGGCTTGGTCGATGAACTTCTGCTCTACCTGGCACCCTGTCTGGTCGGCGACGCGGCGCGCGGGATGTTCGATCTGCCGGCGCTGGAATCTTTGGCCGGCAAGCGCAGACTGCTCATTCGCGACCTGCGCCTGGTCGGCCCGGACCTGCGCCTGCTGGCACGCTTTGCCTGACGCTGTCGGACGCACAGACCGAACACTGGGGATCCTTGCTGAAGTTCACGCTGCGCCATTCCATTGACAAGCCGTCGAGCAGCCACAGACGGCCAAGGATGACGTCGCCGGCGCCGGCGATCAGTTTCAGTGCTTCGGCCGCCTGCATGGCACCAATGATGCCAGTGAGCGGTGCGAAGACGCCCATCACCGCGCAGCGCTCCTCCTCGACGTCGTCGCCTTCCGGGAACAGGCAGCTATAGCAGGGCGTGTCCGGGTGGCGACTGTCGAAGACCGCGAGTTGGCCGGCGAAACGGATCGCCGCGCCGGAAACCAGTGGCGTGCGCTGTCGGACGCACTCCCGATTGACGGCGTGGCGGGTGGCGAAGTTGTCGCAGCAATCGAGCACCACGTCGGCGTCGGCGACCCGCGCCGCCAGCGCTTCGCCAGCAAGACGGCTGTTGATCGCCTTGACCTGCACTTCGGGATTGATGTGCGCCAGCGCGACCCGTCCTGAGCAGGCTTTGGGCTGGCCGATGCGCTCCTGAGTATGCAGGATCTGGCGCTGCAGATTGGTGAGGTCAACCTGGTCGCCGTCGGCGAGGGTAATGTGGCCCAGGCCGGCGGCGGCGAGATAGAGGGCGGCCGGAGAGCCCAGGCCGCCAGCACCGACAATCAGCGCCTTGGCGTTGACCAGGCGTTGCTGTCCTTCGATGCCGATCTCGTCGAGCAGGATGTGGCGGCTATAGCGAAGCAACTGCTCGTCGTTCATCGGGCGGGCCCTGGCCTCTTCCTGCAAGTGCGGCGCATGTTCTGACTGCTCTGAGCGTTCTGAATGCGGCGATTACTTGTACTCGCGCCACTCGGGCGGCGTATCGTCATGATCCCCGTGTGGGTGGCGTTCCCAGGCGTGCGTGTAGGCTTGCGACTGCGAGTGTTTCCGCGGTCGCTCAGGCGCTTCGAGGTTATGTAGCTGCGTTTCCTCGACGTAGTAGATCAGCGCCCGCATCATTTTGCTCATCAAGGTATTGTCGAGGTGGTAGCCCTTGTCCTCAAGGCTGGCTTCGAGCTCTTCCAGGGAGTGCTGGTGAAGATCGTAGGCGACGCCAACAGCGCGCTGCTGCTCACGTCGCTCGACCTCCAGCTGCTCGATCTGGGCGAGGAATTCGGAGGCCTCGGGCACCTGGTCCGGGGGAAACTTGGCAAACAGGATATTGCGTTCCTTGCGGATCGGTGCTGTCTTGTAGCTCGTCGCGGCCGGTCGTTTCACGTGCGCCTCCCCCCGAGAGAAAGGTTCAGGGTTTGCTGCGGATGATCTGCATACCCTTGAGCAAATTCAGCGCCTGGGTCAGCTGGTAGTCCTTTTTCGAAGCCAGTTCGCGGTTCGGCAGCTCGGCCGTCTCGTCGCCTTCGTCCTGGTCGCTGTCCTTCGCTTCGTCGGGCTTCGGCTGCGCGGGTAGCGGCGCCTTGCCTGACGGTTTGGCGGGCACTTCCGGCTTCGCGGCCTCGGTCGCCGGCTGGGTGTTGTTTTCGAGGTGGTGATCAAGGTTGGCTTCGCGCAAGCGCTGCCGCGAGCCGCCATTGGACGTTTCCTCGACGACAATGTCGGGGCTGATGCCTTTGGCCTGGATCGAACGCCCCAAAGGCGTGAAGTAGCGTGCCGTCGTCAGCTTGATGGCGGTGTTTCCGGGCAGGGGCAGAACGGTCTGCACCGAGCCCTTGCCGAAGCTGGTCGTTCCCATGACGATCGCACGTTTGTAATCCTGCAGCGCGCCGGCGACGATTTCGGACGCCGAAGCCGAGCCACCATTGACCAGCACCACCATCGGTACTGTGCGCGCTTCGGCAGGCAGCCGCTTGATGTAATCATCGCGGCTGCCGCGCAGATAGTCTGCCGGCGAGGCGTGGAACTCGTGCTTGGCGTCGGGGGCACGTCCATCGGTCGAGGTAATCAAGGAATCCGGCGGCAGGAAGGCCGCCGATACGCCTACGGCACTATTCAACAGGCCGCCCGGATCGTTGCGCAGGTCGAGAACCAGCCCCTTCATGGGTCCAGGTTTGGCCAGGTCCTGGAGGTGCTTGACCACCGCCGCACCGGTATTTTCCTGGAAAGAGGTGACGCGTAGATAGCCGTAGCCGTCGTCGAGCCGTTTCGACTTGACGCTCTGCACCTTGATTACTTCGCGCGTCAGCGCGACTTCTATCGGTTTGCTCTCGCCTTTGCGCAGGATCGACAGTCTGATCTGCGACTGCGGCTTGCCGCGCATGCGCTTGACCGCTTCGGTGAGGGTCAGCCCTTTGACCAGCGTATCGTCGATCTTGAAAATAAGGTCTCCCGGTTTCACGCCGGCGCGATCTGCGGGAGTGTCCTCGATCGGTGACACCACCTTGACCAGGCCGTCTTCCATGCCGACTTCGATACCGATACCGCCGAACTCGCCTTGCGTACCGACCTGCAAGTCCTTGAAGGCGTCGGCATCGAGGTAGGTCGAGTGCGGGTCCAGGTTGGAGAGCATGCCGCTGATCGCGTGCGTGATCAGCGCCTTGTCGCCGACCGGTTCGACATAGCCCTTCTTGATGGCATTGAAGACCTCCGCGAAGGTGCGCAACTCTTCCACAGGCAGACTCGTGCGAGTCTCCTTTTCGGCCAGCGCCGAAAACTGGAGAGTGATCAGAACGCCACCAAGAACTCCGGCGCAAAGCAGCCCGGCCTGTTTCCACATACTCATTCTTTCACTCCGTGCGTGCCTCATTTGCGCTTGACCCATGCCAGCGGGTCAAGCGGCTTCCCGTCATGGCGGATTTCAAAGTATAAACCGGATTCCGGGTTGCCACCGGTGTTGCCGACCGTGGCTATGCTCTCGCTGCCGCGGACATCGTCGCCGACCTGTTTCAGCAGGGAATCGTTATTGGCGTAGACCGACAGGTAGTCGCGGCCGTGGTCGACGATCAGCAGATTGCCGAAACCGCGCATCCATTCGGCAAAGACGACGCGGCCAGCGGCGATACTGCGCACTTCGCTGCCTGTCGCCGCACGGATGAACAGTCCCTTCCAGGTACTGCCTTCCTGGCGTGCGCTACCAAAGCTATTGGTCACCGAGCCCCTGGTTGGCAGGGGCAGAGAGCCCTTCATTTGTGCCAGGTTGCCCACGAAAGCTTCGGTTGGCGAGGCTTCACGTGGCGCCTGCTGGCGCGCTGGCGGGGGAACTGCCCGGGCAGCCGCGGGAGGGGGGGGCGGAGGGGGCGTCGGCGCCAACTCTCGGGGTGTTTCGGGGCGCGGCGGTTTGCTTGCCAACGCTTGTTCCTTGCCCGTGCCAGCGTCCGGCTGGGCCGGCTGCTGTTGCCGGGCTGCGCGTTGCGCCTCCTGGCGCGCGAGTTCCTGTTGCGCCAGGGCTCGTGCGCGTCGTTCGGCTGCCTCGCGCTCGGCTTCTCGTCTTTCCGCGTCGCGGCGCTCTGCTTGCCGGCGTTGCTCTTCCTTGCGCTGCGCTTCCCGGCGTGCTTCGGCCGCTCTGGCCGCGATGATTTTCGACAAGCGATCGATGAGCTTTGTCAGGCCCTGCTCGTCACCTTGAAGCTTGCCAATTTCGTGCCGCTGCGTCGCAATCTGTGCCGACAGGGCGTCCAGTGTCGTCTTGCGTTGCGCCCGCTGCGCCAGCAGCTTGGTGTGTTCGTCGCCCTGTTTATCTTGCGCGGCAGCCAGTTGTGCCGCCTGTTCCCGGGTTTCGGTGGCGAGCGCTTTCTGACGCTGCAGGCCGGACTCGATCTCCAGCAGGAGTTGGCTGCGTGCTCGCCCAATCGCTTCCAGATAGTACAGATCGCGCGCCAGCTGATAGGGGTCGTCCCCATTGAGAAACAGTTGCAGCGCATCCGGGTTGCCACGCAGGTACTGCCGGTAGAGCAGCTTTTCGAGCTGTTGCTGCTGCAGGCTGAGCTCCTGTTCGAGCGCTTTCGACTGTCCGTCAAGGTCCTTGAGGGTACTCTGCCGCGTGCCGATCTGCTCCTTCAGCAGGTGCAGATCGCGCTGGGTCGATGAAATCGCTCGCTCGACGTCCTTGAGCTGATCCGCCGATTCCTTGCGTGAGCTTTCGGCCGCGACCATCTCCCGGCGCAGGGCTTCGATCTGGCTGCGCAAGGACTTCAGGTCACCCTGTTTTTCGGCGACGGCACTTGTTGAGGGCGCATCGGAATCCACCCCATCCTTGTCGCTGGCAGCGGCGGAAGTTGCTGCCAGCAGTGCGCTGGCGAGCAAGGCCAGGGCCAGCCGGCGCCCGTACTCGCCGCGGGCCGCTCGAGCTCCTGCTGCCGAAAGCGGTGTGTTGGCACGCACCCCAGGCCGCAGCACGGCAAGGCAGGCCTTGGCCGCAGTGTGGTCCGGCGTTGCGGCGTCGAAAGTAATGGCGGTGGTTTCGGTCAATGAACGGCGCACGCCTGGCAGAAACGTGGATTGGCTGGAGAGGGCTGGGAGGGTGGGGCCGCTAGACCGCTGGACCAGCACTTCGAGAGGCCGGCAAGCACGGTATTCTACGCTCACGTGCAAGGCGTGCGGAGCCCACCTTGGCGGGGGGTTTTGTTCTATAATCGGCGATTATATGATAAACGGCGACTCTGGCGTAACGTGCCTATCCGGACCAGCATCATCGACAAGCAGGAGCATATCGAACAGGCGGCACGTGCGCTCAAATCGATATCGCATCCCTTGCGCCTCAAGATCCTGTGTGTGATCGGCGATCAGGATGCCTGTGTACAAGAGATCGTCGACGCCGTAGGTACTTCGCAAAGCAACATTTCCCAGCATCTTGCCATTCTGCGCGAAAAGGGCGTTCTGCTGGCGCGCAAGGACGCCAACCGCGTTTACTATCGCGTTGGCGACGCGCGCACCTTGCAGTTGATTGGCATGATGCGCGAGGTGTTCTGCGGCGATTAGGCAAGCGCCGTAAGGGTGCGTGCGCGCTGCGCGTCGGTCCTGGGGCGTGGGTGGGCTAGGGCCTTGTTCCGGATGTGGTCTGGTTTTTCGCAATTTTTCGCGTCAATTTCTGGAGTTTCGATTGGAATTCATTCAGCAGAACCTTCTTCTGGTGGCTGTCGCTGTGGTCAGCGGCACGCTGCTACTCGTACTTACGGTGTATCGACCGGGCGGCTCGCGATCGGTGACCACAACCCAGGCAACGATGTTGATCAACCGCGAGAATGCGCAGTTGCTGGACATCCGTGAAGCGAATGAGTACGTTACCGGGCACCCGGTCGACGCGCGCAATATTCCTGTCGGATCGCTCGATGAACGTATCGAGGAACTGGCACAGTTCAAGGACACGCCGGTGATTCTGATCTGTCAATCTGGCGCCCGCTCATCTGCCGCCTGCGCCAAGCTGGCCAAGCTCGGTTTCTCCAGGCTGCATTCCCTGGAGGGGGGCGTTGCCGCGTGGGCCGAAGCCGGCCTGCCGCTGAAAAAGGGTTCGCGGAAGTGAGCGGCGCGCAGCGGGTGTTGATGTATTCCACCGGCGTTTGCCCCTTTTGCGTTCGTGCCGAGCAACTGCTGCTCGCCAGAGGCGTCGCCACGATCGACAAGATCCGCATCGATCTTGATCCCCAGCGCCGTAGCGAGATGCTCGAGCGGACCGCCAGGCGTACCGTTCCGCAGATCTACATCGGTGAGACGCACGTCGGCGGTTTCGACGATCTCCTTGCTTTCGATCGAGCGGGCAAGTTGTTACCCCTGCTGGCGGGTGACGCTGCCTGACAGCGGCTCACCGAGTGAGCGTGAACTTCCCCACAATTGTTTTCAATCCCCAACCATAGGCGCAAAAGAACCATGACCGAACAAGAAACCCCGAACCCCGTCTTTGCCATTGAGAAGATCTACGTCAAGGATCTCTCGGTCGAAGTGCCGAATGCGCCTCAGATCTATCTCGACCGCGAGACGCCGACGATCAACATCCAGTTGCAGACCAAGGCGCAGGGTATCGGCGAAGGGCTTTTTGAGGTCACTTTGACGGCCACAGTGACGTCCAAGATCGGCGAGAAGACTGTCTTTCTCGTCGAAGTCGGCCAGGCGGGAATCTTCCGTGTTCAGAACGTGCCGAGCGAAAATATGGAGCCCTTGCTGTCGATTGCCTGCCCCAATATTCTCTACCCCTATTCTCGCGAAGTCGTTTCCGACGCCGTGACCCGCGCCGGTTTTGCGCCAGTCATGCTGCAGCCGGTCAATTTCGAGGCGCTTTACATGTCTCGCCTCCAGAGCCAGCAGGAGGAGGCGGCGAAAAATGCGCCGCAGGCTACTGAGCCTGGCGACGCGACCATTCAGTAAGGAGCAAGCGGTCGCCAGAAGCGAGAAGGTCTCGGCGATGAAGCGATCGCTGACCGTGTTGCTCGCGGTAGGCCTTGCAGCGCCGGCCTTGGCGGTCGAGTTTCGCACCGTCGCCACGGCAGCGGTACTCTACGACGCTCCTTCGCCACGAGGCAAAAAGCTCTTCGTCATCCAGCGCGATACACCGGTCGAACTGGTCGTCCACCTCGAAGGCTGGGCGAAGGTACGCGATTCAGAGGGCAGCATGGCCTGGATCGAGAGCAAGCACCTCGCTATGCGACATTCGGTGGTTGTAACCGCGCCACGTGCGCAAATCCGGCAAAGCGCCGACGAAGCCGCGGCCATGGTCTTCGAAGCCGAGAAGAATGTCGCCCTCGATTACCTCGAAGGCGTAGCCGGCGGCTGGGTCAAGGTTCGCCATCGCGACGGAGCGTCAGGCTACGTCCGCGCCGATCAGATCTGGGGTCTGTGAACACATGAAGTTGACGGTACTGGGCGCTGGCGCCTGGGGTAGCGCGTTGGCTGCTGCTTTCAGTGATCAGCATGCTGTGACGCTGTGGGCGCGCGAGTTGGAAGTGCGGCGCAGCCTGCGCGACAAGCGCGAAAACACGCGCTATCTTCCAGGCCACCGCTTTCCCGAGGCCTTGGGTATTGGGGAGGATTTTGAGGCGGCCGTGGGCGATGCCGACCTATTGTTAATAGCGACGCCGATCGCTGGTCTACGAGCAACGCTTTGTTGCTTGCGTGATGCCGCTGTGGCCAGCCCGCTGATCTGGGCGTGCAAGGGCCTGGAAGCCGAAACGGCCTTGCTTCCGCACCAGATCGTCGCCGAAGTTCTCGGCGCGCAGCGCTTGTGCGGAGCCTTGTCGGGCCCGAGCTTTGCCGACGAGGTGGTGCGCGGCCTGCCGACGGCGGTGACCCTGGCGGCCAACGACATCGTTTTCGGCCAGCAGACGGCTTTGGCCTTGCATAGCTCCCGCTTTCGCATCTATGCCAACGACGATTTGCCCGGTGTTGAAATCGGCGGAGCGGTGAAAAACATCATGGCCATCGCCACCGGCGTCTGTGATGGTCTCGGCCTCGGTCTCAATGCTCGCGCCGCCCTGATTACGCGTGGACTCGCGGAAATAGCGCGCTTTGGCGTGGCTCTCGGCGGACAGGCGCAGACTTTCATGGGGCTGGCCGGGATGGGTGATCTGATCCTTACCTGTACCGGCGCTTTGTCGCGCAATCGGCGGGTGGGCCTCGAACTCGCCGCCGGCAAGACGCTGTCGCAGATACTCCACGACCTCGGTCACGTTGCCGAGGGCGTCAGCACGACGCGCGAAGTGGCTCGCCTGGCGAGCCAACTGGCGATAGAGATGCCGATCACGCAGGCGGTTTACGCCATCCTCTATCGCGATGAACCGGCCGCATCGGTGGTCGACAAACTGCTCAGCCGCGATCCGAAGTGCGAGGGGAGCTAGCCGGCTGCCTGCGTAGCCAGCGTCACGCGGCCGGAAGCGGCGCCAGAAGTTCTCGGAGTTGACGAAACTTTCTCCCTGGTCGCGTGCCACAGGGCGCTCTTGAGCGTGGGTCGCGCTCTCCTGGTGCCGGAGTCACAGCATTTTTCTGCGTGTCCAGCGTGTGCGGTGCGCCGGCTGCTGGCGCGTCTCCCGGGCAGCGCTTGCCGCTGCCACAAATTCGAAACCTGTAGCCCCCATGCTGCACTCGCCGCAGTGGCGAACCAGCACTGCTGACGTATCACCCTGAATAATTTGTAGTAGAAATGATGGTTGACGGCACGAGAATTGCTTTGTTGCCGATATGCCCAGCCATCAACGGAGGTAGGCAAACGATGTTTAGAAAACTGTTTTCTCGTCATTCGCTCGGCGGTCAGCTGTTGGCGAACCGCGTCGTCATGGCGCCAATGAACCGCAACCGTGCGACCGACTGGCAACTCGCGCCGCCAGCGATGACCGCCAGATACTATTCCCAGCGCGCCTCCGCCGGCTTGATCATTGCCGAGGGGACGCCGGTTTCGCCGCAGGCTCGTGGTTGCGCCCGCACGCCTGGAATTTACAGCGGCGCGCAGGTCGCCGGTTGGCGCAAGGTGACCAAAGCGGTGCACCATGCCGGTGGCCGCATCTATCTGCAACTCTGGCACGTCGGGCGCGTCGGCCATAGCAGCTTGCGCGCGGACCGCTCCCCGCCGGTTGGGCCGACTGGAATCGGCCTGCACAGTGACCGGGTGCCGATCCTTAACGGCGGCGCCGAGCCGGTGATGGTGCCCTGCGAGGCGCCGCGCGGATTGGCGACCGAGGAGGTGCGGCTGATCATCGCCGACTTCGTTCGCGCTGCCCACAATGCCGTCGCCGCGGGCTTCGACGGCGTCGAGATTCACGCCGCGAACGGCTATTTGTTCGATCAGTTCCGCTGCCCCTACGTGAACGACCGTGCCGACGAGTACGGTGGCTCGCTGTCCAATCGCTGGCGCTTCCTGCTGGAGACGGTGCAAGCCGTCGCGGCGGCGATCGGCAGCGCACGCGTCGGTGTGCGTATCTCGCCACTGGGTACCGCGCACGAGATGCAGCCCGATCCGGATCCCCTGGTCAGCTATGGCTATCTCGCAACGCGGCTGAAGCTCTTGCGGGTCGGTCATCTGCACGTCTATGACCAGGAAGGAAGCTGGATCCACGATCGACAGGGCGATCTTCTGCCGCACCTTCGCGCCTGCTTTCCGGGCACGATGATTCTTTGCGGAGGCTTCGATCACGAACGCGCAGAAGCGGCGTTGCGTGCCGGGAGTGGCGATCTGATCGCCTTCGGCAGGCACTTCATCGCCAACCCGGATCTCGTCCAGCGTTTGCGCATCGGGGCGCCCCTGGCGCCCTGGAACTCGACGACGATCTACAAGGGAGGGGCGAAAGGCTACATCGACTACCCGTCACTCGATGCCGCCGCCGTTACTGCGGCGTGAGCGTCGACGGTGGGCGGGGCGTGCTCTCAAAGCGCAGAACTCTTGATTGCCGCTGATGGTTATTGAGGACTATTGCACCAGCCGACACGGCGCTGAGTTCGTTCTGCAACCACGCGTCAGTCACCTCCGCGTCTCTTCGGCTTGGCGAGCG
Organism: Candidatus Accumulibacter phosphatis; assembly: GCF_012939955.1. Taxonomy (GTDB): domain Bacteria; phylum Pseudomonadota; class Gammaproteobacteria; order Burkholderiales; family Rhodocyclaceae; genus Accumulibacter; species Accumulibacter delftensis. Next base: position 84,173 of record NZ_SPMY01000010.1, read on the forward strand.
GCGATGTTGAAGGCTGCGATCAGCGCTAGCGGGATCCACGTCAAAAACCAGTGCTCTTTTGGTCTGGACAGGATCCAGCCACCTTCCGCCAGTCCAGCGCCAGCACCATAGATCAGGAGCGCGCCGCCAACCAGGAAGCCCAGACGGTGTCTTTGGCGCCAGCAAAGACTGAGAGCCACCGCGTTGAGGGCCAGCCACAGAGACAAGCCGATGATGCCCGTGTAGTACAGAATGCCAAGAGCGAAACTATGTGGTTCACTGAACGGCACTGCGAAATCCTTGATGTCAATGGCCAGGGAGGCGCCGACCCCGAAGCCCAGCCAAGGGTGCTGGCTGATCTTTGCCAGGGCCTGCTGCCAGATTTCAAGGCGATAGGAAGTGCCGCGACTCAGGAGTGCATCGGGATGCAGCAGGAGCAAAGCCAGCAAGGCTGATAGGCCCGCCGCTACGAGTATGATCGAACGCTTGTTCCAGCAGGCGACGGCTAGCCAAGCGAAGACCAATGCCGTGGCGATGAGCGGAGAGCGCGAACCTGTTGCTAGCAGAGCACCTCCGAAAATCATGGCCAGAGCGATCGCCAGGCAGGCCTGGCGTCGCGGCAAGGTGATGCCCAAAGCGAGCCAAAGGGTGCAAAAGAAACCGAAAATATGTGAGCTAAGCAGAGGGTTGTCCAATGCGCCTGGACCAACCAGTCTCTCGCCAGGGGTCCAAGCAATGGCGAATGTGCCCAGCGAGTACATCGTCAGCGGAATCATCAGCAAGGCGCTGACAAGTGTGCTCTGTTCTAGTCGCTTACTGGCTTGAAGGCTTAGCAAAGAGCAAGCGGCAAATAGCAGTAGGACGTACAGAGGCTTTTTCAGCATGCTGCCGATTGAGGTGTCGGCGCCTGACCAGGTGACGCTGAGCAGCGCCCAAGTAGCGAAGGCCAGGAAAAGAATGACGATGGGTTCGCGCAACAACACCCTTAGCGTTGCTGGTCGCAAGAGCAGCGCAATCGCGGCGGGACCTACAATCAGTGCGTAGAAGAACTTGTGGTAGATGCTGCGATCAGGCAGCACGACCAAGCCTACCAGCAAGGTCACGTAACCTAAGGGGAGTAGCCAATTGCAGATGAAAGAAAAGGCTTGTTGTGAGCGTGTCAGCACCAAGGGTGGCATCTTTCTATATCCTTAAGAACGATTGCGTCGAATTTTTCAATGAGTCGGCTGCTGTCCTGTGGCAGGCCGCGTGGAAGCTGTGAATTCCAGGCACGGACAGGGTTTCGCGCTGCTTTCAACCCTGCTCGAAGGCTTTTCACGAATGCGGCTCTGCACCAGAGAAACGATGGCCCAGCCCGACATATACCTATGGTATAGTTGGGCTGTCATGCTCGCGCGAGCCCGCGGAAGTAGATCAGTTCTCTCAAACGTCAGTTTGAAGGCAGGCAGCGGTGCCCACGGGTAAGCGGTTTCTTGCCGAGAGTGACAGGATCATACGGTGGGCGGACCTGTTCGCGGTGATTGAATCGTACTATTCTTAGCGAATAGTAAAACGAGGCGCTGCCCGGCCACCGGGCATGGCAATGGTTCGGTAGTTCCTCCTCATCCTGGAGGAGCATGGGCCGACGAAACCAACGTATGGAACCGGCTTGATCCCGCGCCATGGCGCACGAGGCGATCATCGCCGCACCGAGGTCGTTCAAGAACGAGGTCATGGCACCATGGCACGCGAGTCCGAGAGGCCCCAGACTGCGGTTAGCGAGCTTCCGGATGGCCACTTTATGGTCTGAAAGAGATCCTAATCGGAAAAGCTTCCGGCCGATCGGCTGCAGGCAGCCACGAGGTTTTCTGGGATCTCCGCTTACTCAATCAGTGACCAAGGTTTCGAGCGTAAATAATGATAAGTAAGCGAATCAAGGTCTTGCAGCTGCAGCCCGACTACAACGTCAAGGCGCACGATTTCGCCGACCTCGCCGAACAGATTGTCAAGGCCTTGCCGGCTGAACGCTACGAGATTGTGGCAGCGTTCCTCCGCGGTAAGCCGCAGCAGGGCGAGCCAGTGAGTCGGGCAGATCGCTCGGTCTATTTCGAGTTTTCCGACCCGCAACTGAAGGGCTTGCGCTTGCAGGCCATGTGGCAGCTCTATCGTTTCTGCCGGGCAGAAAGCTTCGATGTGGTGATCTGCAACCGCTTCAAGCCGGTCAACATGCTCTTGCAGTTGAACCGCTGGCTGCGAGTGCCGTTGTGCATCGGTATTTCCCATGGCTTTGGCGAGTACGGGCGCTACTACCGGCGCCTGCAGGCCAGGTCTCTAATTGACCGCGCCTGGCGCTTCGTTGGCGTCTCGCCGGCAGTCAAGCAATACTTGCTCGACTGCAAATGCGGCTTTACCCAGCAGAATACTGTGGCCATAACCAATGCCATTGATATCGCGCAGGCAGAGGGTCTGCAGCTTCCTCGCGATGAGGCGCGCCGCTTGTTGGGGATCGACCAACAGGTGCGTCTGCTGGGTACCTGCGGCCGTCTGGTTCCCGTCAAGGGGCATGTTTACCTACTCCAGGCTTTCGCCCGGTTGAAGGATATCTATCCGCGAGCGACGCTCGCGATCATCGGAAGAGGGCGCGAAGAGCCGCGATTGCTGGCGGAGGTTGACAGGCTCGGCTTGCAGGGGCGAGTTCACCTGCTCGGCTTTCGCGCCGATGCCTTGCAATATATTCGTGCCTTCGATATCTGGACGATGCCTTCCCTCGCCGAAGGCCTGGGGCTGGCCTTGCTTGAAGGCATGAGCGGGCACTTGCCGGTGATTGCCTCCAGTGTGCCTGCCATGCTGCCGTTGATCCAGGGCGCAGGCGGTCTTGCCGTGCCGCCAGGAGACGTCAATGCGTTGACCAGTGCATTGGCTGATTATCTGCGGCTGAGTGATCAAGAGCTTCAGGAAAGGGGCGAGCGAGCCTACGCCTATTTATGCGCCAGCCACGATATCGAAAGCTTCCGTCAACAGTACTTGCGACTCGTCGATGAGTCGCTGGCCCAGCTTAACCGACCGTCATGAACAGAAATCACGAACTAGTCACCGTCATCATCGCCTCCTATAACCATGGTCCCTATATCGAGGCGAGCATCCGCAGCGTGCTGGAACAGACCTATCCCTATGTGGAGTTACTGGTTATCGATGATGGCTCCACTGATGATAGTGTCGAGCGCATCCGGCGTTTGCAGGCCGAGCATGGTTTTTTCTTTATGGAGCAAACGAACCAGGGTTTGACGCACACCCTCAATACGGCCATCAAGCAAGCCCAGGGCAGTCTGATCGTGTCCTTCGGTTCGGATGACATCATGCTTGCCGAGCGCTTGGCCAAGCAGGTCGCCTATCTGCGGGACAAGCCGGAAGTCGGGATCTGTGCGGGTAATATCGAACTGATCGATGCCGCTGGACGAGCGTATCCGGAAAAGCGGCAGCGTCGCAACGTGCCCTTTCGCCGGCTGGATTTCGAAGACGTGTTCATGGAGCGCAAACCCTACCCGCCAGCGCCTACTTTGATGTTCCGCAAGGAGGCCTTGCTGAAAGTCGGAGGTTTCGACCCTGAAATTCGGCTGGAAGATCTATTGATCGAGTTGAAGATCACCCATGCGGGCTACTACATCGATTGCCTTGGCGAAGTGCTTGCGCGTTATCGTAAACACGCCAGCAACTCGTACAAAAATCACCGCTTCATGGTCGATAGCATTCTCAAGACCTATGCCGTGTTTGGCGAGCATCCGCAATACGATTGGGTCCGCTACCGTTTTCTCAACTCGATGTTTCTCAAGTGCTCCAATCGTGATCGTGGCTTGGCCCGTGAACTGTTGGCGCAGATTCCCTTCAAGCGTTGGTCGAAGAAAACCTGGCGGGGCCTGGTGAGGCTTTACCTATTGCCATGGGCGAAGGGCTGAGTCGAAATGGGCTTTTGGGCAAGATTCCTGAAGCGGCGCGCCAACAAGTCGATACGCCGCTTAGCCAAGTTCTATCGTGGACCAGCGAAGTTCCGGGCGCTCTATCCGCAGTATCAAATTGGTCTGGGAACCTACGGTATCCCCGTCGTCCATGACTGGCAAGAAGGCGCGACGCTCAAGCTGGGCAGCTACACGTCGATAGCCGAGAATGTGGAAATCTTCCTGGGCGGCCATCATCGTACGGATTGGGTCAGTCTCTACCCGTTTCCGGCGATGATCCCCGAGGCCGCCGGGATTCGCGGATATGCGATAACGCGTGGCGATGTGCTTATCGGCAGCGACGTTTGGTTGTGCAGCAACTCCATCATCCTGTCCGGCGTCACCATCGGGCATGGCGCGGTGGTCGCTGCTGGTGCGGTGGTTAGCCAAGACGTGGCGCCCTATTCCGTGGTGGCGGGAAACCCGGCGCGGCAGATTCGCTGGCGCTTTCCGGAGGCGACGCGGCAGGCGCTGCTGGCGGCCGCTTGGTGGGATTGGCCCGAGCAGGAAGTACGCAGCCTTAGCTGCTTGCTCTGTAGCGAGCAGATCGAGGCCTTTCTGGACTACGCACGGCAACGTGAGCTACGGCAGGCAGTTAACTGACTGCGGCGTTTGCGGTCCGCCGGAAAACCGGCTACCGAGCTGCTTTGCCGCCGGATTTCAGAGCTTGGCATCGTGCTCGCTCCAGGTCTGCATGCAGGCTTGCTCCCAGAACTGGCGCCGCGCTGCGGCCAGCGAGAAATGAGCTTCGAGGTGTGCCAGCTGTGCCATGACGAGGTCTGTCCGGGCGCCCTCTTGCAAGGCCCTGACGGCATGCATGCGGGTGCACAGAGTGTCGGTGTCGCCGAGCGGGAAACGCCACTCGGCGGCAGCGACTACTTCGCGGGCGCCGCCACAGTCGGTGGCGACGACCGGAATTTCGGCGGCCATGGCCTCCAGCAGCACCATCCCGAAGGGCTCGTGATCCGAGCTCAGGACAAAGCTGTCGAAGGCACGGAAGTAGCGGTCCATGCCCGGCACCTGGCCGAGAAAGCGCACGCGGTCGGCGACGCCCAGTTCGGCGGCCAGCGCCTTGAGCGAATCGTCCAGGCGCCCGTGTCCGGCGATGGCCAGCAGCGGCGCGTCGGCGGATTGCAGGCCGGCGAAGGCGCGGATCAGGGTTGCCTGGTCCTTGTCCGGGTGGAGGCGGCCGACATTGCCGAAGACGTAGGCGTGGTGTGGCAGGTCGAGCGCCCGCCGCGCCTCGTCCCGGGGCTGCTGCCGAGCCTGTAGTGCCGCCAGTTCGACGTGGTTGTACTGCGTCCCTATGCGCTCTGCCGGCCAGCGCGGCAGGCAGGAGCGAAGGTCGTCGCGCACCGCATCGGAGACTCCCAGCAAGGCCAGTCGGGTGGTGTAGGCACCGGCAAACAGGCGCCGTCCCAGGCGCCGGTAGTCGCCATAGGCGTGATGGACGCCGATGACCGGGATGTCCAGCGCCAGGCAGCAGGCGTAGATGGGCTTGAAGCGATGGGCGATGGCCAGCGAGAAACCCTGTGCTTGCTGCAACTGGCGCAGTTTCCAGAGGGCAGCCAGCTTGAGGCCGCGCACCTGCCCTGAGTCGAAGCCGAGAAAGAGGACCTCGTCGCCGCCGGATCTGCGCACCACCTCGGCGTCGGCTTCGCCGGTGAGGTAGACGGTCGTCATTCGCCAGCCCCGGTTCACGAACAGCCTGGCCCACTGGCAGGTGACATCCGTGAACGGTGCACCATAGCTGTGGCAAAGCTGCAGCACGCGGCGCGGTTCAGCCGACATCGTTGTAGTCCTCCATGTTGATCACGCGCCACTCCTTGCCGCCGAGCTGGGGTGCGCTCCAGGCCGACAAGTATATCGCGCCAGCCATAGCCTGCGCTTATCGCGAACGCGGGGCATACGGCGTCGTAATTGGTTTATCCTTCCAGCCTTGGCTGTGGTTCGTTTGCACAGTTCAACGACACCCCACCACGAGCATCCGGAGATTCCTCCAGGCGCTGCGAACCGCGAGGACTCCGGCTGTCATGACCCGCTTCTGCACACACTCCGCCGGCGCATGTTGAATCGCCTGCGAGTCTGGCGCGAGCGCGGCTGGACAGCAATCGATGCCGCCGCTTATGCCGCCGCCTGGCAGCGCTGCGGCGGCAGCATGTTCACCCATCCGCTGGTCGTCGAGCGCCTCTCGGCGCTGGCGGGGATCCCGGTGCGCTACCTCGGTTATTTCTCCGGCGAGGAGTTGCTGGCGGCGATTCCCTGCTGGGGGCGCTACCTCGCGTTGTCGAAGGAGGTGCTGAAAACACGCGGTCAGCGCGAGCTGTTCGATCTGGGCAATGCCGAAGTGATCTTGCCGATCGACGCGCAGGCCTGTGTGCCGGTACGCCAGCGCATGCGTTACGTATCCGAGCTCAACGCCGGACGGATCAGCGAACTCAAGGCGCAGCCGGAAGGCTTGGCGCTGGCGCGTGCTCCCGAGGACTACTCGAAGAAGTTTCGCTACAACCAGCGGCGCGAGCTGCGCCTGCTCGAAGAGGCAGGCGGGCAGGTGCGCCAGATGCTGGACTTCTCGCCGCGCGAGCAGGCCAGCATGTATGCCGATCTCTTCCGGCGCCGCTGGGGTTTCGCGGCCAGGGGGCATGCGCATCTGGCTGAAGTGTTCGCGCTGCTGCGCGAATTCATGACCGGGGCCATCCTTTTTCGCCAAGAGCAGCCCATTGCCGTGCAGATTCTCTATCGCGTCGAAGCTCCGGCGTGGATTTCGCTCGAATACATCAATGGCGGTGTCGATCCCGAAACGCGTGACTTCAGTCCCGGAAGCGTGCTCAGTTTCATCAATACGCAGAGCGCCTGGGCAGACGCGCGCGCGCTCGGCAAGCCTTTGCGCTTTTCCTTTGGTCGTGCTGATCGCGAGTACAAGGATCGCTGGTGCCACCGCGTGCCGGCCTATCGAATTTAGGAAGCAGCAGGCCCATGACTGCAAGAAAACAGCAACTGTTGAAGCGCTATCGCCAGCGCAAGCGCCTCTTTCTGCTGGCAGCCCTGATACTCCTCGTCGCCCTTGGTTTCTTCCTTGCCTGGTGGCTGCTGCCGCTCTTGTCGCTGTGCGCCTGGGTGGCGCACGAAGCCTGGTTTGCCGACCACCTGTTCTATTCGCCGCAGGACGACTACCAATATGCTTTCCCGGCCGAAACGGCGCAGCAGACCGTCTCGCTGAGTGACGGGCGAGTGCAGTTGAGCGTACCGCTGGCGGCCGGCGAGACACTGCTTCTCGAGCTGCACCTACGCAGTACCCTGCTCGGTCACTGTCTGGACCCACAGGTCGTCCTCGGCGACGACCGGCAGGATTTTGAGCGCGGCGTCAGAGGGCGGCGCTATCTGAACCTGTCCGGGCAAGCAGCGGCACTGGCCAGCGGCGAGTTGTCGATCTGCGGCCGCTTCTGCCGCCTGCCGGCGACCGCCACCCTCTACGTGCTGGGCAACCCCGACTACGCGCAACGGCGAATGATGCTCATCGCGCCACACGCCGACGACGCCGAGCTGGCGGCTTTTGGCCTCTATAGCCGTGCTGCCGGGGCCGCCCAGACTGGCCAGGGCCCCGAGCTCAGCATCGTCACCCTGACCCAGGGCGAGATCGAAGCCGACCGCTATCGCTGCCTGGATCTGGAAGCGGCTGCCGCGGCGCGCCTGAAAGGGCGCTTGCGGACCTGGGACAGCCTGGCCGTGCCCCTCTGGGGAGGTGTCCCGCAGAGCCGATGCGTGCAGTTGGGCTACTACTGCCTGCAACTGCCGGCGATGCTTTCCGAACCCGAGCGCGCGTGGGCTTCACGCGAGTCGGCTGAAGCCGATGTGCGCTCGGCGCGAGCGCATAATCCGTTTCCTCTGCCGGCCGATGCCGACGGCCTGCCGTGCGGGAAAAATCTGCTGGCCGATCTGGTTGCCCTGCTCGAGCACTTCCGCCCCGAAGTCGTCGTCATGCCGCACCCCGAGCTGGATCCGCACGCCGACCACGTGGCCGGCGCGCAGGCGCTGCTGCTGGCGGTCGAGCGCTCGTCCTGGAAGCCCGCAACCAGCCTCCTCTACGCCAATCACCTGCACGACAACGACCGCTGGCCAATGGGTCCGGCGGGGCAGGGCGTCGCCCTGCCGCCAGTGCTGTCGCCGCTACCGCCCGATGCCCTGTGGAGCCCCTGCCTGAGCGCCGCCACGCAACTCGACAAGGCCATGGCACTGGCCATGCAGCACGACCTGCAAGGATCGCTACCGTTCAAGAAACGCTTGCGGCGCGCGATCCAGAAACTGCTCGCCGCTCGTCAATGGCCGGCCAGCGGTGAGAACGAGTTCTTTCGCAAGGCCGTTCGTCGCCATGAGCTGTTCTGGGTTCGCCCCTTCGATCAGCGGCGCCCGGCGGGCCGTGATCGTCTGGGCGTCGCTGACAGTCCACCGGCAGCCAGCGTATAATCCCTGACTTGACGATGTCGCTGATTAAGGCGATTTCTGTCAAACAACCTACCATCTTGCTTGTCTTTTCGCCCGTCTTCTGTGTTGCGACAACAGTTACATAGTTCGACTATGCGCCTGGTGTCGCGCCTTGAAGCCGACCGAAAATCCGGCGCAATCTGGTACGTTCTTTTCCGGCAATCGCCTAAAGCTGTTTTTTCATGGGGAGTAGGCCAGATGGCCTTGTACGAATCCGAGCACACCAAGTTTATGCGCGAGATGCTGGCCCAGCACCCGGAGTGGCTTGAAGACCAAAGCCGTGGTCGGGCGATTTTCTGGGACAAGAAGACCGATCTCGACGAGCAGCGAGCCTACCGGGAAGCCAGCGAGCCGCCTCGCCCCTATCCCTACGACGTCAATTTCGAACAGCAGTAGGCCGCTTCTTCAGGGAGTTTGCGGCAAAAAGCGACCAGGCCCGCACAGGGTCTGGTCGCTTTTTGCCGCTGCTCCGACTTGAACGGTGGGGCCAAGACGGCACCCGGCCCGCTAACCGCGAAGCGGACAGGCCTTTAAGTGTTAAGGGGCTTGATGACGCGCTTGACTGCCGGGTCGTCGGGGTGTGGGTGAATCGTGAAACCGAGCTTGGTCATCAGACTGAACATCTTGGTGTTCATCGACAGCACGTCGCCGACGACCGTCCGGTAGCCTTTGGCGCGCGCGCAGGCGATTAGCGCGCTCATCAGCTTGCGGCCGACGCCGTGCTTTTGCCAGTCATCGGCGACGGCCAGGGCAAACTCGACCGATTCGCCGTCCGGGTTGGTCACGTAGCGGGCGACGGCGATCTGCACTTCCTTGCCTTCACCGTCGAGGATTGTCGCGATCAAGGCCATTTCGCGGTCGTAGTCGATCTGCGTGAAGCGTACCAGCATGGTCTGCGTCAACTCGCGGATGGTGTCCATGAAACGGTAGTACTTGCTTTCCTCGGACATCGAGATGACGAACTGCTTTTCGCGCTCGGCGTCTTCCGGGCGGATCGGGCGGATGGTGACCATGCGGCCATCGGGCAATTCCCAGTCCTGGATCAGATGCACCGGGTAGGGGTGGATCGCCATATGCGAATAGCGGTCGCCCGATGGCGCCGCGTAGTCGATCACGATGCGCGCGTCGGCGGCGATGGCGCCGTTCTCGTCGACGATCAGCGGGTTGAGGTCGAGTTCCTGCAATGACGGCAGCTCGCAGATCATTTGCGAGACGTGCAGCAGGACGTCTTCCAGGGCTTCGAGGTTGACCGGCGGCATGTTGCGGAACTCGTCGAGCAGTTTCGACACCCGCGTCGACGCAATCAGGTCACGCGCCAGGAAGCGGTTGAGCGGTGGCAGGGCGACTGCCCGGTCGCTGAAAACCTCGACCTCGGTGCCGCCGGCGCCGAAAGTGATGATCGGACCAAAAATCGGATCGCGCGACACGCCGATCATCAGCTCGCGACCGTGCGGGCGCGCCAGATAGGGTTCGATCGAGACGCCATTGACGCGCGCCGTCGGGTGCCGTTTCTTGATCGTTTCGATGATGTCGTGATAGGCGTTGCGAACGGCCGGCGCATTGGTGATGTTCAGCCGCACGCCGCCGATTTCGCTCTTGTGGACGATGTCCGGCGAATCGATCTTCATGGCAATCGGGAAACCGATCTGTTCGGCCAGCAGCAGCGATTCGGTTGGCGTGTGCGCGACCATGGTCTGCGCGACCGGAATGCGGAAGGCGCGCAGGATCGCCTTCGATTCCATTTCCGAGAGAATCTTGCGGCGTTCGTGCAGTACCGCGTCGATCAACATCTTGGAACCTTCGGTTTCCGGGCGCGCGTCCTTGGACAAGGGCGCCGGGGTCTGCAAGAGGAGCTTCTGGTTCCAGTAGTAGGTCGAGATATGGTAGTAGAGCTCGACAGCGGTTTCCGGCATGCGAAAAGACGGGATACCGGCTTCTTCGAGCATGGCGCGTGATTCCCCGACCTGCTCCTCGCCCATCCAGCAGGTGAGAATCGGCTTGGCGGTCAGCAGGTCGACTTCGATGACGGCTTTGGCGACTGCCATCGGGTCAGTCATTGCCTGCGGTGACAGCATCACCAGAACACCGTCGACTTCGCTGTCCTCGGCAACGGCGAGAATCGCGTCGTGATAACGCTTGGCGGTCGCATCGCCTTCGATGTCCACCGGATTGCGTTGCGACCAGGTCGCCGGCATTTTCGCGTTGAGCACCTGCATGGTGCTTGGTGACAACTCGGCAAGCGGGATATCGAGGTCGCCGGCACGGTCGGCAGCCATGGCTCCGGGTCCGCCACCGTTGGTGATGATCGCCAGGCGCTTTCCTTGCGGACGGAATTTCGAGGCCAGCGCCTTGGCGGCGTAGAACAGCTGCCCGATGTTCTTCACCCGCACCACGCCGGCACGGCGCACGGCGGCATCGAAAACGATATCCGAGCCGGCGGCCATGCCGGAATGCGTTTCGACGGCTGCCAGTCCGCCAGCGTGGCGACCGGCCTTGAGCAGGACAATCGGCTTGACGCGCGCCGCCGAGCGCAGCGCGCTCATGAAGCGGCGGGCGTCGCGAATGCCTTCGACGTAGAGCAGGATGTAATGGCTGCGGTTGTCATAGATCAGGTAGTCGAGGATCTCCCCGAAATCGACGTCGGCGGTGCCCCCCAGCGAGATGACGCTGGAAAAGCCGATGCGGTTGCTGGAGGCCCAGTCGAGAACGGCCGAGCAGATGGCGCCCGACTGCGCAACCAGCGCCAGATTGCCGACGTGCGCGTGCACGCTGGCAAAAGTGGCATTCAGGCCAAGGTCCGGACGAATGATCCCCAGGCAGTTCGGGCCGAGCAGGCGGACTCCGTAGCTGCGGGCGATCTCCATCATCTTGCGTTCGAGCGCAGCCCCCGAGTGCCCTGCCTCGGCAAAGCCGGACGAGATGACGATGGCGTTCTTGACGCCGCTGCGGCCGCATTGCTCGACGATTCTCGGCACCGTCTGCGGTCGGGTGACGATGACCGCGAGCTCGACACGGGCGCTGATCTCTTCGATGGACCTGTACGCAGGCACGCCCTGGACCGTGTCGTGCTTCGTGTTGATCGGATACAGACGACCTTTGTAGCCAGAATCGAGGATGTTCTTGAAGAGCACGTTGCCGACCGAGTTCGCTCGGTCGGAGGCGCCGATTACCGCGACAGATTTCGGTTCAAACAGCGTAGTGAGGTAGTGATGTTCTAGCATTGGGGACTTTCACCTCGTGTTTGTGAGGCGCGGTACAGGTTGATGTTGCACCGCATCAATTTACCACAGATGGCCCGTCGAGTCTCGAAATATGGCGGTCGCCCTGACCCCCAGCTGCGACATTTGTCACCCCTCGAGCATGCAGGGGAGCACCGCTACGCCCCCGAGTCGTGTTGTTTGCGGCTGCTTCCCAGTGCCCAGGAATTCGGCCTAGGCGGCGTTTGCTGCTGCCGCGCAAAGATCGCTGAGCCGACTGTCGATGCGTGTGTCGGATTGCAGGGTACGGTGCATTGGGCACTTGTTGGCGATGGCCAGCAGGCGCTGCCGTTGCTCCGCTGTCAGCTCGCCTTCCAGGGTGATCACGCGGGCAATGCGATCGACCGTGCCGCGGCCATTGTCAAGGTCGAGCTTGTCGTGTATCAGCGCGACGCTGACCCCGGTCAGCGGCCAACTCTTGTGTTGGGCATACATGCGCAGAGTGATCGAGGTGCAGGCGCCAAGGCCGGCGAGCAGGAAATCCATGGGTTCAGGGCCCGCGTCTTCGCCGCCCATGGCCAGAGGTTCATCGGCAATCAGCGTGTGCCTGCCGAGGCGAACTGTCTGTTGGTAGGGTCCCCGACCGTTTTCGCTAACGACCACGGGCGCTTTTTCTTGTGCCATGCTGTGCTCTCCGAAAAGGTTGGCTAATGATAAAGGAAGGAAGACCGCACATGGCAGCTTCTCCCGATGAATCGCCGCCATCTCCTCAATTCCACTCATCGCCCTGGATACGCCGTTTTGCGCGCCTGATCCCCGAGCATGGCGAGGTGCTTGATCTGGCCTGTGGGACTGGCCGCCATGCGCGTTTGCTGGCGGGGCTTGCTTACCAGGTCGAGGCGGTCGATCGCAGTCCCCTGGCGCTTGCGTCGCTGCAGGGCATCGCGCGGGTGACGCCGCGCCAGGCTGACCTGGAAGGCGGCAGTTGGCCATACCATGGCCGCCTGTTCGCGGGGATCGTGGTCACCAATTACCTCTATCGCCCGCGCATCGAAGAACTCCTGGCCTGCCTCGCCGAACCGGGGGTCCTGCTCTACGAAACCTTCATGGTCGGCAATGAGCGCTACGGCAAACCGTCGAATCCGGACTTTCTGCTGCGCTCGCAGGAGATGCTTGGCTGGGTGCGCGAGCGCGGCTGGCAGGTGGCGGCTTTCGAGGAAGGTCAGGTCGATGCGCCGAAGCCGGCAATGGTGCAACGCTTGTGCGGCACGCGAGGGGCGATTGCGGCTCGGCTCTGACGGCGACTCCCACTGCTGATCCGACTATTCGACTCCGCAACTATCCGCCGCAAATTTTCAGTGCCAGGGCTTCGACGCCGACCGGGGTCAGGTCGTCGCTGGTGAAGCGTGCGGGCGCTGCGAATCCGCCGTAGTTTCGCGTTTGCGAGCGACTGTAGAGCGGGTCGTAGTGCAGTTCGAGCAGTTCGCTGACCAGTTCTCGCCACTGCGCGTCGCGCACGTAGTCCTGCCAGCGCAGGAGGGTTTCCGCGCTCTGCAGGGTGCGCAAGGGATGCAGGCAGGCGTTCAGTCGTGCCGGGGCAAGCAGGAAATAATCGTAGTCGCGCAAGAGAAAATCGACCCGCGCGGCGAAAGACGCTTCGATAGTGAAGCATTCGCCGCCGCGCATCGTTTCGATCAGTGCGGCCGGCACTTGCAGCGAACCGATCTTGCGGCTTTCGGCTTCGACATAGATCGGGCGATTCGAGTCCAGTGCGCGCAGCGCGGTCAGCAATTGCGACTCGAACATTTTCTGTGACGGTTGCGCCGAGTCGGGCAGGACGCCCAGCACCGAACCCTTGTGGCAGGCCAGTTCCTCGAGATCGAGGACTTGCTCGCCGCGCCGGCCAATGGCCTGCAGAATGCGGCTCTTGGCGCTGCCAGTGGCGCCGCAGAGGACCTTGAACTGCAGTTTTCGCGGCAGCTCGGCGAGGTCTTCGACGACCAGGCGGCGATAGGCCTTGTAGCCGCCTTCCAACTGTAGCGCGTCCCAGCCGACACGCCGGAAAACGTAGGTCATGGCGCCGCTGCGCTGGCCACCACGCCAGCAGACGATCAGCGGGCGCCAGCTCTTCGCGCAGTCAAAGAACTGTGCCTGCAGATGCTTGGCAATGTTGGTGGACACGTAGGCGGCGCCAAGCTTTTTGGCCGCGAAGGGCGACACCTGTTTGTAGAGCGTACCGACTTCGATACGTTGCTGGTTGTCGAGTACCGGACAGTTGATCGAGCCCGGGATGTGGTCCTCGGCAAACTCGCCGGGCGAGCGAACGTCGATGACCTGGTCAAAGGTAGACAGTTCGCTGAGTTGTTCGAGGGTCGCGATATCGCGTTTCATACGGCTGCCTGCATGCTCGGCAAGTTCCTTGGTTGGCAGCCTGCTATTTTAGCAGCGGCGCCAGCCCTTGCCAGACGTTGTCGAGTAGCTGGGGTTGGGCGGCAGCGGTCGGATGCAGGTTGTCGGCCTGAAACAGTTGTGGCGTGGTCGCCACTCCAGCGAGCAGGAAGTCCACCAGTGCGGCCTTGCGGGCTTCGGCCACGGCACCGAAGCTGGCGTGGAATTGGCTCGCATACGCACCATAATTGGGCGGGATGCGCTGCCCGACCAGGAGCACCTGCGCCTTGCTATCCTTGGCGCTGGTGACGATGGCGCTGAGGTTCTCGCGCAGCTGCGCCAGCGGCAGGCCACGCAAGCCGTCGTTGGCGCCAAGGGCCACGATGACGATCTGTGGGGAGTGTTTTCGCAGTGCCGCGGCGATGCGCGTACGGCCTCCGGCGGATGTTTCTCCAGAGATGCTGGCATTGACGACGTTATAATCGAGCTTCTTCTCCTGCAAGCGTCGGCTTAGCAAGGCTGGCCAGGACGCCTCCTGGCGGATGCCGTAGCCCGCCGAAAGCGAATCGCCAAAGATCAGTATGGTACGCGCCGCCTGTGCAGCGGGGGCAAGTAGCAGCAATCCGGCGAGTAGCAGGGAGCGCAAGATCAATAAACGGAGCATGGTAGCGTGGTAGGAGATGCCGCAGCAATGGTGATAGAGGTTCGCGATCTGGCCAAACGGGTGGATAGCGGCGGCCAGCCGTTGACCATTCTGCACGAGATTTCGTTCGCCGTCGCGGCGGGCGAGACAGTGGCCATTGTTGGCGCCTCGGGTTCCGGCAAGTCTACCCTGCTTGGTCTGATGGCTGGCCTCGACCAGCCGAGTGCGGGCTCGGTGGTCCTGGCGGGCGAGAACCTGGGGACGCTGGATGAGGATGCGCGCGCCGTATTGCGTGGTCGGATGTTGGGTTTTGTCTTTCAGACTTTTCAGTTGCTGCCATCGCTGACGGCGATCGAAAATGTCATGTTGCCGCTGGAGCTGGCGGCTACGCCGAACGCTCGCAGCGAGGCTGAGCGCTGGTTGCAGCGGGTTGGGCTGGGGCACCGTCTGAAGCATTATCCGAAGCATCTCTCGGGTGGGGAGCAGCAACGCGTGGCTCTGGCCCGCGCCTTTGCCCCGCGGCCAGGACTGGTGCTGGCCGATGAGCCGACTGGCAACCTTGACGCGGTGACCGGACATCAGGTGATCGACCTGATGTTTGCGATCAACGCTGAAAGTGCGACGACCCTGATTCTGGTCACCCATGACGAGGAGATCGCCGCGCGTTGCCGTCGTCGCCTGCGTATGGAAGCCGGACAGCTGGAAGAAGTCAGTGCCGAGCCGCTGGAGAAGTCGTAGCAGGCTGGGCGAGAAACGAGGCGCCGAGGGAGGAGATGTCCCATTTCCTTCCGCGCTGGTAGTAACCACTGTAGTTCAATAGCTTAGGAATCTTATGTCGCTGATGGTCGAACGAGTAGCAAACCTCAAGACGCCGGAAGAGTGCACCATGTTCGAGAAGAACGTTCTCGAACGCGGGCGCCCCGACCTGGCGGTCGCGGCGCGCAAGCGTGCGCTCGAATTGCGTGCCGAGAAATACGGAGCGAACAGCGAGCCCGAACGGCAGTGCCTGGAGGCAGTTTATGCCTACGAAGGCGTGCTCTCGGCCAGGAATGGCAAGGCCACGCGCGATCTGCGTACCTGGCAGCTGATCAAGCGCCATGGCATCATCGGCGCCGTCGAGCGCGCCGTGAATCGTGACGTTGACGTCGGCAGCTATCCGGCACTGCTCGAACTGGGTCTCGAGGACTACGCTTTCGAGGAAGTCGTCCTCCGCCACTCCGAGCTCTTCTCTGCGGCGACCGTTGACTGCTCGCGGACGCGCCTCGAGAGCTGGAAAGCGCCCGCCTGAGCGCGCGCTCAGCTGCGGCTTTCGAGCAGTATGCCGCGCGCAGCGGCCAGGCCGCTGCGCACCGCTGCTTCGAGCGTCGCCGGGTAGTCGGCGCATACATAGTCGCCGGCCAGCCACAAACCGTTGCGCGCGGTGCGTGCGGCTGGGCGATGCAGGCCCGGGCGGCACGAGAACGTCGCGCGCTGTTCGCGGATCACCTGTTGCCATTCGATCGCCGGTAGGCGGGTGCACAGCGCTGCCGAGAGTTCGCTGTCGAGCTGCGCAACCAGCGTTGGCTTGTCGAGTTTCTCCCAGGCGCCATGGCCGCTGAGCACGAAGGCGATCACTCCTGGCGTGCCGCATAGCATGCCGCGATCGAAAACCCACTGCCCGATCTGGCCACCGTTCTGCGCTGCCAGGCCGAGCATCGGGAAAGGCAGGCGCAGCTGCGGTGGATAGCCGCAGTAGACGGTGGCGATCGGCTCGAAGCGATAGCCGGCGAGCAGCCGTGCGCTTTCGGCCGTCGCCGGCTGGCCGGCGAGCAAGGGCGCCGCGTGCTGCGGACCGACGGCGACGACTACGTAATCGAAGCGCTCGCCAGCGAGCTCGAAATTGTCGTCAATGCTCTCAATGCTTTCGATACGCGTCGCCAGGCGGATTTTCCCGCCGTGCGCAACGATGAAGCGGGCGGCAGCGGCCGGGAATACCTGCTCGAGGTCGGTTGCCGGCAGCAGCAGGTCGGTGGCCGCGCGGCCTCCGCCGAGGGTGTCGCGCAGCGTATTGACGAAAATCTGCGCCGATGCCTGCTCCGGCGCGGTGTTCAGCGCGGCCAGGCAAAGCGCCTCCCACAGATACCTGCGCAGCAGTCCGTGCTGGTGATGGCGATCGAGCAGTGCGCTGACCGTGCAGTCGGCGTCCAGGCGGTAGCGCACGCCCTGCAGAAAACGCATGAAGCGTACCGCGCCGATTTTCTCGGCGAAGCCGACGCCGCGCGCGCCGAGCAGGCCTGCCGCGAGGTGCCAGGGGGCTGGCAGCCGCGGCAGGCGCATCCGGAAGTGGTTGTTCTTGCCAGCCGGGAAATTCAGTTCGAGCGGCAGGCGCTTGAGCAGTTGCCTGGGGTCTGCGCCGACGTCCTTCATTAGCTCTAGCGTTTCCCGATAGGCGCCGATCAGAAGATGCTGGCCGTTGTCCAGACGCTGGCCGTGCGTCTCGACGCTGCGTGCCCGGCCACCGAGTTGTCTGGCGGCCTCGAAGAGTGTCACCTGTGCCCCTGACCGGGCCAGTTCGACGGCGGCGGCGAGACCTGCCCAGCCACCGCCGACGATCGCCGCTCTCATCCCCGCGCCCAGGTCCGCCAGGCGATCCACAGCTTGCGTATCGGGGTCAGTGAAGTGCGCTGGCTGAGGACTTGATAGCCATCGCGCTTGATCTCGTCGAGCAGGGTACGGTAAATCGCCGCCATCACCAGGCCAGGGCGTTGCGTGCGGCGATCGCTGGCCGGCAGGGCGTCGATGGCTTGCGCGTAGTAGCTCTCGGCACGTTCGACCTGGAAAGCCATCAAGCGCTCGAAGTTGTCGCTGTGGCGCGCGTTGAGGATGTCGGCGGCGGTCACGTCGAAGCGCTGCAGTTCGTCGATCGGCAGGTAGATGCGTCCCATGCGCGCGTCTTCGCCGACGTCGCGAATGATGTTCGTGAGCTGGAAAGCGAGGCCCAGATCGTGCGCGTATTTCTGCGTCTTGCGGTCCTGGTAGCCGAAGATCTCGGCCGCCAGCAGCCCGACGACGCTGGCGACACGGTAGCAATAGAGCGACAGCACCTTGAAGTCGAGGTAGCGCGATTGCTGCAGATCCATCTCCATGCCGTCGATGATTTCCTGCAATTGCTCTTCCGGAAGGTTGAATTCGGCGCAGGCTGCCTGCAGCGCCTGGGTTGCCGGATGCTGTGGTTTACCGCCGTAGACGCTGCTCAATTCCTGCCGCCACCAGGCCAGTTTGGTGGCCGCGATCTGCACGTCCTGACACTCGTCGACGACATCGTCGACTTCGCGGCAGAAGGCATAGAGCGCGGTAATCGCGCGGCGCTGGCTCGGCGGCAGGAAGAGAAAACTGTAGTAGAAGCTGGAACCGCTGCGGGCGGCTTTCTCTTGGCAGTATTCGTCGGGGGTCATTCGCAATCTCTGGAGGTGCACAGGGTCGCAATTCTCACATGACTTGCCCGGCTTGTAGCACTTACATGAACAGCGCGCGGCTGGCGATGAACAGGTAATCGCTCGGACCCAGCTGTGGACGCTGCTGGAAAACGTCGCCGTCGGTCTGCTCTATCCTTTCCAGGATGCGCAGGCCGCCCTGCACCGTCAAGCGTATTTCCCAGCCCATGCGCCCCGGCAGCTGGTGGACCAGCGCTGCGCCGGCGTTCATCAAGTCGCGTGTGCGTTCTACCTCGAAGGCGAGCAGCGCTGTCCATTCGGCGCTGCAGCGTCCGGAGGCGATCTGCCTTTCGCCGACGCCGAAGCGTTCGAGGTCGCTCTGCGGCAGGTAGACGCGGCCCTTCTGCCAGTCGATGGCCACGTCCTGCCAAAAATTGATCAACTGCAGCGCCGTGCAGATACAGTCCGAGCGGTGCAGATTCTCTTCGTTGGCGCGCCCGACGAGATGCACCAGCAGGCGGCCGACGGGATTCGCCGAGCGCCGACAGTAGTCGAGCAACTGCGGGTAATCGGGGTAGCGCTTGGTGACCACATCCTGCGCAAAAGCGTCGAGCAGGTCGCGAAACAAAGGCGTCGGCAGGTGCCATTCGGCGATGATCTCGGCCAGTTCGTTGAACGCTGGCCGGAGAGGTGCTGCGCCGCGTTCGATGCGTCCGATTTCTTCGCCATAGTCGGCGAGCCCTTGCAGACGTGCCGCGTCACTGGCGTCGCCTTCGTCGGCAATATCGTCGGCGCCGCGCGCAAAACGATAGATGGCCTCTATGGGTCGACGCAGGCGCCGGGGCAGCAGCAGCGAAGCGACGGGGAAGTTTTCGTAGTGATCGACGGGCATCGGTAGCGGCTGGGCGTGGCTGGTTGCGGTGAAGCGCGCGGCTTGAAGGGGTCCTCATGGGCAACGCGCAGGGAGTCAGGCGGTGGCTTTCTCTCCGGAACATCGGCTCGGGAAGGCAGTATAAATCGGCCATGGAAAGGAATCGTGGGAATCGTGGGGAGCGTGGAAAGTGCTGCATGTTCGCCTGCCATGGCGCTGTTGACGACAGACCCGGCCATTTCCAGGAATGACTGGCATTGGCCAGGCCTGCCTCAGCCGGCGGCACCGTGCTTGCCGAATGCGTGTGCCTGTTGTGCGGGCCGCTCCCGGCACACGGGACGGGCAGACCGGCGGCGATTCCTGCTTTCACCGCCGGGCATTTTCCGCTACTGTGCTCAGCTCGCAAAACCCATGCGTATTCCACACCAAACTGGACACGGATTCCAGACGAAACTGGACAGTGATTCCACGGCAAACTGGACACCGATTCCAGAGCAAACTGGACAGTCATTTGTAATATCGTAGCGCGCGGGATAACCGTGGCACCCTCGGGAGATTTGCCGAGGCCCACATGGCGAATAGCAGGCTATCCATGCGCAAGATTTTTGACGTTTTACGGCTGTCGCTTGAAGGCGGTCGCAGCCACCGCGAGATCGCCCGGGCGATCAATGCTTCACCGACGACCGTCGGCGATCTCCT
>NZ_SPMY01000100.1 GCF_012939955.1 Candidatus Accumulibacter phosphatis
GGATGCCGCTGTTTTGCAGCAGGACGGCGATGGTGTGTCCGACGCGTCCATAGCCGCCGATCAACACCGGTGGATTCGACTCATCGATCGCCATGTTGGGCACTTCTGGCTCTGCGTTGCGCCGAATGCTGACCAGGCGGCGCGCGATGGTCTGATTGAAGCGGATCAGCAGCGCTCCAGCAATCATCGAGAAAAGGACAGAGGTCAAGACGATCTGCCCGAGTTCGACGCCAATCACTTGCGCGTCGAGGGCAATGGCGAGCAGGGCGAAGCCGAACTCGCCGCCCACGGCGAGCAGCAACCCGGTCTGCCACGCGGTCATGGCCGAGATGCCGCTTCTACGCACCAGCGCGGTGACCAGCAAGGCCTTGCTCACCAACAGTAGAAGTGCACCGAGTGCCGCCCACTGCCAGACGCGAGGAATCGATGCCGGATCGATGAGCATGCCGATGCCGACAAAAAAAGAGGCCGAGCAGGACGTCACGAAAGGGGCGAACGGTCGATTCGATCTGGTGACGGAATTCGGTCTCCCCGAGCATCATGCCGGCCAGAAATGCGCCAAAAGCTAGCGATAAACCGAGATTGTTGGTCGTCCAAGCCGCCAGCAGGGCGACCAGCAGGACCGCCAAGGTGAACAACTCGGCCGAGCGTCGTTTGGTAACCAAGCGAAAAAGTGGGCGCAACAGCCAGCGGCCGGCAAAAAACACTAGTGCGAAGGCGAGCGCAGCCTTGGCGGCCGCCCAGCCGAGGGAACTCACCAGCAGGTCCGCGCCATCGCTCATGCCGAGCACCGGGATCACCACCAGGAACGGAACCGCCGTCACATCTTGAAAAACCGACATGGCGAGG
>NZ_SPMY01000101.1 GCF_012939955.1 Candidatus Accumulibacter phosphatis
TGTCGAGTCCAATGACCCGCTTGTGGATCGGAACCAGTTCCATACCGTCTCCTTTCGCAATAAACTTGAAAGCGGGAGGCGGTGGGTGCCAGAACCGAAGTTGCCTGAAGGCGACAGGTCGCCAACGGCCCTTTTAATGTGTGCGCTCAAAGGCAGCAATCCGGGGTACGAGTCGGTTCAGCGGGTCACGTTAAAGTTCGGGGTCGAGCCGCCAAAGCTTTGCGCGACCTCTACCCATCGCTTCCCAACTCGAATTTTCTTTCATGATCCGGGGCGGCCGCAACTGCAATGACCGTTGGGGTGTCTCCACGTGTCATGACCGTTAATGTGAAAGTCGCGCAAGCGACTCACGAAACTCCCTTCTCCACTCGCCGGAGAAGGGTCTGGGGTGAGGCGGGGAATTCAGGGAGCATGCTCCCTGCCCGGCGAACGATTACGGCGTGCAAGCCGGAATGCGCACTGCAAGTGAGAGGGAAGCGGTCATGACTTTCATGATTCGGGGTATCTCGAAATGTCATGACCGTTAGGCGATGGCCGCAACAGGAGCGCTTGTCCTTGAACAGGAATCGCCTTGGTTCCGTGCGCTCCTGCTTTGTCGAGCCAGCTGCGCTGGCCGGTGACTGGGGATCAGCGATGCCTGTTTGCCGAGTCAGTCGTTTGACCGGCGCCGACGGCGGCCCGGCGCAGGCGATCGGCGACTGCTGCCCAGGCGGGTGTCGCCGGAACCGCTTCGACGACGATCAGGTCGGCGGCCATTTGGTCGAGTTCGCGCAGTGCCGCGTAGAGTGCGCGCGCGTAGCCGCGGGGATGCGCAGCCAGCTGGCGAACGGCAAGCGTCGCCGCGACGCCCGGGAACTCGCTGTGGCACAGGATGGCACTGTGGCGGCCCGTTTGACGGAGTTCGGCGACGACTTCCGCAAGCTCGGTCGAGGCCACCAGGCGCAGCGGCGTCGCTGGCGCGTAGTGTGCGGCCAGCGAACCCGAGACCCGCGGCCTGCCGTCATCCGCCGCTTGCGTGAGGACCTCGGGCAGCATGCCGATGACCGACGCGATCTGCTCCGGGGTGACGTGTCCCGGACGCAGCAGCCGTGGCGGCAGCCCAGGATCGCGCGTGAGGTCGAGAATCGTCGACTCGATGCCGACCGGGCAGCGGCCACCGTCGAGCACCAGGGAGACGGAGTTGCCCAGTTCTTCGCGCACATGCGCGGCGTCGGTCGGGCTGATGCGGCCGAAGCGGTTGGCAGAAGGGGCGGCCAGGCCACACATGCCAGCAACGCCGCCGCCGGCCTGCGCAAAGGCGCGCAGTAGAGCCAGTGCGACCGGATGTGCGGGCACGCGGACGCCGATGCTGTCCTGGCCGCCGGTGACTGCAGTGGGCACTCCCGCGGCGCGCTTGAGGATCAAGGTCAGCGGACCTGGCCAGAAAGCTTCGGCCAACTCCCATGCCAGCGCTGGAATATCGCACGCCCAGCGGTCGAGACAGCCGGCACCGGCCAGATGGACGATTAGCGGGTGCTCGGCGGGTCGCCCCTTGGCGGCGAAGATGCGGGCCAGCGCCGGCGGGTTGGCGGCATCGGCGCCCAGCCCATAGACCGTCTCGGTCGGGAAAGCGACCAGTTGGCCGGCCTGCAGTAGCGCGACGGCGCGCTCGATGTCCGCCTGCTCAGGGGGCATCGACGATCCCGATCGCCGTACGGGCCGCCAGCGCCACGGCGCGGGCTTTCTCCGGGTCCTCGTCGACCACCGTGAAGTGCCCCATCTTGCGGCCGTGCCTGGCGTGGTGCTTGCCATAGAGATGCAGCTTGAGGCCGGGAAAGGCGTGCAGGCGTGACCAGTCGGGTTCACGATAGCGAGTGCCGGCAGGGCCGGTTTCGTACCAGATGTCTCCGAGCAGGTTGACCATCGCTGCCGCCGAGTGCGCGCGCGGGTCGCCCAGCGGCAAGCCGCAGAGGGCGCGCACCTGCTGCTCGTACTGGCTGGTCAGGCAGGCATCGAGCGTGTAGTGGCCGCTGTTGTGCGGGCGTGGCGCCATTTCGTTGACCACCAGCTGGTCCTCGACAACGAAGAATTCGACCGCCAGGGTGCCGATATAGCCGAGGCCGGCGGCGATCTTTTCAGCCAGTTCGGCGGCCTCTGCGCGCAGCATCGGCGAAAGGCGTGCCGGCACCAGCGAGACGTCGAGAATGCCTTTGCGGTGGCTGTTCTCGGCGCTCGGAAAGCTTTTCACCTGGCCGTCTTCGTCACGCGCCAGGACCACCGAGATTTCGCTGCCGAGCGCGAGTTTCTGTTCGAGGACGCAGGTTTCGCCCTTGAAGTGCTGGAAGGCGGCGATCGCCTCATCACGACCGGCGACGACGGCTTGCCCCTTGCCGTCGTAGCCGAAACGAGCGACTTTCAGGATCGCCGGGAAAAGGCTGAGCGGGGCAGCACGCAGGTCGTGTTCGCTGTGCACGGCGATGAAGTCGGCAATCGGCAGATGGTGTCGGCGCAGGAACTCTTTTTCGGCGATGCGATTCTGGCAGACGCTGACCGCGGCTGCCGCCGGGCGCACGAGGACGAATTTGGCGAGATAGTCGAGGCTGCCGGCGGGGACGTTTTCGAACTCGGTGCTGATCGCCGTACAGCCCTGTGCCAGTTCGTCGAGCACCGGATAATCGTCGTAGCCGGCGACCAGATGACGGTCGGCGATCAGTCCGGCGGGACTGTGCGGGTCAGGGTCGAGAACCCAGACCGGGTAGCCGAGTTCGTGTGCGGCGGCGACGAAGAAGCGGCCGAGTTGGCCGCCACCGAGCATGCCGAGAGTAGCCGGGGGAAGAATCATCGTCTTGTACTCATCTAACGCGCCGCAGGCGGTCAGCGACAGCGCTCGCCGGTGAGAGAAGTCCCTGGCCGGGAGCGGGGCTGTCGTTCGGGCTGCGGCCGCTCACACTTCCGGCAGCTTCATGGCCAGCACTTTGGCGGCCTGGGTTTGACGGAATTCGCTGAGGCGCTGCGCCAGCGCCGCGTCGCTTGTGGCGAGCATGGCGACGGCAAACAGCGCCGCGTTGGCCGCGCCGGCCTCGCCGATGGCGAAAGTGGCCACCGGTATGCCTTTCGGCATCTGCACGATGGACAGCAGCGAATCGTTACCGGACAGCGCCTTCGATTGCACCGGCACGCCGAGGACGGGCAGGATGCTCTTGGCGGCCAGCATGCCGGGTAGATGCGCGGCGCCGCCGGCGCCGGCGATGATCGCCTTCAGGCCACGCTCGGCGGCCGTCGAAGCGTAGTCGAAAAGCAGATCCGGGGTGCGGTGCGCGGAGACGACGCGGGTCTCGAAAGGGACGCCGAAGTCCTTGAGCATCACTGCCGCCGCTTGCATCGTCGGCCAGTCGGAATCGGAGCCCATGACGACGCCGACCAGCGGCGCCTGCTGCTGTGCCATCAGTGCGCCTCTCTTTCGGCGGCTTCGAGGGTGTTGGCGAGCAGCATGGTGATGGTCATCGGCCCGACGCCACCGGGGACCGGCGTGATCGCCGAGGCGACCTCGCTGACCGGGCCGAAGTCCACGTCGCCACAGAGTTTGCCGTCCGGCAGGCGATTGATGCCGACATCGATGACCACCGCACCGGGTTTGACCATCTCGGCGGTGACAAAGCGCGCACGCCCGAGCGCCGCAACCAGGATGTCGGCGCGCCGGGTGTGGAACAGCAGGTCACGGGTCTGCGAATGGCAGATGGTGACCGTCGCGCTGGCTTGCATCAGGAGCATCGCCATCGGCTTGCCGACGATGTTCGAGCGTCCCAGGACGACTGCCTCCTTGCCCTTCAGTTCGATGCCGGCGTCGCTGAAGAACTTCATGATGCCGTAGGGCGTACAAGGAATGAAACGCGGATTGCCCTGCATCAGCGCGCCGACGTTTTCGGCGTGAAAACCGTCGACGTCCTTCGCGGGGGAGATCGCCTTGAGTACCGCATCACTGTCAAAGTGCTTCGGCAGCGGCAGTTGCACCAGGATGCCGTGAATTTTTGGATCGCCGTTGAGCTCGGCGATTTTGGCCAGCACCAGCGCCGGCTCGACAGTCGGCGGATAAGTGATTTTTTCGGAGTGAAAACCGGCCTGCGCACAGGCGTTGACCTTGTTGCGCACATAGACCTGCGAAGCGGCGTCTTCGCCGACCAGAATCACGGCCAGTCCGGGGCGGGTGCCGCGCGCAGCCAGCGTTTCGGCGCGGGACTTGAAATCGGCGCGCAGCTTTTGTGCCAGCACGGTGCCGTCGAGGATTTTTGCTGTCATTTCGTGGTTTCCTGGAGTGGCCAGAAGGCAATGCGAGAAACGCGAGGCGCTCCAGGCGCGCGTCGTCTCTTCGCATCGATCTCGGAGGAGAGCGATTCTATCGCAAATCAGGTGGCGTCCGTTGCCGCTTCCGAGTTCGCCGCTTGTGCGCTTGCCTACCTTCCTGGAAGGGGAAAATGCCTACAAAGCCGGCCACTTGGCGGCTGATTGACGATTCCACGTTGATACAGATCAACTTCCTGGCCGTGACACGGTCAATAGGGGGTGCCAAAACACCCGCAAGGGCCTTCTGGCGCATGTGAAATTGCACGATGCAAAAGTGTGTTTTACAATGCGGGACAACAAGGATTGCTGCGCTGCGGTACTTTGTAGTGACGCAAGCGTTTACCCTCTGTGCTGACGTTCGCTTGGGCGTCCAGCAAAACTATTCACTTCATGATTCTGCAGACCAGGAGACAAGTCCATGGCAGCTCTGCCCGAAAACGCGCCGTCGGCCGGCATCACCGATGCCGACCCGCAAGAGACACAGGAATGGCAAGACGCACTGAGCGGGGTAATCGATCGGGAAGGCGCCGAGCGCGCTCACTACCTGATTGACGGCCTGATTTCCCACGCCCGCCAGGAGGGAATCGATATTCCCTACAGCGCCACCACCGAGTACATCAACACCATTCCGGTCGATCAGCAGCCCAAGTATCCCGGCAACGCGGATCTCGAAATCCGGATTCACAACTACATTCGCTGGAATGCCATGGCGATGGTCGTGCGTGCCAACAAGGACAGCAACGTCGGCGGCCACATCGCTTCGTTTGCCTCGGCGGCGGCCCTC
>NZ_SPMY01000102.1 GCF_012939955.1 Candidatus Accumulibacter phosphatis
CTGACTCTCTGAGTCATGAAGTTGAGCCTCTGAGCCTCACCGCTGACTCTCTGAGTCATGAAGTTGAGTCGCTGAGCCTCACCGCTGACTCTCTGAGTCATGAAGTTGAGTCTTTGAGCCTCACCGCTGACGCTCTGAGTCATGAAGTTGAGTCCCGAAAGCTTACGCCTGAGGCGCTGAGCGATGAGCTTCAGTCGCTGCCTTTCCAGCCTGGACGAGAAGGGAGATTCGTGACAAGCCGCTGCCGGGCTCATCGACTGCCTCGTGTTCGGACGGCAAACGCGACCGATAGAGCAGGATCGTTGGCCTGGAACAGGATTGCCGAAATCCTGGCGCTCTCGCCGCACACGGTGCGCGACTATGTGCAGGACATCTACCGTCGGGCCGGGGTGAACGGCTACGAAAAGCTGGTCAGCAAGCTGGCGAACGCAAACGGCGCCAGCCCTTCAGCAAAAGACCCGATGACCTGACGGCCACGACCGCTGTGGAATGCCTGCCAGCCGCAGCGGCATGAGTTCCCTTGGCCGCCCAGCCTGCGCCTGGCCCCGGACATCCTGCCAGGGGCATCCGTGCCCCCTGCCTCAACGCGACCCGGCAAGCGTGAACCCCGTCAAACGAGCCCGTACCTAACCCATCCGGGGCAGTTTGCCGCATAATATCATTTGCTTGAAATCGCAAAACAAGAAAAAGGAAGCTCGGTACCACTTTGGAAGCCTCGCCGACAGACGCCTTGCCGATGGAAGCCAGGTCCGGCAAAAAGCCCTTCCGCATCTTATCGCTCGATGGTGGCGGGACCTTTGCCTTGATTCAGGCGAAGGTGCTCGATGATCTTTTCCCGGGCGAGGATGGGCATCAGGTGCTCAGCCATTTCGATCTGGTGTCGGCGTGCTCGGGCGGGGCGATCGTCGCTGCGGCATTGATCGAGGGTTACTCGCCACGCCAAATCTTCGAGTTGTTCGACAATCCGGTCAATCGCCACGCACTTTTTGGGCGCCTGCCCTGGTACCGGAGTCTATTGCAGTTGATGACCGGCGTTTTTTTCACCCTCGAGCCCGGTTGGTTATCGCTTTTCTACTGACGGCAAGCTGGCCTTCCTGCACCGCATCCTGCCCGTCATGGGCAGCACATCGCTGCAGAACCTGCACGGCATTCTCAATGACAGTATCGCTTCCCTGCGGGAACAGCGCGACGAACCGGGCAGACCCATGTCCTTTCTTTTTGTGACTTACGACTTCGACCGCGACCGGGCGCGCATGATGCGTAGCGACGTCAGCAGCCCGGCGGCCAGTTTCCCGCATCGGCAGCAGCGCGCGACGCTGGCGGAAGCGGCGCATGCCTCGAGTACGGCACCGATCAACTGGTTCGACAAACCCGCGGAATTCGACGGTTGCCGCTTTTGGGACGGCGCCATGACCGGCTACAACAATCCGGTGCTGGCAGGCGTTGTCGAAGCCATCGCCATGGGCGTGCCGCGTCGCGATATCGGCGTGCTGTCGCTGGGCACAAGCACGGTTTTTCTGCCCGAATGCGGCAGCGACGGGATCCCGGATGAACTGTGCCGGTCGCGCGCCAGCACCGGCTTCCTGCCGGAGTTGGTCAAGGTGGGCAAGACGATCATCGCCGATCCTCCGGATGCGCACACTTTCATTGCCCACCTCATGCTCGACGGCGGCTTGCCGGCCGACGTCTCCTGTTGCCCCTTCACCGACACCGCGATTGTGCGCATGAATCCGGTGATTCAGCCGGTTATCGATCCAGCGACGGGCCAGTGGAGCGTTCCCGCCGGCTGGACGGTCGAAGAGTTTCGCCGCATCGCCGAAATGGATATCGCCTCGCGCCGGCAAGAGGACGTCGAAT
>NZ_SPMY01000103.1 GCF_012939955.1 Candidatus Accumulibacter phosphatis
TCCTGCTGCCGTTTCCGGATTACAAGCTTCCGGAGATCCTGATTGCAGAAGATGCCAGCAGCCGTTCCGGACCTTGCCCAGCAAAGGCAGAAACGGCATGTGACTGTCTGAATCCGCGAGCATTTCATCTACCGGACGATTCAAACAGTCGCTTTCCTGAAAACCAATAGTAGTGGTAACAAAAACCCCCAATGCCATATTTGCGTGCCAGCGCTATCTGCTGGTGCCGCGTTTCCTTCAGGCGCAAATCATAGTAGCCCAGGTCGGACGGTAGGTGCGGCTGGTAATGGCCGGCAAAAAGGGCAGTTGCCTTGGTGACGTTGGTCCACTCGGTGAAGCCCTTGCCCCACCATGCATCGTTTTCCGGGATCGGGTGAAACTGTGGCAGGAAGAAAGCAATTACCCGGATACTGTGCGCCGTGTCGCTACGCTCCGCGGAAATACCGCCTTGGTCAGAGATGTGCATAATAGAAAATATGGCGACCGGTGCTTGTCTATGACGAAGGTTTGTTGATTGCAGTCAAACGCGTAAGGTCCAGACCTGAGTCGATACCATCTGCTGCGACGACCTTGACCACTACCTGATAGATATTGCCATAGGGATTACGCGCAAGAATGGTTCGCAGATCGTCAGAAAGCATGTTCCACTGTGCGGCAAGTTCGGTCCGCTCTGGAGTACGAATAACGAAGCGCGCCTCGACGATCTTGAGATTGGCATCTTGGAACAAGCGCTGAATATTCTTAATCCCAAAGAAACGGATGTGGGTGCGGTCGAGCAGACCAAAGTCACGATACTCGAAATCCGCATTGAGTAGGCACGCGACAATCGCGTTGTGGCCCACGTGGGGCAGCGAGACGATCAGTTCTCCATCCCGCGCCAACAGGCTTCTTGCCGCGGCAAGGGCCTGCCACGGATCAACGAGATGTTCCAGAAC
>NZ_SPMY01000011.1 GCF_012939955.1 Candidatus Accumulibacter phosphatis
GTCAATCACGACCGCCTGATGGCGCGGCTGAAAAGTCGCTGTCCGGACGCCGATCTGTTGCGGCTGGTCAATCGCTTCCTGAAGGCCGGCGTGAGCGTGGGTGGCAAAATTGAGCCCACGTCCATGGGCGTCCCGCAAGGCGGGCCGCTCTCGCCGGTGCTGGCCAACGTGGTGCTCGATGAACTGGATTGGGAACTGGCTCGGCGCGGCCACCGCTTTGCCCGCTATGCCGACGATTGCAACATCCTCGTCAAAAGCAAACGCGCCGGCGAGCGGGTGATGGCCAGCGTGACACGCTTTGTCAGCGACACACTGCGACTCACAGTGAATCCGCTGAAGAGCGCGGTCGATCGACCCAAGAACCGCAAGTTCCTGGGTTTCACGGTTAGCCGCAACGGCGCCAAGCTCAAGGTGGCCGATCAGGCCATCGACAAGCTCAAGGACCGCTTGCGGGAACTGACCCGTCGTACGCGAGGCACCAGCATTGGCGCACTCGTCGCGGAGCTTAGAGAAACCCTGCTTGGTTGGAAAGCGTACTTCGGCATTGCGAGGTGCTGAGTCCTCTGCGCGAGATCGACAAGTGGGTACGACGCAAGTTGCGCTGCTATCTCTGGAAACAGTGGGGGTCGTCTGGCTATCGGCAACTGCGCCAACGTGGCATCTCGGTCCGCGAAGCGTGGAACACCAGCAAGTCGGCCCATGGCCCGTGGCGGCTGTCCAAAACACCGGCTCTGTCCATCGCGCTACCATTGCGCTTCTTCGAAACATTGGGACTACCCAGCCTTGCGCCACGGTAGGAATTCAATTCATCGAACCGCCGGATACGTGACCCGTTCGTCCGGTGGTGTGGGAGGGGGAGGCCGTGAGGCTTTCTCCTATCCCGATTAGGCATCGCAAAAACCAACTGGGAGAGCCGTTTGTCAGACCCTCGCATTACGCGCCTTAAGACACCCGAAGACTGTGAGCAGTTTGCCAAGAACGTTGAGGCAGAACACCCAGAACTTGCAAAGCTGGCTCGTCGCCGGGCAGTCGAGCTCAGAGCCTTAAAGTACGGGGCGACAACTGACGTTGAGCGCGAAGCTCTACAGTGCATCTACGCCTTTGAGGAAGCAAGGTCGCAAGAAACTGGAAAGCGCGCAAGAGCCAACCGCACTTGGCAAAGCATCGCCAAGAACGGTATCTTGCCGACCGTAGACAAAGTTGTTGCAAGACGGAAGGCTACTGAAGGCTATGACTCGCTTATTAAGGCCGGGCTTGAAGACTTCACGTTTGAAACGGTCGTGCTTAAGTTCCAGGATCACTTTTCGCCTGAGGCCGTACAACAGGCAAAGCTGCGGCTCACAACCGGCGATGCCTAACAATTCCGTCGAGAGGGACGGCCCAAAGCTGCGCTTTGGGTTCCCTCCGCCTGCGGCTCCGGCCGCCCCTCACGTCAAACGTTGGGCCGCAAGAAGGAGCGATACGATGCCTCGATATTTGATTTCGTTTGATGACGGATCGATGGACCATATTCCCGATGAAGATTGGCCGTCGGTGGGCGAGGCATCACATAAGGTGGTTCGGGAAGCAAAGGCCGCAGGAGTCTGGATCTTCGGCGGCGGTGTCGAGCGCCAGCAATCGACCATCGTTGCGACAGATGGGACCACCACAGCCGGACCAGTACCGGAGACAAAGGCGGTCGTTGGAGGGTTCTCGATCATTGAGGTTTCTTCGCGTGAGGAGGCACTCGTTTGGGCTGCCAAAATCGCCATAGGATGTCGCTGCGCACAGGAGGTCCGGGAGATCATGTTCGATCCGGAGTCGTAACGTATGGCCGGTCTGCGGCCTAACGAATAAGGATAGATCGTGCGCAGCCACGATCTGATCCGTTTGTTGGACGAGCCCGGGCCGGAGCGCTGGGCGCCCCCTCTGCAAATATCTTTTTGGGTTACTCCGGAAGCATGGGCTCCGGATGGCCGGGAGCCGAGAAGTCCCGGCGCGCTGCGGGACAGGCAGCGAAGATCTTGCGAATCCGGCCGTTTTGGCGTCCCGGCCCCCGAATTCCGGGCGACCGCGCCACGCAGCTTGGGGAAACTGAAGTCCCGAACGCGGCCGGACAGCGCCGTGAAGGCGGCTTACATGATCAGAGGGCGACCGCAACGACCGGTGGCATAGCAACGACACTGGACGACGTCGATCGAATCCGCGTCCTGACGATCACCGTCACGGCGCCACAGCACGCGCAAAGCATCGCTGGCCGCGCCTTGCGCGGTGGCGTGAAGCGGCTGGGATCGAACTTCAGCAAGAGATGCAGCAAGCCGATCAGGCGCTTGCAATTGGCGTGCAGGAAGCCGAAATTGAACAGATAGACGCCGTTCTTGCCGCGACGCTTGCGTCGCCAGCGCTGCTTCGCTGCATCGACCGCCGCCGCGGGGACGACGAGATGGACATGCGGGTGGAAATCGAGCCGACGCGAGTGTGTGTGCAGGACCGCGGAGCGTCAAGGCCCCCGGAGTGCCCTGCAACTGCCGGTCGTTCTGGCTGAAGCGATGCACCGTTTCCCAGGCGCAGCACATCAGGAGATCGAAGGCGACCTCGGCATGCGCCGCAACGAGCCCGCGCAATTCCGCTGGCAGCGTGAAGGTCAGCAGAAAGTAGTCGGCCGGGACGAAGCGCTGCATCTGACGTTCCAGCCATTGCCGGCTCTCGTGGTGCTGGCGGTGCGGGCAAAGGCGATGGCCGCAGGAATGCGGAACGAGCTTTTGCTGATCGCAGCCTTCGCACTGGACCTGCATCATCGGGCTGGCCGGCCTGCGGCAATCGCGCATCGCCGAGAGCGCCTGAAGCTGCTCGAAGCTCAGCCGGTGGCGAAATTGCGTCATGAAGTCCGCTTCGAACTGGGCGATGACAGAGCCGAGGCGGATCATCGCGGCGTCCCCTTGGCCAGGCAATAGCGGTCCATCAGCGCGTTGATGCGGTCGATGGCGTGATGCCTGGTTTGCTCCGTCAGATGGGTGTAGCGAACGGTCGTGAGAATCGAGTGATGGCCGAGAATGCGCTGCACCTCGGTGAGCTCGACACCATCCCGCGTCTGCTGGGACACGGCCGCGTCAGCACGACGATGCGCTACTTCCATCTGGCGCGCACGCGGCTAACCGGTACCACCTCTACGCTCGAACTGCTCACGCCCAGCTGACCGGCGCCGGTGAAAGCGGCCGGCCTGGCCGGGGTGTTGGCCACCTTCGGCCAGGCTTAGCTCGCCAGCAAGCCTTTGGCGCGCGGGGCAGCCCGCGTCTGGCGTGCGATCCTTGCCTGTCGCACGGCGATCCTCGGCGGTCACGTCGAAAGCTGTGAGCACTGCGGCACGACCCGGCACGTCTATCACTCGTGCAGGAACCGGCACTGCCCACATTGCAAGATCGGGCAGTTTCGCGTGGTCGCGACCCTCTTGCCACAACGCAATCTCCCGAATCCGCGCGGACCGCCGCAATGATCGACGTCGGTTGCTCTCTTCCGGAGTCATCGGGTGGCGCTGCCATCCGCAGCGCCGTTCGCCTTTTTGGCAGCCGATCGGTGCCAGGAGTCCCGCGCCTACCGGCTGCGCTTCGGCTTGTCGATCTTCCGCGAGCTTTGCCGGCTATCGATGGGCAACTAGCCGCTCGGCGGATTCATGCCAAGCGACTGACTTCGGACCGTCCTATCGCCTTAGCGCTCGCGCCAGTATCCTGGCTTGCGGCGTTGGTGCGCGACAGCGAGCACTGTCACGGTATTGCCTCGAATCTCGTAAAAGACCGTGTAAGGAAAGTGACGGAGAATGTTTCGCCTGATTGCATCCTCGTCTTCGGAGCACATCAGCGCACTGATACCAAGCCGATCAATGGCCCCAAGGGTCTCGGTTCGAAAAGCATCGGCCGCAATTGGGCTGCGCTCAAAGTACCAGAGGAATGCCTCTCTGATTTCTGCCTCAGCCTCGGGCAGAATCTCGACTACAAAGCGAGTCACAGAGTGCTCAGTCTTGCTCTGGCTTCCGTCCAAGAAACGGCCTTTACTGTTCCCGCTCGTAGGGCCGCTTGCCGCGATCTGATTTCCTGCCGCCAAGCTTCCGCAATTGAAGAATCGTCACTGCCTTCGAGACTATCGAGTAGCGCTACGGTCAAGGCTGCACGCTCGGCGGCTGGCAGGCCGAGAGCTTCGTCCAGAAGGTGGTCCACGTGGGCGTTCATGCAGCAAAGTCTAGCACTCAGATTGGGCCGGGTCACTGCCTGCTTGGAGGCGATGCCCAACGAATGGGGATAGATCGTGCGAAGCCACGATCTGATCCCTTTGTTGGACGAGCCCGGTCCGGAGGGCTGAGCGCCCCCCCTGCAAATATCTTTTTTGGATTTGCCCCACAGGCATGAACGCCGGAGGGCCGGGAGCGGGAAGTTGCGGCGCGCTGCGGCGCAGTCAAGGAAGATCTCGCAAATCCGGGCGTTTTAGCGTCCCGGCCACTGAATTCGGGGCGACCGCAACGAGCGGTGGAACGGCAACGATGCCGGGTAATGTCGATCGAATCCGCGTCCTGACGATCGCCATCACGGCGCCACAGCACGAGCAACGCATCGCTGGCCGCTCCTTGCGCGGTGGCGTGAAGCGGCTGGGATCGAACTTCGGCAAGCGATGCAGCAAGCCCATCAGCCGCTTGCAATTGGCGTGCAGGAAGCCGAAATAGCGCGCGCGGCGAAAGCCCTTGGGCAGCAGGTGCTGGAGAATCAGCCAGAGGAAATCGGCACCGGTGAGCGAGCGCTTTTGCACCTTGTTCGTCTTTGCGCTGCGATAGCAGAAGCTCACCCGGCCATTCTCGCAGGCGAGGATGGCCTGTTCACGGATGACGCCGCGGTAGAGGTAGCGACCGAGGGTGATCAGGGCCTTCTCGCCATTACCCACCGATTGGCAGTGCGCCACCCATTGCCGCGGAGCGTCAAGGCCCCCGGCCTGCCCGGCAACTGCCGGTCGTTCTGGCTGAAGCGATGCACCGTTTCCCAGGCACAGCGCATCAGGAGAGCGAAGACGACCTCGGCGTGCGCCGCAACGAGCCCGCGCAATTCCGCTGCCAGCGTGAAGGTCAGCAGAAAGTAGTCGGCCGGGACGAGGCGCTGCATCTGACCCTCGGTGAGCTCGACGCCGGCCTCGAGCAGGTGCGTGGCATAGGCGTGCCTCCTGTGCCGAGCTCGGCACAGGAGGCACTATGCTTGTTAGTTTGTTAGCATGGCCACTTCGAATCGGGAAGCCAGCGCATGGACAACAGCGAGCAACCGCCAGCAGGGCGACGCAAGGGACGCGGGCAGCGGCGGGGGAGGCGCGTTGACGTAGCCACGCGGGACGCGGTCGCCGCGCTGCTGAGCGATCTGCCGCTGCGCCGCGATCTGTTGATCGAATATCTGCACCGGCTTCAGGACAGCCGCGGCTGCTTGCGTGCGGGCGAACTGGTGGCGCTTGCCGACCTGCTGCGCATCGGCGTCGCCGAGGTCTACGAGACGGCGACCTTCTATGCTCATTTCGACCTGCGCGATGATGACGAAGCCGTGCCGGCGCTCGCTGTGCGCGTCTGTGACGGGCTCAGCTGCCGGCTGCAGGGAGGCTTGCAACTCGACGCCGCCTTGCGCGCGCAGCTCGATCCAGGGCAGGCGAGAGTGTTGCGCGCGCCGTGCATGGGCCGTTGCGATCTCGCGCCGGTGGTGCAAGTAGGCAAGCGCCACGCCGACCGCGCCAGTGCCAGCGACGTGCTGGCCCTGATCGAAGTTGGCGAATTTGCAGCCTTGCCGGTCGTCAGCGAGACGCTGGCCGCCTACCGCGCACGCGGTGGCTACCGGCAGCTGCTGGCGCTGCGCGACGGTCGCCTGCAGGCCGAAGCCGTGATCGCCGAACTCGAAGCAGCCGGCTTGCGCGGAATGGGCGGCGCCGGTTTTCCCGCCGCGCGCAAGTGGCGACTGCTGCGCGCCGCGCCAG
The DNA here is from genome assembly GCF_012939955.1 of Candidatus Accumulibacter phosphatis. GTDB lineage: Bacteria > Pseudomonadota > Gammaproteobacteria > Burkholderiales > Rhodocyclaceae > Accumulibacter > Accumulibacter delftensis. The sequence goes on from NZ_SPMY01000011.1 coordinate 5,968, forward strand.
CGCCTCGCTACCTGGTCTGCAACGCCGACGAGGGCGAGCCGGGCACTTTCAAGGACCGGGTGATTCTCGAAGAGCAGACACACCCCTTCCTCGATGGCTTGCTGCTGGCAGCGGCCTGTATCGGCGCGCAGCGCTGCTGGATCTACCTGCGCGACGAGTACCCCGCGGCACACACGCTGCTGCGCCGCGAGATCGCGGCGCTCGAAGCAGCGCAGCTGATCGAGCCGGGTTTCATCGACCTGCGGCGTGGTGCGGGCGCCTACATCTGCGGCGAGGAATCGGCGCTGATCGAGTCCATCGAGGGCAAGCGCGGCTACCCGCGGCAACGCCCGCCCTACGTCGCCGAGGTGGGGCTGTTCGGACGCCCGACGCTGGTCAACAACGTCGAGACGCTGGCCATGGTGCCGACAATTCTCGCGAGCGGCGGTGCGCACTTCGCGGCGCTGGGCAGCGAGGGTTTCACCGGCCTGCGCAGCTACTCGGTCTCCGGCCGGGTACGCGAGCCCGGTGTGAAGCTCGCGCCGGCCGGGGTCAGCGCGCGCAAGCTCATTGATGACTACTGCGGTGGCATGGCCGATGGGCAGCAACTGCTGGCCTATCTGCCGGGCGGTGCTGCGGGGGGGATTCTGCCGGCGAGCATGGCCGAGCTGCCGCTACACTTCGGCGAACTGGAAAAGCACGGCGCACTGGTTGGATCGGCGGCGGTGATCGTTCTCTCCGACCGTGACGACCTGCGCGCCGCGGTGCAGGCGCTGCTCGAGTTTTTCGCCGACGAGAGCTGCGGCCAATGCACGCCGTGCCGGGTCGGCACCGAGAAGATGCTGGCACTGTTCGCGGCGCCTGAGCTCGATGTCGAATTGCTCAAGGAACTGGCGGCGGTGATGCGCGAGGCGTCGATCTGTGGCTTGGGGCAGGCGGCGCCGAATCCGCTCACCACGGCACTGACTTATTTCCCGCAGCAGCTAACGGTCATGGCTGCCCCCCCTCTTCCCCTTTTCCCCGGCCCTTCTCCCGCGCGGGGAGAAGGGAGATTGGTGAGTCGCGTACGCGACTTTCCCGGTACGGAGGAAGCGCGATGAGTGATGTAGTACGGCCAGTGCAAGCGACGCAGCTGCGCTTTGAACTCGACGGTCGCCAACTGATTGCTCTGCCCGGCGAAACGATCTGGCAGGCCGCCAGGCGCGCGGGCACGACGATTCCGCATCTATGCACGCGCGAGGCGCCGGACTATCGGCCGGGCGGCAACTGCCGGGCGTGCATGGTCGAGATCGACGGCGAGCGCAACCTGGCGCCGAGTTGCACTCGCCAGGTCAGCGCCGGCATGCGCGTGCACAGCGACACTTCCGAACGCGCGCTGAACAGCCGGCGGCTGGTGATCGAACTGCTGCTCAGCGAGCAGCCGCCACGCGCGCAGGCGCACGATCGCAACGCGCCGTTTTGGCACTGGGCCGAGCAATTGGGCTTGCAGGACAGCCGTTTCCCGTCGCGCGCCGCCATGGCCGGCACAGCGCCCGCCCCCCTCCCCGACCGCAGCCACCCGGCGATGAGCGTGCAGCTCGACGCCTGCATCCACTGCCAGCTGTGCGTGCAGGCCTGCCGCGACATCCAGGCCAACGACGTGATCGGCATGGCCGGTCGCGGCGCAGCGGCGAAAATCGTCTTCGATCTCGACGATGCCATGGGCGATTCGAGCTGCGTCGGCTGCGGCGAGTGCGTGCAGGCCTGCCCGACCGGCGCGCTGATGGCGACGACGATGCAGGCCGCAGACGGCAGCGGCCTGCTCGCGACGGGGGAGTCGGTCGACCGCGTCGTGCCCAGCATCTGCCCCTACTGCGGTGTCGGCTGCCAGATCGACTACCAGGTGCACAAGGAACAGATCATCGCCGTCACCGGCCGCAATGGTCCGGCCAACCGCGAGCGCCTGTGCGTCAAGGGCCGCTTCGGCTTCGATTACGTGCACTCGCCGCAGCGCTTGCTGACGCCGCTGATCCGCCGTGACGATGCGCCGAAAGTTGCCGACGCCACCTTCGACCCGGCCAATCCGCTTACCCATTTTCGCGAAGCGAGCTGGGCCGAAGCGCTAGAGCGCGCCGCCGCAGGGCTGCGCGCGATACGCCAGCAGCACGGCGGCAAGGCGCTCGCCGGCTTCGGTTCGGCCAAGTGCAGCAACGAGGAAGCCTACCTCTTCCAGAAACTGGTACGCACCGGTTTCGGCACCAACAACGTCGACCATTGCACGCGGCTGTGTCACGCCTCCTCGGTAGCGGCCCTGATCGAGGGCGTCGGCTCCGGCGCGGTTTCGGCATCGTTCATGCAGATCGACAAGGCCGAAGTGGCGATTCTCATCGGCTGCAACCCGGAAGCCAACCACCCGGTCGCCGCGACTTTCTTCAAGCGTGCCGCGCGCCGGGGCACGCGGCTGATCGTCATCGATCCGCGCCGCCACGGCCTGGCGCGCTTTGCCGATCAGACCCTGCAGTTTCGCCCCGGCAGCGACGTCGCGCTGCTCAACGCCATGCTGCACACCATTGTCGACGAGGAACTCTTCGACCCGGCCTATATCGCCCGTTACACCAGCGGCTTCGACGCCATGCGCGCACACCTGGCTGCCTACAGCCCGGAAGCGATGGCCGAAGTCTGCGCTATCGCCGCCGCCCAGATCCGCGAAGTGGCACGGCTCTACGCGCGCTCGAAAGCGTCGATGATCTTCTGGGGAATGGGGATTTCGCAACATGCCCATGGCACCGACAATGCGCGTTGCCTGATTGCCATGGCGCTGATGACCGGCCACATCGGTCGCCCCGGCACCGGCCTGCATCCGCTGCGCGGGCAGAACAATGTCCAGGGGGCATCGGATGCCGGCCTGATCCCGATGTTCCTGCCCGACTACCTGCCCATCTCGCTGGCCGCCAATCGGCAAGGCTTCGAGCAATTGTGGACGACGACGCTCGATCCTCAGCCGGGGCTGACCGTTGTCGAGATCATGAACGCCGCTGCTGCCGGCGACATTCGCGGCATGTACATCGTCGGCGAAAACCCGGCCATGTCGGACCCCGATCTCAAGCACGCGCGCCAGGCGCTGGCGTCGCTCGATCACCTGGTGGTGCAGGATCTGTTTCTCACCGAAACCGCCATCTACGCCGACGTCATCCTGCCGGCCTCGGCCTGGCCGGAAAAGGAAGGCACGGTGACGAACACCAATCGCCAGGTTCAGTTCGGCCGCCAGGCCCTGCCGCTGCCCGGCGATACCCGGCCTGACTGGTGGATCATCCAGGAACTGGCGCGCCGCCTCGACCTCGACTGGCAATACGAAGGACCGGCGGCAATCTATGCCGAGATGCGCCAGGCGATGCCCTCCCTGGCCCATATCAGTCGCGAGCGGCTCGAACGCGAGGGCTCGGTCAGCTACCCGTGTGCCGGCGAGGATCTCCCCGGTGCCGACGTCGTCTTCGCGAACGGCTTCCCGACGCCGAGCGGCCGCGCCGGCTTCGTCGCCGCCGCGCTGCTACCGCCCGACGAGCAGCCCAGCGAGGACTACCCGCTGGTGCTATCCACCGGGCGACTGCTCGAGCACTGGCATACCGGTGCCATGAGCCGGCGCAGCGCGGCACTGGACGCCCTGGAACCCGAAGCGGTGGTTACCGTCAGCGACCAGGATCTGCGCCGACTTGGCCTCGCCGACGGCGAGCGCGTCCGCCTGATCACCCGGCGCGGCGCAATCGAGGTCACGGCACATGCCGATCCGGCGGTCGCGCCGGGGTCGCTGTGGCTGCCGTTCTGCTTCCACGAAGCCGCCGCCAATCGCCTGACCAACCCGGTGCTCGACCCCTTTGGAAAAATTCCCGAGTTCAAGTATTGCGCCGTGCGCCTGGAGCGCGCCGGAATCTCATGAGGCGCGTTTGGATGCTCAAGTTCCTGCACCGGCTAGGCATTGGCGTCGCCCTGCTGGCGGCCCTTCTGTGGGCTGCCGGCCAACTCGGCCTGTTCACCGGCACGCCGCCGAGCGACCTGGGCGTTCGCGACGGAAAGCTCCCTCGACCATCGGCAACACCGAACAGCGTCAGCAGCCAGGCCAGGCTATGGCCAGATCATCCGCAGGGCGAGTACGCAGACATCGCACCGCTGGCGCTGCTGCGCAGCGATGGACCAGCCACCATCGCCAAGCTCAGAACGCTGCTGGCGAGCGAGCCGGGAGCCACCCTGATCGACAGCCGAGCCGACTATCTCTATGTGCAATACACCACCCGACTGCTGAAGTTCGTCGACGACGTCGAATTCTGGTTCGACCCGGCCAACGAGGTGATCCAGGTGCGCTCGGCATCGCGCATCGGGCGCAGCGACCTCGGCGTCAATCGCCAGCGCATCGAAGCCCTGCGCCAGCGGCTCGCGAACTCCTGATCGAAGGCAGGATGCGATGTCGACAGCGGTGATCGAAATAGTTCACTGTCCCGTCCTGACGCAATTCTTGCCCACTTGCTTGGCCACATAGACGGCCTGGTCTGCCGCCTTGATCAGCTCTTCAAAACTTGCGACGGCAGGCGTTCTGGCCGCAACCCCGACACTGATACTACCGTGCCAGGGCTCACCGCCAGTCGGCACGCGCAGGGCCGCGACAGCTATCCGGGTCAACTCGGCGATATGCATTCCGCCCTCCTTGTCGGTATCCGGGCAGATGACCAGAAATTCGTCGCCACCGAGACGGCAGACCACATCGTCACTGCGAAAGGAATGCTGCAGCCTCTTGGCCAACTCGATCAGCACCCCATCGCCCGCATCATGGCCACAGGTATCATTGACCCGCTTGAAGTGATCCGCATCGATCATCATGCACACCAGCGGCGAATCGTTCTCGACCGACTCCTCCCATAGCGATGCCAGTGCCCGCAGCGCGTGGCGGCGATTGGGAAGCCCGGTAAGGGCGTCGGTCAAAGACAGTTCGACCAGTTGAAGATTCGCTTCCGACAGTTCCCGGGTACGTTGGCGCACTTTCTCTTCGAGCGAGCGATTCAAGGCCAACAAATCCCGGTTCCTCGCCGAGACCTGATTGAACAGGCCGTTTAGCGCGATGAGCAGGGGCTCGGTGGCATTGTTGCTGGCTTTCTCTTTTTCGTCATAGGCTCTGCTTGCTTCCATACCACTCCCGATGGCGGCCATCTGCCTGGCCATGTTCTGGTCTGAACCGAGGATGTGATAGGCGAGCCAGTGCGTCAGAAGATCAAGAATATGCTTTGCCGCATCGAGATTATCCGGAGTAACACCGGCATGCATGGCGCTGATCTCGCGCAGAAAACTGCGATGCGCTTCAATGTGAGGGCCGAGATGACGCCGATCGATACCCACTTTCAACATCAAGGCCTCTTCTTCCTGGAAATGGTACCTGGCGTAATCGGCCAGCTTCGCGAAGACCTCTTCAAGGTCACTGAAGGCGACTTTGTTTTCCGTCAGCAGGTCGCCAAACTGGTTGATGATCCCGACCAGATGTTGATGCTGCTGATCGACATCTGAAAAGCCGGTAACAAAGTGCTTGTCCCAACGAAATGATTCCATAGACGAATTGCCTCCCCCGTTGATTTCCTGCTCCCGTAAGCGCTGCCGAGCGAGCACTTTGCACAGCGCAATGGCGACTCGGGCCGTCGCCACTCGCTGCGCGAAGTTCTATGCCTGCTGATTTCCGGCAGGCGCAGCTCCAGCGCCGGTGGTGCCAAGCTGACGGGTCAGCAAAGCGCCGCCCTCGACTGTTCCTTTTGTCCAAGGAAGCAGGGCATCCTACCAATTTTTCTCGAAGCTTGCGGGCCAAGGCGATCACCCAAGTCCGGCGATTGACATTCTCGCCGAGCGGCTGCCATGACTCTGGCACACACGCGGGAGTGGCACGAAGGTCGCCTCGTAGGGAATGACCTCGGTGCAGCGCCGACGTAAGGGAAACGCCCGCATCGCGCGATGTTCGCTTCGCTACTGCTAGCGCGGTTGGCGCAATACTTTGAATAAGCGCCACTCTCCCACAGGCCTTGCCGGAAGGCGGTGACAGATCAGCAAGGAACAAAAGCACCGATTCCCAACCAGCTTGCTTCGCTCATGGCTTGCGCCTGCGCGTGTATTCACATACCCTCAGCTCATGGGTGTCGGTTTATCTTACACTCCGCGCTGGCGCCGGCCGCCAATACTTTTCCATACGTCTGTTTATAAACAATAATTGCTATCAGCCATGATTATTGCATAGACGTCAACTTGACGGTGGAGGCATTCAAGGCCCACATGTCAATCGACCGACCACTTCGCAATTTCAACCCTTTTTTGATTGGAGAAGCATCCATGTCACGCATGAGCGTTGTAGTCGGTAGTGCTACCTTCGTGCTCGGCGCACTCGCCTGGCATCCTGCGTCTGCCATAACCATAACCATCGATGACTTCGTTACCGTACAAAACGCGGAGGTGCTTGCCAGCGCCCCACCAATTGCGTCTGCCGGAAGCGCGCTAGCTGCCCCCGGTGTAATTGGCGGCGAGCGCGATCTCTACGTTGAAAAAAACCGCCGGAGACGACGACGAGCGGGTGCGAGCTCGGATAAACCCGAGCGGACTAAACTTGCTGCGCATGACGATTGACGATGCAAAGGGGCGCGTGGTAATGACCTGGGACGGAAGCGATGGCCTGTTCGCTCCCGGTCAGGTAAGTTATGCGGGCCTTGGCGGGATAGACTTCACCCAGGCGTTGCAACTCGACCTCCTGGTAACGTTTTCGGACGTCGGCGGTCCGGTCAAGTTTGTCTTCTGGGACGCAGCGGACCTCTCAGGGAACACTCGCGCCACGACGACATTCACGGTCCCTGGGAGCATTCCTGCCGCCTCGAGCGTCACGCTCTCCAAGACCTTCTTGTCTTCCGATTTCACCGCGACGGGCGGAACCCTGGCCAGTATTTTCGCCAACGTCGGGGCAATCCAGATGGAAATCGATGCGCGCGCTGTAGCGCAGGAAGGGTGGGACGCGCGCTTCGACTATGTTCGCGCAACTGGCACGCTGCCGCCGACCGGCGTGCCCGAACCTTCCACACTGGCGCTCCTGGGACTCGGTCTCGTTGGCCTGGCACAGCGTGCCCGTCGCCACCGCAACTCCCCGACCGCCTAAACGAGCCTAGAGTAGAAACCGACACAGTAACGGGGCCGCCCATCCCTTCGCTGGCCCCGTTCAGTCTTCCTGGCAACATCCTTGCGGCAGATGCGAAAACCGATTCATCGTCCTGGCTAGAACTCGACCCTGCCCCTGAACACGAAAACGCGGGCCCCGCAACTGCGGCGCCCGCGCTTCTTGGGGAGAAAGGACTTACTTGCTGATCGACTCACCCGGCGTAACGATACCCAGGAAGCTGTCGGCCTTGAGCGCGGCGCCGCCGATCAGGCCGCCGTCGATGTCTTTCTGAGCGAGCAGGCCGGCGGCGTTGTCCGGCTTCATCGAGCCACCGTACTGGATGCTGATCGACTGTGCGACATCGTCGCCGAAGAGCTTGGCCAGCAGGCCGCGCACCAGCGCATGCGCCTCCTGTGCTTCGCCATCGCTGGCGGTAACGCCGGTGCCAATGGCCCACACCGGCTCGTAGGCGACGACGGTGCGCAGCGCTTCGTCAGCGGAAAGCCCGGCGTAGGCGCCATTGACCTGCGTCGTCAGCACGCTTTCCAGCTTGCCGCCCTTGCGCTCGTCGAGGGTCTCGCCGATGCAGACGATCGGGCCCATGTCCAGCGAAAGAACCTTCTTGATTTTCTTGTTGACCGTTTCGTCGGTCTCGCCGAAATAGCTGCGCTGCTCGGAGTGGCCGATGATGACCATATCGACACCGATGTCCTTGAGCATGTCGGCACTGACCTTGCCGGTGAAGGCACCCTGGTTTTCCCAGTGAACGTCCTGCGCCGCGAGCTTGACGTTGCTGCCCTTGACGACGTCGGCGACCTTGGCCAGCGCCAGATAGGTGGGAGCAATGGCGACGACGACGTTCTTGATGTCTTTGGCGGCGGCGACCACTTCGCTGGCCAGCCTGACTGACTCGGCAACCGACTTGTTCATCTTCCAGTTGCCGGCAATAACGATTTTACGCATGGTATTCCTTTTGTTGGTTAATGTGAAAGTCGCGCAAGCGACTCACGAAACTCCCTTCTCCTTGCGGGAGAAGGGGCAGGGGAAGAGGGGGAAACGGCCATGACTTTCATGATCTGGGGCATCTCGACAAGGCATGACCGTTAGGCATGATTCGGGGAGCAGGAGCAAGGCGGCCCCGGCACCCTGGCGGGGCCCCGGGGCCGCTCGGCTTACTTCTCGGAGAGTGCGGCGACGCCCGGCAGGACCTTGCCTTCGAGGTATTCGAGCGAAGCCCCGCCACCGGTCGAGGTGTGCGTGACTTTCTTCTCGGCGCCATATTTCTTGGCCGCGGTGGCGGTGTCGCCACCACCGATCACGGTCGTCGCCCCTTTGGCCGTCGCCTCGACAATGGCGTCTGCCATCGCCTTGGTGCCGGCTTCGAAGTTGGGAAATTCGAAAACGCCCGCCGGGCCGTTCCAGATGATGGTTTTGGCGTTCAGGATGGCGTCGGTAAACACCTTCGTCGATTCAACTCCGCAATCAAGCCCCAGCCAGCCATCGGGAATCCCATCGACATCGCTGGCGACACCGGTGTTGGCATCGGCGGCGAACTTGTCGGCGATGACGAAATCGCTTGGCAGCAGAATCTGCTTGCCGTTGGCTTTCGCCTTGGCCATCAGCTCCGGGACCAGCTTGGCACCCTCCTCGTCGAACAGCGAGTTGCCGATCGGCATCCCGGAAATCACTTTCTTGAAGGTAAACGCCATGCCGCCGCCGATGATGATCTGGTCGGCCTTGTCGAGCAGGTTGTTGATCAGCTGGATCTTGTCGGCCACCTTGGCGCCACCGAGGATCGCCAGCAACGGCCGTTGGGGGGGATTCGAGAACTGCCGAGAAGGCCGCCAGTTCCTTGTTCATGAGATAACCCGCCGCACGCTGCGGCAGCTGCACGCCGGTCATCGACGAGTGATCGCGGTGGGCGGTACCAAAGGCGTCGTTGATATAGACGTCGGCAAGCCGGGTCAGCGATGCACGGAAGGCCTTGACCTTCTCGGGATCGGCCTTGATCTTGCTGACGCTGCCGTCGGCCGCCTGGACGGTGCCCTTGCCTTCTTCCTCGATGTGGAAGCGCAGGTTCTCGAGCAGAATGACTTCGCCGGGCTTGATGCTGGCGCAGGCGGCTTCGACGTCAGGGCCGACACAGTCCGAAAGAAAGCTCACCGGGCGGCCGAGCAGCCCCTCCAGTGCGGTGGCTACGGGCTGCAGGCTGAATTGCGGCATGGCCTTGCCGTCCGGACGGCCAAGGTGCGACATCAGAATGACCGCGGCGCCCTTGTCCAAAGCCGACTGGATCGTCGGTAGCGCGGCTTCGATGCGCTTGGTATTGGTGATCGCTCCGGTCACCTTGTCCTGTGGGACGTTGAAATCGACGCGGATGAGTACGCGTTTGCCGTCAAGGGCGAGATCTTCGATGAACAATTTGGACATGTTTTCCTCGAGAAAGAGTGTTGCTGGATTAGAGGCGGACTACGAATCGAAAATGGCAGGGTGTCTCGGTTGCGGCCACAAAACGCCCCCTCAACAGGGCACCCATGCGCCACTGCGTTGAGAACCTGGAACATCGGGGAAAGCGTTTTAACCACGCAGACGAAGTATCCTTGGCGCCGCTGCCGGAGTCAAATGCCTTTCGGCGATTGGCGCGAGCAGTCACGCGGATAGCGCGGCATGGTTTTCTTCTCGCGCCGAAAAGGGCGCCGGTCGTCGCCACTTTTATGTAGTTACAGTGACACAATGACTTGAACAAGACAACAAGCGCTCAGCCAGCGGGCAAATCCTCGCTGGCGCTGCTGCCCGCCTTGACCACCAGGATGTCTTCCATCACCAGATACTCGAGATCCGAGCCGAAGAACATATTCAAGGCGTCGGTCGGCGAACAGATCATCGCTTCGCCGCGGCGGTTGAGCGAGGTGTTGAGAACGACGCCGTTGCCGGTCAGTTTTTCGAGTTCGAGCATCAGGTCGTAATAGCGCGGATTGAATTCGCGTTGCAGTACCTGCGCCCGCGAGCTGCCGTCTTCGTGCACCACTTCCGGAACGCGTTCCTGCCAGCCTTCGGCAACCTTGAAAGTGAAGGTCATGAAAGGGGCCGGGTGATCGCTGCCGAGCATCTGCGGAGCGACCGTATCGAGCATGCTCGGGCAGAACGGACGCCAGCGCTCGCGGAACTTGATCTGCGCATTGATCCGGTCGGCAACGCCGGCAATGCTCGGGCAACCAAGGATCGAGCGGCCGCCAAGCGCACGCGGGCCAAACTCCATACGCCCCTGGAACCAGGCCACCGGGTTGCCGGCCACCAGCAGCGCGGCAATTTCCTGTGCCACGTCGCGCAGCCGCTGCCCTTGCGGTTTTTCCGGATGGCGAGCACAGGCGGCAAGAACGTCTTCGTTGCTGTACGCCGGGCCGAGAAAGACATGCGCCATTTTTTCGATCGGCACGCCGCGCTGCACCGAGACGTAGCCCGCAGCGCCGACGGCAGTCCCGGCATCGCCCGAAGCCGGCTGCACGAACAGTTCCTTGACGTCCGCGCGGGCGATGATCTTCTGGTTGAGCTTGACGTTCAGTGCGCCACCACCGGAGAAAGCGAGCCGACCGGTTTCGCGCAGAATGTCGCCCAGGTAATGCTCGATCATCTGCAGCGACAGATCCTCGAACAGCTTCTGCATGCTCGCCGCGTAGTGGATATAGGGATCGTCGGCGCTGTCGCCGGCCCGCTTCGGGCCCAGCCACTCGATCAGCTTCGGCGAGAAGTAGTAGCCTTTGCCCTGCTCCTTGTAGCGGCGAAAACCGATCACATTGGCGTAGTCGGTGTTGACCGTCAGTTCGCCATTCTCGAACTTTGCCAGACGCGAGAAATCGTAGCGATCGGGGTCGCCATACGGGGCCATGCCCATCACCTTGTACTCGCCGTCCAGCATCTCGAAACCGAGATACTCGGTCAAGGCGCCGTACAGTCCGCCCAGCGAATCGGGGTCGTAGAACTCCTTGATCTTGTGAATTCTGCCGTTTTCGCCGTAACCGAAGAAAGTGGTCGCGTACTCGCCCTTGCCGTCGATGCCGAGGATCGCCGTCTTCTCCTTGAAACCCGAGCAATGGTAGGCGCTGGACGCATGCGCCAGGTGGTGCTCGACGGGCACGATTTCGGTCGTCTTGAGATCAAAACCGAGCTGCAGCAGACACCATTCGATGCGTTTTCGATAGCGGAAGAAACGCCGGTTGCCGGTCAGGAGGGCGTCCAGCGCCCGATCCGGCGCATACCAGTAGCGTTTGGCATAGTGCCAGCGGGCGCCTTCGGCGAGGCTGATCGGCGCAAAAGGAATGGCCACCGCGTCGACCTCGGCCGGCTTGATGCCGGCAAATTCCAGGCAGAACTTCGCCGCTTCGTAGGGCATGCGATTCTTGGCGTGCTTGTCGCGGACGAAGCGCTCCTCTTCCGCTGCGGCAACGAGCTTGCCATCGATGTACAGCGCGGCCGAAGGATCGTGGGTCAGCGCGCCGGAAAGTCCGAGTAGGATCAGTGCCAAAGTCGAGGTCTCACAGAGTCACACGTCGGGTCCCGCTAGCCAACTGGCCGCTGCGGACCGACGAAAGCGCCGAGTATACCTGCTGCAATGCCCCGCACGCGGAAGCAAGGACGCGACATCGCCCGGACGGTCTGCTCAGGCAGTGACGGGAAGGCGCGCCAGATAGTCCTGATGCACGGCCAGGCTGAGCGCATTGGGGCGCAGCGCCTTGACCACCGCCAGCGCATCCTCTTTGGCGTAGCCGCGTTCGACGAGGATCTGCGCCGCCATCAGGCCGGTCCGGCCTGAGCCGCCCTTGCAATGCACGACAATCCGCTTGCCGGCGTCGAGCAATTGATGGACGGCTGCCCCTTGCAGCTTCCAGGCGGCGGCAAAATCTTCTGCCGGCGCGTGGTCGTCCGCGATCGGCAGGTGAAACCATTGCAGCCCGTTTTGCGCGCACAGCGCCGGCAGGTCGCTCACCGCATTGCTCGCCATTTCGGCATCCTGCATCAAGGTGATCACGGCGCTGGCGCCGGCCGCCTTGAGTTGCTTGAGCGCGGTCTCGGTGTCAAGTTCTTTGGTCCCCGGACAAGGGGTCAATATCAGACCACCGGCAGGCGCTGCCAAGGGCAACAGATCGGATGGATGGCTAGGCATGGGGTTCCTTTGCTGGCTGGACAATGCCGCCAGTCTACAGCTGATTGTCGCTGAGCTGAAGCGAAGAGATTTGCTCACTTGTTGACGACTTGTCGGCCCATTTGTACCTTGCACGGCGCAAGCTACGCCGAGCTAACGCTCATGACAATCGAGACACCCCAGATCATGAAGGTCATGACCGTTTCCCTCCACTTGCAGTGCGCATTCCGGCTTGCACGCCGGAATCGTTCGCCGAGCGGGGAGCATGCTCCCCGAATTCCCCGCCTCACCCCCCCGGCCCTTCTCCCGCAAGGGAGAAGGGAGTTTCGTGAGTCGCTTGCGCGACTTTCACATTAAAGTCCGCGGTCCGACTCACGTTCTGAAACGAAGGAAAAAGTGATGCCCAAATTTGCCGCCAACCTGACCATGATGTTCAACGAAGTCCCCTTCCCGCAGCGCTTCGCCGCCGCGGCCAGGGCCGGCTTCCGTGCCGTCGAGTTTCTCTTCCCATACGACCATCGCCCCGCCGAGGTGGCCGGGTGGTTGCGGGAGAACGAGCTCGCAAGCGCTCTCTTCAACCTGCCGCCGGGCGACTGGGCCGGCGGCGAACGCGGGCTGGCTGCCTTGCCGGGTCGCGAAGCAGATTTCCGCGCCAGCGTCGCCCGTGCGCTGGAGTACGCATTGGCCATGGGCACCCCCCGGATGCACGCGATGGCCGGTTTGCTACCGGCGCATGCCGACCAGGCATACCGGGCAGCCTGCCGTGAGACCTACCTCGAAAACCTGGCCTATGCCGCGCGGGAATTGGCAAGGCATGGGCGGACGTTACTGATCGAGCCGATCAACGGGCGCGACATGCCCGGCTACTTCCTCGCCAGCCAGGCCGAAGGGCACGCCATCCGCGCGGCAGTGAACGAGGCGAACCTCAAGGTGCAGATGGACTTCTACCATGCGCAGATCGTCGAGGGCGATCTTGCCACCACCTTCAGAAAGCACTTCGCCGGCATTGGCCACGTGCAGATCGCCAGCGTCCCGGCCCGCCACGAACCGGACGACGGTGAAGTCAATTATCCCTACCTCTTCAGGCTACTCGACGAGCTCGGTTACGACGGCTGGGTGGGCTGCGAATATCGACCGCGAGGCAAGACGGAAGATGGCCTGGCTTGGTTGCGGGCCGCGCTTCGATAAGCCGACGAGGAATCCCCATGGCGATCGTGGCTACCGGGGATGGCGTTTTGGCTAGCATCGTCCACGCCTGTGTCGAGGACCACCAGCCAGCGTCCACGACATCGCCCAACTAGCGGATAAACGGCGTAGCCAGCGCAGGAAACACGCCACCAGCTTGCAGCGCGCCTGGACGATAGGGGCAAAAAAAACCAGGGGAAAAACCGGGGGGGGGTGGGAGCGCGGCCAAGCGCGCCCCCCACCTTGCTGCAAACTACTCCGCCTCGCCGGGCGGGCCAGTCAGACTACGCCACGCCGTTGCTGGCGTGGCGCGAACTGCGACAGGACTCAAGCGTTGCGCTCGCGCATCCACTTGCCAACCGTCGGCGCCAGCACCTTCTGCGACAGGCCGCCGGTGTAGATACCGATGTGGCCGGTGGCGATGGCGAACTCCGTGTAGTCCTTGCTGCCGACATGCTTGCCAAGGGCAACCGTGCACGGTGGCGGCACGATATGGTCCTTCTCGGCGAAGATGTTGAGGATCGGGATGGTGAGATTCTTGAGATCGACCTTGCGACCGCCGATCTCGAGGTCACCCTTGACCAACTTGTTGCCCTTGAGGAAGTCGCGGACGAACTCCTTGAACATCTGACCACCAGCATCGGGCCCACCGAACAGCCACTTTTCCATGCGCAGGAAATTCTGCACAGCCTGGCGATCGTCGAGGATATCGATCACGTCGGCGTACTTGCCGTAGTTCAGGATGAATGGAGAGGCCATCATGAACGACTCGTTGAGTACCGTGGCCGGCACGTTGCCATGCACAGCCACCATCTGCTCGACGTCGGCCTCGGCGCCCATGGTGAACATCAGGCCCTCGTGTGGCTTGTGATTCGCCTTGTAGGCGTCGAAGTCAATAGGCGTAACGGTCAGGACCAGATGGCTGATCTTGTCCGGGTTGAGCGTCGCATAGGTGGTTGACATGGCGCCACCCTGGCAGATCCCCAACAGGGCAATCCTGTCGACGCCGTGGTGCTGACGAATGAAGTCGACGGTGTCATCGAGGTAACCGTTGATGTAGTCGTCAATGGTCCTGAATTTGTCGACCTGACGCGGGTAGCCCCAGTTGTTGAGGTAGACGTCAATACCCTGGTTCAGCAAATTGCGGACCAGTGAGCGATCCGGTTGCAGGTCGGCCACTTCGTAGCCGTTGATCAGCGGCGGCACGATGAGCAGCGGCGTCTTCATGATCTTCGCCTGCTCGACGAGCGCGTGGTAATGGTAAACCTCGATCCCGTCCTGCTCGAAGATAACGTCCTTCGGCGTGCTGCCGATGTCGATATCGTCGTCGGTCATCTTGGTGAGATTGCTGATGCCCTTGGTGAGCTTCGCGTTCAGGGCGGCGGTTTCCGCGGCGATGTCGGCGGGAAGAATCTGTATTGGGAAAGAAAACATAGGGGTAGCGTCCTCCTAAAAGTCTATTAGCTTGTCAGCCGGATCAACAAGGGTCGGGCGGGCTCTGCCTACTCGCTCTTGGCACGACGCGCCGCGGTAGTACGAGCGGCAGGCTTGGCTGCTGCTGTTGCGGGAGGCAAGGACTTCTTGAGCAGGCGGACCTCTCTCTTCAGGTCGTGGATCACCTGGTAGGTTTCGTCCAGCTCGCTGCGAGTGGGCATATCCAGGCCGCGGAAGATGTCCTCGACGACAGCGCGCTGCGCCAGCTTGAACGCATGCTGAGCCTTGGTGAAATCGTTTTGCGTGTCGAGGAATTCCTGCTTGTTGAAGGTCACCAGCAGCGACTTGTCTGCGGTGCGATACCAGAGACTCATCAGCTGGCGTACGGCCGTGATCTTGTCGCCTTTGGCAGCAACCTTGCCAAGCTCATCGACGGTCGCTTCGACGGCCGTGGCAAGCGCCTCGGCGAAGCGCTTGTGAAACGCCAGGCTGGTCTTGCGCAGATCAACGACCGCGTCGACCAGCCGCAAGGTTTTGGCGTGCTTCTCGCGCGATGCGCCAAAGAGGGGGATCTGACCGACGCCGGGGACATCGCCTTCCATCGACAGCAGACGATTGAGACCCGACGTGCCACCGAGCATCGCTTCGCCAACGTGCCCCGACGAGGCCGCCTGCATCAGAAAGGACAGCCAGGGACCAAACGCATCGGGCATATCCTTGCTCATCGTCCCGGCAAGATCGCCGAGGTGAGAACTCATACCCATGCTGCGCTGGAGCATGGCAGTCGATTCCTTGGCCCAGTTATCGGCAAAACCCTTGAGGTCGGGACGCCAATCCTTGTTGGCCTCAAGGTTCGGTGCCACAACCTTCATCGACCGGAAAAAGAAATCCATTACCCGGGTCATTGCGGTCTGGCTGCCGGCCATGCGCTCCATAAGCATCTTCGCCGCATCATTGCTACCCTTGGTAGCCGCTTCAACGCCTTTCTTCACTGCTTCAACGGGGCTTGCCGTAGCGCCGCCTGGGAGATTCTGCAGCATCCCGGCCCAGTCGCTCATCATGCGCTTCTGCATATCAGCCCAAGCGTTGACGACGCCGCCTAGTTGCTCATTCGGATTATTACTTTCCACTCGTTCGATCTCCTTCCAGTGTGTCGGACACGCCTACCGTGATGCCGGGCAAATGCCCATCGGTAGACAAGGTGCTCTACAACCAAACAGCGGCCGTCCGAAGACGGCCGCGATCATGCAGTCGTACTGGCTAAAGCCTTGTCACGCCAGTGCCACCACCGCATCTGCCTTGTGCTTGGCCTCACCCTGCTCGTTGGCGCAGGTTAACTCGAGGCGTACACATTTCTCGCCGTTTTGTTCCAGCTTCTCGACGACTTTGCCGGTACAGACCATGCTTTCGCCGACCCAAGTGATCGCCGTGAAGCGCACCCCGAAAGTGCGGATCGCCTCCTGCGGCACCCATTGCGTCAGCAAGCGACCGAGGTAGGCCATGCCCAGCATGCCATGCGCAAAAACGTCCTTCATCCCGTTCGCGCGGACGTAGTCCTGGTCGAGGTGCAGGGGATGGTGATCGCCCGAGCCGGTCGCGTACAGCGCCAGGGTTAGACGAGACACCGGCTCCGTGGTGAACGAAGGGATCTCGTCGCCCACGTTGAGTGCATCAAAATTCGGTATTGTCATCGACTTTCCCCTATGCCCTGATGACGATCACAGTGCGCAGATCGCACACCGCTTCGCCCTGCCGGCTGACCTTGACATCCTTGACGATGAACTGCAAGGCACCGTTCTTCTTGTCGTAGATATCCGTCACCTGGCCGTCAAAATCCAGCGTATCACCTGAATAGACCGGCTTGTGATAGGTGAAAATCTGCTCGCCGTGGAGCATCTTGCCAAAGTCACAGCCCATGGTTGCGATGTAGTCGAAGGGCTCGTCCTTGTCCATGTCCATGCAGAAAAAGAAAGTCGGAGGCACCAGCACGCCTGGCAGGCCGGCCTTCCTGGCCGCCGCTTCGTCAAAGTAGATGGGGTTCGTTTCACCCGTCGCCTTGGCGAACCACTTCAGTTGCCACGCCGTCGGGGTGACCGCGTGTGGCGGCACTTTCATGCCTATGTGTTTCTTGTCAATCAACATCTGCTTCACTCCTCGCCCACCCCGCAAGCCAAGCTTACGGGGTGGGAATCCTCGTTGGCGACTCGATCAGAGAACTTCGATGGCAATCGCTGTTGCTTCACCACCACCGGCGCAAAGGCCGGCGATACCGCGCTTGAGACCACGCGCCTTGAGCGCGTAGAGCAGCGTCACCAGAATCCGCGAACCGGTGGCGCCGATCGGATGACCGAGCGCGCACGCGCCACCGTTGACGTTGACCTTGTCACGCGACAGCTTGAGGTCGCGCATCGAGGCCATGGTCACCGCCGCGAAAGCTTCGTTGATCTCCCAGAGGTCAACATCCTCGGCCTGCCAACCGACTTTCTTGAGCAGGTTCTGGAAAGCAAACACCGGCGCCGTGGTGAACCACGACGGGTCGTGCGCAAAGGTCGAATGGCCGACGATGCGTGCCAGCGGCGTGACGCCGGCAGCCTTGGCATCCGATTCACGCATCATGACAAAGGCCGCTGCACCGTCGGAAATCGACGACGAGTTGGCCGGCGTGAGGCCACCGTCCTTCTTGAACACCGGCTTCAGCTTCGAGATCTTCGAGGCGTCGCACTTCATCGGCGTCTCGTCGGTATCGAAGACCGTATCGCCACGGCGGGTGCTGACCGTAACCGGTGCGATTTCGTCCTTGAAGAGGCCGCTGGTGACGGCATTCTGCGCCAGAGTCACCGACTCGACAGCGAAAGCGTCCATCTCTTCACGCGTGAAGGCGTATTTGTCGACACACAGCTCGGCAAACGCACCCATCGGCTTGCCTTTTTCGTACGCGTCCTCAAGACCATCGAGGAACATGTGGTCGTGCAGTACGCCATTGCCCAGCCGGTAGCCCGAACGGGCGGTGGTCAGGACGTGCGGTGCGTTGGTCATCGACTCCATACCGCCGGCAATGGCGATATTGACCGAACCGGCGAGCAGTTCGTCATGCGCGATCATGATCGTCTTTTGCGCCGAACTACACATCTTGGTCAAGGTGGTGCACGGCACCGAGGTCGGCAAACCTGCGCCGAGAACGGCCTGGCGCGCCGGCGCCTGGCGCACACCGGCCATCAGGCAGCAGCCCATCAGGGCTTCGTCGATATCCTCGACCTTGACGCCCGACTGCTCGACGGCGGCCTTGATGGCGACGGCGCCGAGCTCGGGGGCGGTGACCGCCGAAAACTGGCCCTGGAAGGAACCGACGGGGGTGCGCTTGGCACCTACGATGACAACTGATTCACTCATGTAACACTCCTTTCATGCAATGGGTATTGGCGGTATGGCCAACGCAAAGTTCGCGGGTAGTCGGCGATTACTTCGGCGCCATGCGAATGGAACCGTCGATGCGGATCACTTCGCCATTCAGGTACGAGTTCTCGCAGATGTGCTGAACGAGGGCGGCGTATTCGGCCGGCTTGCCCAGGCGCGAAGGGAAGGGAACCATCTGGCCCAGGGAATCCTGAGCGGCTTGTGGCAGGCCTTTGAGCATCGGCGTTTCGAAGATGCCTGGAGCGATGCACATCACCCGAATGCCGTGCGCCGCCAGTTCACGCGCCACCGGCAGCGTCAAACCAGCCACCGCGGCCTTCGAGGAGGCATAGGCTGCCTGACCGATCTGACCATCGAAAGCGGCAACCGAGGCGGTATTGACGATCACGCCACGCTCGCCCTTGTCGTTCGGCTCGTTCTTGCTCATTGCGTCAGCGGCCAGACGAATCATGTTGAAAGTGCCGACCAGGTTGATGCTCACCACGCGCGCAAAGGTGGCCAGATCGTGCGGGCCATTGCGGCCGAGCACTTTCTTGGGGGGTGCGACGCCGGCACAGTTGACCAGCCCGTGCAGCCCACCGAATTCATTCACTGCCATTTCGATGGCCGCAGTGGCGCTCGCTTCATCGGTCACGTCGGTCTTCGCGAAGCGAGCGTTTGCCCCCAACTCCGCCGCCTGCGCCTCACCGGCAGTGGCATCGATGTCGACGATCACCACTTTGCCACCCGCACGAACCAAGTTGCTCGCCGTCTCTGCGCCGAGTCCTGAACCCGCGCCTGTTACCACAAACACACTACCGTTGATTTGCATTTTAACCCCCCAAAAAAATATCGCGACATCACGCGATGTCGCGCTACTGGTCCATGCCGACGTCGATCGTTGCGACCCGACATCGGCACGGAAGAATACGGTCCCCCCGCTGACCCGCCGCCATCCTGGTGACGCCGCAGCCGTGCCTGCGAAAATACTGCCCAGTGAAAAAATCGCACTGGCGGTCCGCCTCCCTGCTCACTGCGTCGCAGTGCCTACTTCCCGGCGGGACCGGTCGCAGCGACGAGCAATCGTGGCATTGTCGAATGCCGAGTGCTACTGAGTCAAGCTCTTGCTCTGCTCTGCGCTTACGCGTCAGCTACTCCGAGAGCAAAGCGCTTGCTGTGATGGCCGCCGACCTGGTTTCTGCCAGCACCCAGACCGAATCACCGCCGTCCCGTGCCGACAGCGGCCAGTGCAAACCGGTGCTGCCAACCCACAGCAGGCGTTGCGCGCGCTGATCCAGGGCAGCTGTCTGCAAAAGTTGACCTGGATCAGTCCGCCAACGGCCCGATGCCTTAGCATTTTCGCTTTGGCCGAAGCGCTTCGCGGCACCGACTGACGGGCACTCCGGCAACCATCGGAAGAGACTCCCATGAGCGAGAACTCCAAGCAATCCATCGAACCCTCCGTCGAGCCCGGCGTCAACGACGCAGCCCCACCGCCCGCGCACTTCTCGCGCCGCCTCAGCGATCGCCACACCCTCGATTCCCGCGCGCTGGAAGATATCGACCGCATGACCAACATCGCGCTTGGCAAACTGTGCGGTGGCGTTTCACCAGCGTCACTGGCCATGGCCTACCTCGACTGGACGGTGCACCTCGCCTCTTCACCCGGGAAACAGTTTCAACTGGGCGCCAAAGCGATCCGCAAGGCCATGCGCCTGGGCAGCTATGCCCTGACTTCGGCAATCACCGGCAAGGCCGAGCCGTGCATCGAGCCACTTCGCGGCGACCACCGTTTCGACCATCCGGGCTGGCAACGCTTTCCCTACAACGTCATCTACCAGGGCTTCCTGCTCAATCAGCAGTGGTGGCACAACGCCACCACCGACGTACGTGGCATTGCGAAGCACAGCCAGGCCTCGGTGTCGTTCACCGCCCGCCAGATCCTCGACATGGCGGCGCCGTGCAACCTCCCCTTCCTGAACCCCGAGATCGCCGAAACAACGCTCAAGGAGCGCGGCGCCAATCTGGTGCGCGGCGCAAGCAACTACCGTGAGGACTTCGGCCGCTCGCTGCGCAAGGAAGCGCCCGCCGGGGTGGAAGCCTTCCGCGTTGGCGAGAACCTGGCCATCACCCCCGGCAAAGTGGTCTACCGCAATCACCTGATCGAGCTGATTCAATATTCACCGAGCACCGACACCGTTCAGCTCGAACCGGTACTGATGCAATCGGCGTGGATGATGAAGTACTACATCCTCGACCTTTCACCGCACAACTCGCTGGTCAGGTACCTCGTCGATCGCGGCCATACGGTGTACATGATCTCCTGGCTCAACCCGGGTCCCGAACACCGCAATCTGGGCATGGAGGACTACCGCCGGCACGGCACGCTGGCCGCGGTGGACGCCATCTCCGAGATGCAAGCCGGGCGCAAGATCCACAGCGTCGGCTACTGCCTGGGGGGGTATTCTGCTGATCATCACCGCTGCAGCCATGGCCCGCGACGGTGACGATCGCCTGGCCAGCGTCACCCTGTTCACCACCATGACCGATTTCACCGAAGTCGGCGAAATCAACGTTTTCATGGACGCCAGCGAAGTGACGCTGCTCGAAGACATGATGTGGCAGAAGGGCTACCTCGATCACACGCAGGTTTCGGGGGGCTTCCAGATCTTGAAGTCTGCCGACCTGATCTGGTCGAAAATGGTCCGCGAGTATTACCTCGGACATCGCGAACCAATGTTCGACCTCATGGCCTGGAACGCCGACGGCACGCGCATGCCCTATCGCCAGCACTCCGAACTGCTGCGCCGACTGTACGTGGACAACGAGCTCTTCGAAGGCAAGTACATGGTCGAGGGCCGCGCCATTTCGATCAGCGACATCCACTGCCCGATCTTCGCCGTCGCCGCGGTCGCCGACCATGTCGCCCCCTGGCACTCGGTCTACAAGCTGCATCTGCAAAGCGATGCCACGGAACTGACCTTCGTCCTCACCAGCGGCGGCCACAACGTCGGCATCATCAACGAACCCGGCCACCCGGGCCGCTCCTTCCAGCTCAGCGTCTGCCACGAAGGGGACCGCTGTATCGACCCGGAAACCTGGAAGGAACGCACCCCGAGCACCGCCGGCTCGTGGTGGCCGGTGTGGCAGCAGTGGCTGACAAGGCATTCCTCGGGCAGCGAAGCGCCACCGGGCATGGGTGCGCCCGACAAGGGCTACCCGCCGCTGTGCGACAGCCCGGGAACCTACGTGCTGCAGAAGTAATCTGCATCCCTCGGCCGCCAGCGCCTCGAGAACGTCGACGACGAGACCAGAAGCATCCTCGTTGCTGGCGGGCTTCTATCAAGCTACCGGGCCTTGGTGGCCTGGTTACGTCGCGCGGCCCTGCGCTTGCAATCTCCCCTTGTTTCCGGAACAATAACCAAGCGCTTGCTTTCTTGGCACGTTCTTGCCATCTTCCGGAACCCACTTCATGAACCTGAGCACCGGCACCGTCGTGCCTTCCCCACCGCCTTCCCCCTACTCTCACTTGCTGGCCCCGCTCGATTTGGGCTTCACGACGCTCAAGAACCGCGTGCTGATGGGTTCGATGCACACCGGGCTCGAAGAGGAAAAGAACGGCTTCGTGCGCATGGCCGCGTTCTATGCCGAGCGCGCCCGCGGTGGCGTCGGGCTGATCGTCACCGGCGGCTTTTCGCCCAATCTGGCGGGGCGGGTCTACCACTTCGGTTCGCAGCTCAGTTTTCCCTGGCAGGTGCGCAAGCACCGCCTGATCACCGAGGCCGTGCATGCCGCCGATGGCAAGATCGCGCTGCAGATCCTGCATACCGGCCGCTATGCCTACCACCCGCTGAACGTCGCGCCGTCGAAGCTGCGCGCGCCGATCAACCGCTTCACGCCGCGCGCGCTGAGTGAGTGGGGCATTCGCAAGACCATCGGTGACTACGTGCGCTGCGCGCAGCTGGCGCAGACGGCCGGCTACGACGGCGTCGAGATCATGGGCTCCGAGGGTTACCTGATCAACCAGTTCATTGCCCAGCAGACGAACAAGCGCAACGACCAGTGGGGCGGCTCCTTCGAAAACCGCATCCGCTTCGCGGTCGACACGGTGCGCGCGACACGCGAGAAAGTCGGCCCCAATTTCATCATCATTTTCCGCCTGTCGATGCTCGATCTGGTCGAAGGCGGCAGCAGCTGGGAAGAAGTGGTGCAACTCGCCCAAGCCATCGAAGCGGCCGGCGCGACCTTGATCAATACCGGCATCGGCTGGCACGAGGCGCGTATCCCGACCATTGCCACCATGGTCCCGCGCGCCGCTTTCGCCTGGGTGACCAAGCGCCTGAAGGGTTCGGTGAGCATTCCGCTGATCACCACCAACCGCATCAACACGCCGGAAGTCGCCGAGGAAGTGCTGGCCTCGGCAAGCGCCGACATGGTGTCGATGGCCCGCCCCTTTCTGGCCGACGCCGATTTCGTCAACAAGGCGGCGGCCAACAGGAGCGACGAGATCAACACCTGCATCGCCTGCAACCAGGCCTGCCTGGACCACATTTTCAAGGGCAGGTTGAGCAGCTGCCTGGTCAATCCGCGCGCCTGCCACGAAACCGAGCTGATCATCGAGAAGGCGCTGACACGCAGGAAAGTTGCCGTCGTCGGCGCCGGGCCGGCAGGCATGGCCTGCGCCACCACGGCCGCCGAACGCGGCCACGCGGTCACCTTGTTCGAAGCGGCCGACCAGATCGGCGGCCAGTTCAACATCGCCAAGCGGATTCCCGGCAAGGAGGATTTCGCCGAGACGCTGCGTTACTTCGCTCGGCGCATCGAAACCAGCGGCGTGACCCTGCAGCTGAATCAGCGCGTCGATGCCGAACTGCTCAAGGCCGGCGGCTTCGACCATGTCGTGCTGGCCACCGGCATCAGCCCGCGCCAGCCAGCCATCACCGGCATCGACAGCGACAAGGTGAGCAACTACGTCGACCTCGTCGAAGGCCGCAAAGTGGCCGGCAAGCGCGTGGCCATCATTGGCGCCGGCGGCATCGGCTTCGATGTCGGCGAGTTCCTGACACATGCACACGACGAGCGGAGCGAAAGCGAACGCTTCAACGACGAATGGGGCATCGACCCGAGCTACGCGCATCGCGGCGGCCTCAAGCCGCCGCTCGATGAGCCGGCACCGCGGCAGGTCTTCCTGCTGCAGCGCAAGTCGTCGAAAGTCGGTGACGGCCTGGCCAAGACCACCGGCTGGATTCGCCGCACCCTGCTCAAGAAGCGCGGCGTGCAGATGATCGGTGGCGTGAACTACGAGCGCATCGACGACGCCGGCCTGCACATCACCGTCGATGGCAAAGCGACGACGCTGCCGGTCGACACCATCGTCGTCTGCGCCGGACAGGAATCGCGCCGCGAACTGCTCGCCCCCTTGCAGGCCGCCGGTATTGCGGTGACGCTGATCGGCGGTGCCGACGTCGCCGCCGAACTCGACGCCAAGCGCGCCATCGATCAAGGCACGCGGGTCGCCGCGGCGCTGTGATAATGGCTCGCCCGCACAAGCATCTCCGGCAAGCCGGTGCACGCCGGCTGCGCCGCGACGCCCGGGCCTGAGCCGATGCCCAGGCGAAAAGCAGAAGCCGGGCTCGAGCCCAATCGCCGCGCCGAGTTGCTGCGCGCAGCCGCCCGACTGTTCGTCGAAAAAGGTTTCGACGCCACCACCACGCGCGACATTGCCGACGCGGTCGGCATGCGCTCGGGCAGCCCTTTCTACCACTTCCGCAGCAAACAGGAACTCCTCAAGACGGCCATGGTGGAGGGACTCGACGCCGGCTACGCGCGCCTGCTCGCCGCCATCGACGGCATCACCGACCCCGAACAGCGACTGCGCATCCTGGTGCGCACTCACCTCGGCACCCTGCTCGAAGGTGAATGCCATGCGCCAATGCTGCTCGGTGAAACACGCGCCCTCGACGCCGCCGCGCACGCCGAAATCGCCGCCGCCTTCGACCGCTATCAAATGCCGTGGCAGACCACCCTCGACGAACTGCAGCACAGCGGCAAGCTCGCTTCGGCGGCGGCGCCGGTGCGGCTGCTGCTCTTCGGCATGCTCAACGGGTCCAAACACTGGTATCGCCCGGACGGAAAGCTGTCGCTCGATGAACTCGCCGATAGCGCGGTGGCGTTGCTGCTCGGCGAGTCGCGAACAATGGTGCCAGCAACAGGAACGCCCAAAGTGCCATGTTGACGACCCCGCAAACATCCTCCCCCGCCACTGCGAGGAACGCAGCGACGCGGCAGTCCAGCGCCGCCTTCTCGCCATAGCCGTTCCCTCGACTTCGATCAGCCAACGCGATTTTCACCCCACGAGCACACATGAACGCAGCGCCAGACTTCGCCCTGCAGCCCACACTAATCGGCGAAACGATTTTCCTTCGCCCGCTGCAAGCCGGCGATTTCGAGCCGCTCTACGCGGCCGCGTCGGATCCCGCGATCTGGGAGCAGCACCCGGAACCCTTGCGCTATCAGCGCGCAGTCTTTGCAGGCTTCTTTGCCAGCGCCCTCGCCTCCGGCGGTGCGCTGCTGGCTATCGAAAAAACATTCAGGCGCGGTGATCGGGTCGTCCCGCTACTACGACTGGAATCCCGAGGCCAGGGAGGTAACCATCGGCTATACCTTCCTGACCCGTAAGCATTGGGGTGGCTCCACGAACCGCGAAATGAAGCAACTGATGCTCGGCCATGCCTTCCTGTTCGCGAAAGCCGTGTGGTTCCATATCGGCAGCGACAACCGGCGTTCGCGCAAAGCCATGGAAAAGATTGGCGGCCAGCTGTCGCACGAGGTCAGCGTCGAATCGAACGGCGTCGCGCATGACTACGCCTTCTACAAGATCGAGGCGCCACGGTGATTCGGCAGCGAAAGCAAGCGGCTGGCAATGCTGACGGCGCCAGGCGATGCCTCTGGCGCGGAACAGGACAATCGGCCCTCAGCTACTGTTTCTTGGCACCCACGTCAAATGTGCTCAGCTGTTTCCTTCGGCATTTCCTTGGTAGCATTCAGGCCCGCTGATCGTCCTCTTGTTCAACCCGGCCGCTTCGCGGTCGAGAAGCTCGCTCCGCAAGCAATCAAGCTACCGGTCATGACATGTCGAGACACCCCTGATCATGAAAGTCATGACCGTTTCCCTCTTCCCCTGCCCCTTCTCCCGCAAGGAGAAGGGAGTTTCGTGAGTCGCTTGCGCGACTTTCACATTAACGCCAGCTCATCACGCATGGAAGTCACCACCGTTGGCGATTTGCTGCACTGGTCATAGGCAAACCTTGCCATGGCACACGCACACTCAGCCATTGCGGCAAAGGCCGACAAGTACAGTCGCACGCGCTTCATGATTCGTTCTCGCCGTTACGCGGGACTCAACAAGGAAACAATGAATATTGGCCCTCTGGCTGACGACGAGCGTTGCAGATGGTGCTCCCACAGGCCTGCTGTTACTGCGGGAGTCGCGACCGCCTGTCGGTCGACCATCTCATTCCAACGAAACATGACGACCGCTTGTAAACTCCGCTGGAATCAGGTCGACTCTCGTCTTTTGGGCGACCGAATCCTGAAGAAGATCATTCTCCATTTGATTCGGCTGCATACCTGCGACCAGACAAAAACCAGCTTGCGCCTGACGCGCACGCGAGCCGCTCGGGATGACGAGGTTCGGATGAAGATCCTGGGTTTCACGAAGTTATGATTGTCGCGTGCGGAGGCCCGGGCTGAAACCCCAACCCCCGGGCCTGACGCGCCAGGGCAGAAAGCGTGCCGACCGTAGCGGCCGAATCGCTGTCGGCAAGGAGCTCTTTGCTGCTCGGCGAAACCGCCGCCCAAAGTGACTGAAGGAGGTGTCCGTGGACTTGAATCCAGATCCGAAGACGTCGCTACGCAGGCTTGAACTCCCTGCAAAGCGCGCTGAACGATTCCTGTCAATCCGCCAAGTGACGAGCGCTCTTGCCGCGCCCCTTTCGACGGAGGATTGCGCGATCCAGTCGATGCCGGATGCCAGCCCGGTGAAGTGGCATCTGGCGCACACGACGTGGTTTTTCGAGACCTTCGTGCTGGTGCCGCATCAACCCGGCTACCGGCCACTTGAGCCGTCCTATCGCGTGCTCTTCAATTCGTACTATTACGCGGTCGGGGACCGACACCCTAGACCGGAGCGGGGAATGCTCTCACGTCCAGGATTGGAACAAGTGCGCGCGTATCGCGATCATGTAGATCAGGCCATGCTCGAATTTCTTTCCGGGGAACGGGCGCTCCCCGCGGTGGACGCCTTGATCGAGCTCGGGCTGCACCATGAGCAGCAGCATCAGGAGCTTATCCTGACCGACATAAAACACCTGCTCTCGCGCAATCCCCTGAAGCCCGCATACCAGGAACAATGGCCGCTGACCGCTATTCACGCATGCGCGCGGCGCTGGATTTCTTGCGCAGCGGGTTTGCGCGAGATTGGCTACTCCGGCCCCGATTTCTGCTTCGACAACGAGACGCCGCGCCACCGCGTCTGGCTTGACGCCTTCCGGATCGCCTCGCACCCGGTGACCCACGGCGATTTCATGGAGTTCATCGATGACGGTGGCTACCGGCGCCCGGAACTCTGGCTCTCGGCCGGCTGGGAGGCGGCGATGGCCCGTGGCTGGCAGGCGCCTGCGTATTGGGAGAGTCGGGACGGGCGCTGGTATTCGTTCACGCTTCATGGCGAAGCGCCGGTGGACCCGCATACGCCGATCTGCCATGTGAGCTTTTACGAGGCCGATGCCTTTGCGCGCTGGGCGAACGCACGGCTTCCGACCGAGAGCGAATGGGAAGTGGCTGCACGCAGCTCGCCGCTGGCCGGAAATTTTCTTGAGAGCAGCGCACTGCACCCGCTCGCGCTGCGCGAGGCGTCGGCCAACGGGACGCCCGCACAAGCATTCGGCGATGTCTGGGAATGGACGCGTAGCGACTATGGGCCCTACCCCGGCTTTCAGTGTACCTCCGGTGCGGTCGGTGAATACAACGGAAAATTCATGAGCGGCCAATACGTGCTTCGCGGCGGGTCGTGTGCGACCCCTTGCAGTCACATCCGCGCAAGCTATCGCAACTTCTTCCCGCCTGATGCGCGCTGGCAATTCTCCGGCCTACGCCTGGCGCGCGATGGCGAATGATGCTCCGGTCGTCCAGCCCACTGGGCAGGCAAAATCGCGGCAACCACGACCTTGCCGCGGAAGCGCTGAAGCGCGCGCCCCTGCAAGGCGAGTTTGGAGGCGCGTTGTTCCAAAATTGAAGGTCGCCTTTGGGTCACTAGCGCTCTTCCGTAAGCGTCACCGTACGGAGCATGGACGACTGGCAGCCATTTGCGCATCGCTACGCCATCCGGCGTAACAGCAAGCGCTTCTGGCCCTTCTATGACTAGCTCAATGCCTGGAACTTCGGCACCCGCAGTACTGACGCCTACTGGCCGCTCCCCCTTAGCCTGCGATTTTTTCCGCTTTGTGAGCTGAATCCATGCAAGGTCGCTAGCGAGGACGCCGCGTACCCATCAGGCGCCGGATATAGTCGGCAACGACCAATAACTGGCGCCTGTCCAGTCGCGCAATGATGTTGCGGATCATTGGCGCCATGATCCGGGTGGCGCCGGCTACCCCGAGATTGGCCGACTGCTGTACGACGAAGCCAACCTTGGCCAGCAGGAGTGGTTTGAGAAAGCAGTAGTCCATGCCGCTGTTGGTCAGTTCTACCACCAGGTCACCCAGCTCAGCGCGGTGCACCGTCGGGTCTTCGGCATGCTCGAGCGTATTCAGAAGCTGCACGGTCCTGGCGTGCAGATCCTCGGGATAGGCGATATGCAGGCAGTGTGGCTGAGCAGCGCGGGACATCAGTTTCTCCTTCGACAATCGCCGATCCCGCCGGCCGGGGTCAGCCGCGGCTGACCGGCGACCACTCGCGCCGTCAATGCCGGATGCAGATCTTTCCGAAATGGGCGCCGCTCTTCAGCCAGCCCATCGCTTCCTTGAGTTCTTCGAAGGCAAAGATGCGGTCGACCACCGGCTGCAGCCGATGCTGCTCGATCGCCCGCAGCATCGCCTCGAAACCGTCGCGATGTCCGACGGTGATCCCCTGCAGACGCACCTGGCGCGTCACCACCAGCCCGAGTGGCGCCGCCAGGCTCGACCCGGACAATACGCCAATCATCGAGAGCGTCCCGCCCGGCTTGATGCAGCGCAAGGATTGCGGCAGGGTCTTCTCGCCACCCAGTTCGACGATGTGATCGAAGCCGCGCCCGCCGCTGATCGCTCGCGCCGACCTGGCCCATTCCGGCGTCGTCAGGTAATTGATCCCGGCATCCGCGCCGACGGCTTGCGCGCGTGTCAGCTTCGCATCGCTCGACGAAATGACCGTCACGTGCGCACCGAGCAGCTTCGCGAACTGCAGGGCGAACAGCGCCACACCGCCGGTTCCCTGCACCAGTACGTGCGATCCGGGAGCGAGCGTGTCGTGGGTGACGACCGCGCTCCACGCAGTAAGCGCCGCGCAGGGCAGCGTTGCCGCCTGCTCGTCGGCGAGATGAGCGGGCACCTTGACGACGCCGCTTTCGGGCAGGCACACGAGATCGGCCATCATCCCGTCGACCGGCCCGCCAAGCGTCTGTGTCAGCCGATCGAGATCGGGGGCGCCGGCCAGCCAGCCCTGGTGGAAGCAGGGGCATGCGCGATCGCCGACGCGCACCCGGCTTACCCCTGCACCGACCTCGACGACGTCGCCGACACCGTCGGAAACCGGAATCAGCGGCAGCGTTCCGGTAAACGACCCGTAGCCGCGATCGGGTACGACCAGGTCGCGGTAGTTCAGCGAAGCCGCCTTCATCCGCAGCAACACCTGCCCCGGCCCGGGCTGAGGATCGCGCCGACTGGCCAACTGCAGATGGTCCATACCCCAGTCGTCCTGAATCTGGAAAACTCTCATCGCGCGCACTCCCAACGAGGTTGAAGACGACATCATGAGCTGGCACGCGGCGAGCTGCAACACGCTCCGGAGGGAAGGAGGAGGTGGCGGCGGGAGACGTGTCAACAACGAAAAGTATAGGAGGCCCGGTCAACCGCGGTCAATTGCAGATCCGCTCCCGGTGTATGAAATCGGCTCCGGCGGACGCTTGCCCGCCATCGAGAAAGCGGTGAAACCGGCGGAAGCCGGGGCGAAACCGGGGTAAGGCCGTTCGAAATGGCGCAGGTCATGCCAATTGCCGAGGCTCTTGTTCGAGTTCGCGCGGCACTATGCAAGACAGCTGCACAACCTTGCTTCCGGTGCTCGGGAGGGAACGCCTGACGACCTCGGCCGGAATCTTGCCCGGCAAAGCCCGCGCTAGCGTGATCGCCGCCCGGGCAGGCCATCGCGGCGCACCGCAATGCGCCACGCGGCCGCCCGGCTCCTCTGCCTGCGGTCGCCGGTCGCCACCCGCCCCGGCGAAGGGTCTCCCGCTGACCGGGAATGTCGCCTGCTCGAACTCGGGCCATCGACGATCACAGCGCGAGTTTGAATCTTCGATCTTGAACTATCGGCCTTGGATCGTCGCGATAGAAGCCTGGGTGAAAAAGATCCACGCGCCGGCAAAAAAAGCATGCAGACTTCCATTGTCGCCATCGGCGCATCCATGACAGCGATGGAACGATCGATGATTCGCATTCATCTACCGATGTCGCGCAGCGGCCCGTTCGCTGCGGGCGATGGAACGATGACTGCGGAACTACGAGCCTTGGGTAAAAAAGTATCCGCTCTGGGTCGGCAAGGGTGAAGAGTGGGTCAAAAGGATCGAAACCCGATCGGTGCTCGTGCAGCTGTCGATCGATCCGCTACAGGCTTCGCTGGCGGCGCCCGGCGCTTCGATCAGGAACGCGCAGCAATCGCCGTCGCGCAGCGAATGTTTCATCGCCGCGATGAAACATTCGCTGGCGAAGATGAAGAGCTCGATTGACCGCGTCCAGCCCTCGACCGTTGACGTTCGAATGGCTGCCCCCCGAGCTGGCGGCAGACCAGGCCCGGGGCGCGTGCGCAGCGCAGTCGGGCCGGAAGAACGCGGAAGAAGGGGGCCAGGCTGAATGTCACGCCCGCAGTCAGTTCCTCTGCCAACACAATTGAGTCTGGCCCCTTCATGGCCTCAGGTTCTTCAGCGCGCCACGGCAGTCAGACCGCCCCCACCGCCCGCAGCCGCTCGATCGCGGCCTCATCCCAGCCGAGTTCCAGCAAAATCGCGTCGCTGTGCTCCCCGAGCGCCGGCACGGCGTCCATGCGCGGCGTGAAGGAATCGACCTGACCGGGTGGCAGCAGGGCCGGGATCGGGCCGCACGGGGTATCGACCTCGGTCCAGCGGCCGCGCGCCTTGAGCTGCGGGTGCTCCCAGACGTCGTGCATGTCGTTCATGCGCGCGTTGGCAATCTGCGCGGCGTCGAGCCTGGCGATCAGCTGCTCGGAGCTGAGGCGCGCGAAGCGCGCGTCGATTAGCGCGCGCAGCTCGTCACGTGCCTGCGTGCGCCGCGAGTTCGACGAAAAGCGCGCGTCGCTGGCCAGCTCGGGCAATTCGAGCACCTGCGCGCAGAAGACCTGCCACTCGCGCTCGTTCTGCAGGCCGAGCATCACCGTCTTGCCGTCACCGGCGGTAAACGGACCGTAGGGAAAGATGGTCGCGTGCGCGGCGCCGGCGCGCGGCGGTGGCGGCGCACCGTCAAAAGCGTAGTACAGCGGATAACTCATCCACTCGACCATGCTTTCGAGCATCGACACTTCGATGTGGCAGCCGCGCCCAGTCCTGCCTCGCTGCAAAAGTGCGGCCAGGATGTTGCTCTGCGCGTACATCCCGGCCGAGATGTCGGCGACCGAGCAGCCGGCCTTGGCAGGCGCGTCAGGCAGGCCGGTCACCGAGAGGAAGCCCGACTCGCTCTGGATCAGCAGGTCGTAGGCTTTCTTGTCGCGATAAGGCCCGTCGCTGCCATAACCGGAGATGTCGCAGACGATCAGCCGCGGATGTCGTTCGCGCAGCGCTTCGTACGACAGGCCGAGACGCGCGGCAGCGCCGGGGGCGAGGTTTTGCACCAGCACGTCGGCCTGTTCCAGCAGCTTGCGCAGGATAGCCTCTGCCTCGGCATGCTTGACGTCCAGCGTCAGACTCTCCTTCGAGCGGTTGGTCCACACGAAATGCGACGCCAGGCCACGCACGCGCTCGTCGTAGGCACGCGCAAAATCGCCGGTTCGCGGTCGTTCGACCTTGATCACGCGGGCGCCAAGATCAGCCAACTGGCGGGTGCAGAATGGCGCGGCGATGGCGTGTTCGAGAGTGACTACGGTGATGCCGTCGAGCGGGCGCATGGCAGGCTTCCTAGAACGAGCGCGGCAACCCGAGCAGGTGCTCGGCGACGTAGGAAAAGATCAGATTGGTCGAGATCGGCGCCACCTGGTAGAGGCGCGTCTCGCGGAACTTGCGCTCGATGTCGTACTCGGTGGCGAAGCCGAAGCCGCCGTGTGTCTGCAGGCAGACGTTGGCCGCCTCCCACGAGGCTTTGGCGGCGAGATACTTGGCCATGTTCGCTTCGGCACCGCAGGGCTGCTGCGCGTCGAACAGCGCGCAGGCCTTGAAGCGCATCAGGTTGGCCGCCTCGACTTCGATGAAAGCCTCGGCAATCGGAAACTGCACGCCCTGGTTCTGGCCGATCGGGCGCTCGAAGACGACGCGCTCGCGGGCGTAGCGGCTGGCACGTTCGACGAACCAGTAGCCGTCGCCGATGCACTCGGCGGCGATCAGCGCGCGCTCGGCGTTGAGGCCTTCGAGAATGTACTTGAAGCCCTGGCCTTCCTCGCCGATCCGATTCTCTTCGGGAATCTCCAGATTGTCGAAGAACAGTTCGTTGGTTTCGTGATTGACCATGTTGGCGATCGGCTGCACGCGCAAACCATTGCCAATGGCTTGTTGCAGATCGACGATGAAGATCGACATCCCTGCAGACTTCTTCGTCACCTCGGCGCGTGGCGTGGTGCGCGCCAGCAGGACCATCAGGTCCGAGTGCTGGACGCGCGAAATCCAGACTTTCTGGCCGTTGACCACGTAGCGGCCGTCCTTTTTCACGGCGCTGGTCTTGATGCGCGTGGTGTCGGTGCCGGCGCCGGGCTCGGTGACCGCCATCGCCTGGATGCGCAGCTTGCCGGCAGCGATGTCCGGCAGGTATTTTTCTTTCTGCGCCCGGCTGCCGCTGCGCAGCAGCGTGCCCATGTTGTACATCTGGCCATGCACGGCCGCCGCGTTGCCGCCGCTACGATTGAGCTCTTCCATGATCACGCTCGCCGCCGTCAGACCCAGGCCCGAGCCGCCGTATTCCTCGGGAATCATCGCCGACAGCCAGCCGGCGCCGATCAGCGCATCGACAAAAGCTTCGGGATAGCCGCGCTGCGCGTCGATCTGGCGAAAATACGCGTCCGGAAACTGGCTGCAGAGGTCGCGCACGGCAGCGCGGATTTCCTGGTATTCGTCGGGGGTGTCGAGCATGGAGACCTCGTGGTTTCTTGGGGGAATGGCCGCCTGCAAGCAGCGGCCAGATTGTGCTTCAGACGCTGCCGCGGGGCAAGGCTGCTGCTGGACGGGCTTCGTGCCAGGGTTTGCGTGAACCAGATGGCGTCCGCAACACCGCCAGCAACAACAGTTGCGCCAGGCCGAACAGCCACAGCGGCGCGGCGCTGGCGGGTGGCTGCAGCAAGGCCAGCGCATCCCCCAGCCACCGTCATTGCGAGGAGGCGCGTGCCTGCTGTCGCGCCGCAACGTCATCCTCCATGTCATAATCCCGGCCCATGACCGACCCCAGCCCTAGCGGCAGCGCCGACGCCGCTGCCGCAGACTCTGCCGCCGCCTTTGTCGCCCGCTGGCGCGCGGCCGACGGTTCCGAGCTGGCCAACTATCAGCTCTTCGTCACCGACCTCTGTCGGCTGCTCGACGTCCCCTCCCCCGACCCGGCACACGACGATAGCCGCGACAATGCCTACGTCTTCGAGCGCCGCGTCAGCTTTCGCCACGGCGACGGCAGCTCGTCGAGCGGGCGCATCGACTGCTACAAGCGCGGCCATTTCGTTCTCGAAGCCAAGAAGATCCGCCTCGTCGCTGCCAGCAAGGGTTTCGACGATGCCTTGCAGCGGGCGCGCGGCCAGGCCGAAAGCTACGCTCGCGCGCTGCCCGCCGACGATGGCCGGCCGCCGTTCCTGGTCGTCGTCGATGTCGGCCACGTCATCGAACTGTACGCCGAGTTCACACGCTCTGGCGCCACCTACACCCCTTTCCCCCGACCCGCGCTCGCATCGCATCAAACTCGCCGACCTCGCCGAGCCCGGCATCCGCGAGCGCCTGCAGATGCTGTGGCGCGACCCGCTGGCGCTGGACCCGACGCGCGTCTCGGCGCGCGTCACGCGCGCGATCGCCGGCCACTTGGCACGCATCGCCCGCACGCTCGAAGGCGCCGGCCATCACCCCGAACTCGTCGCCGGCTTCCTCACCCGCTGCCTGTTCTCGATGTTCGCCGAAGATGTCGGCCTGCTGCCCCGGGAGAATGGCCAGGGCGCTTTCACCACCTTGCTCCAAACCCTGCAGAACAGTCCGCAGCAATTCGTGCCGCTGCTCGCCGCGCTGTGGCGCGAGATGGACGCCGGCGGCTTCTCCGTCGTCCTGCGCGCCACGCTGCCGCGCTTCAACGGCAAGCTCTTCAAGCAGCCGGAAGTGATCGCCCTGGATCGCGAGCAGATCGGCCTGCTGCTACAGGCCGCGCACGCCGACTGGACGCAGGTCGAACCGGCGATCTTCGGCACCCTGCTCGAACGCGCACTGACGCCCAGCGAGCGGCACGCACTCGGCGCCCACTACACGCCGCGTGCCTACGTCGAACGCCTGGTCCTGCCGACCGTCGTCGAGCCGCTGCGCGGCGAATGGCGCAACGTCCAGGCGGCGGCCCTGCTGCTCGCCAACGAAGGCAGGCTCGACGCCGCGCGTGCCGAAGTCGACGCCTTCCACCACCGCCTGTGCCAGATTCGCGTCCTCGATCCGGCCTGCGGCTCGGCGAATTTCCTCTACGTGACGCTCGAACACATGAAGCGCCTCGAAGGCGAAGTGCTCGACCAGTTGCACGCTTTCGGGCGCGGCCAGCAACGCCTCGAAGCCGCAGGACTGACCGTCGACCCGCAGCAGTTCCTCGGCCTCGAACTCAACCCGCGCGCCGCCGCCATCGCCGAACTGGTGCTCTGGATCGGCTACCTGCAATGGCACTTCCGCACCAGCGGCAGCGGCCTGCCGCCGCAACCGATCCTCAAGGACTTCCGCAACATCGAATGCCGCGACGCCGTGCTGGCCTGCGATGGCATCGAAATAGTCGTCGACGAGCGCGGCGTCCCGGTCAGCGGCTGGAACGGCGTGACCACGAAAACCCACCCGGTGACCGGCGAGCAGGTGCCCGACGAAAACGCCCGCACGCCACTGCAGCGCTATATCAACCCGCGCCAGGCGACTCGAAAAACTGCGCAGCGGCGAAGCGCTCAGCGCCAGGGAAAAAACCATCCACGAGCAGGGCCTGGTCAGCGTGCTGAAGACGCTGCACGACGAACTCGACGCCGCGGTGCTCGACGCCTATGGCTGGAGCGACCTCACCAGCGCACTCGCCAACCCGGAGCAGAAAGACGCGGCCGGCGAAACCCTGCTCGTGCGCCTGGTCGCGTTGAACGCCGAACGTGCGGCGGAAGAAGCGCGCGGCCAGGTGCGCTGGCTGCGGCCGGAATACCAGCACCCGGCCGCCGTGGCGAGCCACTCGCCGCTGGCTATCGGCGATCCGGACGTTAAACAGGCTGCGCTGACCACCGCCGTGGCGACAAGTCCCAGCGCACGCCAGGCCTGGCCGGCGGCACTGCCCGAACAGGTCGCCGCCGTCGCCAAGGTGCTGGCAGCCGCAGCTGTACCGCTTTCGGAAGCCGAGCTGGCCGCACGCTTCACCGGCAAAGGGGCATGGAAAAAACGCCTGGCGCAGATCGTCGACACGCTCGAAGCGCTCGGTCGCGTACGCCGTCAGGGAGCGCTACTGGCAAGCGCCGGCTAGTCCAGTGTTGCATTCACTGCGCACGGCGCTCGCTACTACCAGGTTCTCGATGCGCCGGCCCCGGATGCTCCTGCCTCGGGGTCGCCTGGTGGCACGGTGACCGTGGCTTGGCTCCTGGCGTCACGCCGTTGATGTCGCGCTTCGCGGGCCAGCGCGCGAAGTTCGTTGCACTTGCCGACGATGTTCACCAGCACGCTGGCGGTCCAGGCGAAGGTGAACATGCCCGAAATGGCGATGATCGGGGAGAGCATGTACCACTCATCGGACAGCACCCGGTGGGTGCCAAGCGTGGTGTAGGACAGCGCCGCGAAACGTGCAGCGGCAGCCCATACCGGGATGATCCCGCCGTACACGAGGGCTGCCGACCAGAGAATGATCGACATCAGGTGCAGACCGAGCATCCTGAAGACGGTGAAGCCAAGCAAGAGGTCAACGCTCCACCAACCCGAACGCTGCTCGATGCGCTGGGCGCGCTTGTCGAAGCGGCCGACAAGCAGACGCATGCCGATGGCCTGCAGGATGACGACGGCGACGAGAACCCCGCCACCAAACAGGATGTCCGGCAAAGGCAGCGCCTCGATCATCGGCAACTTCGCCTCGACGTAGGCTTCCGTCGACGCCAACTCGACGGGTAGCTGCTTGACCGCTGTCGTGGGGAGCTTGACCAGTTCGTGGGGCACTTTCTCGACGGCCTTCGGAAGCCGCGACAACTCCGTTTCGACCCGTTCTGCCACGGGTGCCAGCTTGACCACGTCATCCGTCAACGCACCGGCAAGCGAAGCCTTTGGCGGCAGCTCCTGTGCGGTTTTCCCACTCCCTGTCGTATCGGCCACTATGGACAACTCCCCAGCTGAAACCAGCGCAAGCAAATGTATTGACGAGCCTCTCGGTCGCACCCCCCGGTAGGTGGCCGTTGCTCGCAAAATGCGGGCAGCGAAAACTTCGCGCCAGCTGACTAGCATCTGCTTCTCGCCCGCCGTATGGCAAGCGGGCTACGAGTATACTAGCTCGTCCGCGGACCCGGTGTGCCTTGCCGCAGCCCCCGTGGCCAATGGGCCGGCCGTTTTGCCGGGGGAGAGGTGAGCTGACTTTGTCTCCGATGTCGGGCGGCTTGCTCCATCGCGACAGGGAGACAGGCTGCAAAGTGGAAGCGACCCTTATTGATGGCCAGGGCGTAATCAAGCGGCTCTCCGGGAAGGATCTTGCTGCCCGGCTCATCGGCGACTGGCGCCGCTGCGAGACCGAGTGAAGCCCGTAGTCACAGCAATCGGAGGCGTCCATGCTACCCGCCAGTGTTGTGTTGCACGCAGTATGGAATCTATAGATTCCGGCTACCGCGTCGGTTTCGCGCCGCTCTCATGCTTGCTGAAGGCCGCGTCGGGAATGGTGAATGCGGCGCCACACCCCACGTCATTGCGAGGAGGCGTAGCCGACGCGGCAATCCAGTTCCATCCTCTCACTTTTCCCAGCCGCATTGACATCGTGACAACGCGAAAAGCCAAACCTCTGGATTGCCGCGTCGGCTGCGCCTCCTCGCAATGACGGAGGTGGGGAGATGCTTGCCGAAAGTCTCATCAAGAAAGCAACACGACACCAGTGGATCCCCGCCGGCGTACGTCGCACCATCAAGGACGAAGACATGAACGAGCCGAGCCGCAGCAGACGAATCAGCGTGAACGGGGCAATCGCCCTCGGCGTTGGCTCCATGGTCGGAGCCGGCATCTTCGCACTGATGGGCGAAGCGGCGGCGATGGCGGGATCGGCGGTCTGGCTGTCGTTTCTGGTCGCCGGGATCATTGCGCTGCTCACCGGACACTCGTTCGCACAACTCGGCGTTCGCTATCCGTCGCGCGGCGGCGTCGTCGAGTACCTGGTGAAAGCCTACGGCCCGGGGCTCTTCTCTGGCGGCTGCTCGATCCTGTTCTATATCGCGCAGCTGATCGGAATGGCGATGATCGCGCTGGCCTTCGGCAAGTTCAGCGCCAAGCTCCTGGACCTTGGCGAAGCGGATCTGCTGCTCTGGGAACGACTCCTGGGATCCGCTCTGATCGTCACTCTGACTGCGCTCAACCTGGTCGGCGCCAAGTTCGTCAGCTCCGCCCAGCGGCTGGTCGTCCTCGCCAACCTGGCGGTCCTCGCCCTCTTTACGGTCGCGCTGTCGATGCACGCGGACGTGGCTAGACTCGCGCTCGAAACCTGGCCCGCAGCAAGGCCGATACTCGGCAGCCTCGGCCTCACCTTCTTTGCCTTTACCGGCTTTGCCGTGGTCAGCAATGCCGCCGGGGACATGGACAACCCGACTCGCGACCTGCCGCGGGCGATGTACACCACCATCGCCATCGTCCTGGCACTCTATGTCGCCCTCGCACTGGCGGTCACGGCCACGGTCGATGAACACCATCTCACCGCGAGCGGGGCAACGCTCCTGGTCGTTGTAGCCCGCCACAACTTCGGCGAAATCGGCTTCCACATTCTGCTGCTCAG
Organism: Candidatus Accumulibacter phosphatis; assembly: GCF_012939955.1. GTDB lineage: Bacteria > Pseudomonadota > Gammaproteobacteria > Burkholderiales > Rhodocyclaceae > Accumulibacter > Accumulibacter delftensis. Next base: position 43,844 of record NZ_SPMY01000011.1, read on the forward strand.
CGCCATCCTGGCCACCGTCACCTGCCTCAACGGCGGCTTCTTCGGCGCCACCAGCATCACCTACACGCTCGCCGAGAACGGCCAGCTCCCTTCGCGCTTCGGGCAAAAGATCGGCATGAGCTATCGCGGCCTGACCATCTCCGCGTTGCTCGCCCTGCTAATGGTCAACTTCCTGACGCTGACGACCGTCGCCTCGCTGGGCAGCGCCACCTCGCTGCTGGTGTATTCCCTGGTCAACTTCGGCGCCTGGCGGCTCCTCAAGGGCGGCGGCTGGCACCGGGTCGCCATCCTGCTGAGCATCGTCGCCTGCGTTCTGGCGATCATCGTCTGGGGTTTCGACACTTTCCAGACTTCGCCCGGTTCGTTCTCGATCTTCCTCTCCTTCCTGGTCATCGCCTTCGCCGCAGAAGGCTTGCTGCAGCGCTATCACGGCCGGCGGATCCTGGCGCAGGAGCACTGGGAGAGTTCGTGACTGCAAGCAGCGGAAAAGCCACGGTCGATGGACTTTCCCTGCTCACGGTACCTTCCTCTCCTCTCCTGTGACCGAGCCCCCGCCTTCGTCAGGTCCGAGCCCTGTCGTCGCTCTTGTCGCTCTCACCGCTCTCGCCGCTGTCGATTGCTGTCGTCGCCGCGGCCGCCGCCACCTTCTCCTCGTGGTCCACGATCACCGCATGTACCGAACCGTAGATCGCGTTCGCGCCGAGCAGTTCGGTGAGGCCGTGGCGGTCGAACTGGGCGTGCAGTGCGGGAGAGACGTTGGCAAACACCAGCCGAATGCCCTGCTCGCGAAGCAGGAGGCAGACGCTGCGCAGCATCGCCGCAGCCGAGAAGTCCACGTCGCCAATCGCCGCCGCCTCGACGCACAGGCAATCCAGGGGGGCTGGCGCCCTGGTCTTTGCCAGGCCAAGGACCTCTTCGGAAAACTGCGCGCAGTTGGCGTAGTAGAGGCTGTGGCTGAAGCAATAGACCAGGAGACCGGGTGCAATCTGCTGCGCTGGGTTCAGCGGCACCATCTGCCAGCCCTTCTTGCGCTTGTCGGCGGCGATAACGGTGTTGTTGCCGCGATAGCCCCGGCGCACATGATCGAGCAGCGACAACACCATGGCCAGAACGATGCCCTGCTCGACGCCGACAACGACGACGGTGGCCGCGGTCAGCAAGGCCACCCAGAACTCGGCGCGCGCCTCGCTGTAAATCCGCCGCATGCCCTGGATATCGATCATCTTCACGGCCACCAGGAAAACGATCGCCGAGAGAACCGCGGCCGGCAGGTAAGCCAGTGGCCCGGTCAGGAACAGCAACACCAACAGCACGATGGCACTGGTGGTGAGCTGCGAAACCTGGCTGCGGCCACCGCCACTGGCAACCATCTCGGTGTTGGTCGGGCTGCCATTGACGATGAAAGTACCGGACAGGCCGGCGCCAAGATTGGCCATTCCCAGGCCGACCATGTCGACGTTCTCGTCGAAACGATCGTCGAAGCGGGCAGCGTAGGCGCGCGAGGTCGCCGCGCTCTGCGCAAGAATGACCACGAAACAGGCCAGGGCGATCGGCAGCAGTTTCCAGATCAGCGGCCAGCTCCAGTCGAGCTGCGGCAGCCCCAGCGTCGGCAGACCGCTGGGTACCGCGCCCAGGGTCTCGAGGTGGGCGCCGAGATTCAGTGCCCAACTGGCCGCGATGGCCGCCAGCACGGCGATCAGTCCACCGGGAATTTTCTGCGATATCTTCCGGCCACCGACAATGATCAGCAACACCGCCAGTGACACGGCGACGGCATAGGGATTGGTTTCGCCGAGCGAGCGGACGTCGTGCAGGATCTCCGTGAGCGGGTGGTTGCCGGTGCTATGCACACCCAGCAAGCCGGAGACCTCGAGCAGCGACACCTGCACGCCGACGCCGGTGAGAAAGCCGGTGAGCACGGTGCGCGAGAGAAAATCGGCCAGAAAGCCCAGGCGCATCACGCGTGCGAGGAACATGAAAGCCCCCGCCATCAGGGCAATCAGGCTGCACAGCGCCAGCCACTCGTCGCTCCCCCGCACCGCCATGCCGGCGAGAGCGGCGGCAACCACCGCCGCCGTCGCCGAGTCGGCATTGACCGAGAGATGGCGCGACGACCCGAAAATGGCGAACAGGCTCATCGGGATGAGAATAGTGTACAAGCCGGTGATCACCGGCGTGCCAATGATCTTGGTGTAGCCCATCGTCCCCGGAATCGACAGCGCGGCGAGGGTGAAGCCGGCAATGACGTCGCGCCCCACCCCTGCCCGGTCGATCGGCAGGATGCCCTGCAAAATCGGCAAGCTGAAGCCCTTGCCCTTCCCCTTGCCCTCGCTGGCCTGCGTCATTGCTGCCCTCCCTCGCTCACCCCACGCCCCCTGCCGTCATTGCGAGGAGGCGCAGCCGACGTGCCAATCCAGTTCCACCCTCTCACCATTTCCCGCCGTATTGATCTATTGAAAACGCGAAAAGCCGTACCTCTGGATTGCCGCGTCGGCTTCGCCTCCTCGCAATGACGTGCGGGCTGGTGTAGCGTCGCCTTCCCGACGAGACTTTCAGCAAGCCTGACAGCGGCGCGAAAACCGCAGGGCAGCCGAAATTCATAGTTTCCATACTGCGTGCAACACTACATTAGCCCTTGCCGTTTCGCTGTGCCTGCTCCGCCTCGGCCGCATGATACTTGGCGGTGATTTCCTTCAGATCCACCCGCGTCGCTGGCCGCTTGAGCCCCATGTCTTCCATGGTCTCGGTGATGATCTGCGAAATGGCCAGGTTGCGGAACCACTTGTGGTTGGCGGGAATGACGTACCAGGGCGCATCCTTGCTGCTGGTCTTGCTCAGTGCTTCCTCGTAGGCTTCGACATAGTCCGACCAGAACTCGCGCTCGGAATAATCGCCTTCGCTGATTTTCCAGTTGCGCGCCGGGTCGTCGAGTCTTTGCTTGAAGCGCGCGAGTTGCTCCTCCGGGCTGATGTGCAGGAAGAACTTGAGGATGCGCGTCCCGTTCGCGACGAGCAGCTTCTCGAAATCCTGGATCAGCTCGTAGCGCCCCGACCAGACGGGTTTCGGAACCAGATTGTGTACCCGCACGACGAGGACGTCTTCGTAATGCGAGCGGTTGAAGACCACGATCTCGCCCCTGGCCGGGGTCCTTTTATGGGCACGCCAGAGAAAGTCGTGTGCCGCTTCCTCGGCGCTCGGTTGCTTGAAACCGAAAACCGAGGTGCCCTGCGGATTCATGCCGCTGAACAGGTGGCGGACGACGCCATCCTTGCCGGCCGCGTCGAGCGCCTGCAGCACGACCAACAGCGACTGATTGCCGTCGGCGTAAAGCAGGGCCTGCAACTCGGCCATGCGCGCGACGTTTTTCTGGATCGCCGGCAGCGCCTCTTCCGACGAGGCATGGCCAGCAGTGTGTGCCGGGTCGATGGCGGCCAGCTTGAGTTTCTTGTCGGGGCTGACGAAGAATTGTTTGCGATAGTCCATGGGCTTTTCTCCTCGCGTGAGTAGCAGATGATCAGGTGAACAGGTGTCGAGCTAGGCGGCCGGTACGTGCGGCTGCAGCGACTGATTGACCATCTCCAGATGCTTCTGGCGACGTGCCGTCCGCTGGCTGGCAAAACGGTCGTAGACCAGGCGAACGCCGCCGAGGATGAACATCCAGGTCGCCACGTAGAGCCACACCCAGCCGATCAGCGTCCAGGAAATCGCCGGGACCAGCAAGCCAAAGCCGCACATCAGGGCCGCCGTGAGCTGCGTTCCGGCGATGGCCCCGAGCAGCGGCGCGGCCGGGTATGGGCGCTGGAAGAACCAGTTTTCGGTACGGGTAATGAACAGCAGCAGTTGGCCGCCGCCCACCAATTGCAGGAACATCATGGTCTGCAGTTGCGCGTGTGTCGTCAGCCCGAAGCTGGCCTGCAGATGAGGCTCCGACAACACCTTGACACCGAACAGCAACAGCCCGAAAGACTCGGCGATGAGAAAGGCGCCGAGAATCGAAGCCAGGCCGAAAATGCGCGGCAGATCCCAGCGTACCGGCCGCGGATTCACCGGCGTGTTGTCGTAGGCGATGGTCATCATCGGCAGGTCGTTGAGCAGGGACATGACGACGATCATGATCGCCGTCAAGGGCGAGAAGCCCAGGAAAATGGTCGACAGGACGACGACGAACATGATGTCCAGGGTCAGCGCGATGCGATAGGTCAGGTAGCTGTTGATGCGCCCGAAGATGCGCCGCGCCTCGTCGATGGCGCCATTGATCACCGACAGGCCGGGAGCCGTGAGAATCAGCGCCGCGGCGCCCCGCGCAGCATCGGTGGCCCCCGAAACCGCCGTGCCGCAATCGGCCTGTTTCAAGGCCGGTGCGTCATTGACCCCGTCGCCGGTCATCGCCACCAGGTGCCCGCGCGACTGCAAGGCCTTGACGATGGCGTACTTGTGCTCCGGGAAGACGCGCGCGAAACCATCCGCCCGCTCGATGGCGTCGATGATCGCCGGCGGCACGTTATCCGGATCCATGTCCTTGGGGAAGGCATCCGCCGCCGCGATGATGTGCGTGCCCATGCCCAACTGGCGCGCCGTCTCGATGGCGATGGCGGTGTCGTCGCCAGTGATCATCATCACCCGCACCCCCTTCTCCGCCGCCCTGTCGATGGTTTCCTTCGAGTCATCGCGTGGCGGGTCGAACATCGGCAGGATGCCGAGGAAAGACCAGCTCGCGCCGCCATCCGCCGAGCGCGCCACACCCAGTGCGCGCGCGCCCTGCGCTGCCAGCTTGTTGACCGCTTCCTTGACTTTCTGTGCGACATCCGCAGGCGCCTGGGCGAGATCGACAATCGCTTGCGGGGCGCCCTTGGCGACCATGAAGGACTTGCCGCTGGCGTCGGCCACCGTCGCCTGGGTGCGCTTGGTCACCGGATCGAAGGCCACGAACTTGCTCAGGGTCCAGGTCTTGAGAACGCTTTGGTCCTTGAGCGCGGTAATCACGGCCGTATCGATGGCGTCCTTGTCCTCGAGCTTGGACGCCAGCGCCGCTGCCAGGATGCAGTCCTGCGGGTCGGTGGCGGCGAAGAGCATCGGCTCGCTGAGGCTCAACTGGTTTTTGGTCAGGGTGCCGGTCTTGTCCGAGCAGAGAATATCGACACCGGCCATTTCCTCGATTGCCGAGAGCTTGGAAACGATCGCCTGTTCCTTTGACAGGGCCAGTGCACCGAGCGCCATGGTGATCGAGAAAACCGCCGGCATCGCCACCGGGATCGAAGCGACCATCAGCACGAGCACGAACTGCAGGATGCCGAGCGCGTCATCGAGGCCCCAGTCCCTGGCAATGACGATATCGTGATAGACCTTGACGCACACCATGACCAGGGTCAGGCAGACGGCGACGATGATCAGGAAGTTGCTGATCTGGAACATCGCTTTCTGCGCGTGACTGACCGATCCGGCGCCAGCGACGAGCTGGGCGGTGCGGCCGAAGAAGGTATTGGAGCCGGTGGCGATGACCACCGCTTCCATCTCGCCCTGCTTGACGACGCTACCCGAATAGGCCTCGTCGCCGATTTTCTTTCTGGCGGGCAGCGACTCGCCAGTGAGCGCCGCCTGGTCGATCGAGGCGAAGTCACCACCGGTCAGGCGCAGATCCGCGGGCACGATCACGCCAAGACGGATCTTGACCATATCGCCGGGTACCAGCGTCGACGCCTGCACCGTGCTCCACTGACCGTCGCGCAGCACGGTTGCCTCGGGTGCCAGGCCGGCCTTGAGCGCGGCCAGCGCGTTCGAGGCCTTGCGGTCCTGCCAGTATTCGAGAGCGGCGTTGAACAGCAGCAAGGAGCCGATGATGACGAAGTCGTCCCAGTGGCCGAGCAGTGCGGAGACCAGAGCCGCCGCCTCGATGACGTAAGCCATCGAGCCGGTGAAGTAGCCGCGAATCTGCTCACCGAGCGTCTTTTCCTTGACGATGATCGCGTTGGGACCGTATTTGGCCGTGCGCTGCTGAACTTCCGCCGCGCCGAGACCCTGCTCGGGCTTGACGCCGAGGGTCGACAAAACCTGCTCGACCGGAATTTTTTCGAGATCCGCTTCGTTGGCAGCAGGAGCGCCTGCTTGAGTGGGGACATTGGCCATACATTCCTCCCGTGAAAAAGGAAATAAAGGTAATGAAACATCAAGCCTTAGGCGATTGCCGGGAAAAACGCTGGCCTCTCGGAGCTTCGTCCCGGGGTGAAAATATAACGGTACGGTGATTTACTTGCTTGCAGCGGCCGGTGCCGGTGCGGGTGCCGGTGCAGCGGCCGGTGCAGGTGCGGCTACCGACACTTCGATAATCTCGATCTTGGCCTTGGCTTTGAGATCCTCGAGATCCTTTTTCAGGTTCTGCTGCTGCAGATGTTGGGCCAGGTCGGGTTTGACTTCGTCAAAGGGTGGCGCCTCTATCGGCCGGGTATCTTCCAGCAAAATGACGTGATAGCCGTACTGGGTCTTGACCGGTTCTTGCGTGAATGTGCCCTTTTCCAGCTTGCTGATGGCGCCGCTGAACTCCGGCACCATACTGCTCACGTCAAACCAGCCCAGATCACCGCCCCGCAGCTTGGAGCCGGCATCAGCGGATTTTTCCATGGCCAGCTTCGCGAACGATGCCGCATCGTCCTTCAGCTTGGCAATAATTGCATTCGCCTCGGCTTCGCTCTCGACGAGGATGTGGCGCGCCTTGTATTCGCTGCCAGTAACGGTGGCCTTGATACGCTCGTACTCGGCTTTCAGCATTTCGTCACTGACTGGATTGTGCTTGATGAAATCCTGTACATAAGCGTCGGCCAGAACCGATTGCCGGAGGATCTCGAGTTGCTCGGTGACTTCGGGCAATTTATCCAGGCTTTTTTTTCACCGCTGCCTCTGCGATCAGCGTTTGCATGGTCAGCTTGTCGATGATGCTCTTTCTGGCTTCCGGAGTGTCCACTTCGCCGGCGCTGGCACCGTGCGCGATGATCATGTCGACACGGCTCTTGTTGATGGCGGTGCCGTTCACGGTCGCCACGGCCACTCCCTTAACCGCTGGTGCCGCTGCCGGCGCTGCAGATTGTGCATTTTGCTCGGAGTTGCAGGCGCTGAGGACCAGCAGCGAAGCGGCGCTGGCGAGCAGAACTCGGGATTTGATGGATTTCATTGATGCTTCCTTGGGATATATGTACTGCTCCGCAAAGACCAGGCGGAACTGGGAACTGGGAACTGGGCTCAGATTGCCCCGTACGCTTGCCTCACTCGAAACTGAAGATCTTCTTCCAGTCCTTCTTCATGCTGATGACTGTCCAGCCCTGCTTTTGCGCCTCGTCATAGAGGGCCTGCGTGAAGGCGCCGACCTTGGTCGCCGGCAGCCCTTGTGCTGGACCATAAGCATATTCACGTTCGCCATCGTCGTGCATCACCAGCATCGACAGGCGCGCACCGTCCCCCGCCTTGGTGTATTCCAGCATCTGCTGATCACCCGAGGTGTTGCCAACGGCCATGTGCGGGCGTCGACCAATCATCAAATGGATGCCCTCGACCTTGCCGGCGTTGTTGTCGTTGAGCAGCAGCTTCGGCTCCTTGGTCAAAAAGGGCGAGCCGTCCCTGGCGTAGCCGTACTTTGTGCCGACCGCACTACCCACCACCTGCTCGGGAGGAATGCCATAGACCGCCTCGGAATACTGACGCACGAAGTCCTGCCCGCCACCGGTGACGATCCAGGTCTTGTAAGCATTCGCCCGTAGATAGGTCAGCACTTCCTGCATCGGCAGGTAGGTGAGCTCGGTATAGTGCCTCTTCCAGCGTGGGTCCTTCGCTTCAGCCAGCCACTTCTTCGCCTCGGCGCTAAAGCTGTCCACCGACATGCCGGTCAGCGTGGCCATGGCGAGCTTTTCGAGGTCGGGCAGCGTCAGTTTGGCGATGGCCGCACGATCGCCTTTGAGTATTTCCAGCACCGTCGAGTAGGGCGCGACCTTGGCCAGTTCAGGCTTCGCCTTGACCAGTGCTGGCACGCTCTCGAGGATGTACATCACCTGCGAGTACATCGGGTGCTCGACCCACAGCGTACCGTCCTGGTCAAAAGTGGCGATGCGCTCGGCGGGCGGCACGAACTTCGGGCTGCCCTGCATAGTGGTCTCTTCTACAAAGGTAATGATCGCCTGCTTGGCGGCACCGTCGTTCCAGGACGGCAACGGGTCTGTTTGCGCCTGGGCATGCATGCCCAGGGCGAGCAGTGCCGTCAATGCCAGAAAACGGGTAAACGCTGAAAAGGACGGTGTGGTTCCAGTCATGTTTCGTCTCCAAAAACACCAGAAAAACGGGCGCCCGATAACAGGCGCCCGCGCAGTCACAAGTCGTCAGCCCGCGGGCTCAATCGTGCCCGTTGTTACCACCCTTCTGCATGGCCTTGAGGATACCGTCCAGATTGTAGGTTTCGGGAGCCTGCATCGGCGGGAACTCCCTGTACGAAGACAGCTCCTTCTCCCACAGCAACTGCCCGATCGGCAACATGTTCCAGTTGTAGATATAGGCGTTGCCGGGAGAGCCAAGCGCACCGCCGTAGCCCAGCAGGGACTTCGCGTCGGCACCGACCGTTTGCTCGAAGGGATCGCGCTTGAGGTTGAGGAGCTGGGTCCAGTGGAAACTGGTGGCGCCAAACAAGCCGCCGGTCGCCGTGTCAGGCACGATCGTGTAGTACATCTTCCAGTTCTTGTAGCGCACCGCCGATGGTTGCGAGCCGGTGTAGTAGAAGAACACCTCACGCGCCGATTTCTCGGACTTGCCGGTCAGGTAGTCGGTCTGGTCAACGCCGTCGAGCTTGGTCTTGACGATGCCGGGGTAGGTGCCGGCCATGATCTGCTCGTTCAGCGCATTGCCCTTGAGCCCACCAGCGATATTGACCAGCGTCGGCACCCAGTCGAGCGAGGCGAAGATATCGTCCTTGACCGTGCCCGGCTTGATGACACCCGGCCAGCGCACGAGCATCGGCGCGCGCATGCCGCCTTCCCAGGTGGTCAGCTTGCCACCTTTGAACGGAGTGGTGCCGCCGTCCGGGAAAGTGATGTTCTCGGCGCCGTTGTCGGTGGTGAAGACGATGATGGTGTTGTCGAGTTGACCCATGGCTTCGAGTTTCTTGATCACTTCGCCGATGTTGTCGTCCATCTGCTTCATGCCCGCTTCGTTGGTGCCCCAGTCCTTGCCACCGGCTTCACCCACCATGGCCTCGTACTTCGGCGGCAGCACGGTCGTGATGTGCATGCGTGCCGGGTTGTACCAGACGAAGAATGGTTTGCCGGTCTTCTTCGGATCGTTGCGGTCGAGGAAGTCGATGACCTTGGCCGAAATTTCTTCGTCGACGGTCCGCGAGCGATCCAGGGTCAGCGGTCCTTCGTCCTTGCAGGTGGTGTTCTTCTGCGTGCCGTCGCTGGACTTGCACCAGATGACCGGCCGCGGTGGGGTCAGGCAGGTCCCTGTTTTGGGATCGATGGCGCCTGGCACCTCTGGCAAACCGGTGATTGGCGTGTTCGTGCACGGCGGCGCAATGCCCTGCACCAGCGGCGTCTTGTTGATGTCGACGAAGCTCACGCCCTGCATGGCGTCGAGGTGGTACAGGTAGCCCCAGTATTCCTGGAAGCCGTGCGAAGTCGGCAGTGCCTCGAAATGGTCGCCGAGGTGGTTTTTACCGAACTCGCCAGTGTTGTAGCCAAGGTCGAGCAGGAACCTGGCCAGCGCCGGCGTGCCCGGACGCAACCAGGACGGGCTGCCCGGCAGTTGCGGCGGGATCATGCCCGTACGCAGCGGGTGCATGCCGGTGAAGAAGGCGTTGCGCCCCGCCGTACAGCTTTGCTCGGCGTAATAGGTCATGAATTTCGCACCTTCCTTGCCGATGCGATCGATGTTCGGCGTTTCACCGACCATCAGGCCCTGATGATAAATACCCGGCTGCATCCAGCCGATGTCGTCGCCCATGATGAACAGGATATTGGGCTTGTTGGCGCTGGAGGCGGCACTCGGGGTCGCACCCGGAGTGGCAGCCGGAGTCGCAGCCGGAGTCGCAGCCGGTGCGGCAGCGGGGGCGGCAGTCGGGGTCACGACGCTTGGAGTCGTCGCACTGGGAGTCTCGCTCGGGGTCGTGGGCAAAGCGAAGACCGCCCCGATACACAACGCCAGCGCAGCGGGAATTGTCAGTAGTCGAAAACGGAATCTCGAGATACGTTTCATTTTCTTTCTCCTATGTTGTCTGTCCTGCCATAACAAGAACAATATGTTCCGCCCGCAGCAGCGAGCGCCGGTGCCGGACACGGTAATCAAGAACCGCTTACAGAGGTGCTGCGCCCGCGAGACCGAAACGTCCCGCGCCCCCGCAGCGGTGTGTCTCCAGCAGTGTTTTCAGCAGTGCCAGGACGATCATCCTACGCCGGGCAAGTGTCATTACCGTCGATTCAAAAAGCGTGCCGATCATCGCACAGAAAAGCCAGGAGCACGCGACTGACGGGCGGCGATTTCCAGCTGCCGTCGAGAATCGCCTGTGCGCGCCACTACTCTCGCAGCCAGATCGAGTAGAGCCTGCCGGATGGCTGACGCTTTAACCACTTCCCTTTCCGGAAGGTTTGCGCCTCTTCGTCGAATAATCCCTCGGCCTGCAGCAGCCGGCACCCACCGATCAGCTGTCGATTGCCGATTGCCGACTGACGGCGCGGGTCGCAGCTCTCAGCCGGCAGCCCGCGCGACCTTGAGCGCCGCTTGCAGCTTGGCTTCTTCCTGGTGCGTCAGATTGGTTTCGAGGACCTTGCCGCCGGTACCCTGCAGTGCGGCCAGCACCTGCTCGGGACTCGCGTGGCGGATCAGCACGAAGAGGACCGAGCTGCCGTTCTGGAAAGTCGCGGCCAGGTCCTTTAGGAAATCCTCGTCGACGCCCGCGCCCGCCAGTGCGCCTCTGATCGCACCACTGCGCGCATCGCTGGCCATACCAAGAGTCGGTTCCATCACGATCGCCCCGACCAGCGTGTTCCAGAAGCCTTTGTGTGCTTCGACCTCGACAGCCGGCTTGGACATCCTCAACAGGGTCACCTCGCCCTGATCATCCTTGACGGCGACGAGGGCTTGCTCGAGATCGATGAGATGATCCTGTTGCAGCCTGCGCAGCTTGGTGCGGACCTCTTCGGCCTTGAATTGATCATCGTAGGCAATTACCGCGAGCTTGCTCATGAAACGTTCTCCTAGCTTGGTTGAGTCACAGTGACCGGAGCTCGTGCTCCGATAGAATCGCGACGCCATGGCAATCGCTTGAAATCCGTTGGCGGTCGCCCGCCATCTTCGCCCGGCAGAATATCGCCTGTCGAGCAGCGGCTGGCAAATCACCGAACGAGCCGCCTGCCAGCGCCTCAGTCTTTCCCTTCTTCGAAAGGAATGCGCGCATCATCCTCGAAGCGCGCCTTGCGCTTGCGGCCGAACACCCAGATCACAATGCCGGCGAAGGCGGCGATCAGGAGCCAATGATAGACGCTCAAATCCATGTTCATTCTCCTCGTCACATTAACGCGTCATGACCTGTCGAGAGGCGCCAGATGATGATGAACCCTGGCGCCGCGTAGTGTTTCGGCGCCCGACATTCTACCTCAGCGCGGTGCGACCGGATGCAGCAAGCCGAAGCGCAGGCACGGCAATTCATCAAGCTGCAGAGGCCGGGGCACAAGCACCCGCAAGCTTGGCAGGCCAGTCCCGGCAAGCCGCTGCCGCAGACGAAGGAGTGCCTGAAAATGCTATATTTGCCGTATTCCGTTTCGCCACACCGCCATGAGCCGCAGCACAACTGGATGACTGACATGAAAACCGTTCATTACTTCCTCCTGGGGATTTTCGTCTCGGCAAGCGTCGCCGCGCAAGCAATCTACGAAACGCAAGGCAAGAACGGCCCCGTCTTCTCGGACCTGCCGAGTGAAGGCAGGGACTTGCCGAGTCCAGGGGCGACCGAGGTGAAACTGCCGCCGCTCAACCTCAGCGACGCACCGCCCGCCGCCCGAGCGGCCCAGCCGACGCCGGCGCCGGTCGGCGCTCGCTACCAGTCGCTAAGCATCAGCCAGCCAGCCAGCGGCGGCACGATCCATTCGAATACCGGCCAGTTTTCCGTCCAGGTGGCCATCGATCCGGCGCTGCAGGTCGATCAGGGTGATGTCCTGGTCGTCAGCCTCGACAACTTTGCGCTGCCGAGCACGCGGACAACGCTGCAGTTCGAGATCAGTGCCTCGGAATGGCAGACGGCGGCAGCAGATAGTGTCGAACATCAATTGCAGGTCTCGGTAATGGACCGCTCGGGCAAGCTGCTGCTCACCTCCGCGCCGCAGAACTTCTACGCTCACCGCGCAACGCAGAGCCACCGCGCGCGATAGACCGATCCGCCGGCGTAGAAAAGGCGGCGATCGCGCGCTCTCAATATGCCGGCGACCTTACGCCGATGGGTTATACTCGCGCAACCCTCGGGGTGCGAATCATGGCGCGCTCTCATCGTTGCTTGGCCGCAGCCAGGCGGCTTTTCCCGAAACCAGGATCGACCGGCGGCAAAACCTCATGGAATCTTTGGCATCCCTACTGGGTACTGGCAATCTCGTCGACCTGTCAGCGACCGCGGCAACCAGCTTTGCCCTGATCGCCGCCGCCGAAATCGGCGACAAGAGCCAGCTGGTGTGCATGACGCTGGCCTCGCGGCACCGCCCGGCGCCGGTGATGCTCGGGGCCCTGGCCGCCTTCTCCTTGCTGAATACGCTGGCGGTGGTCTTCGGGGTGGCCATTGCCAACTGGTTACCGCCGTACGTGGTGGGCGCGATCGTCGCCATCCTGTTCGCCCTCTTTGGCCTGCACGCCTTGCGCGCCAAAGACGACGAAGACGATGACGAAGTCGAGGAGAAAAGCAGCCATGGCATTTTCTTCACCACCTTCATCTTGCTGACCGTGGCCGAGTTCGGCGACAAGACGCAACTCGCTGTCGTCGCCCTGAGCAGCACACAGCTTCCAGCCGGCGTCTGGCTCGGCGCCACCCTTGCACTGGTCGCCACCTCAGCGCTGGGCATCCTGGCTGGTCGCACCCTCCTGAAGAAAATCCCGATCGCGCTGCTCCACCGGATCAGCGGCGCTTTCTTCCTGATCCTGGCGCTGGTCGCCGCCTGGCAGGCGTACACGGCGTACAGCGGAACGTAGCAGCGGGACGGAATAGCGCGCCAGCGCGCGAAATTCGCAGGCCATGGCTGAGCCCGGCTCGGAGGAAACCGCATTGGCAGGGCTGTTGGCGAGCAGCATTCGCCGGGTTTTCCGAATTGTCTTTCCGCGTTCTGCCGGTTTATCCGGCTCTGGCAAAAAGCTATAGTCTCCCACCGCCAAACAAGGAGTGAAGGAAATGACCCAACTGACCATCGTCGCCAACATCCACGCCAAGCCCGATCAAATTGACCTGGTCAAGGCGGAGCTGGAAAAGCTGCTTCCGATCACGCGCGCCGAAGAAGGCTGCCTGCAATATGACTTGCACCGCGACAACGACAATCCGGCGCATTTCATGTTCTTCGAGAACTGGGAGTCGCGCGAACTCTGGCAGAAGCACACCGCCGCCCCGCACCTCGCTGCATACAGGGCAGCCACGGACGGCGCCGTTGCAGAACGCACGGTAACCGAAATGACCCACATCGGCTGAGCAGGCTCTCCCACCAGGAGATTCAAGAATGAAAGCTGTTGCGCTTACCCACTATCTTCCCGTCGAGGATGCGAATGCATTTCTTGACGTGGACCTGCCCAAGCCGACGGTATCGGGTCGCGATCTGCTGGTCGCGGTGCGTGCGGTATCCATCAACCCGGTCGATACCAAGGTCCGCAGCCCGAAGGGCAAGGTGGAAGACAGCCCTCGCGTCCTGGGCTGGGATGCCAGCGGGATTGTCGAGGCGGTTGGCCCGGAGGTCACGCTGTTCAAGCCCGGGGATGAAGTCTATTACGCCGGCGACATTACCCGCTCGGGCTCAAACGCGGAATTTCAGCTGGTTGATGAACGCATTGTCGGATACAAACCGAAGAGTCTCGGTTTTGCCGAGGCCGCGGCGTTGCCGCTGACGACGATCACCGCCTATGAAGCTTTCTTTGACCGTCTGGGAATCGATCGCGACGGGGCCGACGAGGGGCAGTCGGTGCTCATCATCGGTGCGGGTGGGGGGGTTGGCTCGATCGGCATTCAGCTTGCCAAGGCGGCCGGGCTGGTCGTCATCGCCACGGCTTCGCGCCCGGAGACGGAAAGCTGGGTCAGAGCGCTTGGCGCCGATCATGTGGTCAATCACCGCCTGCCGATGGTCGACCAGGTGCGTGCGCTCGGCTTCCAGCATGTCGATCACATCGCCATTTTCAATGACATGCGCCATTGGGAAACGGCTGTTGAACTGATTCGGCCGCAAGGGGCGATTGTCACGATTGATGACACGGAGCTGCCGATGCCGATGGCGGGCATGAAAATGAAGGCTGCCAGCCTGCATTGGGAGTTCATGTTCGCCCGCGCCATGTTCCAGACAGCGGACATGATCGAGCAGCAGCGCTTGCTGAACTACGTGGCGAACGAAATCGACGCTGGCCGGATTCGCACGACGCTCGCCACCGTTCTCAGCCCGATCAATGCGGAAAACATTCGCGCCGCGCACGCGCTCATTGAAACAGGGCAGGCGAAAGGCAAGATCGTCGTTCAATCCTTCTGAAATCGATCCCATCTGCTTGCGGAGGGGAAATCAGCATAGCGTTCGGCCCCTGCAATGGGGCCAAACGCCATTCTTGCGCATGAGCGTTGAACCGGCCGGCGGACAAATGCGTCCGCTGCCCGCTCAACCGTAGCCGCCACTCACCTTGCCGCGAAATACCCAGTACACGCCGATGGTGTAGATGGCGATCACCGGCAGCACCACCACGCCGCCGTAGAACAGGAACTGCAGCGAGGCCTCCGGTGCAGCAGCATTGGCCACGGTGATGGCATAGGGCACCATGTACGGCCAGAACATCACCCCCAGGGTCAGGAAGGCGCTCACGAAAAACAATGCCGTGCAGGCAAGCGGCCAGGCATCGCGCCGTGCACGCGCAGCCCATGCCGCGCCCAGCAGGGCGACCACGCCGAGCAGCGGAAAAACCCAGCCCCAGGCGCGGCCAGCCAGATGGCCCTGCGCCACCGCGCCGGTATCGACACTCAGCACCGTGGCAAAGGCCGCGGCGATGATCGCGAAGACAATCACCAGCAGCCAGCCGATGCGCGCATAGGCCCAGTCGCGCAGCGCACCGTCGCTCTTCAGGACGATCCAGCCGGCGCCGAGCAGTGCATAGCCGAACACCAGGCCGATGCCGGTGAGCACCGCGAACGGGTGCAGCCAGTCGAAGGAGCCGCCGGCGTACTGGCCGTCGACGACGCGGATGCCGCGCATCATCGCACCGACGGCCGCGCCCTGCACGAAGGCGACGACGATCGAGCCGATGAAGAAACCTCCGTCCCACAGCCAGCGCAGGCGCTGGCTGCGGTAACGGAATTCGAAGGCCACGCCGCGGAAGATCAGACCGAACAGGAGCAGCAACACCGGGATGTAGAAGGCGCTCAGGAACACCGCATAGACCGTCGGGAAGGTGGCAAAAAGCCCGGCGCCGACGATCACCAGCCAGGTCTCGTTGCCGTCCCAGAACGGCGCAATGGTGTTCATCATTGACACGCGCTTGGCTTCGTCGGTGGTCGTGCCGAAGAGAATGCCGACGCCCAGGTCGAAACCGTCGAGAATCACATAGACCATGATCGCCAGGGCGATCACGCCGGCCCAGAACAACGCCAGATCGCTGGCTTGCAGCTCGCTCATGGCTGTTGTCTCCCGGCTCGGCCGGTGGCAGTGTCGGCATGGCCGGCAAAGGCCA
Source organism: Candidatus Accumulibacter phosphatis (assembly GCF_012939955.1). GTDB lineage: Bacteria > Pseudomonadota > Gammaproteobacteria > Burkholderiales > Rhodocyclaceae > Accumulibacter > Accumulibacter delftensis. Next base: position 59,750 of record NZ_SPMY01000011.1, read on the forward strand.
GCGGCCGGCTGCCGGTGGCGCCGCGAACAGCTACGGGCGTTGCGTCAGGGCCTGGGCCATCGCGCAGCAGACTATAGATGTAGTACAGGCCGAAACTGTAAACCACCGCATAGACCAGCACGTAGCCGGCCAGCGAGAAGGCCACGTCGCCGGTGGTCAGCGACGGGGTGACCGCGTCCCTGGTGCGCAGCAAGCCATAGACTACCCAGGGCTGGCGGCCGACTTCGGCGGTGTACCAGCCGGTGAGAACGGCAACGAAACCGGTCGGAAACGACAGGTAGGTGCACCACAGGAACCAGCGCTGCGTCTCGAGCTGCCCACGCCAGCGCAGGAAGTTGCCGAACCACGACACCGCCAGCATCAGCAGCCCCATGCCGACCATGATGCGAAAGGCGAAGAACGGAATCACTACCGGCGGTCGATCCTCTTTCGGGAAGGATTCGAGCCCGACCTCGGCCGATGTCCAGTTGCCCGAGGCGATCATGCTGCCGAGCTTGGGGACGGTGATCGCGAACAGGTTGCGCTCATTGGCCTCGTCGGGCCAGGCGATCAGCACCTCGCTGGCCGGCTGCTCGTTCTTCCAGCGCGCTTCGATGGCCGCGAACTTGGCTGGCTGATGCTTCAGCACGTACAGCCCGGTCAGGTGGCCGAAGAACAGTTGCACCGGAATCAGCACCGCCACCAGACCGAGGCCCCAGTGCAGCATGACCCGGCCTTCGTCGCGGTGCACGCCGCGCAAGGTGTACCACGCACCGGTGGCGGCCACGCACATGGCACTGGTCAGGAAAGCGGCCAGCAGCATGTGCGGCCAGCGCACCATCTGCACCGGGCCGAGGACGATCTGCATCCAGTCGGCGGGGACGATCTTGCCGTCGACGATTTCGTGGCCCAGCGGCACCTGCATCCAGCTGTTGTTGGCCAGGATCCAGAACGAGGAGAACATGGTGCCCAGCGAGACCATGCAGCAGGCGAAGAAATAGAAACGCGGCGACACCCGTTCGCGGCCGAGCAGCATGACGCCGAAGAAAGTGGCTTCGAGCATGAAGGCGGTGAACGCCTCGTAGCCGAGCAGCGGCCCCTGGATCGAGCCGGTCTTCGCCGCCAGCACGCTCCAGTTGGTGCCGAACTGGAAGGCCATGACGATGCCGGTGACCACGCCCATGCCGAAGGAAACGGCGAAGACCTTGATCCAGAAGTCGAAGACGCGCCGGTACAGGGCGTTGCCGGTGAATAGCCGCGCGCCTTCGATGGTCGCCAACCACGCCGCCAGGCCGATGGTGAAGGCCGGGAAGATGATGTGGAAGCTGATGACGAACGCGAACTGGATGCGCGACAGGATGACGGGGTCGAGTTCCATTGCATATTTCTCTATTCGCTAGTGCCGATTGTCCACTCCCCGCTAGAGGCCGGGGCTACCCTGCATGATGCCGCCGTCGGCAAAAATGGTGGTCGCGGTGACGTAACTGGCGCCGTCGCCAGCCAGGAAAGCGACGACGCTGCCGATCTCGGACGGCTGCGCCATGCGCCCGAGGGGGATGGCATCGTCGAGTTTCTTGAGCAGCGCGGGATCGTTCATGGTGGCCGTATTGATCGGCGTGGCAATGGCGCCCGGACCGACGCCGACGACCAGGATCCCGTGCGGCGCGAGTTCGACGCCGGCGGTGCGCGTCAGCATGCGCATGCCGCCCTTGGACAGGCAATAGGCTGTGTTGCCGGGCATCGGCCAGTCTTCATGCACCGAGGTGATGTTGATGATCCGGCCACCACCGCCCTGCTTGATCATCTGGCGTGCGGCGAGCTGGGTGCCGAAGAAAGCGCTCTTCAGATTGATTGAAAGCACTTTTTTCGTATTGCTCCTCGGTGGTGTCGAGGATCGACGAGCGCGTTTCCACGCCGGCGTTGTTGACCATGATGTCCACGCGACCGAAGGCGTCGACGGCGGCGGCAATCAGCGTTTCCAGCTCGGCCACCTGGCTGACGTCGGCATGCACGCCGATGGCCTGGTCGCCAAGGGCGCGGACCTGCTGTTCCAGCGCTTCGGCAGTCTCGGGATGGACCACGTAATCGATGACGATGTTGGCGCCCTGGCGGGCCAGTTCGAGAACAATGGCCAGGCCGATGCCGCTGTTGCCGCCCGTGACTATGGCGACTTTTCCTTTCAGGTTCATGCTCGTCTTCCTTTTCTGAGGGTGATTATTGTTGGCACAAGCTCGCGCAGCCGCGCGCGCGACATTTCAGGGCCCGGTCGGCGTAGCTTGCGGGCCGCGGACGACGAGAACGGCCAGCACCGCCATGCTCAGTGCGACTACCGTCGTCGCGCCGAAAATGACGTTCAGGTCGAGGCCGGCCCGGCTTTGCAGCGGTCCGACGCCGAATGCGGCGATACCGTAACCGATCTGGTAGAAAGCGATCAGCCCGCCGGCCACCGAAGCGGCGATGCTCGGCAGTTGCTGCTGGGCGAAGCTGATTGCCAGTGGCAGCAGCGCCGAGCAGCCGAAGCCGGCGAGCGCGAAAGTCGCAATACCGAGCGCCGGACCGCCCTTCGGCAGCAAGGCGGCGCCGAGCAGAGCGCCAGCGACGACCCACGGCAGGATTTGGCAGCTTCGCTGCGGTGGAAAGAACTTCTCGATGACCGCGAAGAGAATCCGTCCGGCCGTCACCGCACCCCAAAAGACGGTCAGCGCAAGCGAGGCCATGGTCGCACTGGCACCAAGCTCGCGAGTCATGTACAGCGACGCCCAGTTGCCATTGATCGTTTCGCAAACGCCGTACACCAGCGCGAAGGCGGCGAACAGCCAGAAGCGCGCCGGCAAGCTGTTTCGCCCTTCCGCCCCGCCGTGGACGGTCGCCGGCGCGCCTTCGTTCAAGGGCAGGCGCCGGCTGAAGAGCAGCAGCCCGACGATCGCCACTGCCACGAGCACCGGCAGTCCCCACCAGATTCCCAGGCCGACGAACAGCGCCACGAAAAGCGGCGCCAGCGCGGTGCCCAGCCCGAGCAGGGCGTTCAGTGCGAGCACCGCCCGGTCCACCCGCTGCGGGAAAAAGGCCGCGGCAAAAGTATTCAGCGTCGGCACGGTAAACCCGAAGCCAACTCCCAGAGACGCTGTGGCGACCAGCAGCAACCCATAGGCCAGCGCATGCTGGCGCATGAGCAGGCTGCTGACGATCAGCAGCGCCATGGCCAGCAGATTGGCGAGCAGGCCGAGCAGGTAGATGCGCTTCGCGCCGAGCCGACGCGCCAGGCCGGCGCCGAGCAGCGAGGCGGTAATGGCGGTGATCGCCTGCGGCACGAACATGCCCCCGTACTCGGTACTCGAGAGGCCGTAACCAAACTCGTCAGCCCCGGTGAACACCGCGCTGGCCGCCGGGAAGGTGACCAGCGCCACACCCTGCACGACGCCGGCCACATAGACGGCAGCGATCTCGCTACGTTGGGCCATCGCCACCACCGCTCAGCGCAGACGTTCGAGCAGGTGGTCGCCGACGCGCAGGGCGTTGGCGATTGCCGTCAGCGAGGGGTTGACCGCGCCGATGCTGGGAAAGAAGCTGGTGTCCACGACATAGAGGTTATCGACTTCGTGTGCCTTGCAGTTCACGTCGAGGACCGAGTTGGCGGGATCGCTGCCGAAGCGGCAGGTGCCCGCCTGATGGGCGACACCGGCGATCGGAATGTGTTTCCCGAAGTAGAGATTGTTCGGAATCAGGTGCGAGTGCATGTCCATGTGTTCGAGCATCGACTGCAGTTTATGGCGCAGGCGATCGAGTGGCTCGAGGTTGGTGAACTCGTAGTGCAGCTTGATCGCGCCCTGCGCATTCAAGGTCACACGGTTCTGCGGCAGGCCCAGGTCTTCGCTGGTCAGCCAGAAATCCACCGCGTGCCTGGCCATCTGATCGAGCGTGAAACCCGGTGCAAAACTCGGTGCGTCTTCCCTGAACATCGGCCCCTTGGACTTGCCGAGCATCTGGATGTTGCCGAGCGGAAACTCGTAATCGCTTGCGCCAAGGTAGAAATCGTTGATGGTCAGCGTTTTCTGAAACTCGGTGTTGTTTTCGCGTCGGGAGAGCGCGACCAGGGCAATGGCGTTGTGGAACATGTAATGGCGGCCGACCATGTCCGAGCCGTTGGCCAGACCACGCGGATGTTTCGCGTCGGCCGACATCAACAATAGCCGCGCCGAGTTGGCTGCGCCACAGGAAACGACGACCACTCCGGCAGTGAATTCCTCGCGCCGGCCGTCGCGGTCAACGACGACCTTGCTGACCTCGCGGCCGCTGGCACTGGTCTCCAGTCGGTGGACATGCGCGCCGGTGAGCAGTGTCACGTTCGGATATTGCAGGGCGGGACGAACGGCGATGACTTCGGCGTCGGCCTTGGCGTGCACCAGGCAGGGGTAGCCATCGCAGGAATCACAACGGATGCAGCGGCTGTTCGGCCGATCGGCCTCGTCGAGCAGGATCGCGCTCGGCGCATACGAGGGGTGATAGCCGGCACGGCGCAGGCCATCGGCGATTTCCGCGATGCGCGGCTCGTGGCTGACCGGCGGATAGGGATAAGGTGCGCTGGCCGGCGGATCGGTCGGATCGTCGCCACGCTGGCCGTGCACCTGATAAAGCTGCTCGGCCTGGGTGTAATACGGTTCGAAGTCCGCGTAGCCGAGCGGCCAATCGGGCGTCAGGCCGTCCGCCGTGCGGTGGGCGGTGAAATCGTGCTCGCGCAGGCGGAACAGCGCCGCGCCATACATCTTGGTCGCGCCACCGACAAAATAATGGACGCCCGGCTGGAACGGCTTGTCGTCGCGATCATGCCAGGTGTCGCTGGAAACGTAGCGATTCCTGACAAAGACCTCGTTTACATCCCAGTTCTGTTTTTCGCGCGGCAGATAGTCGCCCCGTTCAAGAATCAGGATGCGTTTGCCGGCTGGCGCGAGTTTGAGTGCCAGCGTGCCGCCACCTGCGCCGCTACCGATGATGATCACATCGTAGGCATGGTCTTTGCTCATTCCTGGTCCTTGCTCGGCATCGCCGCCTTTGCTGCTGGCCGGGCGACCGGCAGTGAGTCGAACTGGCTGCTGCCGGGCTGAAGAAGTTTCGCCACCAGCCCCGTCCAGCCAGTCTGGTGTGAAGCGCCCAGGCCGCGACCGTCGTCGCCGTGAAAATACTCGTGAAAAAGAAGGTAGTCGCGAAAATGCGGGTCGCTCGCCAGCTTGGGATGCGACTTGAGCACCGGCCGCTGGCCGTCTTCGCCCTTCAGGAAGAGGCCGCTCAGGCGACGGCTCAATTCATCCGCCACCTCCTTGAGGTTCAGAAACCTGCCGGACCCGGTCGGACACTCGACCTTGAAATCGTCACCGTAGTAGTGGTGAAACTGCTGCAGCGACTCGATGATCAGGTAGTTGACCGGCATCCAGACCGGCCCGCGCCAGTTCGAGTTGCCGCCGAAGAGACCGCTTTTCGACTCGCCCGGCCAGTAGTCAACCTCATAGCTCGCGCCGCCAACGTCGACGCGGAAAGGTTCGCGCTCGTGGATTTTCGAAAGCGCGCGCACGCCGTAGGGCGACAGGAAACCACTCTCGTCGAGCATGCGCCTCAGCAAGGCCTTGGTACGGTGGCCGCGCAGCAGCGAAAGCAGCACGCGATTGCCGCTGCCCGGGACACGCCAGTTCGAGATCAGGGCAGCCAGCGCCGGACGATGCTCGAGGTACCATTCCATGCGCGCCGAGAATTCGGGCAGTTGCGCGACCAGTTCGATGTCCGCGGGCTGCACGGCAAACAGCGGAATCAGGCCGACGATGGAATGTACGCGCAAGGGAATGTTGCTTCCATCGGGAAGACACAGGTGGTCGTAGTAAAACTGGTCGGTCTCGTCCCAGAGGCCGGACGACTCGTCGCCAACGCCGTTGATGGCACCGGCGATCGACAGGAAGTGCTCGAAGAACTTGCTGGCGATGTCTTCATAGACGTGCTTATGCACCGCCAGCTCGGCGGCGATACGCAAGAGGTTGAGGCAGAACATCGCCATCCAGCTGGTGCCATCGGCCTGGTTGATGAAGCCGCCGGTTGGCAGGGGCTTGCTGCGGTCGAAGCAGCCAATGTTGTCGAGTCCAAGGAAGCCACCCTGGAAGATATTGCGTCCCTGTTCGTCCTTGCGGTTGACCCACCAGGTGAAGTTGAGCAGCAGCTTTTGAAAAACGCGTTCGAGAAACACCAGGTCGCCGGGGTCGGACGGATCGCCATGCTCAGCCTCACGTCGCTGCCGGCGATCGATTTGAAAGACGCGAAACGCCGCCCAGGCGTGCACCGGCGGATTGACGTCGCTGAACTCCCACTCGTAGGCCGGTAGCTGACCGTTGGGATGCATGTACCACTCGCGGGTCAACAGGACCAGCTGCGACTTGGCGAACTCGGCATCGATCACCGCCAGCGGCAAGCAGTGGAAAGCGAGGTCCCAGGCGGCGAACCACGGATACTCCCACTTGTCCGGCATCGACAGGACTTCGGCACTGGCGACATGCTTCCAGTCGTGGTTGCGGCCGCGTTTACGCGCCGCCGACGGCTGCGGCTGGCTGGCATCGCCGTCCAGCCATTTGTGCACGTCGTAGTGAAAAAACTGCTTGCTCCAGATCATCCCGGCAAAGGCCTGGCGCTGCACGAGACGCTCGTCGGCGTTGTCGATTTCGCCTTGCAAGTCGGCGTAGAACTGATCGGCTTCGTTTCGTCGTTGGGCGAAGATGGCGTCAAAGTCGGCGAAGGGCGGCGCGGTTTTCCCGCCTGTCGAGCTCGGTGCCAGTCGCAGCCGCACCCGCACGCTGCCGCCCGCGGGCACGCTCAGTGAGTAAAGCGCGCCGGCCTTGGTTCCGCTTTGAGCGGGATTCACCGCCGCGGTATTGCCGGCGACGACCAGCTCGTGAAAGGCATCCTTGAAGAAGCCTGTCGCCTCGGGCTGGTCAAAGTGACGCCTGGCGTTGGTTTCGTTCTCGCAAAAGAGCAGACCGGGCGCGCAATCACTCTCTCCCTCTCCCTCTCCCTCGCCATCGCAGTCCAGGCGGTAGCTGCCCAGCTCCGGATGCTCGATATTGACGCCTCCAGCCACGGCCGAGAGCATGGGTTTCGGCATTCCCGCCTGCCACGACCAGGTGTTGCGGCAGCACAGCTGCGGCAGCAGCGACAGCTTCGCCGCCTCGGCGCCGCGATTGTGCACAGTCACCAACATCAGGATGTCATCGGCTGCCGCCTTCGCGTATTCGACGAAGACGTCGAAGTAGGCATCATCGTCGAACAGGCCGGTGTCGAGCAACTCGAACTCGGCCTCCTCCGCGCCGCGCCGCTGGTTCTCCTGCAGCAGCCGGGCGTAAGGGAATGCAGCCTGCGGATACTTGTAGAGCATCTTCAGGAAGGAATGTGTCGGCGTCGCGTCGAGGTAGTAGTACAGCTCCTTGACGTCCTCGCCATGATTTCCCTCGCTGTTGGTCAGGCCGAACAGGCGTTCCTTGAGCAGCGGGTCGCGGCCGTTCCACAGGGCCAGCGAGAGACAGAGCAATTGCCGGTCGTCGCTGAAGCCGGCGATGCCGTCCTCGCCCCAGCGATAGGCACGACTGCGGGCGTGCTCGTGCGGCAGGTAGTTCCAGGCGTTACCGTCGGGGCTGTAGTCTTCGCGGACGGTGCCCCATTGCCGCTCGGAGACATAGGGACCCCAGCGGCGCCAGTCAGCGCGGCCAGCCTTGTCGTCAGCGAGGCGTTGTTTTTCGGCGGACAATGGCTGCAAGCCTTTCAGTGGGCTGAGTCGGGATCATGGTCGTCGGCGAGTGTCACAGGTGACGTCGTCACACCCGGCGTGGCGTCGAAACTGTCGCCAAGCGCCAGATGCAGGCGGACACGGTTGGCGCCCTGGATGGCACGCAGTTTGATGACCACCGCCTGACCCTGGAACTGCGCCGATTGCAGCTGCGCGACCCAGAGCAGGTCCCGGCGCCCTGCCCGATACTGAATGGTGGCAATGCGCACGGCGGCGCTACGGCTGAGCACGGCTTGTTCCTCAAAAGGTATGCGCCTGGCCAGCAACTGCTCGTTGGCCAATCCGCTCTCGACTTCGCGGAAGGCAGTCAGCATGAGCGCGCCGTAAGCGGCGACCGCCTGCGCCTGCTGCGCGCTGGCGATCTCTATTTCTGCGCGCAGCGCGCCGCCTTCGTAAATCGGGATCGACACCCCGATTCCGGCGGCGGCCAGCCACGGATTGAGGCGCAGCAGCGAGAGCAGATTGTCGCCGAGTCGGCCAGCGGCCAGTGACAGGGAGAAATCAGGCAGCAGCGCCAGTTGCGCGGCTTCCTGCTGACGGAAAGCGGCGAGCACGGCGCGCTCGGCGGCGACGATGTCCGGGCGGCGTTCGAGCAGCGCGATGGGGGCCCCGGCAGCGGCGGCTGGCGGCAGCGTTGGGTACGACGACGCTACCGCCAGCTCGGCGGCCGGATAGCGGCCGAGCAGCACCTCCAGGGCACGGCGGACTTCGCCGGCGGCCTGGCGAGATCCTTCGAGATCGCCCCGTGCCGTCTCGAGCTTGGCGCGCACGTCAACCACGTCGAGGTCGGAATCCTTGCCGGTGGAACGTCTGATTTCCACCAGCTTGAGCAGCTCCCCGAAGACCTGCACGGTCTGCTCGCCGAGTTCGACCAGCTGCCGCGTCTCGATCGCCAGGTACCAGGTCTTCGCCACCAGCGCCGCCAGCGATTGCCGGGCATGCGCATAATCGAGCGCACTGACTTCGAACGCCGCCTCGGCCGCGGCGCGTTGGGCGCGCAGCCGACCCCAGAGGTCGACTTCCCAGGCCACCCCGACGTAGGCCAGCGTGCTGTTGAAGCTGTCGTCCTGATCCTTGTCGCGAATGCTCCTGGCGCCGAGCTGCCCACCGATCTGCGGCGCCAGCTGCGCGCCGACGACCAGCAGCTGCTGCTCGGCGACTCGCACACTCTCCGCGGCCACGCGCAGGTCGATGTTATTGGCAATGGCCTCGGCAACGATGGCCTCGAGCAGCGGATCCTGAAAGGACTTCAGCCAGCCGTCGGCAACCGGTCCGGCCGTGCTCTCCGCCTGCCAGGCAGCGGGAATGTGCGTCGTCGCCGGCAGCGCCTGCTCGACGACCTCGGATTGCGTCAAGGGGGCCTGCAAGGCACAGCCGGCCAGGGCGACGAGTCCAAACAGCCCGCCGAGCAGGAGGATGATTGGCGCGCGCATCAGCCGTTGAAGGGGTACAGCCAGTTGAACCAGCTGTAGGCACGGATGCCGATCTTGCGCAACACGACGAAGCCGCTATCGGGGTTGGTGTAGATCGTCGCCCGGCCCTGGGTACCGATCGGAAACTTCGCTTGATCCTCGTCATCCAGGTGAATGGCCACCGCGAACTGCCCCTGTGGCACTTCGACCGGCACGTAGGAAAAATTCGGCAGCGTACCGCTCGGCAGCATCTGCCCGGCACCACTGCCCTGCCCGATGGCCGCAACCTTGCCGCGGAAGATCTGCCCGGGACAGAGATCAATCGCCGCCTCGACGATCTGGCCTGGCTTCACGTACTTGAGGTTCTCCTGGAAGAAGTTGGCCAGCAGGTAGCGATCGGCATCGCAGATGAAAGAGGCGATGGCGCCGAAACGAATCTCGCCGGCGACCATGCCCGGACGTACCTGCAGGTTGATGATGTAGCCATCCTCGGGCGCCACCATCAGCGTGTTATCGAGATAGTAGCGCGCCTGATCGAGGTCGGCCTGGATCTCGGCGACGGTCGTATTGACGCCATTGATCTCGGAGCGATAGCGCAGCCAGGCGCGCTTCTCCTCGGCCTGCGCTTCCTTGACACCGGCCGCATGGGCCGCTGCCTGGGCGCTCCATTTCTGGGCGTCTTCCTCGGGGCCGGCGCCCTGCCTGGCCAGCTTGATGGAGAGTTTTTCCTGGTATCTGGCGTACTTCAGCTCGCTACGCAACTTGACGACCTTCTCGACGCTGATCTCGATGTCGCTTTTCATCACCAGCACGTTCTGCGTGGCCTTGGCCAAGGATGCTTCGAGCTGATTGACCTTGTATTGATAGGGACGACGGTCGAACTGGAACAGCGGCTGCCCCTTCTTGATCGGCACGTTCGGAGCGACCAGCACGGCGGTCACCAGCGTCGGTTCGGGTAGCCGCGGGACCAGCTGAATGGTGTGCTGGATGAGCTTCGCCTCGGTGGCATAGGGGGCGACGAAACGCAGGCCGAGCATGAAGATGATCAACAGATGCAGGCCAACGGAGACAGACACCACCCCCCAGGCGATGTTGAACTTCATCCACTTGAACTTGAAGAACACCAGCCACACCACGAGAGCGTAGCCAAACAGCAGCACAAAACCGAATAGCATGGGGATCGCTCCTCGTCAGCTCGGCGCGCCGCTGGCGGGTGGGGGCTCGGTCCTTGCCCTGGCCGGCGCGGCGGCCGGCGTGCCGCTAAGGCGGGCGATATCCTCGTCGATGGCGCGTGCCTCTTCGCGCGGGAAGCGTCGGATGTCGATGATCTCGGTCGGTTTGAACGCCCAGATGAAGGCTTGTACCCACGGGTAGATCGTCGGCAGGAGGCCCGCCCAGCCCATCAGCTTCACCGCTTCCGCCTCGGGGTGATTGCGCGCCAGAGCAATCCGGCCGGGCAACCCGGCAAGCCAGACAAAAATCATCAGCACCGCTACACCGGCGGCAAGGGCAGTGGCGAAAGTCGCGTAATCCCAGAAATCGAGTTCGAAGCCAAGCATTCCTGATCCCTCCCAAGAGCTGTGTTCGTATCCGCAGCGGCATCATTCCTCAGTCGCAGACGCGGCTTGCACGGCAAGCCTGGGCGAATCTTGCCACGAAAAAGCCCTCGCAACCGCTACCGTCGACGCTAAGCACCGGCGCGTCATCTCTCGCCCGCTGCCTTAACGCTGGTTTCGGCAGCCTTTTCGGCACCTGGGCCGGGCAAATGCAGGTAAGCGCCCGTGCTCCGACGTCCAACAATCTCGATCGCCAACGAGTGGGCGATCTGGTGTCGAAATAATTTACACTCGCTCAAGAAATAGACAAAGAAGAAAGCGAAAACTGTTTCCATATCAATTAATTGCCGAAAAAGGCCTAAATTTTGCTTATTCCTTTCGCCGATTGTGCAACTGTCTTGAGGCTCACTCTCGGAATGACGGTGGCTGGGTTTCCGGTGCACACACCACGCCGCGGGAATTTGACGATTCAGAAGCATGCAATGATCGGTTTCACGGTGGTGACCGAGAACGCGAAACACTGCGGGACTGGTGCGCCAATCCAGCGCGATCGAATCAAACGCGTTCCTGTCAGCCGAATGGCCGAGGCATTCACAGCGTTGCCGACAGGTATCCCGTTCTCGTGTTCTCCCGACTGCCGATGGCAAGGAGTTTTTGCGATGTATAAACCGATAAATGAACAAAGCAAAGACTTGATTGGCGAGCAAGACATGCTTTCCCGCAGTGCGCTGGACGCTGCGCTGCGTGCTTATGCCGAGCAGCCCCAATTTCGCAGTGCGACCGGGGACGAGGTAATCTTCGATAACCCTTTTCACCGACCGGTTCGCGCACAGGATTTGTCTTTTCTGGATTTTTCTCGACCTGTCGATCAAGACCACGTTCATGCCTTGTGCTCACTCATGGGCAACCGCATGCTCTTCAACATCTATGAGGCGGATCTTTCCTTCGTTGGCGAGTCGCTTTCGCAGCAAGCTCACACCGACCGCGCCGCGTTCTACTCGACTGCTAACCGAGTGCTCGGCGAGCGCGTGCGCGGTGCGCTGGAGCGCCACTGTTTTGCCTGGATTGACGATGCGCTGCACGATACGGACGAAGAACCGGCGAGCCTGATCGAGCGCTCGCTCGCCGAGTTCGAGAACTCGGCGAGCGCCGTCGCCCATACGATCGAGGGATCGGCTTCCAGCACCCGCATGGCGCAACTGCTAGCGATTCAGATCTGCGGTCCGCTGCGCGCTCGCGACTTCGCACGCCAGCGCTACGTGGTCGCCGGTCTCGATGGTCACTGGAACGAGTGGATCGCCGCTGCTGCAGGGGTAGTACCCGCCTGGCGCAGAGCCTATCCGGCTTTGGCGAATGCTGCGCAGCTGAGCACAACTCCGCACGCGTATTGGCAGTTCTACCTGGGATCGCAGCTTGCCGTTGCCAACTATCTGGCTCGCACATTGAGGGCACCGAGCCGCTTCTTTGAAGCTGCGGGCGCCATCGTCGCAGATCGACTTTGCTCACTCCAACTCGCCCGCTGTTGGCGCGAGGTTTTTGTTTCGGCATTTGGCAGCGATATGTTCTGGTCGAGCGATGAGCAAGGCGGCGGCAGCGACGCTCTGTGTAGCGAAGCCCTGAAACTGCTCGAAAAAACGCCGGGAGCAGAGCAAGCGGAGTGCTTGAACGCCTTCAAGCGAGGCCTCCAGGGAATGTGCCGGGTTTGGGTCGCTGCCAACGAGGATCTCGGGCGGCAGATCGCTTGGGCGGGTCACCCCGCCGAGCATCGCGCGCTTGCCGAAGATTACATGCGCATCATCCGTGATCGGGCTTTGGCGGTAGCCATGGAAACCTACGTCGAGCCATCGAGCGAGCGATCGACAACGCACGTTCACGATACCGACCGGCTGTTGGTCATCGAATCGGGCGAGATGGATTTCTGGCACAGCTACGGCCAGCCCTTGCATTTCGAGCCCGGCGACATGATCTTCGTGCCCAAGCATCGTTTGCATGGCTCAGTCGTCACCACTGACCAGTGTGTCTATCACCAGCCGATCGTGGACGCAAAGCTGCGCGAACTCGTCGATCGACTGCGATCAACGCACTAGCGGCTTGATGCCGTGGATGCGACCCTCCTTTCGGACACTGCCGACCTGGCAACAGCGAATGCCGAACAGTGGCGGTCCAGTCCAGACTTGGCGCTAGACGCGGTATGGCTGGCAAGGCACAAGCTGCGCCCTGAGGAACTGCTGATTGCCGCATTCGGGCTCGTCGTGGCGCAGATCCACGACGCCGATTTGGTAAACCTTGGCGTCGTCCTCGATGGCTCATCAGGAACGCTGCACTCCTTACAGCTGACCACCTCGCCGTCGCAGGATCTCGTTCAGCTATGTCGCGAAATCGGGCGCCAAACTCGCCGACGCAGCAGCGACCCGGCAGCGGAAGCCTTCGACGCCCGGCTGACCATCACCCACTCGCGCCGGGCTATTCCGGCTGCCGTGCCCGCAGCATCTGGCCTTGCTCTCGAGCTTGTTCTCGATGGACTGCGCGTAAGTGAAATCGCGATTACCTACGACGATCGGATCACTGCGCCAGCGCTGCTGGAGTGGCTCGAGCGCGGATTCCTGCGCGCCATTGCCAGCATTCCGAATTGTTGCGTCAGCAAGGATATCGAGTGGCTCGCTCAGGACGAATACGATCGCATCGTCTATCAGTGGAATGCGACCAGCGCACCCTACGCCTACGAACAGTGCCTCCATTGGCTTTTCGAAGCACAGGCGCGGCGCACACCCGATGCCGTCGCACTGGAGATCGACGGGCAAGCGCTTTCCTACCACGAACTCGAGCGACGTTCGCGTCAGCTGGCCTGCGAGCTGCGTAATCGTGGCGTTGATTGCGACGTGCTCGTACCGCTGTGCGCTGAGCGCTCGCTGGCCATGGTGGTCGGAATTCTCGGGATACTACGCGCCGGTGGCGCCTACGTGCCGATCGATCCACGCTTTCCTGCCGACTACAACGCGCGCGTCGTCGAAGACAGTGCTCCGCGACTGATCGTCACCGAGTCACGATGGCAGGCCCATATGGCGAGCTTCGGGCTGCCGGTGCTGCTGATTGACGAACTTCCCGTAGCCGGCGAGCCGGCATTCTGCATGCGACTCGGGCGGCCAGAGGGGCTTGCCTGCGTGATGCATACATCGGGGTCTACAGGAGTGCCCAAAGGGACTCTCCTCGAACACCGCGCGCTTCTCAACAATCTGTTCTGGTTGCAAGAGCACTGGCCATTGAGTGCTGGCGAGGCGGTACTGCAGAAAACGCCCTTCACATTCGACGTCTCGATCAAGGAGTTCCTCTGGCCGCTTTGCTTTGGTGGGCGACTCGTCCTGGCGCAAGCGGGCAAGCATCTGGACATCCCTTATCTTGGCAAACTCATACAGCAGCACCATGTTGCCGTGGCTCACTTCGTACCATCGATCCTCCAGGCTTTCGTGGCGCTACCGGGCGTTGGCGCCTGTACCAGCCTGCGCTTGGTGATGTGTGGTGCCGAGGTGCTTCCGCCTGAATTGGTCAGCCGCTTTTTCGCCGTGCTCGAGGCCAAGCTTCTCCACCTTTACGGGCCGACCGAGGCAGCCATCTCGGTAACCGGATGGGAATGTGATCCGCGCTCAGAGCCCCTGCGCGCCGTCCCTTTGGGGCGGCCCATGGCCAATGTGCAAATCCACGTGCTCAATCGGGCGCAGCGCCCAGTTCCTCCTGGTGTCAGCGGCGAGCTTTATATTGGTGGCATCGCCCTTGCACGCGGATATTTGCGCCAGCCCGGCCTTACCGAGCAGTGCTTCGTTGTCGACCCGTTCGGCGTTCCGGGGAGTGTTGGCCGTCTCTATCGATCCGGAGACCGCGCCCGCTACACCGCTGACGGTGTCATCGAGTTTCTCGGTCGCTTCGATCAGCAAGTGAAGATCCGTGGCGCCAGAGTCGAGCCAGGAGAGATCGAGAACACGCTGCGCAAGCACCCCGCCCTGGCGCGCGTCGCGGTCACTGTGCGCGCCGACCGCAACGGACAGAAGCGCCTTGTCGCCTACGTAGTCGGCAGGGCTGGTCCGGCTCCCGGCCCCGCCGACCTGCACCAGTTTTGCCGCGCGAAACTCCCGGGTTACATGATGCCCAGTGCTTTCGTGGACCTAGCGCAGCTACCTCTTCTCGCCAACGGCAAGGTCGACTACGGCGCATTGCCGAACCTGACTTAGGCATCAAAGGAGAACGCGTATGCTTGCCACCGAACCGTCAGTAGCGTCTGACTATCGCGCACGCCTAATGCTTGGCGACAGGATCGGCAGAGCCGTTCAGCCACCCGACTGGTTTGCGGAGTCCTACGAGATCTTTCAGGCAATCGTTAGCAATCCCGCGTACCCCTGCCACTTTGGTAGCGCTGCCGAGAGCCGAGGTGAACTCTATTACACGATTGCCGATTCATGCCCCGGACAAACACTGGCGCGAACCTTGCAGAATTTTCTTGCCAGTGCCAGGCTCGCCGCGCGCCAGAGGCGAAACCTGACGATATTCTTTCCCCCCGACGAACGGCCCCTTGGCATTACAGACTACCAGGAGCGATTTTGGTCCACGCTTGAGGCGCTATCCGAAGCCGATCCAAGCCCTTGGCCAGAGCATATTTCGTCGCAGCCCGACAGCCCGGATTGGGAGTTTTGCTTCGCTGGCGAGCCAATCTTCGTTTTTTGCGGTGCCCCTTGCTACCGGCTGCGCTCCAGTCGCAATCTTGGCCCCGGAATGATTATCCTCATGCAACCGCGCAGCTCGTTCTTCGGTATCGAAGGCGACTCGCGCGCTGGAATTGAAGCGCGGAAGAAGACCCGCGAACGGCTGGCGCAATGGGACCAAATGCCGGCGCACCCCGACCTCGGGGTCTACGGCGATGCGGCGAACCGCGAATGGAAGCAATACGCACTGCCTGACAGCAACTCGCGGGTGACCGGCAAGTGTCCCTTTCTCAACACGGGAGCAGGAGGCCTGGGAAACCCTGACGTCCACATGGGTGATACCGCGCCGGTTAATGGCTGCGAAAGCGGCCATTGGTAGACCTTTGGCAGGGGCTATTCTCCAGAACACCCTGCTGGGCGTGATTGACCATTCGCCATGCCTCTCCTGCGTCCACGAGTTGCTGAAACGCCACCGAAAGCCCGCTTTGAGCAAGGCCGGACAAAACACCTCAGAACATCAGCCGCGCCAGCAACAGGCCCGTGGACACGGCGGTAGCGGTGGCCACGAGGCCCGGGATCATGAACGAGGGATTGAGCACGTACTTGCCGATCTTGGTGGTCCCTGACAAGTCGAAGTTGATCGCCGCAATCAGGGAACCATAGGTCGGAATGAAGAAGTCGCCATTGACCGACGGAAACATCGCGATCAGGAATTGCGGTGGAATCCCGAGCACGATCCCCAGCGGCATCAGCGCCCGGGTCGTCGCCGCCTGACTGTAGAGCAGCACCGATGAGAAGAAGAGGCCAAAGGCAAAGGTCCACGGCGCGACTTCCGCCAGATGCCCGATCGCCGGCACGATGACCTCCTTGTTGGCAGCGATGAAGCTGTCACCCAGCCACGCCAGACCGAAAATCCCGATGACCGCCACGACGCCGGCGCGGCGCGTCGCCGTCTTGGGAACTGCGTCGACATTCACCCTGGTCAGCATCAGCATGATCGCCGCGACGGACATCATCACCACTTCGATCACGATCGGCATGCCGATGGCGCCCTTGGCGCCGCACAGCTGTCGCAAGTCGGGGAAGAAGCCCAGCAAGACGACCAGCGCGACACCGCTCAGAAACAGGTAGGCGGAGATTTTGGCTGCTGGCTTGTGCGGCTGTCGATCGGCGGCCGCCTGCGGTGCGGGTATGTCGCCAGCCGCCAGGCGCGCCCGGTACTCGGGATCGTCCTTCAGATCCTTGCCGAGAAACATCGAGACCAGGGCGCCGGCCACGACACCGGTCAGCGTGGCCGGAACGCAAATCATCAAAATCTGCGGCAACCCCCATTGCGTCATCCCCTTTTCGGCGAACAGACCAATCATCGCCGCCGTCGCAGCCGCCACGGGACTGCCGGTGATCGCAGTATAAACGGGCCCAGAAACGATGATCCGCCAATGGTCGGCTCTCCCAAATCGGCGACAGGGAGTTAACGACTAGGCCCGTGTCGACTTCGACGACGGGTTCCCGTCGTGGAAGTGCCTCGGCCAGTGGCAAAGACCAGTCAAGGTCAAACCTAGGTGATGAACGTAACCGACAAGAAAGTTGCTGCGGCCTTATTGGCCTAGTCACTTCCTACTGAGCATGGCGAACAAAGGAGGCCGGGTGCGCGCTTCCGTTGGACTTTCGATAGAGCAGGCAGGAGTGCTAGCAAACGCAGGCGCGCCGCTCTTCTGAACCGCTGGTCCTCTTCGACCACGCGGCCAGGCAGGATTCGCGCGACGCCGGCCGCTAATCAAAACACAGGCAGCACAAGGCTGCTTTCAGCCGGTCAAGCCTGGAGGCGGACTGAATACTGAACCGGTGTCGGCTCGTTCGATCCTCTCATTTGGCGACCGTGTTCGCCGGATGCCGATGCCCCTTGGTCAGGTGTTGCACGATGCCGAGCAGGGACGCACTGGTCAGGCCGAGCATCAGGATGCCATTGAGCGCCTCGAGCGGGCCGAGGAGTTTCCGGTCGGTGCTCATGACCACGTCCCCATAGCCAAGCGACGTAAAATTGACGCCCGAGTGGTAAACCGCCTGATGGAAATCCGCGAACTCTCCGAACCACAAGAACAGGGCGCCCCACAGCATGATCTGCAGAAAATTGCCCAGCATCATGACCACCATCGCCATCAAAAGCCTGCGTGTACCCGTGAGCAGTGCACTGCCGAACCCCGGCTCGTCCGAGTGGCGCACCACGTAACGGACGCTCCAGAGAGAGAACATCACCTGCAGGGCCAGGCACATCATCATCGTCAGCAAGCCGATTGCCAGGTTAATCAGTATCATGCCGAACATCTCCTTCAGCTGTGGTGGAAGAACAGGGCCTCGCTTCTCGACGCGCGCCAGCGCTCGAGCAGCCAGACGGTCGCCCAGGCATAGAGCGCGACGCCGACGAACAGGCAGACACGAACGGCGGACGCCGCGAGCACACCCTTGCCGCTGGCGCTGTCCTCGATCGCCGGCCCGAGCAGGATCAGCATCGTTATCAGCGCGTTGCTCCAGAATGAGGGCGAGAAGGGCGTCGCCTTGACGCGGAAGAGCCGCGCGCCGGCCCACAGGGCGGCCGCCATTATCCACAGCATCAGCATCCACAGGTTCGGCCACAGCGACAGGCCGAACCATACGAGCAGAGCCATCCCCGCCCCCATCAGGGTCGATCCCAGCAGTTCCCGACCGGCGGAACGGGTATCTGTCGAACCGGCCTGCTGGCCCAGAGACACCGTCTTCATGATCGCCGCCAGATAGAACGAGGGGTCGGTGAGGGCCAGAACGAACACTGGCAGCACTACCAGCGTGCCGCGCAGGGCGATCCAGCTTGCCGTCTCACGGCTGGGGCGTGGTGGCTTGGCTGCCTTCGCGGCCGGCTCTTGCGCGTCGGGAAAGAAGGCATGCGAAAAACCGCCGACCAGGCTGCCAACGGCGATGCCAACGGCCAGCGCCACGCTGATCGCGGTGACGAGCGCCTGGTCGGCCACCCCGGCGACCGGGATCAGCGTGAAGGCCACGACCAGAATCATTGTCAGCGGGTTGCCGGTGCGGATACCGAAGAAGAACAGCGCGTAAAGGATGACCCCCGTCAGAAGCACGCCGGCCAGCGCGTAGTTCTCCAGCAAGGGGACCATCAGCACCCCCATCACCAACAGTCCGGCAAACAGCAGGGCGATGACCACGGCCTTGGCCGGCGGGATCGGCGGGCCCGGCTTGCACAGCACCACCATTGCCATCAGGCAGACGATGTACGGAAGCGACAGGGCCAGGCCGTAGGCAATCAGGACGGCCAGACCGAGTCCGACGGCCAAGCGCAGAACCGCCTTGTCAGCCGGAGCGATCATGATCGGCTCAGTAGAGGTAGGAGAGCCAGCTCATCAGGCGGATGTAGGCCGCGCCGAGCGTGTTCATCAGGAAGTTGTCGCCGGTGTAGACCATCACCTCGGCCTGACCGCCGATGCGTACCTTGCCCAGACGCTTTGCCTCCGTCGCATCGAACTCGACAGCCACCGGGAAGCGCTGCGCCTGGCGCAGCCAGTCGCGACTGTTTTCGATCGTCGGCAGCGTTCCCGGCGGCGCCTGCTGGGCGGAGCTGACGCCGCTGCCAACGCTGCGCACGCGGCCTTTCAACACTTCGCCGGGGAGCATATCGAGAACGATTGCCACTTCGTCGCCGGGTTCGAGGTTGCCGAGGTTGTTCTCGGTCATGTCCGCGCTGATCCACAGGTCGCGGATCGCAATCAGCGTCATCACCGGCGCACCTGCCTGTGCGAACTGACCGACTTCGGTGCGCAGATCGGCGACACGGCCGCCGGCGGGGGCGACCACTTTCGTGCGCGCCAGGTCGAGCGCGGCCTTTTCGATCGCCGCGCGCGCGCTGCGCAACTGTGCGTTGTTGTCACCGGCCTCGCCGGCGGCTTCCTGCGCCTTGCGCACGTCGGCTTCGGCAGCCTTTGTCCGGCTGCGCGCCTCGACCCCTGTCGCCTGTGTGACCTCCAGTCGGCGCACCGATATCGCGCCGGGATCCTCGGCGTAGAGCGCCTCGTGCCGCGCCGCGTCCTTTTCGGCCTTGACTTCATTGGCCTGCGCTGCCTGCAGCGAGGCGCGCGCGGCGGCCACGGTCTCCACCGCGGCATTGACTGAACTGCGCACCGATTCGAAGTCCGAGCGGCTGCGTTGCAGCGCGATCCGGTATTGCTCCGGGTCGATGTCGAAGAGCGCTTGCCCGCGCCCCACGTCGTCGTCGTTCCTGACGTGAACCGCGAGCACCTTGCCCGCCACCTCGGCGGCCACCGGCACCACAAAAGCCTGGACGCGGGCCTGCGAGGAGTACGGAGTGACGCGATCGGCGGCAAAATACCAGAGCAGGCTGCCGCCGATCAGCGCCAGCACGACCGTCGCGCCGATACGGCTTGCCTTCCCCGCTTGCGGCGCTTCGCTGGCGGCTACGGTCGACGGGTCCTGGCTGGACGATTCCTGGCTCATCGTGCTTCCCTCTCTGGTGTGATCTGTGGCGGACCGGCATCGGGTGGCGGCAGAGGCACTGCCAGCATCTCCCGCCAGGCGCTGCGCTCGGCCATCGTCTCGCGCGTCGCGTCGTCAACCAGCGGCCGCTTGCGCCCCTGCTGCCAGCCACCGCCCATCGCCTTGTATAGCGTGACCAGGCTCTGTGCAACATTTCCCATGGTGTTGACCTGCCGCTCCTGCTGGCTGAACAGCGCGCGCTGCGAATCGAGTACGCGCTCGAAGCCGGCCATCCCCTCGCGGTACTGGAGGGTGGCGATAGCGAGCGAACGCCGCGCCGCCTTGACCGCCTCCTCGAGCAGGGGCAGCTGGTCGCGGTTGGCGACGAAGCCGGCGGCGGCGTCATCGACTTCGCGCGCCGCCGCGAGCACCGTCCCCTGGTACTGCTCATAGAGTTGCTGGAAGCGAGCGTCCTGGACCAGCACCTCGTTGCTCAGGCGGCCGTGGTCGAAGACGTTCCAGACCAGGCTCGGGCCTATTCCCCAGGCGAGTGTCCGCGGCGAACCGGACAGCGACGTGGCCGAAAGGCCGAGCGATCCCAGCAAGGCAATCGACGGGTAGAGGTCGGCGACGCTGACGCCGATCAGCGCCGACTGCGCCGCCAGTTGCATCTCCGCTGCGCGCACGTCAGGGCGGCGGCGCAGCATCCCTGCGGGCATGTCGGCGACGACCGCGAGCCCGGTCTGCGGGATGCGTTGCCGGCCTGCCGCCATTTCCGGCAGGGGTCCCGGCGAGCGGGCGAGCAGTACGGAGAGCGCGTTTTGCGTCTGGCGCAGGCTGCCCTCCAGTTGCGGGATGGAGGCAAGCGTGCTCAGGTACTGCGACTTCGCCTGCTGCACGTCGAGTTCGGAATCGTTGCCGTGCTTGAACAGCCGTTCAGTGATCTCCAGACTGCGCTTCTGTAGTGCGGCGTTCTCGTGCGCGATCGTCAGGCGCAACTCAAGGGTGCGGATCGCAGCGTATAGAGAGGCGGTCTGCGCTGCCACCAGCACCTGCATGTCGTCGTACTGGGCGATGCTGGCGAAGTAAGCGGCGTCGGCGGCCTCGATGCTGCGCCGGAACTTGCCCCAGAAATCGATTTCCCAGCCGACGCCAAAGCCGATGCTGTACGCCGTCAGCGCGCTGTCCGGCCCGCTGCTGGCCTCGCTTCCCGTGCGCAGTACCGCGCCGGTCACCTGCTGCTGTTGCGGATAGAGCAGGCTGCCGGCGATCGCCAGTTGCGCGCGCGCCTCGAGGATGCGCATGCCGGCTGTGCGCGCGTTCGGGTTGGCGCGCTGCGCCTCGGCGACCAGCGCATCAAGCACCGGGTCGTCGAAGTTGCGCCACCATTCATCGCCCTCCGGCCGCGGACGCTCGCGCTTTTCCGCTACCAGCGTCGCCAGCGAGCCACCCGACCAGCCAGCCAGCGCCGGCACTTCGGGCCGCTTGAAGTCCGGCCCGACCGCCACGCAGCCGCCGAGCAACAGCGCAGCAGCGAGAGCGGGCAGGCGCGGGCCGGTGGCGCCGGCGAAGCACCGCCGCATCGGCTCAGGCGGTGGTGGAGGAGGAATCGGCAGCAGGCCGTGTCGATGTCCGTTCCGGATTGTCAGCCACCCAGCGCATGAAGATCTGGTAGCCCAGCGCCAGCAAGGTCGCGCCGATGAACATGCCGAGGATGCCGGTCGTGGCCATGCCACCGAGTGCGCCGATCAGGATCACCGGCATCGGCGCATCGACGCCGCGGCCGAGCATCAGCGGTTTCAGGACGTTGTCGGCCATGCCGCCGACGAACAGCAGAACGGAGTAGGCGGCGGCGGCAACGGTACCGTAGTCGCCGCTCGTCCAGATCCAGCCGATCACCGGCAGCGTGACGAGCAGTGCTGGCAACTGTGCGATGCCGAGCACGAGGACGACCACGGCCAGCACGCCGGCGAACGGGACGCCGGCGATCATCAGCGCGACGCCGATGATCAGCGCCTGAATACAGGCGATGCCGATGACGCCCGAGGCGACGGCACGCACCGTCGCCGTCGACAGCGTGGTGAACTCCTTGCCGCGGGCCAGCCCGGCGATACGTTCGAAAATCTCCAGCATCGCCTTGGCGCCCGCTTCGCCCCAGGCCATCATGATGCCGGCGACGATGAACGAGAAGATGAACATCAGCAGGCCACCGCCGAGGCCGGCGACCATGCCCAGTGCCTTGCTCGCCAGTTCGCCGATCTTCGGCTGCATGGTCTTGACCAGTGCCGGCAGGTCGGCGTGCGCCTGCGACCAGAACTCATGCACTTTCTCGCCCACCACCGGCCAGGAAGCCACCTTGTCGGACGGCGCCGGCACCTGGATCGTGTTGTCGCGCACGCCGTGGACCACGCCTTGCACCGAGTCGCCGAACTGGCTGGCCAGCATGACGGTCGGCGTGATGATGACCGCGACGGCGAGCAGCACGATGAGCGTCGACGCGAGCCCCTGCTTGCCACCGATCCGTGCGGCGAGCATCTGGTGCAGCGGATAGATCGTGATCGCCAGGATCAGCGCCCACAGCATCATCGACATGAATGGCGAGAAGATTTTGTAGCACAGCAACACCAACGCCAGGACCAGGCCGGCGCGGATAAAGACGTCGAGCAGGCGACGTGACAGACGGTCTTCCAGTTCGTGGTCGGGTTCGCGAGGGGCGGTCATCGGGGATCTCCTTCTATGCGGCGGTGAATGGGGCCGGCAACGGTGCTGGCGGCACGCCACCCCATGTGGCGGCGGCGTGAATGTAGCACACCACAGCGTCGCCACGCATGACATGCCAGCTGACGCTATGAGCTTGATTCATCGGCGAATTCGAAGCGAACGACGAGAACGAAGAGCAACGGGAGCGGCCTGGCGACCTGCCGGAAATGCGGCGAGGATTTGGACGAAGCGAACCTATCGAGCAGAGGAGACGGTCGAAGCGTGCTCTGCAGCTGGCGAGCACGGCATTCGACCGCTACTGTCAATCAATACTTGATGTCCCGCTTCTCCTCGCGGCCATCCTGTTTCGTTTCGCGCTTGTCTTGCCGGCACGCGGCGTTGCTCTGCTGGTTGGTGGCCCGGCAGTCGACCTTCTCCGAGCGCGCGTCCTGTTTGGCTGACTGATTGGTATCGCGACCTTCCTGGCGTTGTTGCGACTGGTCGGTAGCCAGGGCGGCACCGGATAGCGCCAGGAGTCCGACGGCGGTCAGCGTCCCGACGGTGCGGCGCCAGATTCCGATTCTTGATTCGCTCATGTTCACGCTCCTCACTTGTCGACGTTGCCACTGATCAGGTTGTCGAAGGAGAACAGCTCGTCCCATTTTTCCTGGCTCAGCAACTTGCGTTCCTCGACGACGATTTGCTGCAGCGACTTGCCCGTCTCGTAGCCCTCGCGCGCTATTTCAGAGCACTGCTTGTAGCCCAGCGACTGCTTGAGCACGGTAACAATGCCCAGCGAGTTGAGAACCATGTCGCGCGAATGCTCGGCGTTGGCGGTAATCCCGCGCACGCAGTTCACGCGCAGGCTGTTGACTGCATGTTCCATCGTGAAAATGGACGTAAACAGTGCGAAGGTGATCACCGGCTCCATGACGTTGAGCTGCAACTGGCCGGCCGAGGCGGCCAGCGTGACGGTCAGGTCGAGGCCGATGACCAGGAAACTGGTCTGGTTCACAACTTCCGGAATCACCGGATTGACCTTGCCCGGCATGATCGACGAACCGGGCTGCATCTGCGGCAGATTGATCTCGTTGAAGCCGCAGCGCGGCCCCGAGGCGAGCAGGCGGATATCGTTGCAGATCTTGGTCAGCTTCGCCGAAGTGCGCTTGAGCACGCCGGAAAGCTGCACATAGGCGCCGGTGTCGGAAGTCGCCTCGACCAGGTCGCCGGCCAGGATCAGCTTGACGCCGGTGAGGTCCGACAGGCAGCGCGTCACCTGCTCCGGGTAACCGCGCGCGGCGGTCACCGAAGTGCCGATCGCCGTCGCTCCGAGGTTGACCTCGTGCAGCAACTGGCGCACGTCGGCGATGCGGTGCACCTCCTCGCCAATGGTCGTTCCCCAGCCGTGGAATTCCTGTCCGAGCGACATCGGAACGGCATCCTGAAGGTGCGTGCGACCCATTTTCAGGACCCCCTCGAACTCCTTGCCCTTGGCGTGGAAAGCATCCTCCAGGCGGCGCAGCGCATCCATGTAGCTGCTCAGCCGCAGGATCAGCGCCAGCCGGAACGCCGTCGGATAGACGTCGTTGGTCGATTGCCCGCAGTTGACATGATCATTGGGGCTGACGAACTCGTACTCGCCCTTCTTGTGGCCCAGGCTTTCGAGTGCCAGGTTGGCGATCACCTCGTTGGCGTTCATGTTGGTCGAGGTGCCGGCGCCGCCCTGGATGAAGTCGGTCACGAACTGGTCGTCCATGTCGCCAGCGATCAGGCGGTCACAGGCTCCGATGATCGCGTCGGCGATCCTGGCATCGATGACGCCGAGATTGCGGTTGGTCAGCGCCGCCGCCTTCTTCACGTACCCGAACGCCTTCACGAAGAACGGCTCAGCCGACATCGGGATGCCGGTAATGTGGAAGTTGTGCAGGCCGCGCAGCGTCTGCACGCCGTAGTAGGCGTCGTCGGGCAATTCCTTCTCGCCCAGGAAATCCTTTTCGATTCGTGGCATTGCGTTTCCTTTCGCTTGCGTGAGAGGCGACTGCCACAGCAGCTTGACAGCCGTGTTGGAGAAAACCGATCCGGTGCGCCTGCGAAGCCAACCTGCCAGGACACGCCTGCTGCAAGCTTACGCCACATTCCGGCCCGCGAACGCAGCACTCAGCGGAGTCTGCCCGCCACGACCGCCTTTATTCCAGTCACTGGCTGGACAGGCATAACTTTCCGGATCGTTTCCAGCACCTCGCGGCTCTCGGAGAGCGGCATTCTCAGCGTGCGCGAAGCAACCGAGACGAATTCGATGAGGATCGACACGCCGATGATGCCGCCCGCCTTGATGATCTCCTTAACTCGCCATGCTTTCGCTTCGTCGGATGAAAGCAGGTACAACGTACCCTGCCGGGTAGGCAAGAATCGCTTTTGGCTGACGTCTGTCTGCCTGAAGCGGGGCACTGTCGCCGCTGTAGTCAGCCGGGCAGAAAGCTGTCACCATCGTTGCGGACCGTCGCGTCGCAGGCGATGCAGTGACCTTGCAGCCGCTCAGCGGTGTCTCGCCGGCAAGCTTGCATGAAATCACTGAGGGTCCTTGCTAACGATCATGACACTCGAGAGACCCCGGATGATGAAAGTCATGACCGTCCCCCCGGCCCTTCTCCCGCGAGGGGAGAAGGGAGTTTCGTGAGTCGCTTGCGCGACTTTCACATTGACAGTTGAACAGGCTCACGCGCACCGCCTACTTTGACTGACTCGGCGTACGACGACTCTCGTGACCTCAACGACGCGAACCGCCCGTGCGGACCCGCATGCCTGATGATGTCGGACCGCTCGGGCAGGAAACGGGCCGACCCTAGCCCGGTTGCACGTGGCGAATTCTCAGCGACCCTGCAATCGTTGTAATGCCTGCTGAGCAGCCGGGTAATTCTTATCCAATGTCAGGGTCTTTTCGAATGCCACCGCTGCTTCCTGAGGTTTGCCCATTTCCTGTAATACCACGCCCAAGTGATAGAACACCGAAGCAGGCACGTGTTGTAGACGAGTGGCTCGTTGCAAGGACAGCTCGGCGTCCTTTAAATTGCCTCGCGCACGATAAACCCAGGCGAGGGTGTCATGGTAGTCGGCGATATCTGGCGACAGTTGCACCGCCTTTTTGGCCCACACCTCAGCCTGTTCGAGGTTTTTTCCATTTTCTGTTTCCATCCAGGCGAGGTTGTTGTAGGCGGCTGACAGCTTGAGATCAAGCTTGATGGCCGCCAGATAGGATTTCTTGGCCTCCTCGTACTGGCCTAACTGTTGCTGAATAATCCCCTGCTTCAGCCATGCGGTAACCAGGTCGGGCTGAGCAAGAACAGCGGCGGAATAGTCTGCCAGGGCTTTGTCCGGGCTGCGACGTGCTTGCTGAATGTCGCCACGCAATTCCAAAGCGTCGGCCAGTGTCGGCTGGATTGTCAGGGCGCGCTCAAGCAAGATCAGGGCTTCATCCAGTTCCTTCTGTTGCAGGCTCAAACGCGCCAACGCCAGCAGTGGTAGCGGATTAGCTGGCGCCAGACGGGCGGATGTTTCCAAAGCAGCCCGCGCCTTGGTCAAGTCGCCCACACGCATCAGAGTTACCCCATAGGCGTAATTTGCGCCGGCGTGATTTGGGTCAATGTCCAGCACCTGTCCGTACAGGGATAAGGCCGCACTCGGCTTGCCAAGCACTGTGGCATAGAGATCGGCCAGATCCATGCGCGGCCTGATCAGTTTCGGATCCAGTTCAGCCGCTTTTTTCAACGCTTTCTCGGCCTCTGGATACTTCTTCTGCACAGCCAGCAGGCGGCCCAGCGAGGCCTGCGCATTAGCGTTGTCCGGTGCGGCTTTGACGGCCTGTTTGATCAGCTTGGCGGCCAACTCCGGATGCTGTCTCTGGTGGGCAATTTCCGCCAGGCCGAGAAGCGAGTTGGCATGGTCAGGCTGCTTCTTGAGAGCACGATTGAAGGCGAGTTCCGCACCCTCGGTGTCGTTTGCCGCCAGCTTTTTGATGCCTTCCGCATAGTCCTGGTCTGCCGGCGAGGCGGTCTGGTCCGCAGGGAGGGTCAGGCGCGGGGCAGAGCCAAGTGCCTGCGGAGTGGCATTCGCCAGACAGGAAAAAAGCGACGAGACGAGCAGGAGAATCAGCGGCCGAATGAATATCATGATTGAAAGCCCGTAAAAAGAAAAACCCACCGCAGCATCTTACGCCACGGTGGGTTTTCCTTCAACGAGCGCTTACCTGCCTCGCCCGCACTGCTACATTGTCGAGAGTGCTATCGATCAGGCTTTCCGGCGGCGGGAAAATCCCAGACCGGCAAGGCCCAGACCCAACAGCGCAAAAGTGGCTGGTTCAGGAACGTCGCAGGGAGGTTGTCCCGGCAGGCCGCACTCAATAGGTTTACCGCCTACGCCCGCGAAACCGAAGATGAATGTGGGTGCATCATCATCGGCACTGCCTCCGCTATTGCTCTGCCCAAGCGAATACAGCTCAATGCTTTCAGCGGCGATGGCAGCGATGGCTGCGGCTTTTCCGCCCGCGGCACCGTAGAAAATATCAAATTCGTACGTTTCGCCATCGGCGATGGAGCCGAAGTTGAAACGGAAGTAGGCGCCATGGTCCGATGGCCCGAATGCTTCACAGTCCGAGTCATGGCAGCCGTAACCGCTGTCGGAATAGGGCGCGAGCGGATTGGCGGTGTTGAACCCGTTGGCGCCTGATTCCTCGAGCAGCGTGGTAGTGGCGGTTCCCTTGATGGTCACAAATTCACTGAACTCGGTCGGCGGGACGTCCCAGTCCATGACGCGTACGTACTTGACGTCGGAGACCGCAGCACCGGTCGTGTTGGTGATCGTGACGTGATCGCGGAACAATGCGCCCGGCGCATTGGTTGAAGGTTGATAGGCTTGCTTGACGACAAGTCCGGGCAGGCTGGTGAGGCTGGTGGTGGTGGTGACCGTGCTGCCTGTAACAGCGGTTGCAGCGCCGAAGGTCAGGTTGTTGGGCCCAGAATCAGTGGTAACGTTGGCATAGCCGCTATCCGTGCCATTCACCGATACCCCCCAGCCTTCGCAAAAACAGCCGGGCGAGGTGGCGTCACGCCAGTCCGACGCGGTAGCGCTGCCAAACTGATAGGCCAAACCAGTCACACTAGAATTCACAACGATGTTGGGCGTAGTGTTCAGCGAACCATCATCATTGACCCCCAGCGCGACGGCGGCGGTAGCGGCAGAGCCGGTGTTGTAAATGACGGTACCGGCCTGGGCCGCACCGGCGGCGAGAAGCAGCGCGGCAGCAATGGCGCTTGTCTTGAACATGTTTTTCATTTTGGTCTCCAGGGAAGAAAGGTAGAACGGCGATCGACTTTGATTGGGGAGCTACGCCAGATACAAAGCATGATCTGTGCCACATTTATTACTACACAACAAAACAATAACTTAAGAACTTAAGGGAGGTCTTTACGCGGGGGGAGTGTAAAAAAGGTCGACACACTCGCGATCAAGGACAGGGAATTCAAGGGCCTCAACCAGAGCAACCGTGCTCAGCTTTGATTTGGGTCCTTGTCGTTTCGTGAGCGTTGAGGGCGCGGTCAAGGACGGGCAGCCGCCCGGCGAATCGAACCTTGGTAGCGTCAGAAACGCCACTACAATCAATGATTTGTGGCTGGTTGCGATCTTTCGCGCCTCCACCAGCGCGCAAGCGCGTCGCCGCGGCTCTTCCCTGCTTACCGCGTCAGCGCCATGAACAGCTCCGGCAGACGCTCCGGCAGACGCTCGATGTTGTCGATCACCGTATACCGGCGGCCAAAGATGTCCCCGACGTAGTCGTCGGCCTTGCGGTCGAGGTTGATGCAGTAGCTGAAAATGCCTTGCTGGTCGAGTTCCTCGACCGACTTGCGGGCATCCTCGATCAACAGGCGCTCGTCATGGACGTCGACGTCGGCGGGCTGGCCGTCGGTGAGCAGCAGCAGCAGTTTCTTGTCGGCTTTCTGCGCCGCCAGGTAGTGTGCAGCGTGGCGCATGGCGGCGCCCATGCGCGTCGAATAACCGGCCTGCATCGCTGCCAGGCGGGCCTTGACGACATCGCCCCAGCGCTCGCTGTAGCCTTTCAGGTGCAGGTAGCGGACGTCGTGGCGGCTGTCGGAGTGAAAACCGGCGATGGCAAAAGGGTCGCCGAGTTGCTCGATCGACCAGGCGAGCAAGGACACCGCCTCCTGACTCAATTCGAGAATGCTCTGCTCGCCGCCGCTGGCGCCGACCTTGACCTTGTCGGCCAGCGACTGCGAGAGGTCGAGCAGAACCATTACCGCCAGGTTGCGACCGTCTGTGCGGTGGCTCATGTTGATACGCGGGTCGGGGCTGGCGCCGCCCTTGAAGTCGATCAGCGAACGCAGGGCGACATCGAGGTCGAGTTCGCTGCCCTCTTCCTGGTAGCGGATGCGGACCTTGTCCTGCGGCTTGAGGATGTCCAGCAGACGCTTCAGGCGCCGAGCCAGGACGGCGTGTTTTTCAAGCAGGCGATCGATCTTGCTGGCCTCGCCGGCGGGGTGCAGCGATTCGTAGAGGCTGACCCAGTCCGGCCGGTAGCTCTGGCTCTGGTAGTCCCACTCGGGATAGTGGCGCGGCGGCAGGCGATCGACATCGGCGGCGGCTGTCGTCGGACGCTGTTCGTCGAACATTTCCTCGTCGTCGCTGAGTTCGTGGAAGCGCCACAGGTGGCGGTTGTCGTCGCGATAGCCGACCTCGCTGTCGGCGAAATGGATATTGGCCAGCTGGTCGCTCTGGCGGCGGGTGCGGGCGATGTAGGCCAGAGCCAGCTCGGCGATTGCTTCGCTGCCGGATTCGCCCTGGGCCATCGTCTCGTGGAAGTGGCGAACGAACTTCAGCAACTCTGCCTCCTGATAGCCATGTTCGGCATCGAGCAGCGCGCGCGAGAACATGCTCAGGCGATGCCGCAGGCAGGAGGTGGTTTCGGGGTCGCAGGCGCCGGCGCGCGGCGTCGGGTGCAGCGCCAGGAAGATGCGGCGCATGCCGGGGTAGGCGCGCATGACCAGCGTCTCGATGCGGCTGTCTTCGAAAACCTCGATCGCCAGGCGCTGCATCGGGCTGCAGTTGTCGGCGAACATCGGCGTGCTCCAGCGGCGATGGCCGGCAATGTGGGCCAGGGTTGCGCGGTAGCGGTCGATGCCGGAAACGCCGTGCGCATCGTCAAGGACGTCCGGCAGGCGGATGCCCGAAGCGTCGTAATACGGCAGCGGTCGCTGCTGCGGTTCGTCGGGATCGGCCGGATACGGCACCAGTTGCGTGCTGTCGCCCCACAGCCCGCGCAGGTAGAGGTCGAGCAGGCGCTCCTTGTCGACCAGCAGCGTGCCGCGGCGCTCGCGCTGCAGCACGGCGCGGCTGTCCGCCGACTTGAGGCTGAAGTAGTCGCGTTGCCGCTCGGGATGATTCGGGTAGTTGCGGATGCCGTAATCGACCCAGTTGCGCAGCCCGGAGATCGACAACTGATTGAGCAGGGTCGGGGCCTGCGCAAGGAAATCGGGCAGGCCGGGGCTGGCGAAAGTTTGATGAATGCCGTGGATCGAACCTGTGGTGCGCGCGGTGAACTCCTGCGTCAGGTCCAGGTAGCGCTGCAGCTGCTGGCGCGACGGCAGCCGCCGGGCGACGGCGGCCAGGCTCTGCAGGAAGGGGGTTATTGCCTTGGCATTCGGTGATTTCCAGAGCGCATGCATGCTGGCGGTAACCGCCGGCAAGGCCGCTTCGCCGACCAGCTTGGCAATCGGCGGCCACTCCTCGAGGAATGCCAGTAGCGGCTCGACGCCGCGGCCCATGCCGCCGAGGAAGCGCGCCGTATCGAGATAGCCGGCGACGCCTTCGGCCGAGAGGACGGCCAGCGCTTCGCGCATGCAGTCTTCGAAGACTTCGCCGACCTGCGGGAAGCCGCAGGCGAGCTGCTCGCGGTAGCCGCGCAGGCGCTCGTCCCAGGAAGGGGCGGCGGTATCGTCGGGAGGGGTCATTGCCTGAACCTCTACTCGGCAAGCGCACTCAGGTGAAAGTGGCGTCGATCGCGTGGTCCAGCGTGTCGCGAATGTCGCGATCGTCGGTGATCGGGCGCACCAGCGCCATGCGACAGGCATCGACGGGAGCGACACCGCCCTTGATCAGGGTTGCAGCATAGACCAACAGGCGCGTTGAAACCCCTTCGTCGAGGCCGTGCCCCTTGAGGCGCCTTGCCGCGGCGCCGATACTTACCAGCTGCGCAGCGGTCGCTGCGTCGATACCGCTTTCGCTGGCCAGGATGGCGATCTCCAGCGCCGCATCGGGGTAGTCGAACTCGAAAGCAGTGAAACGCTGCTTGGTCGACTGCTTGAGGTCCTTCATCAGGCTCTGGTAGCCGGGGTTGTAGGAGATCACCAGCTGAAAGTCGGCATGCGCGCGCAGCAACTCGCCCTTCTTGTCGAGCGGCAGGGTGCGCCGATGGTCGGTCAGGGGGTGGATGACGACCGTCGTGTCCTGGCGCGCTTCGACGACTTCGTCGAGATAGCAGATGGCACCAATGCGCGCCGCGGTGGTCAGCGGTCCGTCGAGCCAGCGCGTGCCGTTGGCTTCGAGCAGGTAGCGCCCGACCAGGTCGGACGCGGTCATGTCTTCGTTGCAGGCGACGGTGATCAACGGCCGTTCGAGCTTCCAGGCCATGTATTCGATGAAACGCGATTTGCCGCAACCGGTCGGCCCCTTGACCATCACCGGCAGACGCGCCGCGTAAGCCGCTTCGTAGAGCGCGACTTCCCTGCCCTGCGCCTGATAGAAAGGCTCGTCGCGAACCTTGAACTGCTCCTTGTCGGTCATGGCCTGTTCCTGTTCCTGTGGCTATCGCTGTTCTGAAGAAAGCGACACGACGGGCAGGTCTGGGGGTCTGCGCATATTCCCGCGTTAGCCCCTCCTGGCCCGCCCGCCGCGCCTGTTAGCGATGGGCGGCGAGCTTGTCGCGCCAGCCGGGATAGAGAGTATCGGCGTCGCCCGGGAAGGACGCAAAAGCACGCGCAAATTCCTGGTGCTCGCGAGCCCATTCGATCGGGTCGGCGCCGGCTTGCCAGCACTCGTAGGCCTGGCGCAGTGAAATCGCGCCGGCGGCGGGGCTGTCGATGTGGCCGTAGGAACCGCCCCCCGAGGTGTTGATGACGTTGCCGTGGCCGAGGTTGGCGAAGAAGCCGGGCAGGCGCAGGGCGTTCATGCCGCCGGAGATGATTGGCGTCGTCGGCTTCATGCCGTACCACTTCTGGAAATAGGCCGGGCCCTGATATTCGTCGCGTTCGATGATGTAGGCGATCGCCCGGTCGTCGGCCGTGCCTTCCATCTTGCCGTAGCCCATGGTGCCGACGTGAATTCCCGAGGCACCCTGCAGACGTGCCATCTTGGCCAGCACGTAGGCATCGTAGCCGCGCTTCGAGCTTGGCGAGGTGACCGCGCCGTGCCCGGCGCGGTGGTAATGCAGGTACTGGTTGGGGTACTGGCGGCGAGCGGTGGTGACCATGCCCGGACCGCCGACATAGCCGTCAACCAGGAACGCGACCTTGTCGGCGTCGGGCCCGAAAGTTTCGAGGATGTAGTCGGCACGGGCGCACATTTCGTAGTGATCGTCGGCGGTGATGTTGGCCGAGAACAGTTTCGCCTGCCCGGTCTCGTCCTGCGCCCGCTTCATCGCGTCAGCGACCAGCGGCATGACTTTCTTCATCGGCGCGAACACCTGGTTGCCCTGCGGCTCGTCGTTCTTGATGAAGTCACCGCCGAGCCAGAACTGGTAGGCGGCCTTGGCGAAGGGTTCGGGGCGCAGCCCTAGCTTGGGCTTGATGATCGTCCCGGCAATGTAGCCACCGTCCTTTAGCGGGCGACCGAGGATCCGCCACATGTCGGAAATGTCCTTGGCCGGACCGTCGAACAACTGCAGCGCGCGCTCGGGCACGTAGAAGTCATAAATCTTGGCGTGCTCGATGTCACCCATGCCCTGATTGTTGCCGATCACCAGGGTCAGGAAGGAAACGATCATCATCCGTCCGTCGGTGACGTTGCGATCGAAAAGGTCGACCGGATAGGCGATGCGCATCTCTTCGCTGGCTTCGTCGATCAGATAGACCAGGGCATCGACACCGCGGGTGAAATCGTCGGTGGTACACACCTCGACGTTGGTGCCGGTGGACGACTCGGCGGCGAAATGTGCAGCCGCCTGCAGATAGTCGTAACCGGCCTTGGGCTTCATCTTGTAAGCCACCAGGATATGCTTGCCGCCACTGATCAGATCGTCTTCCCTGAGGCTGAGGTCGGCGTAACGATTCGATTGGTCCATGCTTGTCTCCGTGTCGAGTAATGGTGAAGGGCAACTTGCCGCAGGTGACGACCGACCACTCCCAGCCCGGGCCAAACTGCGCAAAGGCGCGGTTGAAGGCCAGGCGGTGAGCGTCGCGTTCCGTCTCGGCGAGTGCCCCGTCAACGTCGAAAATGAGCGCCTGCCGCTTGACCGTTTGCCGCCGCGCCGCGCGGAAAAGGAGGCTGCTGCTCATGGGGCGTTCGGCCGGCGGGTTGTGCATTCGGGTCGCCTGGCGTCGTTCAATGCTGGCCAGTGTAGGCGGCGCAATAGATAATTAAAAGTTAAACTTTTTTCTGTTTATGGTTAGCTTTTACTATTCAAAAGAGAGCAGCGTAAGAGCAATGCCTATCTGTAGTGACAAGCAGACCCCTCCTCGCGCTGCGTCACAAGGGGAGGTGGCAATGCCCGCTGTTTTGGCGGATAATTTGCCCATGCTACCCATCGCCCCACTCCTGATCGGTTAATTATCGTGCCTCTTGCATCCAGCGACCTGACCAACGTCATCCGTGCACTTGCCATGGATGCGGTGCAGCAAGCCAACTCCGGCCACCCTGGCATGCCCATGGGAATGGCTGAAATAGCCGAAGTACTCTGGCGTCGCCACCTGCGACACAACCCGGGCAATCCTCACTGGCCAGACCGCGACCGTTTCGTCCTTTCCAACGGTCACGGCTCAATGCTGCTCTACGTGTTGCTGCATCTCACCGGCTACGACGTCTCCATTGACGACCTGAAGAACTTCCGTCAGTTTCGCTCGAAGACGCCCGGACACCCGGAAGTGGGTCATACCCCCGGAGTGGAAACAACAACCGGGCCGCTCGGCCAGGGTCTCGCCAACGCCGTCGGCATGGCCATTGCGGAGAAGGTTCTGGCCGCCGATTTCAATCGTTCCGGTCACTCCATCGTCGACCACTCGACCTACGTATTCCTTGGTGACGGTTGCCTGATGGAGGGCGTTTCACACGAAGCCTGCTCGCTGGCAGGCACCCTCGGACTGGGCAAGCTGATCGCCCTCTACGACGACAACGGCATCTCCATCGACGGCCATGTCGAAGGCTGGTTTACCGACGACACCCCGCAACGCTTCGCCGCTTACGGCTGGCAGGTCATCGCCGCCGTCGACGGACACGACAGCGACGCCGTCGACCAGGCACTGCTCGCGGCACGCGCCGAGCGCGAGCGCCCGACGCTGATCTGCTGCAAGACACGCATTGGCGAAGGTTCACCAAACAAGGTGGGTAGCCACGACGTTCATGGCGCGCCGCTCGGCAGCGCGGAGATCGCCGCCACGCGCGCACATCTCGGCTGGCAACACGCGCCCTTCGCAGTCCCCGCAGCCGTCTATGAGAGCTGGGACGGCCGCGTCCGCGGCCAGGCCTTCGAGAACAACTGGCAGGCGAGCTTTGCGGCCTATCAGGCCGCTTTCCCGGAATTGGCCGCCGAGTTTTTGCGCCGCATGCGCGGCGAGCTACCGGCCGACTGGAACATCTGCTGCGCACAAGCCTTGGCCGAGGTCGCGGCCAAGGCCGAAAACATCGCCACCCGCAAGGCGTCGCAGAACGCGATCAGTGCCTTCGCGCCGCAGCTACCCGAACTGCTTGGCGGTTCGGCCGACCTTGCCGGCTCGAACCTGACGCTGTGGAAAGGCTCGCAGGGCATCAGCCGAACCCGGGGCGGCAACTACCTCTATTACGGGGTGCGTGAATTCGGCATGACCGCAATCGCCAACGGCCTCGCCCTGCACGGCGGCCTGATCCCGTACACCGCGACCTTCCTGGTCTTCTCGGACTACGCGCGCAACGCGATCCGCATGGCGGCGCTGATGAAGCTGCGCCAGATCATGGTCTACACGCACGATTCGATCGGCCTCGGCGAAGATGGCCCGACCCACCAGCCGGTCGAGCACATCGCCAGTTTACGCCTGATCCCCAACCTTGACGTCTGGCGCCCGGCCGACGCCAGCGAAACGATGGTCGCCTGGATCGCCGCTCTCGAACGTGCTGACGGCCCGACAGTTCTGGCGCTCTCGCGGCAGAATCTGCCGACGCTCAGCACCGGCATCGCGCCCGACATGATTCGCCGTGGCGCTTATGTTCTGGCAGACTGCGCGAACCCGCAGGCGCTACTGATCGCCACCGGCTCGGAGATCAAGCTGGCACTCGACGCACGCCAGGCGCTCGCCGACGAGGGCGTCGCCGTGCGCGTCGTCTCGATGCCTTGCGCCGAGGTCTTCGACCGCCAGGACCGGGCGTACCAGGAAGCAGTTTTGCCGCGCGCGCTACCGCGCGTGGCCATCGAAGCGGGCGTGAGCAATTTCTGGCGCAAGTACGTCGGACTTGACGGCGCCGTTATCGGCATCGATCGTTTTGGAGAGTCGGCACCCGCAGGCCAGGTGTTCGACTTTTTCGGTTTCACGGTGACCAATGTGGTCACGACCGTGAAATCAGTGTTGTAATTTCTCAAGGAGACCGTTTCATGACCATCAAAGTAGGGATCAATGGCTTTGGCCGTATCGGACGGATGGTGTTTCGCGCTGCTGTGCAAGATTTTTCGAACGAGATCGAAATCGTCGGTATCAACGACCTGCTCGAACCCGATTACCTGGCGTACATGCTCAAGTATGATTCCGTGCATCGTCGTTTCCAGGGCACGGTTGCGGTGGATGGCAATTCGCTGATCGTCAATGGCAAGAAAGTCCGCCTGACCGCAGTCAAGGATCCGGCCGAGCTGAAGTGGGACGAAGTTGGTGCGGACATCGTGGTTGATGCAACCGGTCTTTTCCTGACCACCGAGTCGTGCCAGAAGCACATCGCCGCCGGCGCCAAGAAAGTCATCCAGAGCGCACCGAGCAAGGACGACACGCCGATGTTCGTGTTTGGCGTCAATGACAGCACCTATGCCGGCCAGACGATCATTTCGAACGCTTCCTGCACCACCAACTGCCTGGCCCCGGTGGCCAAGGTGTTGAACGACAACTGGGGCATCAAGCGTGGCCTGATGACCACGGTTCATGCGGCAACCGCGACCCAGAAAACCGTTGATGGTCCGTCCAACAAGGACTGGCGTGGCGGCCGCGGCATCCTCGAGAACATCATTCCGTCCTCGACCGGTGCTGCCAAAGCCGTCGGCAAAGTCATTCCCGAGCTCAACAAGAAACTCACCGGCATGGCCTTCCGCGTGCCGACATCGGACGTCTCGGTCGTTGACCTGACCGTCGAGCTGAACAAGGACGCCACCTACGAGGAGATCTGCGCAGCGATGAAGGCGGCCTCGGAAGGCCCGATGAAGGGCGTTCTCGGTTACACCACCGACAAAGTGGTGGCCACCGATTTCCGCGGCGAGACCTGCACCTCGGTCTTTGACGCGGATGCCGGCATGGCGCTTGACGGCACCTTCGTCAAGGTCGTCTCGTGGTACGACAACGAGTGGGGTTATTCCTGCAAGGTGCTGGAAATGATCAAGGTCATGGCCCGCTAAACTGCCGTTCAGGGGCGCCTTCGGGCGCCCCTCGTGTTTTCTTCCCTTCTCTTTCCCCGCTTCCTCGATCGACGCTTTCCTGTGCTTGTGCTTTTTCAGTGCAGGTTTTTTGCGCCACTTCGGCGCTTGATGGATCTGCTCGGTGCAGCCCTGACCCTGCAGCCGTCGTCTTCGCCGTCGCCGTCGATCGCCGACAAGATCAGAAATCCTCGTTGAACCTGATGATGCCCATCGCTGTCCCACGCAGCGGCAGGAAAGCCTGCTCGTGCCCCTGGTCAGCGCCCTGAAACAGGCCCCAGACAAAACCACTGTCTGTACAAGAATAATAGGAAGCTCATGCCCCGCGATACCAAGATCGTCGCCACCCTCGGTCCGGCCTCGTCGGATCCCGATGTACTCGAACGAATGATCCGCGCCGGCGTCGACGTCGTGCGCCTCAATTTTTCCCACGGCAAACCGGCGGATCATGTTGCGCGTGCGCAACTGGTTCGCGAAGTAGCCGCCCGCGTCGGACGCCCGGTAGGCATCCTCGCCGATCTGCAAGGCCCGAAGATCCGTGTCGGCAAGTTCGCCGAGGGCAAGATCCGGCTGGAGCAAGGCGCGCCCTTCATCCTCGACGCCAAGTGCGAGTTGGGCAATTCCGAACGCGTCGGCCTCGACTACAAAGACCTGACGCGCGACGTCTCACCTGGCAGCGTCCTCCTGCTCGATGACGGTCGCATCGTGCTTGACGTGCAGCGCGTGCTCGGCTCCGAGATTTTCACGGTTGTTCGCCATGGCGGCGACTTGTCCGACAACAAGGGTATCAACCAGCAGGGAGGTGGCCTTTCGGCACCCGCACTGACCGCCAAGGATATGGAGGATATCCGCACGGCGGCCGCCATCGACGTTGACTATGTAGCCATCTCGTTTCCCAAGAGTGCGGCCGACATGTACATGGCCAAGCAACTGATCCATGCCGCGAACGGACATGCGCAGACCATTGCCAAGATCGAACGCCTCGAAGCCGTGGCCGCACTCGCCGAGATCATCGCCGCTTCGGACGGGATCATGGTCGCCCGCGGCGACCTCGCTGTCGAAGTCGGCGACGCCGCCGTACCTGCGCTGCAGAAGCGCATGATCCACATGGCACGCGAGAACAACAAGCTGGTGATTACCGCTACGCAGATGATGGAGTCGATGATTGTCTCGCCGAACCCGACCCGTGCCGAAGTCTCTGACGTCGCCAACGCGGTTCTCGACGGCACCGACGCGGTGATGCTCTCGGCTGAAACCGCTGCCGGCAGGTATCCGGTGGAGACTGTTGAAGCGATGGCGCGAATCTGCCTGGAGGCCGAAAAATCCTCGGAAGTGACTCTCGAGCGTGAGTTCCTCAATCGAGTTTTCACGCGCATCGACCAAACGATTTCGCTGGCCGCCATCTGGGCGGCTCACCACCTCAAGGTCAAGGCCATCGCCGCGCTCACCGATTCCGGTTCGACGGCTCTCTGGATGAGCCGCCTGAACTGTGGTGTGCCGATCTACGCGCTGACGCCGCGGGCTGAGGCGGTAACCAAGATGAGTCTCTATCGGGCCGTTTCCCCGGTACACATGAGCCATCAGCCAAGCTCCCGCGATGAACTGCTCGACGCGGCGGAGCAACAGTTGATCAAGGAGGGCGTGGTCGAAAAGGGAGACTTCATCGTCATCACAGCCGGTGAGCCGATGGGCAATAGCGGCGGCACCAATACGATGAAGATTGTTCGCGTCGGCGAAAAGAAGGGTCCCGCGGCCTGAGCGGAAGGCGTGCCGCAGAACCCGTCACGGAAATCGCCGCCGGGCCGTTCCGGTTGGCGAAACGCGGCGGACCGACGCCGCGCTCGTGGCAGCCAGGATGTGTCCTATAATCCCAACGCTCGACTTTCGCACTGGCGACGACCCATTTCCTAACCGGATCAGCAACGTGACCGATGCCCTCTTTGAATCGACGATCAAGAGCCTGCCCCTGCTAGGCCGCGGCAAGGTGCGCGACATTTACGCCGTCGGCGACGACAAGCTGCTGATCGTCACCAGCGATCGCCTCTCGGCCTTCGACGTCATCCTGCCCGACCCGATTCCCGGCAAGGGCCGACTGCTCACCCAGCTGGCCTGCTTCTGGTTTGAAAAACTTGCGGCCATCGTCCCCAACCAGATGACCGGGATCGACCCGGAGAGCGTGGTCGCGGACGACGAGCGCGCCCAGGTCCGTGGCCGCTCACTGGTCGTCAAGCGCTTGCGGCCACTACCGATCGAGGCCGTCGTGCGCGGTTATCTGATCGGTTCGGGGTGGAAGGATTACCAGGCCACTGGGGCCGTCTGCGGCATCCCGCTGCCGCCGGGGCTGTGCCTCGCCAGCCGCTTGCCGGAGCCGATTTTCACGCCGGCGACGAAAGCCGCCATCGGCGATCATGACGAGAACGTGTCGTTCGAGCGCGCGCAAGCCGACTGTGCGAGCGCGCTCGCCGACCTCCTTGCCGTCGCCGGCAAGAGCGGCGCCGAGATTGCCACGCAGACACGCGCCGTGGCGATCGCACTTTACACCGCCGCCGCCGAGCATGCTGCTACGCGCGGCATCATCATTGCCGACACCAAATTCGAGTTCGGCCTCGATGCTGCCGGCACGCTACACCTGATCGACGAAGTACTGACTCCGGACTCGTCACGCTTCTGGCCAGCCGATGACTACCGCGAGGGCAGCAATCCGCCCTCCTACGACAAGCAGTACATCCGCGACTATCTGGAAACACTGCCCTGGAACAAGCAGGCACCCGGCCCAAGCTTGCCACTGGCGGTGATCGCCGGAACGCGTGCCAAGTACGCCGAGGCCTTGCAGTGCCTCACCGGAGAGAAGCCTGTCCAGTGACCGCCGCGCAGGCGCGGCGCATGACATTCGGCCGACGCCCCGTCAGCAAGGAGACCGCATGGGTCTAGAAGCCACGTCATCCGAGCGGCGCCAAGCACCGCTGAAGGTTCGCAGCGTCGCCGTCGGCCAGCCCCTGGTATGGTTGGCCGCGGGCTGGCGCGACATGCGCGCCAATCCCATCGCCAGCCTCTCGTATGGCCTTCTGTTCGCCATCTTTGGCGACCTGATCACCATCTTTGCCTGGCGGCAAGGCCACCTCTTCATTGCCGCCACTTCCGGCTTCCTGCTCATTGCGCCGATGCTCTGCGGCGGACTGTACGAGATCAGCCGCCGCCGCCAGGCCGGCCAGTCTTCGACTTTTCTCGAATCGCTGGCGGGTGGCCGCCGCAACGCCCGCGAACTGATCAAGCTCGGGCTGCTCCTGGCCATCATCGGACTGTGCTGGGAACGCGTTTCGACGCTGCTCTTCCTGGTCCTGGCACCACATATCCCGCCTGACCTGCTGATCTTGCTGGCCGAGATGCCCAAGCTGCCGGAAAATCGCGATCTGATGATCATCTGGTTGATGAGCGGTGGCAGTCTGGCTTTACTGGTCTTCGCCATCACCGTCGTCTCGGTGCCGCTGCTGCTCGATCGCCAGGTGGACTTCATCGTCGCCATGCGCACCAGCCTGAGTGCCGTCGATGCCAACATACGCTTGATGGTCTTCTGGGCGACACTGGTTGCAACGCTGACCGTGCTTGGCATCGGCACGCTGTTTTTTGGCTTGATCGTGCTCATGCCCTTGATCGGGCACGCCTCCTGGCACGCCTATCGCGACCTTGTAGAACAGCGAGCTGCCAGCGACCATCCGGACAGCCAGACAGCCAGACGCTAGCCCTGCCCGGAACAAGCGCTCTGCGCTCGGCGAGCACCCTCCCCCTGCACCCACGGAACCCTTGATGACTGCCACCACCCCGTCCGACAACCCTCTTCTTGACCTGTCCGGCCTGCCGCGCTTCGATGCCATCGCGCCGAGCGACGTGCAGCCGGCGATCAGCCAGCTGCTCGATGACTGCCGAGCGCTGATTGTGCGGCTGACGTCGCCAGGCGCCGCGACGACCTGGAACGACTTTGCCGCCGCCCTGACCGACGGCCTCGAACCGCTGTCGCGCGCCTGGGGAATTGTCGGCCATCTGCACGCGGTCAATGACGTCCCCGAATGGCGCGCGGCGTATAACCGCATGCTGCCTGAAGTGTCACGCTTCTACGCCGAGTTCGGCCAGAACCTAAAGCTCTTCGCCGCCTACCAGGCAATCGCCGAGAGTGCTGAATACGCACGCCTTTCGCCGGTGCAGCAGCGCATCATCGACAACGAGATTCGTGATTTCCGACTTGCCGGTGCGCAGCTGCAGGACGATCAGAAGCCACGCTTCCAGGCGATCTCCGAGGAACTCTCGCAGCTCTCGGCCAAATTCTCGGAAAACCTGCTCGACGCCACCAACGCCTTTGCCGAGTGGGTAAGCGACGAGGCCGAACTTGCCGGCCTGCCCGAAGACACTCGCCAGGCGGCGCGCGAGGCGGCCGAGAAAGACGCTCAGAGCGGCTGGAAGTTCACTCTGCACATGCCCTCCTACTTGCCGGTAATGCAATACGCCGACAGTCGCCGCCTGCGCGCACAGATGTACCGTGCCTACACCACCCGCGCCGCCGAATTCGGGCCTGCCGAGCTCGACAATACGCCGCTGATCAGCCAGATCCTCCGCCTGCGCCGCGAAGAAGCGCAAATGCTTGGCTACGCCAACTTCGCCGAAGTCTCGCTGGTACCGAAAATGGCCGTGTCGGTGCCACAGGTCCTCGACTTCCTGCGCGAGATGGCGGTCAAGGCCCGGCCTTTTGCCGAACGGGATATCGCCGAGCTGCGCGCCTTCGCGCGTCGCGAGCTGCAACTCGAAAGCATGGAAGCCTGGGATATTGGCTACGTTTCCGAAAAGCTCTTGCAGAAGCGCTACGCCTTCTCGGAGCAGGAAGTAAAGCAGTATTTCACCGAAGAGAAAGTCCTCAGCGGTCTCTTCAAAGTCATCGAAACGCTGTTTGGCGTCTGCCTGAAGCCTGACAGCGCAGCGCTCTGGCACCAGGACGTCCGCTTTTTCCGCATCGAAACGCCGGCCGGCGAACTCCTTGGCCAGTTCTACCTCGACCTTTACGCCCGCGAAACGAAACGTGGCGGCGCCTGGATGGACGAAGCAATCACTCGCCGCCGACGACCGCCGGGATCAGTGGCGAGCGACAACATCCAAAAACCGGTGGCCTATCTCAACTGCAACTTCTCGCGGCCGATCGGCAGCAAGAATGGCCAGGCACGGCCGGCCCTGTTCACGCACGACGACGTGATCACCCTTTTCCACGAGACGGGTCACGGCCTGCACCACTTGCTGACCCGCGTCGATGAACTGGCGGTCGCCGGCATCCACGGCGTCGAGTGGGACGCCGTCGAACTGCCGTCGCAGTTCATGGAAAACTACTGCTGGGAGTGGAGCGTCGTGCAGGGGATGAGCAGCCATGTCGACACTGGCCAGCCGCTGCCGCGCGCGCTGTTCGACAAGATGCTGGCCGCCAAGAACTTTCAGAGCGGTATGCAAACGCTTCGCCAGATCGAGTTTTCGCTGTTCGACCTGCTGCTGCACAGCGACTACGACCCGGCTGACGAGCGCAGCGTCCTTGACCTGCTCGGCGACGTGCGTCGCGAAGTTGCGGTTCTCGTGCCGCCCGCGTGGCATCGCTTCCCGAACAGTTTCGCGCACATCTTTGCCGGTGGTTATGGTGCCGGCTACTACAGCTACAAGTGGGCGGAGGTCCTTTCGGCCGACTGCTTCGGCGCTTTCGAAGAGGCCGGCGACCCCTTCGACCAAGACACCGGCCAACGCTTCCTGAACACCATTCTGTCGGTCGGCGGCAGTCGTCCGGCGATCGAAAACTTCCGCGCCTTCCGCGGTCGCGAGCCGCAAGTCGACGCGCTGCTCAGGCACAGCGGCATGGTTGGCGTGTAACGGTCATGCCATGTCGATGCTCTCCACATCATGAAAGCCACGACCGTCCCCCTCTTCCCCGACCCTTCTCCCGCACGGGGAGAAGGGAGTTTCGTGAGTCGCGTGCGCGACTTTGCCAGCAAAGGAAACTCAGCCATGGACACGACAAGCGCCCTGCGTTTCGCCTGCATCGCCACGGCATTGCTTGCCGCGACCGCCGTCAGCGCACAAACCACTTACCGCTGGGAGGACCCGCGCAGCGGCATCACGGTGATCTCCGACCGGCCCCCGCCACCGGGAACGCGCGACGTGACCGTCACTGAAGGACCCAGCATCGCCGCCGAACAGCAGCAAATGCCCTACACCATTCGCCAGGCGAGCGAAAAATTTCCGGTGACCCTGTTTACCAGCGCCGACTGTGGCGCCTGCGAGCAAGCACGCGCACTGCTCAATGGCCGTGGCGTTCCCTTCTCGGAAAAGCTGCTCACCAGCCAGGAAGAGCTGACAGCGCTTGGCCGCCAATTGGGCGGCGACGCCGTACTGCCCAGCATCAGTGTCGGTCGGCAGCATGCGACCGGCTTTGCGCCCCCCAAATGGAACGAGCTGCTCGACTTCGCTGGCTATCCGGTCAGCGCGCCCTACGGCTTCAAACCTGCCGCTGCGCCCAGCCAATGAAAATCGCCAGCTGGAACGTCAATTCACTCAAGGTCCGCCTGCCGCAGCTGCTCGACTGGTTGGCGGCGCGGCAACCCGATGTCGTCTGCCTGCAGGAAACCAAGCTCGACGACCCTTTTTTCCCGGCGCAGGAGCTCGCGGCCGCCGGTTATCACGTCGCCTTCTCCGGACAAAAAACCTACAACGGCGTTGCTCTGCTGAGCCGCGACGCGCCGACAGATATCGTTTGTGGCAACCCCCTTTACGCGGATCCCCAGAAGCGCCTGCTGGCGGCAAGCGTGAACGGGATTCGTGTCGTCTGCGCCTACGTGCCGAATGGCCAGGCGGTGGGCAGCGACAAGTACGCCTACAAGCTCGCCTGGCTGGAGGCGCTGGTCAACTGGATAGGCGCTCAACTGGCCGACAACCCACGTCTGGTCCTGGCCGGTGACTTCAACATCGCCCCCGACGACCGCGACGTGCACGACCCGGCGGCCTGGGCCGGACAGATCCTGTGCTCCGAACCCGAGCGAGCCGCTTTCCAGCGCCTCCTCGGCCTTGGCCTGGAGGACAGTTTTCGCCTTTTCGAGCAGCCGGAGAAGAGTTTTTCGTGGTGGGACTACCGAATGCTCGGCTTTCAGAAGAACCGCGGCCTGCGCATTGACCACGTCCTCCTCTCGAACGCACTCGCCGAGCGCTGCACGCTGGCCGGCATCAGCCGCGAAGTACGCAAGCTCGAGCGGCCATCGGACCACGCACCGGTGACTGCGGAACTGGCTGACTGGGCCGACTGATGCCTGGCACGCCAGCGGGCAGCCTGCCGCCATCCCTGCTCGCGCTCTATCCAAGCCTGCGTTCGCTAGCGGCCGAACAACTGGCGGCCCTCGGCCAGCAAATGACTCAGCGCGACCTGCCCGCCGGCACGCAACTGTTCAGCGAGCGGCAGGACTGTATGGGTTTCCCGCTGCTTCTCGCGGGCACGATCAAGGTCGTGAAAAGTACCGCCGGCGGTCGCGAAATGCTGCTCTACCGCGTCGAACCGGGCGGCTCGTGCATCATCAGCTCGAGTTGCCTGCTCGGTCACACGCCGTATTCGGCGCGTGGCATTGCTGAAACCCCCCTGTCGCTACTCCTCTTGCCGATCGCGACTTTCGAAAAACTACTCGCCGAACATGCGAGCTTCCGCAGCTTCGTCTTCCACCTGTTTGCCGAACGCATCGCCGAACTGATGCAACTGGTCGAAGAAGTCGCTTTCCACCGCCTCGATCAACGCCTGGCAAAACTGCTCCTCGCCAAGGGTGACACTATCCATGCCACCCACCAGGCACTGGCGGAGGAACTCGGCAGCGTCCGCGAGATGATCAGCCGTTTGCTCAAGGGCTTCGCCCTACAGGGACTGGTCAGGCTGGGTCGTGAACAGATTACGGTGATCGACCCGAGCGGGCTGCAGCAACTGGCCGACGGCTCTCGCTGACAGCGTCTGGCCGCGTGCGTGCTTGCCAGGCCGCACGCTCTTTGCCGCGCGGCCCCTGGACTCCCTATCCTTTGTCTCCGCTTGCCTCTGTGACTGCAGTTACATACAGCTAGGCCGCCGCGACGTACGCTGTCGCCTTCACTCAACACGGTTAACGGAGCCAATCATGAAAACAAACGTCGGTGGAATCGACAAAATCCTGCGTATCGTCGTCGGTATCGCGCTCGTCTCGATGGCTGCTCTGGGCGTCGTCGGCGCCTGGGGCTGGATCGGTGTGGTACCGCTGCTGACCGGTCTGTTCGGCGTCTGTCCAGCCTACTCGCTGCTCGGAGCCAATACCTG
This sequence comes from Candidatus Accumulibacter phosphatis, assembly GCF_012939955.1. Lineage (GTDB taxonomy): Bacteria > Pseudomonadota > Gammaproteobacteria > Burkholderiales > Rhodocyclaceae > Accumulibacter > Accumulibacter delftensis. Next base: position 104,585 of record NZ_SPMY01000011.1, read on the forward strand.
TGCGGTCAAGAAAAGCGGCTGAACGGCGAGCAAACCGAGCGCACGGCGTAGCCAGTCTCGGTACGCCGTTTTCATGTCAAGGTGTTGGCCAGGCGAACATAGTCGGCAACCGACAGTTCCTCTGCCCGGCAGGTCGGCGAAACGCCAAGCGCCGCCAGCTGATCCTCGTCAAGGATGCCCCTGAGGCTGTTGCGCAGCATTTTGCGGCGCTGCCTGAAAGCAGCGGCGACCAGCGCAGCGAAGTGCGCTTCGTTCACCACCGACAAGGCTTCCGGGGGACGCGGAATCAGGCGCACCAGCGCCGAGTGCACCTTGGGCGCCGGATCGAAAGCCTCTGGCGGCACGTCGAGCAGGCGCTCGACGACGAAACGGTATTGCAGCATCACCGTCAGCCGGCCGACGTCGCCACTTCCCGGCTCGGCGACCATGCGCTCGACGACTTCCCTTTGCAGCATGAAATGCATGTCGCGCACGCAAGTACCATAGCCAGCAAGATGAAAGAGCAGCGGCGTCGAGATGTTGTACGGCAGATTGCCGACAATGCGCAGCTGGCCACCAGCGGCGCTGGCCAAGCGGCCAAAATCGAAAACCAGCGCATCGCCCGCGTGCACCGTCAGTTGCTCGGTCGGATAGCTTTTCGCAAGCCGGGCAACAATGTCGCGATCGATCTCGACGACGTGCAGGTGATCAAGCCGTCGCGACAGGGGCGCGGTCAGGGCGGCCAGCCCCGGGCCAATCTCGACCACCGTCTCGTCACGCTGCACCGCCAGCTGGTCGATGATCGCCGCGATGACCTGTTGATCGACCAGGAAATTCTGGCCAAAGCGCTTGCGCGCGACATGCGTCCTCATGCGCTCACTTGCTTGCTGCCGCCGGGTCGAGCGAGCGGAGCCACCGGAGCCGCCCTAGCCACCATCTCGATGGCCTGCTCGATGGCCACCAGCAAGCTGCCGGGATCGGCTCGTCCGCTGCCCGCCAGTTCCAGCGCTGTGCCATGGTCAACCGAGGTGCGAATGATCGGCAGGCCCAGCGTGACGTTGATGCCCTGGCCAAAACTCGCGTACTTGAGCGCCGTGAGACCCTGATCATGGTACATGGCGAGAACGCAGTCGCCGCGTTCGAGGAGCGGCGGAGAGAACATCGTATCGGCTGGCAACGGCCCGAGCAGGGCCATGCCTTCGGCACGCAGGCGCTCGAGGACCGGCGTGATCACTTCGATCTCTTCACGGCCCAGGTAGCCTCCCTCGCCAGCATGTGGATTGAGACCGGCAACCAGAATGCGTGGGCGGGCAATCCCGTACTTCGCCGCCATCTCGCGATGCAGAATGCGCAGGGTTTCCTCGACAGCGCCTTGGGTAACCGCCGCCGGCACGTCCCGCAGCGGCAGATGCGTGGTCACCAGGGCCACCCGCAAACCGCCACCAGCGAGCATCATCACCACACGTGGCGTTGCCGTCTTTTCCGCCAGATACTCGGTGTGCCCGCTGAAGGGAATCCCGGCATCATTGATGATGCCCTTGTGCACCGGCGCGGTGACCATGGCCGCAAACTCACCGCTCTGGCAGCCGTCCAGGGCCCGGTCCAGCAGCGCCAGCACGTAAGGGGAATTGGCCGCATCAAGTTGACCGGGCCTGACCGCGGCAGCTAGCGGCAGATGCAGAACGTCCAGGGTGCCGACCTGTGGCGACCGGGCCGCTTGCCACTCACGCAGTGTGCAGGGAAAGTGCAATGCCGCCGCCCGCTCGGCGAGCAGCGAGCGATCCGCCAGAACAACGATTCGCGCCGCAAAGCGAGCGTCCAGCGAGCAATCGGCGAGGCGTAGACAGATCTCGGGACCGATGCCGGCCGGTTCGCCACTGGTGACGGCAATCACCGGCGGGCACGACATGGCGCTCATCTTTCCTCCAGGCGAAGCTCCACGTAGGCGCGGTCTCGCATCTGGCGCAGCCAGTCCTGATAGGCCTCATCCCGCTTGCGCTCGCGTAGCACCTGCCGTGCCGCAGTGCGCTGACGATCACTCGACACATCCTGGACGCGACGTTCGGTGACCTCGATCAAATGGAAACCAAAAGGCGATTTCACCGGCTCACTGAGCTGGCCAGGAGCCAGTTGATTCATCGCCCCCTCGAACTCCGGTACCGTATCACCGGCGTAGATCCAGCCAAGATCCCCACCTTTCGACGCCGAGCCGTCCTGCGAGAAAAGCCTGGCCAGATCGGCAAAGTTCTCGCCGTGCTTGATGCGCTGGTGCAGGGTTTCCACGGTATGTCTGGCCTCCGGTTCCGAGACCACTTCGTTGACCTTGATCAGAATGTGCCGGGCGCGCGTCTGCTGAACGGCCGGCAAGGCACCACCGCCCCGCTTGCCGAGCAACTTGACCAGATGAAAGCCGTTCGAGCTGCGCATGACCGGCGACACCTCGCCCACCTGGAGCTTCGCGGCCACTTCGGCAAACATCGTCGGCAGGCGATTGAGTGAACGCCAGCCAAGATCGCCGCCACGCAGACCATCCGGCGCATCCGAATAAGCAGCAGCCAGTTGGGCGAAGTTCTCGCCTTGGCGCAGCCGCTCAACGATCTGATCGCTCTTTGCGCGTAGCTGTTGAATCTGCTCCGGGCTTGCCGACTCGGGGGCACGCAGCAGGATGTGCGCCATCTGGTACTCTTCACCACCGGCCTGCCCCGCCTCGCCCGCCAGATAATTGTCGATCTCACCTTCGGAAATGAAAATCCGGCTGTCAACCTCGCGCTCACGCAAGCGCGCGATAGTCATTTCGGCGCGAATCTCCTCGCGAAAGCTGGCAAACGCAATACCGTCTTTTTCCAGCGCCACCCGGAACTGCGCGAGCGTCAGTTTGTTATTGCTGGCAATACGTTGCAGCGCCTGGTCAAGCTGTGCATCGTCGACGCGCAAGCCCACCTCGCGGGCAAACTGCAACTGTACCTTGTCGATGACCAGGCGTTCGAGCATCTGCTTTTCGAGCACCTCCCGCGGCGGCAGGGCGGTCCCCTGTCGCTGCAGTTGCCCCAACGCGGAATCGAGACGCGAACGCAACTCGTGATGCGTTATCACCTCGTCATTGACGACGGCAACGATACGGTCGGCAGCCAGCGGCTGGCTGCTTGGCTTTGCAGCGCCTTGTGCCGCCGCCACCCCGACGAGAACAAGGGAGAGCAGCAACGCGCGAAATATAAGCATCATGGTCACCCTTACTGTTCGGCCAGAGCCGAATCGGTCTGCGGCTGATTAGCGACGCCGTAACCGGGAATCCTGCGCTGCAGGAGGTTGATCGGACTCGATCCCAGGCGCGAAAAATCGCTCAGTTCAAGTTGCACAAAGGCTCTCGTCGTCGCGTCCGCCTCGGTGGTCTGCAGACGCTGACCGACGACGCGCACCACCCAGCAACCCGCGTTGTATTCCAGGCCACCGATAATCTCGATCGGCTGCTTCTGAAGAAACGAGTAGTTGTAGCGACCTACCGCCTGCAAGCGGCCGTTGATCGGCCACTGCCCCGAAATGTCGACCTGTTTGATCGGCGTCACCGCCTGCGGATTGTAGCTGTAGGAGGCGTTGACCAGCTTGCCGGCTGCCGGGAAATAGCGCGTCCCGATCGAAAAGCGGTCGGTCTGCTGATTGTCCACGTCGTACTGTAGCGCCGCGTCGGCATAGACTCGAGGCAACACCTGCCCGGTAAAACCGGCCAGAAAATCAGATCGGCCCCACTCGCGAGTGGTCGCTCCCGGCAGCGCTACCTTGTCGTCGGTGAAGTAAAGTCGCTGCCCGATCATGCCGCGCATGATCTCACTCCCGGAGGCCGGATCGATCAGGCGCGAAGACAGAGCGGCGGTCAATTGATTGGCGTTGTTGATACGATCCCAGCCGGAGAACTGGTTGTCGGCAAAAATCTGCGCGAAGTTGAAGTCGGCCAGCGCGGTATCGAAGATCGGGATGTCATTCTGATCTTCGTACGGGATGTTGAGATAGTAGAGACGTGGCTCGAGGGTCTGCGTGTAGTCGCGACCGAACCAGTTACTGGGGCGCTCGAAAGTCATCCCCGAATCGACGCTGAAGATAGGCAGGTTGCGATTGATCGAAGTCGGGAGGACGTTCGCCGAGCCCGGATAGGACAATGCATAGTGCGTGACGTTGACCCCGAGCCGCGGCGTGACATACCACCCTGGCGTCACATAGGGAATTGAAATCTGCGGCTGCATGACTGTCCGCTGTCCCTCGACGGTCGACGCATCGGGACGAACAAAATCAGTGTACTGCCCGAAGAAGGCGCTGTCGGTCGAGTAGAAGTCCGGTTGCCGCGCGTTTAATGTGATTTGCGGCATGAGCTGATAGGGTGGCGTGACCGGATTCTGGGGGTCCGGCTGCAGCGTCTGAAAGGACTGCACGTTGGCCGTCGCGGTCCACCACCCCCCACCGCTGTAGGTCACCAAGCCTTGCTGCAGAAGCTGCGTTTCAGACGTCTGGGTGATCTCGCTCGACAGGTCAGTGTAGTAGTCGCTGTCCGAGACCCGGTTGTAGTTAACCGCGCCAGAAAAGCCGTTGCCCGCGACCTGGCTATGCGTCAGCGCCACACCCCAGCGATCCCTGTCCGCCACGCGATCATTAGGAAGATACTCGGCGCGCAGGTTGCCGAAATAGGTCCCACCATACGCGGCGTTGAGGTAGCGGAAGTCGGTGCCCATCAGCAGGCCACGTTTGGTGAGCAGCGTTGGCTCAAACGTGGCGTCCATGTTCGGTGCAATATTCCAGTAGTACGGCAGCGTAAACTCGAAACCGCTGTCACTACTGGAACCATAGCTTGGCGTCAGAAATCCCGATTTACGCTGGTTGTTGAGCGAAAAGGAAAACCACGGCGCGTAGAGAATCGGCACCCCGAGGAAATGGACGGTGGCGTCGTTACCGCTGCCCACCTCATTGTCGTAGTCGAGATGCAAAGCGGCGGTACTCAGATACCAGTCGTCATTGCCGGGCTTGCAGGTGGTGTAGGTGGCCGAGTTCAAACGGATCTGGTTCTCGCCTTCGAAGTCGATGCGCTGCGCCGTGCCGCGTGCTTCCGTCGTGCCACCATTTGCGCCATCGTGATACTTGAGCGTGGTCTGCCCGGGCGCCACGCCATAGAAACGGGGTGCCGCAAAACCGCTGGTGAATTCGCTGCCGAGCTCGGTTGACGCCTGGTCGTGAGCCCCCGCGCCGCCAGATTCCGCGCCCGCCACCGGGCGGGGTGGGCGCTTCACGAGATAGGAAGCATCGTCGAAGAAACCAAATTGATCTTCGAGCCGCATCCGCATCCTGGTACCCGAAACGACGTCATCACGCTGCTGAAAGCGCGCACTCCCGACCGCCTCGACTTCGTCGTCCACCGGCCAGTAGGTCATGCGGTCGGCGGTCAATACCTTGTCGAGCTGGCGCAATTCGGCATTGTCCTGAGCAATGAGCTCCCGGTCGACAATGCCCGATATCCTCTGCGCGCTCAGAAAGGTCGCTTGCGACCCGGCTTCCGTTTCAGCTGACTGCGGCCTGACGCTTTCCGGCGCCGACGGCGCGGCAGCTGCTTCGGCTTGCGTGGCCGGCACCGGTGCGGGCGCAGGCAAGGACATCGTCGTGGTGCTCATGGTGGCCGCCGCTGCGTCGGGCGCGTGCGTCGGCGCCACGCTCGCCCGGACATCAGCCGCACCGGCCTCCGGCATCTCCTCGAGCGGCTCGGCCAGGCGTTGATCGGGCTGGCTGATAACCGGCAGCGGCTGTTCGGCATCCTGCACCAGCGCTGGTTCCGGTTGCACTTCCGGTTGCACTTCCGGTTGCACTTCCGGTTGCACTTCCTGCCTGGACGCCGTGTCAGGCGTAGCGACGGTTTCGACCGACGGCTGCTTGCTGACTTCGGCCGCAGCTGGCAGCGGCTCTGCCGTGCTTGTCGGCGCAGGCACGGGTTGCGCCTCGATGAGCGGAGTCAACTCCGGCTTGCTCGCCGCAGGCACGCTCTTTACCTTCGCCACCGGCGGCCGCTCGAGCGGCACGGCGGGTGCCGCTGCCGGCAAGCCAAGCAAGGCGGGATCGACGCGCAGCGCTGGTTCGGTCTGCGCCTGTGCGAAGCCAGGCAAGCTGCCGACAAGCGCACTGGCGACACTGCAGCAAAAGATCAAGGTCAGCGGCTTGCGCCGAAAGGGAAACGTCATTCCAGAGTCGTCAGTGGAGGAGGATGCGACGGATTGCTCGGGTGCCAGGCTGTGGAGTCATTGGCTTCTTGCCTGTGACGGCGCTTCAAGCCGTACCCGGATGGTAAAATCGATCGCACATTTTAGCATCATCGTTCAAGGAGAAGCGGCATGCCGCGTACCACCCTGCTGCGCAACTGGCTCGGCCAAGTCTTCGCGCCGGCTTTCCCCGGCTGGGATGTGCACCTCGAAGCGGCCTCGGCCGACGCCAGCTTTCGGCGTTATTTCCGCGTTCTGCTTCCCGATCAAACGACGCGCATCGTCATGGACGCGCCCCCAGAGAAAGAAGACTGCCGCCCCTTTGTCCAGGTCGCCGCGCTGTTTCGCGAGGCCGACGTGCATCTGCCCGAGGTCCTCGCCAGCAATGTCGAACAAGGCTTTCTGCTGCTCTCCGACCTCGGCAGCACCACTTACCTGAGCGCCCTGCAGGATAGAAGCGTGGCGCCACGACTCTACGCCGATGCCAACCGGGCACTGCTCGCCATCCAGCTCGCCAGTCGCCCCGACGTCCTGCCGGCATACGACCGCGGGCTCCTCAGCCGCGAGCTGGCTTTGTTTCCCGAGTGGTACCTGCGCCGCCACCTCGGAGTGAGCATCGACGAAGGCATGCAAGGCACTTTGCAAACGGTGTGCGAAGCGATCCTGGTGAATAACCTGCAACAACCACAGGTATACGTCCATCGCGACTACCACTCGCGCAATCTGATGCTCGTCGGCGAGCCCACGCCCGCTTTTCCGAGCAACCCCGGCATTATCGATTTCCAGGATGCGGTCTACGGGCCGCTGACCTACGATCTCGTCTCGCTTTATCGTGACGCCTACATCGACTGGCCGGAAGATCAGGAGCTCGACTTCGTGATCCGCTACTGGGAAGGGGCGCGCCAGGCCGGACTGCCGGTACAGACCGATTTCCACGACTTTTATCGCGACTATGAATGGATGGGCGCGCAACGCCAGCTCAAGGTGCTCGGCATCTTTGCCCGCCTCTGCCATCGCGACGGCAAGAGCGATTACCTGGCCGACATGCCGCGCGTGCTGAGCTATCTGCGTCGTACCTGCGAGCGCTACAGCGAACTGCGGCCGCTCGCCCGCCTGCTCGACGTGCTCGAGAAGCGCCCGGTCAGCGTCGGCTACAGCTTCTGATGAAGGCCATGATTCTCGCCGCCGGCCGCGGTGAACGCCTGCGGCCGCTCACCGACAGCACCCCCAAACCACTGCTAATGGCTGGCGGCAAAGCGCTGATCGTCTGGCATCTGCAAGGCCTGGCAAGAGCCGGCTGGCGTGAAGTGGTGATCAACCACGCCCATCTCGGCGAACAAATCGAGGCCGCACTGGGCGACGGCAGCGATTTCGGCCTGCGTATCGCTTACTCGCCCGAACCGGTCGGAGCGCTGGAAACCGCCGGTGGCATCGCCACGGCACTGCCACTGCTTGGCGAGGAAGCCTTTCTGGTGGTCAATGGTGACATCTGGTGCGACTGGGACTTTGCGCAGGCCAGGCGCATCGCCAGCGCAGTCGACCAGCGCCGCGCCCACCTGCTGCTGGTCGACAATCCAGCGCACCATCCCGGCGGCGACTTCTGCCTCGACGGCGAAGACCTGCGCACGGCAGTCGGAACGTGCGACGGAGCGCTCACCTACGCCGGCATTGGCGTTTTCTGGCCCGATTTCTTTGCCTCTGTGGCGGCCGGCGTGAAGATGAAGCTGCGCCCCTTGCTTGACGCCGGTATTGCCGCAGGTACCGTCACTGGCCAACGCCATGAAGGCCGCTGGGTGGACGTTGGCACCAGCGAGCGCCTTGCCGAACTCGACCTGGAGCTGGCGCAAAACCGATGAGCCACACAACCCACGCCAAACGTCGCCAACGCGTACTCGACAGCCTCGGTGACGGCGTCGCTGTCCTGGCCACGGCACCCGAGCGTCTGCGCAACCGCGACTCCCATTATCCCTACCGCTTCGACAGCTACTTCTGGTACCTGAGCGGCTTTGCCGAGCCCGATGCGGTGATGGTCCTGGTGGGCGGCGAGCGCGCGAAAGCGATTCTCTTCTGCCGCGAGAAAAATGAGGAACGCGAAACCTGGGACGGTTTCCGCTACGGACCTGACGCCGCCGCCGCGGCCTTCGGCTTTTGCGAAGCGCACCCGATCGGACTTCTTGACGACATGCTGCCCAAGCTGATCGCCAACCGCGCGGCCCTGTGGCACTCGCTGGGTCACGACAGCGAATGGGACCGGCGCATCACCAGCGCGCTGAATACGGTTCGCACTCAGGGGCGCAGTGGCACGCGCGCGCCCGGAGAAATCCGCGACCTGCGCGGCTTGCTCGACCAGATGCGACTGATCAAGGATGGGCACGAAATCGAGCTCATGCGCCGTGCCGCCGACATTGCTTCGGCCGGCCACAGCCGCGCCATGCGTGCCTGTCAACCGGGCATGGCCGAGTACGAACTCGAAGCCGAATTGAGTTACGAATTTCGCCGCCGCGGTGCCGACGGCCACGCCTACACGCCGATCGTGGCCGGCGGCGCCAATGCCTGCATCCTGCACTACGTCGACAACAACAAACTGCTGGCCAGTCAATCGCTGGTCCTGATCGATGCCGGCTGCGAGGTCGCTGGCTACGCCTCGGACATCACCCGTACTTTTCCGGTAAGCGGACGCTTTAGCGCCGCCCAACGCGAGGTCTATGAAATCGTCCTCGCAGCGCAGCAGGCGGCGATTGCCGCGGTACGCCCGGGTGCCTCGTTCGCCGCCTATCACCAGGCAGCGCTGCGCGTCCTGTCACAGGGGCTGATCGATCTCAAGCTGCTCAGCGGCAGCGTGGACGGCGCCATCGAGAGCGAAGCCTACAAGCCGTGGTACATGCACCGCACCGGCCACTGGCTCGGCCTGGACGTTCACGACGCCGGCGAATACAAGACTGGCAGCGCAGACGACGACTGGGTCAGGCTGCTTCCCGGCATGACCCTGACCGTCGAGCCGGGCCTCTACTTGCGGCCCGGCAGTGCCGTCCCGGAGCATCTGCACGGCATTGGCGTGCGCATCGAGGACGACGTCCTGGTGACCAGCGACGGCTGCCTGACCTACACCAACGCGCCACGAACGATCGCCGAAATCGAGGAAGTGATGCGCCATGAGTGAGCAGCTGAAGGATACCGAAAGCACCACCGGCGCCAGCGATGAGAGCAGCGTCGACGTCGCCATCATCGGTGCCGGGCCGGTCGGCATGGCGCTCGCCCTGGCGCTGGCGGCGGGGCCGCAGCGCGTACTGCTGCTCGACAGCCGCGCGCGTGCTGCCTGGTCCGGCGATCCGCGCGCCTTGGCGCTGGCGCATGGCAGCCGCCAGCTCCTCGAACACCTCGGCGCCTGGAACACCGCTGCGGCGACGGCAATCGAGAGCATCCACGTTTCGCAGCGCGGTGGCTTCGGCCGCACGCTGATCGACGCCAGGGAATATGGGATTGCCGCACTCGGCTACGTGATGCGCTACCGCGATCTCGCGGCCACCCTCGATGCGAGCATCGATGCGCACAGCACGGCAACTCAGCGCCTGTACAGCCGTACCGTGCTGGGCATCACCACCGACAGCGAGGCTGCCGAGATTACTCTGGCCGAGCCAGCCGCAGCAGCCGGCAACACCGCCGCACCACGCCGTATCCGGGCCAGACTCGTCGTCCATGCCGAAGGCACTCCCGCCAGTGACCCCGCGGTGCGCGTGTACGATTATCGGCAGCACGCCATCGTCGCCGAGGTTCGCCCCGTTCCTGGCCACCAGCATCGGGCATGGGAACGCTTCACTCCCAACGGTCCGCTGGCGCTGCTGCCGCTGGCCGAGGACTACTCGCTGGTGTTTACCGTAGCGCCGGAAGAAGCCGCTCGCTTGCTCGACCTCGACGAGGAGGCTTTCCTCGCCGCCTTGCGTGCACAGTTCGGCAGCCGCCTCGATTTTGTCGCCAGCAGCCCGCGCGCCAGCTTTCCTCTTGCGCTGCGCGTCCGCGAGCAGCTGGTCGACCCACGCCAGGTATGGATCGGCAACGCCGCACAAAGCCTGCACCCGGTCTCCGGCCAAGGCTTCAATCTCGGCTTGCGCGACGCCTGGGCGCTCGCCGCCGCGCTGCTTGCCAACGCCAGCGGCGACGCGGGTGATGCCGCCACCCTGGACAGCTACGCGCGCGCGCGCCGCCTTGACCGCAAGGGCAGTATCGCTTTCACCGACGGCATCGTGCGCGTCTTTGGCAATGACCTGGCACCGCTACGCATCGCTCGTGGCCTCGGACTGCTGGCGCTCGACGTCTTGCCACCTCTACGCCACTTCGTTGCCAGGCGAATGATCTGGGGCGCCCGCGCCTGGCCCTAGACCATCCCCGGAGAACTAGTAGCGCCGACTGAGCGCTCGCGCCAGCCACCGCAGGCAAGGAAAATCTCGTCGCTTCAGTTCGCTTTTGCGGGTGATTCCGCTAGACTTCGTCGCTTCCCCAGTCCCTGCCAAAGCGCCCTGACGATCCCATGCCGCAAAACAACATTACCCCACCGCTGATAGAGTTCAAGGGAAGCACCCTGCCGGTCGTCACGGTCAGCCTGCGATCCCTGCAACTGGGCGAACTCGGCGAAGCAGCCAACGCCCTGTTCGGTGACGATCCGTTTTTCGATGGCGAGGCGGCGGTGCTCGACTTGTCACAGGCTGGCGCGGTGTCGTCGGCGAAATGGCAGTTTTTGAAAGAGCTTTTCCGAGCCCACGGGCTGAATGTGATGGGTGTACGGGGCGGCAGCGACGAGCTTCGCCAGAGTGCCCGCACTGCCGGCCTGCCGACCTACGCGGCGGTCGACCGTTCGGCACGCGCACTGCCGCCAGCTGATGAGGAGCGTTCAGGGCCCGCGCCAACCGGCGCGCCGGCAATGGCGGCAGCAGCGCCGCCGCCAGCGCCTCCGGCAGCGAAACCCGAGCCCACTGCCAGTACGCTTGCAAGCACCAAGTCGGCGACACTGTTCCTCACCCGGCCCTTGCGTTCCGGGCAACAGATCTATGCTCGTGGTGGCGACCTGGTCGTTCTCGCCGCGATCAACTCTGGTGCCGAAGTGATCGCCGACGGCCACATCCACATCTACGCCCCCTTGCACGGTCGCGCGCTGGCAGGCGCCAGCGGCGACACCGAGGCGCGCATTTTCAGCACCCGTTTCGATGCTCAACTGGTCTCGATTGCGGGCCTCTACCGGACTTTCGACAGCGGCGTTCCGGCCGACCTGGCAGGCCAGACGGTACAGGTCAGGCTCACTGAAAAAAACTGGCGACAGCTTAGGGAAACTCATCGTCGAGCCGATCTAGACGGATTAACAACGATGCAGGCACTGGCAATAGCATTGCAACGACGGCGCCAGTCAACAGAACTCCCATTCTGCGGGTAGAATCCCAGCTTTAACCTGCGGGGAAAGATCTGTGACACGTATCGTCGTCGTAACGTCCGGCAAGGGTGGGGTCGGCAAGACCACCACCAGCGCCAGCTTCGCATCAGGCCTCGCTCTGCGTGGTTACAAAACTGCGGTCATTGATTTTGACGTCGGCTTGCGCAACCTCGACCTGATCATGGGCTGCGAGCGCCGTGTGGTCTATGACCTGGTCAACGTCCTCAACGGCGAGGCAACGCTCACTCAGGCGCTGATCAAGGACAAGCATTGCGAGAACGGCAATCTCTTCGTCTTGCCAGCTTCACAGACTCGCGACAAGGACGCGCTCAGCGAAGAAGGAGTGGAGAAAGTTCTCAAGGAACTCGAACACATGGCCTTCGATTACGTCATCTGCGATTCACCGGCGGGCATCGAGCGCGGCGCAGTTCTGGCCCTGACCTTTGCCGACGAGGCGCTGGTGGTCAGCAATCCCGAGGTGTCCTCGGTACGCGACTCAGATCGTATCCTGGGCATCATCCAGGCCAAGTCACGCCGCGCCCTGAGCGGCGGCGAGCCGGTCAAGGAGCATCTGCTGATTACGCGCTATTCGCCCAAGCGCGTCGAGGACGGGGAAATGCTCTCGTACAAGGACGTGCAGGAGATTCTGCGCGTGCCGATCATCGGCGTCATTCCCGAGTCCGAGGTGGTACTGCAATCGTCAAACGCTGGCTCACCGGCGATCCACCTTGCCGGTAGCGACGTTGCCGGCGCTTACCTTGACGTGGTTGGCCGTTTCCTCGGCGAAACCATCCCGCTACGTTACGTCGACTACGAGAAGCCCGGCCTGTTCAAGCGATTCTTCGGGGGGAAATAAGGATGTCCCTGTTCTCCCTGATCTTCGGCGGCAGCAAGCCCAGGACGGCGTCCATTGCCAAGGAACGCCTGCAACTGATCATTGCCCACGAACGCAACGGCAGCAACAACACGCCGGACTTCCTGCCAGCCTTGCAGCAGGAATTGATGGCCGTGATTTCCAAGTACATCTCGGTCAACCCCGACGACATCAAGGTGTCAATCGAGAAGCAGGGAAACATGGAAGTTCTCGAGGTGAACATCGTCATGCCGGACACCGCCAGCAAGACCTAGGTTGAGGCTCAACGGCCAAGCTGGGCGCCACGGCGCCAGAATGAGAGCCGGAGGCTGCCGCCTCGCACCCCGAAAACGGGGCTTGACTACCTTGCCTGAGAGTGCCGCTTGGTGATTGGTCTGCGGGCCACGCGATATCGGGAAACCCGACTGATGAATCTCGTCGGCAGGCAAGATCGTCTGTTTTTCGGGCGCCAATCGCGGTAGAATTCCGATCTTGCCTTGCGCCCCGGCACCTCACCGCCATGGAATTCCTCGGATTTACGCTTCGCAACAACCTGTTTGTCGCGCCGATGGCAGGTGTGACCGATCGACCTTTCCGGCAACTTTGCAAGAGCCTGGGCGCCGGCCTCGCGGTCTCCGAGATGGTGACCTCGAACTCGCTGCTCTACGGTAGCGCGAAGACTCGCCGGCGCGCCAATCATGAAGGCGAAGTGGCCCCGATCTCGGTGCAGATCGCTGGCGCCGACCCCGCAATGATGGCAGCTGCCGCACGCTACAACGTCGATCGCGGAGCACAGATCGTCGACATCAACATGGGCTGCCCAGCCAAGAAGATCTGCAACGTCATGGCCGGCTCGGCCCTGCTCCGCGACGAGCCGCTGGTGGGAAAGATCCTCGCGGCGGTGGTCAATGCGGTCCCGCAGACGCCAGTGACCCTGAAGATCCGAACCGGCTGGGACACCAGCAACCGCAACGCCCTGAGCATTCTGAAGATCGCCGAGCAGTCGGGTATCCGGGCACTGGCGATGCACGGGCGGACACGCGCCTGTGGCTACAGCGGACACGCCGAGTACGACACCATCCGCGCGGTGAAGGCCGCGGCCCGCATTCCGCTGATCGCCAACGGCGATATCGTCTCACCGGAAACGGCAAAGTTCGTTCTCGACAGCACCGGTGCCGACGCTCTGATGATCGGCCGTGCGGCCCAGGGCCGCCCCTGGCTGTTCCGTGAGATCGAGCATTTCCTGAAAACCGGCACACATCTGCTGCCGCCCCGAGTCACGGAAATTCATCGCATTCTGCTTGCCCACCTGGAAGACCTTTATCTCTTTTATGGCACAGAGACCGGCGTGCGCATCGCGCGCAAGCATATCTCCTGGTACACCAAGGGTCTGGTCGGATCGGCCGCATTCCGCCACATGATGAACCAATTGCCGACCATCGCCCTGCAGCGGCAAGCGGTCAACGACTTTTTCCTGACGCTCGCCGAGCATCACGAGCACCTGCCCTACGTCAATAGCGATCCGGCCGCGCCGGTGCTAAGCAACGCCCATTGTGAGGATCTCGCCGCATGAAGCGACATCACGACGAGGAAGAAGATATTGCCAGTTTCGTCCGCAAGGCACTGGAAAGCTATTTCCTGCACCTTGACGGCGAAAAGCCGGCGCCGGTTTACGAGATGGTGATCAAAAGCGTCGAACGCCCGATGCTCGAAGTCGTTCTCAAGCAGGCCGGCGGCAACCAGACTTTCGCTGCCGAGATACTCGGAATCAACCGCAACACGCTGCGCAAGAAGCTGGTCGATCACCGGCTAATCGCCTGAACGATCATCGCCTGAACGGCCTTCTTGCTCCAATCCTCCTTCCCCTGCCGCAAACCTGCCCACCATGAAAATACGTCAAGCCCTGATCAGCCTCTCCAACAAGAATCATGCTCTCGAATTTGCCCAGGGCCTGGTCGCCCACGGTGTCAAACTGCTATCGACCGGCGGCACGGCAAAAATCCTGCGTGATGCCGGGCTGGAGGTGACCGAGGTCGGTGATTACACGGGCTTTCCGGAAATGCTCGACGGCCGCGTAAAGACACTGCATCCGAAGGTGCACGGCGGCATCCTGGCCCGCCGCGATCTGCCAGAACACCTGACGACCATTGCGCAACATGGCATTCCGACCATCGATCTGGTTTGCGTCAATCTCTATCCTTTCCGGGAAACGATTGCCAAACCCGAGGTGACGCTCGCCGAGGCAATCGAGAACATCGACATCGGCGGCCCGGCAATGCTGCGTTCAGCGGCCAAGAACTACACCGGCGTAGCCGTGGTCACCGATCCTGACGACTACCCGGCGCTGCTCTCGGAAATGGCGGCCAACGAAGGCGGTCTGACGGCGGCCACGCGCTTCGCCCTGGCCAAGAAGGCCTTCGTACACACCGCGCGCTACGACGCGGCAATCGCCAATTGGCTGACTTCTCTCGACGAAAACGAGCAGGTACAAGCCTTTCCCGAGCGCCTGCAACTCGCCTTTGATCGCGGCGAAACGCTGCGTTACGGCGAGAACCCACACCAGCAGGCCGCTTTCTACCGTGATCCAGAACCAGTTTCCGGTTCGATCGCCAACTACCAGCAGCTGCAGGGCAAGGAGCTCTCGTACAACAACATCGCCGACGCCGATGCCGCCTGGGAGTGCGTCAAGAGCTTCGCGACCCCGGCCTGCGTGATTATCAAGCACGCCAATCCCTGCGGCGTCGCGGTCAGCACCGATCTGCTGTCGGCTTACGAAAAAGCTTTCCAGACCGACTCGACGTCGGCTTTTGGCGGCATCATCGCTTTCAACGGCACGGTCGACACCGACGTCATCCTGGCCATGAACTCGCGCAAGCACTTCGTCGAGGTCCTGCTCGCTCCCGCGTTCACGGCTGCGGCCCGGGAACTGCTGTCCGGAAAGCAGAACCTGCGCGTCCTGGAGTTGCCACTGGCCAGGGTCTACCACGGCTTCGAGATGAAGCGCATCGGCGGCGGCCTGCTGCTACAGACGCCCGACAAGTTCAACGTTCAGGCGTCCGACCTCAAAGTCGTCAGCACCCTGGCGCCGAGCGAGTCGCAAATTGAAGACCTGCTTTTTTCCTATCGCGTCGCCAAATTCGTCAAGTCCAATGCCATCGTCTTCTGTGGCCATGGCATGACCCTGGGCGTTGGTGCCGGCCAGATGAGCCGCGTCGACTCGACCCGAATTGCCGTAAGCAAGGCGCAGAGCGCCGGCCTCGATCTGGCCGGCTCGGTGGTCGCTTCGGACGCTTTCTTCCCGTTCCGCGACGGTATCGACGTTCTCGCGGCCGCCGGTGCCAAGGCGGTCATTCAGCCCGGGGGATCGATGCGCGACGAGGAGGTGATTGCCGCCGCCAACGAGCATGGACTGACAATGGTGTTCACCGGCGCCCGCCACTTCCGGCACTGAGCAAATTTCAACGAAGGCGGCGGCAGTGAAGGGTATGCCAGGCTCTTTTGAGCCAACCTGGATATCCGAAGCCAGATGGCAATCGTCCTGCTGCGGACCAGCAGCAGGCCGCCATGACCACTCTGAGGGGAGAGGATTTTTATGAAACTACTGGTCATCGGTTCAGGCGGTCGCGAGCATGCACTCGCCTGGTGTCTGGCGAAGACGCCTGGCCTGCAGAAGGTCTTTGTCGCGCCGGGCAACGCCGGCACGGCTGCGGACCGAGCGCTTGAAAATGTCGCCATCACCGATCTCGACGCCCTCGCCGATTTCGCCGAAGAGCAAAAGGTGTCGCTGACCATCGTCGGCCCCGAAGCGCCCCTGGCTGCCGGTATCGTCAATCTCTTTCGCGCCCGTGGCCTGAAAATCTTCGGCCCAAGCAAGGAAGCCGCGCAGCTCGAAAGCTCGAAGGACTTCGCCAAGCGCTTCATGGCCAGGCACGGCATTCCGACGGCGCGCTTCGCCACCTTTAGCGAGCGCGCTCCGGCGCACGCCTACATAGACCAACAGGGTGCGCCAATCGTCATCAAGGCCGATGGTCTAGCCGCCGGAAAAGGGGTGGTGGTGGCGATGACTCGCGACGAAGCGCACGCCGCGCTTGACCGCATGCTGCCGGCCGAAAGTACGTACGCGCCGACGGGCAGCACGCCAGCGCAGGTGGTCATCGAAGAGTTCCTGGAAGGCGAAGAAGCCAGCTTTATCGTCATGGTCGACGGCAAGGACGTACTGCCACTGGCATCGAGCCAGGACCACAAGCGTATCGGCGACGGCGACAGCGGCCCCAACACCGGCGGCATGGGTGCCTACTCGCCGGCCCTGGTGGTGACGCCAGAGGTTCACGCCAAGGCGATGCGCGAAATCATCCTGCCGACGGTCCGGGGAATGGCTGCCGAGGGCACCCCCTACACCGGTTTCCTCTACGCCGGACTGATGATCGGCAAGGACGGCTCGGTGAAAACGGTGGAGTTCAATTGTCGCCTGGGCGACCCGGAAGCCCAACCCATCCTGATGCGCCTGAAGTCCGACCTGTTCACGCTGCTCGACCACGCGGTCGCCGGCAAACTCGACCAGGTCGAAGCCAGTTGGGATCGCCGCGTGGCACTGGGCGTCGTGCTTGCCGCAGCCAACTACCCGGGTACACCGCGTACAGGGGACGTCATCAGCGGTCTGCCGAAAGTCAGCGAATACAGCGAATACAGCGAAGATAGCGAAGACAGCCACATTTTCCACGGCGGGACGAGCGAACGCGATGGTCAGACGGTCACCGCCGGTGGCCGCGTACTTTGCGTCACGGCGCTCGGCGACAACGTCAAGCGAACGCAGAAACGCGCCTACGACCTGATTGTCGGGATTCACTTCGACGGCATGCAATATCGCCACGACATCGGCCACCGCGCCGTACCGCGATGAGCAATGCAGCAAGGCAGGGCGGCTCGGCCAGCGAAAGCTTGCGATGATCGACACGGCACTCCTGAGGAGCTACTTCACCGGCCTGCAGACGCGCATTGTCGCGGCGCTCGAAGATATCGAGGGCACTCCTGGGCCAGCATTCCGTGCCGATGCCTGGCAAAAAGCGGAGGGCGAACCGCTTGCCGGCAATGGCTGCACCAGCATTATCGAGGCTGGCCGCGTATTCGAGCGCGGTGGGGTTGCCTTCTCGCAGGTCAGCGGTTCCGCGCTACCCGCTTCGGCGACCGCCAAGCGCCCCGAACTGGCCGGTCGCGCTTTTGAAGCCATGGGTGTTTCCCTGGTATTACACCCGGAAAACCCTTACTGCCCGACCGCGCACATGAACGTGCGCGCGCTGGTGGCGAGCAAGGCCGATGCGCCAGCGGTGTGGTGGTTCGGCGGCGGCATGGACCTCACCCCCTACTATCCGGTCAGTGAAGACATCCGGCATTTCCACGCCACCTGCAAGAAAGCCTTGCAGCCTTTCGGCGATGACGTCTACGGCCGGTACAAGAAGTGGTGCGACGAATACTTTTTCCTCAAGCACCGCAAAGAGCCCCGCGGGGTCGGTGGCGTATTCTTCGATGATCTGAGCGAGGGCGGCTTTGAGCGCTGCTTCGCCCTGACACAAGCCGTCGGCGAAGCGTTTACCGAAGCCTACCTGCCGATCATCGACAAGCGCCGGGACCTACCCTACGGTGAACGCGAGCGTGACTTCCAGGCCTATCGGCGCGGGCGCTATGTCGAGTTCAATCTGGTCTGGGACCGCGGCACTCTTTTCGGCTTGCAGTCGGGCGGGCGAACGGAATCCATCCTGATGTCACTGCCGCCGATTGTCAAATGGCGTTACGACTGGCAACCCACCGCCGGCAGCCCGGAGGCCGAACTCTACGAGATGCTGCAACCGCGCGACTGGGCCTAGCTAGCCTAAGGTGCAAGTCGTAGACGCGGTTCACGAACGTCCCTTCTCCGCTGCGGGAGAAGGGACTTAGCCGGGCAATCGAGGTACTGACTGTGACTGCTGAGCTGAGCTGACCGCCAGTCGAAGCAGCGGCGTCGCAGGGCGCAGGGCGACCTGCTCGGCAGCTGCCCGGTAGTGCGGCATGGCCTCATCCCAGCGTTCGGTCTGTTCGAAGAGGCGGGCGAGTTCCAGCCTGACCGCGCGCTGATCGACCAGCGATAGCGAAGCCTCGAGGTAGATTTGCGCCTTGCCCCACAAGCGCTGCTGCAAGCACAGGCGGCCCAAAGTGAGTAGTAGTTGTGCGTCCTCGGGATGCTGCGGCAGCCATTTCTCGGCGCGCGCAATACAGGAGGTCAGGTCGCGGCCCCGCACCTGGCCATAGAGTTGTATCAGATCCGAATCCCACTGCGTGTCGAGTTGCTTCTCGATCATCCGCTGCGCCTCATCGTCAACCCCGTGTTCGAGCAAGGCTTGGCAAGAGGTTTGCGTCAGCCGCAGGCTACGTTCCTTGGCCGGAATAGCGCGCAGGTAGGCCAGCAATTGGCCCTCGTCCGCCGCCTGCTGCTGGCGGATGGTTTCCTGATGTGCCTGGGTCTTTATTTCCTGCACCAGTTCAGGCGGCAAAGCGTCGCGCTTCTCGAGTACGCGCGCCAGTTTCAGGACCTCCGGCCAGTTTCCGCAACCCTGCTGGGCACGCAGTTCAAGGCGCAGTGCTGCGATGTGCCGACCAGAGATGTTCTGCAGCGCCTGCAACACGCTTACGGCCTCACCGTATTGCTCATGGTCAATGGCCATCTCTGCTTCCAGCATCAGCCGTGCAGGGTCGAGACGCGGGTTGTTAACGCGACCGAGCCACTCCTGCTCTTTCTCGGGTTCGCGCAGACCATGCGCCGCTCGCGCTGCCAACAGCGCTGCCAAGCCCGGATCCTGCCCGGCAGCGTAGGCCTCACCGGCTTTCTTCAAGGCCTGCGTGAAACGCCCTTCTAAAAGCAGGCGAATGGCCTCGTGAAAAGACGCCGTGGCTTTCTCACGACGGCGACGCGCGCGATAGCCAGAAACCCGACTTGGCAGGGAGAGCGTCAGGCCAATGGTGCGCAGCACCAAGAACAGCAGTACGAAGGCGAGAACAAAGAGGATGATCGCCAGACTGAGGGCGACCTCAATACGATACGGTGGTACGATCAGCAGCACATAGCCGTCGTTGACCCGTGCTGTCAGCGAAACGCCGACAGCCATGGCAGCAAGTGCCAGTAGCCAAAGTAGTCCTCTCACTGGCGCTCCTGACCAAGCTTGACGGTCTTGACTGCAGACCTGCTTTCGTTAAGCGTCGGCATCTCGATGTTGATCTCGGTGGCGATGAGCTGTTCGAGATTGGCTTGCGCGGTCTGCAACGAGGCAGCGCTGGAATCGAAATAGCGATTCATCCACGCCTGAGCATGCTTGAGCTCGTTCTGGAAAGTCCATTGATCACGGGCCAGCAGAGCGAGGCGAGCATTCAGCAAACGCAACTTGAGATTTTCGCGCAGAAAGAACGCCTGACCGGGCGTCAGCAAGGCCGGCTCATCGCGGTCAAAACGCTGGATGCGGACCAGGGATTTCACTTCGCCCCAGACCTCGCGGCCCAACCGCTGCCACAGCTCGGCGCTGACCAGTTTCTGCCAGAAGTCGACACTGGTCAGCGCAGGCCATTCGGCAGGCACTGGCGCTGGGGCGGCCTGCGCGGCATCTTTCGCGTCGTCGCCATGCGCCGGGGAACGCCCATCGACGGCCAGAGGAATCGTATCGAGCGCATTGATGACGCTTTCCAGGCGCAAGCTCATGGCCGCAACATCGATCTGCGGCAAGGCGCGCAGAAGTTCGAGATCGCTGCTCAAAACCTTGCGCAGACTGACGAACTGTGGTCGGCTGCTTGCCGCCAAACGGGTTTCGGCACTTTGCAGGGCGAGGACGGCGGCCTGCACATTACCTGCCAGCTGCAACTGCTGAGCAGCCAGGGTCAGGCTTTGCTCGACCTCGGCCAGCGCCAACTCATCCCGGCTGCGAGCCACATCCTGGTATAACTTCTCGAGCATCGCCTGCTGGCTCTGCGATTCGCCAACCTTCGCCTCAAGCGCAGCGAGGCGCCCGAGGAGGCCAGCCATCTGATCGCTCGCCCCCTTGGACAGGGCGCGGACTTCCGCGCCACTCGAATCGCTATCGGCCAGGCGGCGAGCCAACTCCTGCTGCGTATCGGCCATCTTCTGCCGGGTTTCGAACCACTGCCAGGCCACCAGACCAAGGACTATCAGCACCACCAGCAACCAGGGATTGCGCCAGTCAGGCGACTGCTGACTCGCCGCGGCCGGATTAGCCGCTGGCCCGCTTGCCGCCGGCTGCTCGCTAGCAACTGACGCACCGTCAGACACCGGCTCACTAGCCACGGCTGGCGTCGCTGCAGGATCCTCGACAGCGGCGGGTGTCGCTGCGGCGGGGGTGGAGCCATCGAGCGTTGCCTGCGCGTCCGGCAAGGGCTTCTGTTGGGCCAGGGGCTCGGCTTCCGATGCCGCTTGTTCGGCCTCCGGCAAGGAGTCCTTTTCGGGCAGCGGATCCGTCTCCGGCCGCTGCTCACTCGCGGGGAAAGACTCGCTTTCCAGCGATGTCCGAGAACCCGGCGGCGGCTCGTCTGCTGGCGGCTTGCCAGCCGACTCAGCGGCAGCCTGCTCGGGGAGTGAAGACCTTGGGTCGATTTTTTCTTTCATCATGACCGCCAATTATATACGTTCAGAGCAGCAATGATCCCAGCATCTGCCGGTTCGGTCAGAATCACCCGCTGCAAACCAAGTTTCCGCGCCAGCTCGGCAATTCGTGGGTGTGGCACGAACACCGGAGTAGTGCGCAGAGACGCACGCGCGGGGGCGTCGAGCAGGTCGACCAGGTTACGCAACCCCTCGCTGGATGAAACTGTGAGCGCGTCAAGCTGCTCGCTGCGCCACAGCGCTTCAAGCACTGCCGCGCTGTCGGGCGCGGAGCGCTGATAACAACTTACATAGTCGACCTCGGCCCCGCGTTCTCGCAAGCTGTCGGCAAGTAACTCACGACCGCCGTTGCCGCGAAAGATCACTACCCGTTTCCCGGCAACGCAGGGTCGCTGCAATGCCGGAAGTTCGAGCAAGGCTTCGGAGTCGAAGCGTTCAAGAGGCGCCAGCGTATTCTCGATCCCGTACGCCGCCAGCAAGGCGACGCTCCCCTGACCAATGGCCACTGCCTGCAAGTCGGCTGGCCAGCCGCGGGAAGAAAGGATCGCCGGAACACTGTACTCGACAGCATTCGGGCTGATGAAGACAGCCAGTGCATAAGCATCAAGCTGTGCGATCGCCACGCGCAACGGTTCCGGCTCGTCAGTCGGCGCGATATCGAGCAATGGGAAAAGCAGCGGCTCTCCGCCCTCTTTGGCAATCCAGGCGGCCAGCCGGGGTGCTTGCGCACGTGGCCGCGTAACGACGATTCTCTTGCCGCACAGAGCCCCGGTCATTGGCCTGCCGAAAGCTGGTCAAGAATGGCGCCAGCGCCCTGGTCGCGCAAGCTCTGCGCCAAGCCACGGCCAACCGACTCGCTGTCCTCCGGAGCGCCACGCAGCTCACCCGCAAGCAGCTGCCTACCGTCCGGAGTAGCGACGAAGCCACGCAGCCACAGCTGACCGTTTTCAAGCATCGCATGCGCGGCCAGCGGGATCTGGCAACTGCCGCCCAGCGCGCGTGAAAAGGCACGCTCCGCGAGCACACACCGAGCCACTGCCGGATCGTTGAGCGGCGCCACCAAGGCGATCAGGTCCGCGCGCTGCGCTGGCACCTCGATACCGAGGACGCCTTGCCCCGGTGCCGGCAAGGACTGCTCCGGGGTCAATAGCGACGCAATTCTGCCAGCCAGACCAAGTCGAATCAGGCCCGCGGCGGCGAGGATTATGGCGTCGTACTCACCTGCATCAAGCTTGCGCAGGCGCGTATCAAGATTGCCGCGCAGGCTTCTGATGACCAGTTCGGGGTAGCGAGCGCGCAGGCTCGCTTCACGGCGCAGGCTCGAGGTGCCGATCACGGCCTTGGCCGGCAGGTCGTCGAGGTCGGCAAAGCGATTGCAAACAAAGGCGTCGCACGGATTCTCACGCGACGAAATGGCGCCCAGAACGAAGCCATCTGGCAGGTCCATCGGCAGGTCCTTCATCGAATGCACGGCGAGATCGGCCTGACCGTTATGCATCGCCACTTCGAGCTCTTTGATGAACAAGCCCTTGCCACCGATTGCCGACAGCGGGCGATCGAGGATCTGGTCGCCGCGAGTGGTCATGCCCAGGATCTCGACTTTTCGCTGTGGGTATAATTCGGCAAGACGCCCGCGCACATGCTCCGCTTGCCACATGGCAAGCCGCGACTCGCGCGAGGCAATGACAATACGCGACTGATCTGGATTTGCAGAGTTCAAGGCAGGTTTCCGGTAAGCGCGCTGCCAACCTCGCCAGACAGCCGGTGCGCGAGGGTGGCATCACCCCAAAGGCATCTTGATCAGGGGACGATTCTAACATGCTTGGCGTGCACGCTTGCCCCGGCAGTTAAGTCGTTTTCTCGACGCTCGCACCGCCGAGGAAACCCGGCTGCGCTGACTGGCGGTGACTCCTACTGCTCGGCTACCTGCAGAGTCGTCAAATAGGCCAGGACGTCCTGGATATCGCTGGCCTTAAGGGTGTACAAGACTCCCTTCTTCGCACCTTCTTCGTCGTGCGGGCGATCCGCCGCGAGGTAGGCGGCGATCTGCTTCTGCAGATAGTTCGTATACTGACCCACCAGCATCGGGAACATGCCGCGCCCCTGCCCCGTCTTGCCATGACAGACGGCGCAGTTTTTCTGGTACACCGCCTTGCCGTTTTCGATATTACCGGCGGCACGGGGGACGATCATCACCTTCTCCATCGCCAGCAGCCGCGCCAGTGCGTCATCGCTGTCCTTGAAGACCGGCGGCCGTGTCGGCAGTTCGATCTGCGCCAGATAAGCGGCGACCAACTTCATGTCTTCATCATCGAGTTCGCGCGCCCGCGTGTACGGATACATCGGCAGGTTGATCCGCGACTGACTCTGGAAGGCCTTCAACTGCTGCTCCGCGTATTTCGCCGACTGGCCGGCAACGCGTGGGTACTCGCCTTGCTTGCCGCCAGCCCCGAAAGGGCCATGGCAGGCGGCGCACGGGCCATAAACTTCCTTCGCACGTTCCAGATCGAGCGCCGCAGCGGGTAGAACGACGGCCCCTCCGAGCAGGATACAGAAAAATTTTCTCAAGCCTTGAGCGTACTTCATGAAGACCTCGTCGGGTGGCAGCGGGGATTATAGGAAAACCGTCACCGGCCACCTTGATGAGTGTCAAGAAGCGACCGCCGATCAGGAGCTGAGCCGGCGCGCGTAGGACTTGAGCAAGGGCCACTGCCGGCGACTGACCGGCAGCCGCTCGGGAACGTCGCGCAGAATAGCCTGCCATTGCGTCTCGGCGTCGTCGCCAGTGCCACTCTTCTCGAAGCCGGCAATCGCCTCCCGCGCCGCCAGCACACCGCGATGCAGACGGATGAATTGTGCACCGAATTCCTGTTCAAGATGGGTCAGCGACTCGTCAAGCAGGAATTCGCGCTCACCGGTACGTGCCGTGACGTACTTCAGGTCAGCCCGAAAGTACACGATGTCGGCAACCGCAATCAGCAACAGCCGGCCGCGTTCATGGCAGGAAAGATGACTGCGCGCTCCCGGTGGCAGTTGCTCGAGCAAGGCCGAAGGCAGCGGGTGGCGGTGAACTTTTCGCAGCGCCTCCAGCAGACGCAGGGCGCGCACCGGCTTCACCAGATAGTCGACGGCGTTAAGCTCGAAGGCCTGTACCGCGTAGGCGTCATAGGCCGTCACAAAAATTACCGCCGGCGGGTGTTCAAGCCGAGACAGGTGAGCTGCGAGTTCAATGCCGTCCATTTTCGGCATGCGGATATCGACCAGCGCCACATCAACCCGCAGACCCTCGATGGCAGCCAGGGCACGCAGGCCGTTGTCGGCTTCGGCGACGATCACATGCGGCAGTTCCGGAGCGATATCGGCCAGCAAATCACGCAAACGCGCCAGCGCTGGCGCCTCATCGTCGCAAATAAGCAGCAACAGCGGAGAAGCGAGCGCAGGCGCATTCATCGCCGCTGCGCCCGACAAGGCAGGAGGATACGTACCCGATACTGGTGTCGGCCATCACCCAGCGCTACCGCATTGGTCTCGAGTCGCGCTTCAAGGTCATAGTACAGCGCCAGGCGCTCGCGGATATTGTCCAGCGCCATGTGGCTGCCGCGCGGTTTCTCGGCACCGCCTGCGCAGGGGTTGACGATATCGAGCTGCAAGGCATCAGCGCGGCGCACCAGGCGAATGCGAATAGTGCCTGGATCGCCCAAGGGCTCAATGCCGTGATAAACAGCGTTCTCCAGCAGCGGTTGCACCATCAATGGCGGCACTTTCAGGTCCAGTGGCAGATTCGGCGCGATGTCCCATTCGACGTGCAAGCGCTCGGCGAGACGCAATTTTTCGAGGGCCAGATACTGCCGGCACAGGGCGAGTTCGTCGGCCAGCGGCACTAACTCGCGATGATCACGCATCAGCACGCGAAAAAGATCGGCCAGTTCCTCAAGCGCCGCCTCGGCGCGTCGCGGGTCGGCGCGAATCAGCGAAAGCACCGCATTCAGGCTATTGAACAGGAAATGCGGCCGGATGCGCGCACTCAGCGCCTGTAATCGCGCCTCGACGAGCGCCGGCGATAAAGCCCCGGCGCGCAAGGCAAAGTAGGCAAGCATGAACCCGGCTGCCAGCGCAGCCAGCAGGCCCGCCCTGAGCAGAGCCTGGCCACCACCAGCATCGGCGAAGATCAGGTGACTCCACAGCGCCGACAATACGATCGCCGAAGCGGCTGCGAGCAGCAACACCAGCGTGCGCCCAATCCAGGTGGGTGCGCGCTGGAGGCTGTTGCCGAGAACTGCCAGTAACGCCAGATTGAAGAGCAGCAAGGGCTGCACCCAGGCCGCCATGTCGATGAAGTGCTGCAGGCTGTCCTGCACACCCTGGCTCTTAACCAGTGCAGCAGCCAGCGCCAGCAGGTTCACGCCGAGCAGAATTCGCAACATGACTCCGGAATTCCGGAAATCCGGTAGCGGCTGGCCGGCCAGGTTTTGCTTTATACTTGCCATCACTCGAAGTGGCGCCTGTCCAAGGTTCTACGAGAGATTCTAGCCCAGGAACCCCTCCCGCATGAACCCATCGGATTCTTCCCAATACACTTGGGCCGGCCGCTTCTCCGAGCCGATGTCCGACCTCGTCAAGCGCTATACGGCCTCGGTGAATTTCGACCGCCGCATGTGGCGCCAGGATATTCGCGCCTCGGTCGCGCACGCGACCATGCTCGCCAGACAGGAAATCATCAGTGCCGGAGACCTCGCCGATATCGAGCGCGGCATGGCACAGGTGGGCCGCGAGATCGAGAACGGCAGCTTTGTCTGGTCGCTCGACCTCGAAGACGTCCATCTGAACATCGAGAAGCGCCTGACGGCCCTCGTTGGCGACGCCGGCAAGCGCCTGCATACCGGTCGCTCGCGGAACGACCAGGTAGCGACCGACATTCGCCTGTACCTGCGTGACGCGATCGATGAGTTATTGCCACTGCTGCGTCAGTTCCAGACCAGCCTGCTAAACTTGGCTGAGAAGGAAGCGGCCACGCCGCTTCCCGGCTTCACTCATCTCCAGGTCGCCCAGCCGGTCACTTTCGGCCATCACCTGCTCGCCTATTTCGAGATGATGCAGCGTGATGCCGAACGCTTCAGCGACTGCCGTCGCCGTACCAACCGTCTGCCCCTGGGTGCAGCGGCGCTGGCCGGCACCACCTATCCGATCGACCGCCATTTCGTCGCCGAACTGCTGGGCTTCGACGGTGTTTGCGAAAACTCGCTCGATGCGGTTTCCGACCGCGACTTTGCGATCGAATTCTGCGCCGCCTGCGCGATGTTGATGATGCACCTGTCGCGCCTGTCCGAAGAACTGGTGCTGTGGATGAACCCGCGCTTCGGCTTCATCAGGATCGCAGATCGCTTCTGTACCGGCAGTTCGATCATGCCGCAGAAGAAGAATCCCGACGTTCCGGAATTGGCGCGTGGCAAGACCGGCCGCGTGTACGGTCACCTGACGGCCTTGCTGACCCTGATGAAGGGCCAGCCTCTGGCCTACAACAAGGACAACCAGGAAGATAAGGAACCGCTGTTCGACGCCATCGACACGGTCAGCGACACCTTATGCATTTTTGCCGAGATGATTGCCGGCATCACCGTCAATCCTGAAAAAATGCGCGACGCCCTGGCCGAAGGTTTCGCTACCGCCACCGACCTCGCCGACTTCCTGACCCGCAAGGGCCTGCCTTTCCGCGACGCCCACGCAACCGTCGGCCTGGCAGTACGTCGCGCGGAGGAACTGGGTGTCGACTTGGCCCAACTCCCGCTCGCCGAGTTGCAAAGCTTCTCACCGCTGCTTGACGAGGAAGTCTTTGCGGTGCTGACCATCGACGGTTCGCTGGCCGCGCGCGCGCATATCGGCGGCACAGCGCCGGAGCAGGTGCTGGCAGCCATTTCCCGCGCCCGTCGCGGCTAGGTCCGCCGTAGCCTCCGGCAATGGAAAAGATCGGCAAATACGAGCTGATCCGCGAAGTCGGCCACGGGGCCACGTCTACCGTTTATCTGGGCAGCGACGCGTTTACCCAGCGCGAAGTGGCGGTCAAGGTCGCCTTTCCCGGCATCCTGAAAGACCCCAAGCGGGGCAGACTCTACACCCATTTGTTCCTCAACGAAGCGGCACTGATCGGCAAGCTGTCGCACCCACACATCGTCCAGACCTATGACGCCGTCGTGGACGACCACCTCTGCTACATCGTCATGGAATTCGTCGCCGGCGGCACCCTGGAAACGGTCTGCGCGCCCGGCCAGCTGCTGTCGGTCGAACGCATCGTCGAGATCATTTTCAAGTGCACCCGGGCACTCGACTTCGCCTTCCAGGCAGGCATCATCCACCGCGACATCAAGCCGGCGAATATCCTGTTCACCTGCACCGACCCCAACGAAGGCGACATCAAGATCTCGGATTTCGGCGCGGCGATCATCGGCTCACCCGATCGCACGCTGGTGCAGGGAATAGGCTCACCCGCCTACATGTCGCCGCAACAGGTAAAAGAGCAGGCGCTCGATCAGCGGACCGACATCTACTCGCTGGGTGTCGTCATGTATCAGCTGCTGACCGGTCAATTGCCTTTTCAGGCGCGCAACAGTTACGACATGATCTACCAGATCATCAACGCTGAACCACGCCGGCCTTCGACGCTGCGCCGAGAGGTCCCGCCGGCGCTCGACGCTATCGTTGCCCGCGCGATGAGCAAGCGACTCGATACTCGCTACGCTAGCTGGCAAGAATTTGCGCAGGATTTGGCACAGGCCTTTCGCGCACGGCAAGCGAAAGTGCCCGCCGACGAGATCGCCGATCTCGAGAAGTTCGATACCCTGCGTGGCTTCCCATTCTTTGCCGATTTTTCTGACGTCGAGATGTGGGAGATAGTGCGCTTCTCGCAGTGGAGCCGCGCTTCGCCCGGCACACTGGTCATGCGCGACGGCGACCTCGGAGACTTCTTCTGCTTCCTGGCCGAAGGCGAGTTGAAAGTGCTCAAGAGTGGCCTGATCCTGGATATGCTGACGGCCGGCGACTGCTTCGGCGAAATGGCCGTCATTGGCAAATCAAACTGCACACGCGTCGCCGATGTCGTCGCCCTGACAGAAGCCAAGCTGGTGCGGATTACTGCCCGCTCATTGCGGTCGTCTTCGGAAGCCTGCCGAGTACACTTCTATCAGTCTTTTCTGGCGGTCCTCAGCGAGCGCCTGACGTCCGCGAACACGCGCCTGGTAAGCTTCTGAAGGGGCCTCGCCCGAGGCGAGGTAGAGCCCCAAGAGCCAGGACCCAGGGCAGCAAGGAGCAGCCCCGCGTGGTGGCACGGCAGTGGTCTATCACTCATTGGCGTCGCCGCTGTTGCGCTGCTCCGATCCCGTACCGAGCGAAGCACCGGAAACTGGTTGCCAAAGAAAGGTCCGTCACGGTATGTTAGCGTTTTCTGATAAACGGAGAGAAACGCTGATGAGCAAATCTTTCGGCACCATTACCAACGATGTTTCCAACGCCATCGGAAGCCTGCGTCGGGACATCCCGGAGACCATCCAGGGCTTCAATGCGCTGGCCAAAGCGTCCCTTTCGCCAGGCGTGCTTTCGGCGCTGGATAAAGAACTCATCGCCTTGGCGATCGGGGTCTCCAGCCGCTGCGATGCCTGCATCGGCTTTCATGTCAAGGCGCTGATTCGCCTGGGTGTCAGTCGTGAGCAACTCATGGAAACGCTTGCCGTCTGCACCTACATGGGCGGTGGCCCGGCACTGATGTACGCCGCCGAAGCCGTAAGGGCCTACGAAGAATTGAGCGTCCGCAAGTCGGCAACGGCCAGCGCTTGAGAAAGGCCACCGCAGCGACGCGCTACGGTGGCCTGGCGTGCGCAGCACCTTGGCGGCGCGCGCCGCCCGAGCGACTAGAAGCCTTGGTGATCAGGCCGGATCAACCAGACCTTCAAGAAGCTTCTGTAACTCACCGTCTTCGTACATCTCACGCATGATGTCGCTGCCGCCGACAAACTCGCCGCGCACGTAGAGCTGCGGAATCGTTGGCCAGTTGGCGTAGGACTTGATACCGCTACGGATTTCCGGGTTCTCGAGTACGTTCACGCTGAGGTAGCTGGACACTCCGCAGGCCTTGAGGATTTGCACCGTTACCGACGAGAAGCCACATTGCGGCGCCTGCGGCGTCCCCTTCATGTAGAGGACCACGGGGTTGCTGGTTACCTGTTCTTTGATCAATTGCTGCGCATCCATCGTAAAACCTCTTAGTGACTAGTCGTTATGAAAAACAATCAACAGAGCAGTGTACCGGCTGGCGGCACCCAGCGTCAATCGAGTTGGCCACCACTAACGCGCTCAATCCCCGCCAGATCACGCCACGAATCGAGCTTGACCAGCCTTTGCTCAGCCAACAGCTGCCGTACCGCAGCGGCCTGGTCGTAGCCGTGCTCAACCAGCACGCAACCACCTGGCCGCAGATGCGCTGCCGCGCCGCCGATAATCGCACGCAGGCAAGCCAGGCCGTCACCACCGACCACCCCGTCCGTAAGCGCCATGCGTGGTTCGAAAGGCAAACCACTGTGCTGCAGGTGCGGATCCGCGTACGCGACATAGGGCGGGTTGGCGACGATCAGATCGAAACGACTTTCTCCGAGCGGCGCATACCAATCACCCAGTAGAAAACTGACCTCCACCGCGTGCCGTGCAGCATTGCCGCGGGCAACGGCAAGTGCTGCCGATGAAAAATCGACCGCCGTAACCGACGCCCCCCGGCATAGCCGAGCCAGAGTCACCGCAAGAACTCCGGAGCCGGTGCCGAGATCAAGTATCTGCGCGCGGGGCCAGGACTGCAGAGATTCGATTGCCACATCGATCAGGAGTTCCGTCTCCGGACGCGGAATCAGCACCGCTGGGGTGACGACAAACTCCAGGCCGTAGAAACCCGCGCTGCCAAGAAGATAGGCCAGTGGCTCACCTTCAGCACGGCGACTGAGCAAGGCATCAAGCCTCGCCAGCTGCTCTGCGGAGAGCATCCGCCTCGGGTGGGCGATCAGATCGGCGTGTGTACAGGCCGTTACGTGCTCAAGCAGCAGGCGCGCATCGAGGCGAGCAATGCGCTGGCAAGCCAAGCGCCACGCAGCGTCAAGCGTCATCGCGATCGGGGGTCGAGCCGTAGCGACGAAGTGGTGAGCAACCACCGCCCGCGCATTTTCCACTCTTCGCTGCGGCCAAGCGTCTCACTCGCTCTCGGCGAGCATCGCCAGCTGATCTGCCTGATACTCTGCCGCAAGCGCAGCCAGCAATTCGTCCAGGTCGCCGTCCATGATCGCTTCGATCTTGTACAGGGTCAGGTTGATGCGGTGGTCGGTGACTCGACCCTGCGGGAAATTGTAGGTGCGAATTCGCTCCGAGCGGTCACCGCTGCCGATCAGATCCCGGCGCGTCGACGCCATGTTCGCGTGCTGCTCACGCTCCTGCACGTCCCTGATGCGTGCCGCCAGGACCGATAAGGCCTGGGCCTTGTTCTTGTGTTGCGAACGATCATCCTGGCATTCGACGACGATCCCCGTCGGCAGGTGAGTAATCCGGACCGCCGAATCCGTCTTGTTGATGTGCTGTCCGCCGGCACCCGACGCGCGGTAGGTGTCGACGCGAATATCAGCCGGGTTGATCTGTACTTCCTCCAGAGCATCGGCCTCGGGCATCACCGCCACGGTACAGGCGGAAGTGTGAATGCGCCCCTGCGTTTCGGTGTCCGGGACGCGCTGCACGCGATGCGCACCGGACTCAAACTTGAAGCGCGAGTAAACGCCGTTACCGATGATTCGCGCGATCACCTCGCGGTAGCCACCGAGGTCCGAAACGCTGGCCGAAATGACTTCGACCTGCCAGCGCTGGCGTTCGGCGTAGCGCGTGTACATGCGGAAGAGGTTGCCGGCAAAGAGTGCGGATTCTTCGCCACCGGTGCCCGCGCGCAGCTCGAGAAAGACGTTGCGATCGTCCTTGGCGTCCTTGGGCAGCAGCAGTTTCTGCAGGTCTTCTTCGATCTGCGGCAGGCGCGCCCTAACCGTGGCCACTTCTGCTTCGGCCAATTCCTTCATTTCCGGATCGGCGAGCATCTCGATCGCCGACGACAGTTCGCCCTCGGCTTGTCGCCAGGTCTGGTAAAGAGCGACCACCGGGCCAATTTCGGCGTACTCGCACGACAGCTTGCGGAAGTCGTCCATGTCTTGGGTTGCTTCGCTGCTGGCCAACATGCGGCCAAGTTCGTCGAGGCGACCAGTCAGGTGTTCAAGTTTGTCGCGAATGCTCTGGTTCATGAGAAGGTCGCTTAAAGCGCGCCACGCTACGAAAAGGATTCCAGGGAATCCAGCGGTCTGGCGTTGGTTGCCGAAGTCGGCTACTCGCCGAAGCGGGAATCCGGATGGAGATGGAACAAGCGTCCGACCAGCGTCTGCAACTCGCCCTGGTCAGCGCTGGCCTGGTTCAAGGCCTGCGTTGGCGCATGCAGAAACTTGTTGGTCAGACGATGCGAGAAACGCTCGAGGACGCGGGCCGGGTCTTCGCCTTTGTCCAGCAGTTTCAGCGCGTGCTCCATCTCGTGGCGACGCGCACGGTCGGCAGCATCCCGCAGCGAACGAATGAGCGGCACTGTAGCACGCGTGGTCAGCCAGCGCAGGAAGCCCTCAACGCGTTCGCCAATGATCGACTCCGCGTCCACCACCGCTGCCTGGCGCGACTCGATACCCGATTCAACGACCTGCGCCAGATCATCGACCGTATACAAGAAAACGTCGTCCATTTCACCAACCTCGACCTCGATATCGCGCGGAACAGCCAGGTCGACCATGAACATCGGGCGATGACGGCGAATTTTGATCGCCCGCTCGACCATGCCCAAGCCGAGGATCGGCAGCGGACTAGCGGTGCACGAAACGACAATGTCGAACTGCGACAAGCGCTCAGCGATGTCCTCCAGCCTGATCGCCGTCCCGCCCAGACGATTGGCCAGCACCAGGCCGCGCTCGACCGTCCGGTTGGCGATGACCACCTGCTTCGGGCGCTGTGCCGAGAAATGCGTGGCGCACAGTTCGATCATCTCACCGGCGCCGATGAAGAGGATCTTCTGATCGGCGATACGTTCGAAGATCCGCTCACCCAAGCGCACGGCGGCAGCGGCCATAGAGACCACATTCGTCCCGATCGCCGTCGTCGACCGCACTTCCTTGGCCACCGCGAAGGAGTGCTGAAAGAGTTTGTGCAGCGTCGTACCAAGAGTGCCGGCCTCCTCGGCAACGCGTACCGCTTCCTTCATCTGGCCGAGAATCTGCGGCTCGCCGAGAACCATCGAATCCAGCCCACTGGCGACTCGAAAGACATGCCGTACGGCGTCGCGCTCGGGATAGGTGTAGAGGTAAGGCGCGATCTCATGGCGCGCCAAACGATGGTAGTCGGCGAGCCACTGCGTCGCCGCGTCAGAGACATCGCTCGCAACGTACAACTCGGTACGATTGCAGGTCGACAAGATCGCCGCCTCGTGGACCGCTTTGCAGTGCGCCAGGTCAGCCAGGGCCCGGGGCAGGCTTTCGGCATGAAACGCCATCTGCTCGCGAACCGAGAGTGGTGCTGTGTGGTGGTTGATACCAAGGGTGAACAGCGCCATGCTTGGGGGACGGTAGGCAATAGGAGTGGCAAGTCAGCAGGCGATTATAGCACCGCCGCCGAACGCCTCCCCGAGCGTGGGATTGTGCCGAAGCGTGCCGAACCCTGTGCAAGCTCGCTGCTCAGGTAATCTCCGGACCAGGCTTGCCGATGAAGTAGCCTTGCGCGTAGTCCACCCCGAAGGTGCGCAACATGTTCAGTGCGCGCTCGTCTTCCACGAACTCGGCCACCGTCTTCTTGCCAAAGCCGCGCGCGACCTCGGCGAGCGCCCGTACGAAGACCTGATCATCGGGGCTATCGACCAGGGTGCGGACAAAGGAGCCATCGATCTTGACGTAGTCCACAGGCAACTGCTTGACGTAGTTGAACGAAGAAAAGCCGACGCCAAAGTCGTCGAGCGAAAACGCGCAGCCGAGTTCTCGTACGGCGTTCATGAAGGCGCGTGCTTTGGAGAAGTCTGATACCGCCGCGGTTTCGGTGATTTCAAAGACTACATGGCTGGGCAGCAAGGCGCTACGCGAGAGCTCATCGCTAATGAACGACAGCAAGCGCGGATCATTGATGCTGATGCCCGACAGGTTGATCGAGAATTTGTAGTATTTTCCGACCGCAAACAGGCTCAACATCTTGCCGAAAACATCATGGATCACATAGCGATCGATTTCGCGTATCAGCCCGCTGTTCTCGGCGACTTCCATGAACATCCCAGGCGGAATCGGCGAGCCATCTTCTGCCCGCATGCGTACCAGAGCCTCGTAGTGGCTGACCTGGCGAGCGCGAATATCCAGGATCGGCTGGTAATGCACGATGAATCCGCGATCGCCCAGTGAGCGATTGATCATCTCCTCCCAGTGCAGACGGCTCTGCATCTTCTCCTGTACGCCCTCCCCGTCTGAATAGAGGTGCCAGCCAGCGCCGCCCTTGGACTTGGCCTGATACATCGCGATATCGGCATTGGCGAGAAGTTGCTTGACGTCCATCGTAGCCTCGGAAAAAACGACGATGCCGATGCTGGCCGAGACACGATGGCTCGCTCCCAGGCCGGGAAACTTGATCTCGGCGAGTCGCTTGTTGATCTTCTCGGCCACCTGGATGGCGCCGTCATGATCGCATACGTGCAGCAGGATGCCCAGTTCATCACCGCCCAGGCGGCCGAGCAGATCACCTCCGCGCGCCACCACATGGCCGACTTCGTCGGCAACCTTCCGCAAGAGCTCATCACCTGCCTGGTGTCCGTTCAGATCGTTCACGTACTTGAAGCCGTCGAGATCGAGATAGAGCAGCGCCCCGTCGCGCGCCGAATGGCGGGCGCTGGCCAGCGCCTGCTCGAGTTGATCCTGGAAATGCTGGCGATTCACCAGGCCGGTCAAGGGATCGCGCTCGCGCAAATCCTTGACACGCGACTCGGCGAGCTTGCGTTGGGACTCGGCGATCTTGCGCTTCGTGTGGTCGATTCCGACCGAGAGGATCATCACCACACCGCTTGCCCCGACAAGGCGTGAGTGGTTCCAGGTAATCTCGTAGGATTGGCCGTTCGAACTAGCCAGAATCGATTCCAGCTGCACGTGCTGACGTTCGCCGGCGGCAATTTCCTGGACGGCCTGCGCGATCGCCAGTTCCGAGGAACCATCCGGGCGCACCAGTTCGGAAAAGCGCTTGCCTGGCAGATCCTCCTCCCGCCACCCGGACATTTTTTGTCCGTGGGGGTTCAGCGTAAGAATCTCGCCATCGGTGGACTGCGTCAGGATAATCACGTGCGCGGTATCGAGCAGAAGCTTGCTGAAATCCCGCTCGATCGAGATATCCTGCAAATGGGCCGCGACGTCTTTCTCTAGGTTTTCCAGCCGATGCGACAGGTCAATCGCTGCCTTGTCGAGGCTGTCGATCTCGTCATCGACCAAACGCCGAGCGCGCGGCGCAATCCTCTCCCGCACCTCGGGAAAAGCGCTAAGCCCGAGCAATGGAATCGCACGCACCGCCCGGGTCATGCGTTGCAGGGGCGCGTGTACCAGCAGCGCCAACAACAACAGCGAGAAGAACGAAGCCGCCAACTCGCCCAGCAAGCGGTCCAGGACCGACTTGTCAATATCGGCACGCGCCTGGGTGAGATCGTCGACCACCACCAGCAGCGCTGACGACTGCGCGTCATCGCGGGCGTCAAGTGCCAGAAACGACAATTCGAACTCTCGGCCACCGTACAACAGCTTGCGCCATGCGCTCTCACCACGCAGCAGCGGCAGCGCCGTCAGCTGCTGCAACAAGGGCAGGTTGCGCTCGGCATTGCTCAAACCGATCACCTGCATGCCCAGAGCAGACAGGGCATTGTTGCCTGCCGGCATGGCGACCGGAACAAGAACGCCAAGATCAGCGCCGGACAAGCGGTGGAAAGAGACCACCACGTCGGCCAGAGAAGTACCCAAGAGCACCGCTCCGGCAACGCGACCGGCCACGAGGATCGGTGCCGCAGCAAACTGCGTGCACAGTTGCTCACAGCGCGTCCAGTGCATCGCCCGCTCCTGCACGATGACGTCGCGAACCTGGGCGTCCTGCTTCACCTCGACAAGTGCATTGGTGCGCCAGCTCGCCACGGGGGGACCACTTGGCCCGTAAACCTGCAGCGAGTCCAGCCCAAGATCGAGTTGCAGCACTGACCAGTAGCTGTCGAAGTGCTGTCGCAGTAGGGCATTGCCTGCTGGCGTCTGAAAAAGACCGACGCCGACCGAGTCCAGAGCGGCCAGCATGCCGGCCAGCGCCTGCAAGCGAAGTCCGAAGTCGGTACGCAATGCAAAGGCCTGTTCGACCAGGCGTTCTCTGGTCGCCGTCCGCTGCACTTCGAAGCGCGTCGTCAGGTCATGGAAGTGAAGCCACGACAGCGCACCGTTGACCGACAGCATCACCCCTCCCAGGATCAACAAGATCTTCCACCTCAGACTGAGGAAGCCGAAGGTGCTGCGCACTTTCGTCGGCGGTGGACGGGCTGGCATCTGCAGAGGCTAGAAACGGAACGAGCCGAGGAGCATGAAGCTGTCCCAGTAACGACGGAGAGCCTGCGCATTGGGATTGTCCTGCACCGCCAGAAAGCCGGTGCCGTCAACCTGATGCGCTTCCGCACGGAGCATGAACTGCGGCGTGACGTCGAAGCGGACGCCAAGGGTCCAGTCTTTGGCATAGCGCGTAAAACCCGGCATACCGGTAGCAGCCGCAAAGTCCTGGCCATTGCGATCGCCCTTGTCGGCATAGTACACATCGTAGCGCAGGAGTGCTTCCCACTTCGGCGCCAATCGGTAGGTAGCCTGCAGATAGTAACTCTCGCCAAGCGCATCCCCGTTGTAGAAGAACGGGCCAAAATCCTTGACCGAGATTCGACGACTCGCGTACTCACTCGTCAGGCTCCAGTTCTCGGCGTTGTACTGCGCTGAAAAGATCAGTGGCGTCAGCTTGAAACGGCCTGCGCCGAGGCGGTCAGCGTAGCCCGGCTTGTAGCGCAGATCGAGATGCAGGGCGGTGAACCCCAGGCGATACCTGCCGCCGGAACCCTCATACATGACCTGGAAATCGGGTGCCAACTTCGCATCGAGGTGACCAGGCGGGTTCAGGCCGACGAGGGCGACTGTGGCAGCATCGGTGTCGGTCTGCGGTTGCCCGAGAGCGAGGCTGCCCGAAAGCGAACCGGCTTCATAGTAGCGCTCGAGGTAGACCTCCCCACCGTCGGCTGAAACCGTCAAGTTGCGTGTTCGATCGAAGTAGATCGATTGTGGCAGGATGATGCTCGGCCGGGTAAAAGGAACGTCGCGCGTCTTGTTGTACAAACCGTAGGCCGTCTTGATCCTCCCCACGCGCACGCCGCTCCGCCCCTCCTCACTGGAGGCCATGGTCCAGTCGAGCAGACCATAATCGAGGCGCACGCCACCATCATCAGTGCCGCCGGCCCGGTGCGAAAGCAACTGGGCAGACAGTTGAACGTCGGGCGTCAGCCGCCACGAAGCATTCGCCCCGACCTCACTATACTCACTGCTGATCTGGTCGTCGCTTTGCCCGAAGAAGTTGTTGTCCGAGGTGTTCACCAAGGTCAGCGAAAAGAAGCCATGCAACTGCAGATCGCCGTCCAGAAAATCGATGGCCCGTGCGCCCCCTGGCGATAGCGAAAGCACCGCGACCATGGCCATGCCAGAGGCGGCCCTAGCGAACTTGGAGTACACGGACATTGTGATCAACCTCGCTCGCCTTGACGTAACCCATTGCGCCTGGGGTGGACGCCACCCGAGACAGAATCTCCTGGGTCGACGCAAGCTGTTCGGGGTATTGTCCCTGACCCGAAAAAACCTGTCGGTCCCATGCCAATCGCAACTGGTGGGGAAACACCTGCAGCACACTCTTGCTGAAAGTGGCATGCTCGGGCGCGTCATCCCGCAAAACAAAGACCCTAACCGCGGTGTTGTTCGGCCATTTCTGCAGCAGCATGCCAAAGATTGCGCGCAAGGTCGCTCGCGGAATCGCTTGTTCGCTGGTCGCCGGATGGGTGATGGCAACCATCTCCGGCTCGGCTGGCTGGGCCTGCGCTTTCCCGGCAGGCAGAGCGGCCGCCAGCAGGCAGAGCAATAGTGCCCGGCCAATCCAAGTCACGAATTTAATGGTAAGAAGCTTTTCCATCACGGCGCATCCTACCAGACAAGCAACGCAAGTTTTCGCGCATCAGCGAATGCCGGAGGGTCGTTTTCGCAAGCGGCAGCCAAGCCACCGCTGCGACCACAGCCGGACTCCCAACTCAGCGCCTGACAGCAGCCCTGAAGCGCGACCCCTGCACGAAACCCTCACCCCTCCGGCACGGGTCGGGAATGATCGCAGAAACAACGCCTGATCGGTGCCCCATCGACAAAAAAAAAAGCCACGGCGCACCGTGGCTGTCGACCGCTGTTGCAAGTCACGCGGGCGTTGCTTTGCCCGCTGCCGACGCGCTCTCCATCCAGCGCTTGATACGATTCGCATCACCGATACGAGTCTGCTTGCCAGACGAATCAAGCAGTACGATCACCACCGGTCGATCGGCGACGCGCGCCTGCATGACCAGGCACTTGCCCGCTTCCTGAATATAGCCGGTCTTCGACAGGCCGATTTCCCAAGTCGGGCTCTTGACCAGTTGATTGGTATTGCGATATTCGAGGTCACGCCCTTTTACTTCGGCGGTGACACCGGAGGTCGTCGAAAACTCGCGAATCAAGGGGTAGCGATACGCGGCGGCAACCATTCGTGCCAAATCGTGTGCAGTCGACACGTTATTGCTGGTCAGGCCGGTGGGATCCGCGAAATGCGACCTGCTCATTCCCAGCGACGCTGCCTTGCGATTCATCGCCACAACGAAGGCCCCCAAGCCGCCCGGATAGTGACGTCCAAGGGCGTTTGCGGCGCGATTTTCGGAAGACATCAGCGCCAGCAAAAGCGCCATTTCACGGGTGAGGACAGAGCCCACCTGCAAGCGTGATCGACTCCCTTTCACGTAGTCGACATCGTCGTCGGTAATGGTAATCGGTGCCTGCAGGTTAGGCATCGAGTCAAGTACGACCATCGCCGTCATGAGTTTCGTGATCGAAGCGATCGGCACGACGACCCTGGCGTTCTTCTCGTACAGAGCCTCACCGCCGTCCTGAGCGATTACCAGCGCCGAGCCTGACTGGACCGCGAGGTGCTCCTGCCCATGCCACGCCATCGACGGCGCTCCGTTTTCCGGTCTCTGCTCTGCGCGCGAAGACTTGCTGTTTCCCGCCCGGGCAGCCGACGTACTTGCCTTGGCCACGCCTGTCGATTTGGCCTTGGCCACGCCTGTCGATTTGGCCTTGGCCACACGGGTGGATTTGGCCTTCGACACCGGCGGTACTGCCTTGCCTTGCTGCGCGACACTCTTGCTCGAACTCTGCTTGCTTACCGGTCGCGCCTTGGCCTTTTGCGTCGTCGGGGCTTTGCTTTTCTGCACTTCGCTCTTGCTGCCAGCCTTATCTGCCGCGTGCACCACCTCCATTGAGGCCAATCCGGCACCCACCACCAGCACGCCCCACAGCACTACTGCTCTCAGCATCGTCCGCATCGCAAGCCTCCTGCATGATCCGATAATTGGCAACAATTCCCGCACAGCCCATCACCCACGAAGCAACAGCTGAGAAAATAAGGGGATAGACAGACTAAGTAATGTAGCACATCAAGTCTTCGGAGTTCAAGGCAGACGTTTACGCCTTCTCCACTCACCCTGCCGCCGCGTCAAGCGAGATCGCTCGGCGCGGCGGCATCGGATTTCTTGAACAGCAGGCCGCGGGTCGAAGTACGACCGCGCCCGACGCTCAGCGCTCGCTCATCAGCCGGTCGACAACCGCCAGAGCAGTCATGTTGACCAAGCGGCGTACCGTTGCCGTCGGCGTCAGGATATGCGCCGGCTGCGCAGTTCCGAGCAGGATCGGCCCGATGGTGACGTTGTCACCAGAGGCGACCTTGAGAAGGTTGAACGAGATGTTGGCCGCATCGAGGGTCGGCATTATCAACAGATTGGCCTGCCCTTTCAAGCGCGCGTCACTCGGAAACACGCGCTGGCGGATTTCATCATCGATGGCGGCGTCACCGTGCATCTCGCCCTCGGCCTCCAGACGTGGCGCGCGCTCCTTCAGCAGGCGCAGCGTGTCACGCATCTTCAAGGCCGTCGGCGTATTCTCCGAACCAAAAGACGAATGCGAAAGGAGCGCCACGCGCGGGGTCACACCGAAACGGCGAACCGTGTCGG
This sequence comes from Candidatus Accumulibacter phosphatis, assembly GCF_012939955.1. Lineage (GTDB taxonomy): Bacteria > Pseudomonadota > Gammaproteobacteria > Burkholderiales > Rhodocyclaceae > Accumulibacter > Accumulibacter delftensis. The sequence goes on from NZ_SPMY01000011.1 coordinate 144,107, forward strand.
CAGCGAGCAGCGTCATATCCACCAGTTGTTCCGCCGTTGGCTCGTAGTTGATATAGGTATCGGCGATGAACAGGGTGCGATCAGGCAGCAGCAGCACGCTCATCGCGTACAGACTCTTCACCCCCGGCGCCAGACCAATAACGTTCTCGACGTGCTCGCGGTGATTGCGGTGACGACCAGAGGTGCCGCAGATCAGGCCGTCGGCGTCGCCCATGCGGACCATCAGCGCGCCGAAAAGCGATGGCCGACGGCGCACCTCACGCTTGGCGAAATCTATCGAAACCCCCTTGCGCTCCATCAGCCGTCGATACTCTCGCCAGTAAGTTTCGAAATGATCGTCAAAGAAATTGTTATGGCCGGCACAAATGACCTCGAAGTCGATTCCCGGACGAACGCGCAGGTTCGCGGCCTCAAGCTTGCCGGCGATATCACCCGGATGGCCGATGAGAATCGGTCTGGCGATGCCTTCGTCGACGATCACCTGCACCGCGCGCAGCACGCGGTCGTCACTGCCTTCAGCAAAGACGATACGTCGCGGCGCCTGCCTGGCCTGCGAAAATACCGGCTTCATGATCAGGCCGGAGTGATAGACAAACTCGTCAAGGCTGTCCTGGTACACCTCCAGGTCCCTGATCGGTCTCGTAGCCACCCCTGATGCCATGGCCGCCTCGGCAACTGCCGGTGCAATCTTGCTGATCAGGCGCGGATCGAAGGGATTCGGAATCAGGTACTCGGGGCCGAAGTTGGTGACCTTCTCGCCGTACGCCTTGAGCGCCACCTCGGACTGCTCGGCACGCGCCAGTTCGGCGATGGCCCTGACCGCTGCCAGCTTCATCGCTTCGGTGATGGTTGTCGCTCCGACGTCAAGGGCGCCCCGGAAAATGAACGGGAAGCAGAGGACGTTATTCACCTGGTTGGGATAGTCCGAGCGCCCGGTGGCCATGATCGCATCGCTGCGCACGGACTTGACATCCTCCGGGAGAATCTCCGGATTGGGGTTGGCCAGCGCCATGATCAACGGCGAAGGCGNCNTNNCCACCATCTCCTTCTTCAGGACGCCACCGGCCGAC
>NZ_SPMY01000104.1 GCF_012939955.1 Candidatus Accumulibacter phosphatis
GGTAATCGAGCACCGCTTCCGGGTCACCGAGCGGCTGCTTGGCATGGACCACCCAGTCGTGAAGGTGGAGTCATTGCCTCAAGCGTTGCCAATCGGCAGGCGTGGCGACCATTCCTGCCAAGAGCCTGCCTTCATGTGTGCAACACCACAGAGAAGGCCGACACACCGCCCAGATGTCGCGGGTTGGCGGCGAATTCGGTGGGCGTTGCCGACACAGCGGCAAACAGCGTCTCGTAGAGCGATCGTGGCGCGGCCGCAATCAGGCCATTGAGGTCGTGCGGCAGCGTGAACACCAAGTGAAAGTAAGGCACCGGCAGCACTTCACACCGCCTTGCGGCAACCCTGCCCCCCTTCGCCCGGGTCTAGCATTGCGGGCAGTGCCGGTTCCTGCATGTAATGGGCCGTGCGTCACTCGCCGGGCTTCACGTTCCAGGCCTGGTTGAGGAATTCTGCAGAGTCGACTACAGAGGCAACCAGAAAATTTTAGCCGCTAAAATCGGCTCCGCATGAATCACGGCTGGGCGTTGCGGATCAGCTTCCGCGGAACATACCCGGAAATCTCCCACGTTGCTGTGGTCCGTGGCGCCGCGTCCGCAGCTGTCGCTGCC
>NZ_SPMY01000105.1 GCF_012939955.1 Candidatus Accumulibacter phosphatis
GCTGGATGCGGCGTTGCGCGCGGTCGGCCGGATCCACGACGTCGCGCCACGCTTCGAAGGCTGGATCGAGCGGCTGCAGGTGAGCGCCACCGGTGATCCGGTCAGCAAGGGGCAGGCGCTGTTCTCCGTCTATAGCCCTGAACTGGTTTCCGCCCAGAAGGAATTGCGTATTGCCGAGACGCTCGAGCAGGGCGCCGGGAATGCCGATCCGGCGGCCCGCGAGGGCGCCCGTCGTTTGGCGGAAGCTGCTCGCGAACGGCTGCGCAACTGGAAGGTTGCCAGTGCGGCCGGTTCAGAGAGCGCGCTGGTCACCTTCTCCTCGCCGGCTACCGGCGTGGTGCTCGAAAAGAAGGCCGTCGAAGGGATGCGTTTCATGGCCGGAACGGTCATCTATCGTATCGCCGACCTGTCCACCGTCTGGGTGATCGCCGATGTCTACGAACAGGATCTGGCCCGGGTCAAGCTCGGCGAAAGCGCGCAGGTGATCATCGACGCCTTTCCGGGACATCCCTTCGAAGCCAAAGTCACCTACCTCTATCCGACGCTCAACGCCGCGACACGCACCACTCCGGTCAGGCTCGAACTAAAAAAACCACGACGGGATGCTGCGTCCGGGCATGTTCGCGCACGTCGAGATCGCCACCGCGGGTAAGGCTGCACGCCTGACCGTGCCGCCATCGGCAGTGATCGACACCGGCGACCGCCAGGTGGTCCTGCTCGTGCTGGGCGAGGGCAAATACAAACCACAGGCCGTGAAGATCGGTCTGCGCGGACGCGAGGCGGTCGAGATTCTCGAAGGCATTCAGGTCGGCGACGAAGTAGTCACCGCGGCCAACTTCCTGATCGACGCGGAAAGCAACCTCAAGGCGGCCTTGTCGACCTTCACCGCACCACAGTCGGCAGAATCGGCCAAAGCGGTGGCGAAACTGTACCAGGCGCAGGGCTCGATTGATTCACTGGACATCGCGTCGAACACCGCGTCGGTTACGCACGAGCCGATTCCAGCACTGCAGTGGCCGGCGATGACCATGGAGTTCGGGCTGGCGAGTCCCGAGGTCGCCAAAGGGGTGCCACCCGGCGCGCCGATGCACTTCGAGTTCGAGGACCGGGGCGACGGCGAGTTCGTGATCACCCGCATCGAGAAGGCCACCGCCAAGCACGAGGGCCACTGAGATGCTCGATCGGCTGATTGAATGGTCGGCGCGCAACGTCTTCCTGGTGTTGCTGGCCACCCTGGCGGTGGTCGCCGGCGGCATCTATGCGGTCAAGAAAACGCCGCTCGACGCCTTGCCGGATCTTTCCGACGTGCAGGTGATCGTGTTCACCCCCTACGCCGGGCAGGCGCCGAAGGTCGTGGAGGATCAGGTGACCTATCCGCTGACCACGGCCATGCTGGCGGTGCCGAAAGCCAAGGTGGTGCGCGGCTTCTCGATGTTCGGCGCCTCCTACGTCTATGTGATCTTCGAAGACGGCACCGACATCTACTGGGCGCGCTCGCGGGTACTGGAATATCTGAGTTC
>NZ_SPMY01000012.1 GCF_012939955.1 Candidatus Accumulibacter phosphatis
GTCCAATGACCCGCTTGTGGATCGGAACCAGTTCCATACCGTCTCCTTTCGCAATAAACTTGAAAGCGGGAGGCGGTGGGTGCCAGAACCGAAGTTGCCTGAAGGCGACAGGTCGCCAACGGCCCTTTTAATGTGTGCGCTCGATGGCAGCAATCCGGGGGTACGAGTCGGTTCAGCGGGTCACGTTAAAGTTCGGGGTCGAGCCGCCAAAGCTTTGCGCGACCTCTACCCATCGCTTCCCAACTCGAATTTTCTTTCATGATCCGGGGCGGCCGCAACTGCAATGACCGTTAATGTGAAAAAGTCGCGCAAGCGACTCACGAAACTCCCTTCTCCCTCGCGGGAGAAGGATCAGGGGAAGAGGGGGACGGGTCATGGCTTTCATCATCAGGGGGTGGTCTCGACAGGTCATGACCGTTAGCCGCACACCGCCGCCGCGCGGCCGCCGTGGCGGCGTTCAGGCGCCTGGTTTCTGGTCTCGCCCTGCTTGCGTATCGAGGTCGGTGACAGCCTTGTTCATCTCGTCGGCACTCAGCGCCTTCCATTCGCCTTCGGCTGCGGCGGCAGGCTCCTCATCGTAGGGCCTCTCCTGAGGTGCAGAGCGCTTGGTCACCAAGTGAGCCAGCGCCAGCCCGAGTTCAAAAAGCAGGCACATCGGTATGGCCATCAGCAGCTGTGAAACGACGTCCGGCGGTGTCAGGACGGCAGCGACGACAAACGAGCCGACAATGACGTAGGGGCGCCATTCCTTGAGCTTGGCGAGGGCGACGATGTCGGCATACACCAGGACGACGACCAGCACCGGGACCTCGAAGGTCACGCCAAAGGCCATGAAGGTGGTCATCACGAATGACACGTACTTCTCGATGTCGGTCATCCAGGCGACGCCTTCGGGCGCCACTTTGGCCATGAAGCCGAAAACCGTCGGAAAGACCAGAAAATACGCGAAAGCCATGCCCACGAAGAACAGGAAGACGCTCGCTCCGACCAGTGGCAAGGCCAGTTTCTTCTCGTGGGCATAGAGACCCGGGGCGATGAAAGCCCAGAGCTGGTAGAGGACGTAGGGCAGGGCGATCAGGAAAGCGACCATCAGCGCCACTTTCATCGGCACCAGGAAAACACCGATCACGTCGGTGGCAATCATCTGGCCACCTTGCGGGAGTTTATCCAGCAAGGGCTGGGCCAACTGCGAATAGAGTTCCTTCGCCCAGGGGACCAGACAAAGGAAGACGATGCCGATGGCGATCAGCGCGCGTATCAGACGGTCGCGTAGCTCGACCAGGTGCGAGAGGAATGAATCCCCGGTTTCTTCGCTCATTGTTGGATCAGACTGTTCCGGCTGGTTTTTCGGGGCTGCCGGGCGCATTCGCAGTTGGCGTGGCGGCGGTGGTCACGGCCGGCTGCGTTGGCTCGGTCGACGCTATGCTCGGCTGGGTGTTCGCAGCCGGGGTGCTTGCGTCGCCGCTGACCGCTTGCGCGGTTTGCGTCATGGCCTGGCGTGCGGCCTGCATTTCGCCGTTCAGCGACTGCTCCACGCTGCGCGCGGAATCCTGGATCTCGGCGCGCAGTCTCTTCAACTCGTCGAGTTGCATTTCGCGACTGATGTCGGATTTCACGTCGCTGACGTAACGCTGCACACGTCCGAGCAGGTGCCCGGCCGCGCGCGCCACTTTCGGGAGCCGCTCGGGACCGATCACCACCAGCGCGACGACCGCTATGAGAATCATCTCGGAAAAGCTGATATCAAACATTGGCCGTCGGTGAGTGAATAAGCGATGAGAAACAAGCAGCGAGAGCAGCGCGGCCCCTGGCGGGCGGCCGGGCGCTCACGCTGCTGGCGGCTCGACTAGCACTAGCTCCTGGTCTTTTCGCGGACCTCGCCCTCGATGGTTTGCGCGTCCTTGACCTGTTGCGGTGCCTGTTGCTGTGGTGGCGGTGTGCTGTCGGTGGCGGCCTGGTCGTTGCTGCTCGCTTCCTTGATGCCGTCCTTGAAACCCTTGACCGCACCGCCAAGATCGGAGCCCAGTCCGCGTAGTTTCTTGGTTCCGAAAACCAGCAGGACGATGACCAGAACGATCAACCAATGCCAGATGCTGAAAGAACCCATGTCAGGTCTCCATTAATGTGAAAGTCGCGCAAGCGACTCACGAAACTCCCTTCTCCCCTCGCGGGAGAAGCGCCGGGGGAAGAGGAGGGGGTTCATTACTACCTTGATCTGCGCTATCTCGATGGGTCATGACCGTTAATATGGAATACGGCTTTGGCCACCGCCACCGCCCGGCAGGCGACACGCGTGGCCAGGGCTTGCCGTCAGACTCGTTTGAGCATTGGCCCGACCGGTTCTGGCCCGCCGACGATATGCGCGTGCAGGTGCTGCACTTCCTGATGACCGATCACGCCGGTGTTGATGATCAGGCGGAAGCCGTCCGGGCTGCCTTGCTCGGTCGCCAGGCGGTTGGCGATGGCCAGCATGCGTCCGAGAACCGGCAGATCCGCCTCGCTGGTACTCGCCAGCGAGGTGATGTGGCGTTTCGGAATCACCAGGACATGCACCGGACGAGCCGGCTTGATGTCGTGGAAGGCAAAGACTTCGTCGTCTTCGTAAACCTTGCGCGCCGGGATTTGACCAGCCGCGATCTTGCAGAACAGGCAGTCTTCCATGACTCAGCTTTTCCTCGACTTTTTCTCGTCGATGCCCGAAACGCCTTCGCGGCGCCGCATTTCCTGCAGCACGTCTTCGATCGACAGGCCATAAAAGGCGAGCAGTACCATCGTGTGGTAGAGCACGTCAGTCGACTCCCAGACCACATGCAGGCGGTTGCCTTCCTTGCCGGCCATGATCAACTCGGCGGTTTCTTCGCCGATTTTCTTGAGGATGGCGTCCGGCCCCTTGGCCATCAACTGGGCTGTGTACGAGGTTTCCGGGTCGGCCTTGCGGCGCGCAAGCAGGGTCTCTGAGATCCGGTGCAGCATGTCCATGTTCATTTACCGTAGATTTCCTTGGGATCCTTGAGCACCGGGTCGGCCGTTACCCACGTTTCCCTCTGCAGTTGATAGAAAAAACAGCTCTCGCGACCGGTGTGGCAGGCAATTCCGCCTTCCTGGTCGATCGACAGTAGCAGCACGTCGCCATCACAGTCGGTGCGAATCGAGCGTACGCGTTGCGCATGACCGGATTCCTCTCCTTTGCGCCACAGTCGTTGACGAGAACGCGACCAGTATACCGCGCTACCGCTGTTTACCGTCTCCTGCAGTGATTGGCGATTCATGAAGGCGAACATTAGCACTCGACCACTGCTGGCATCCTGGGCAATTGCCGGAAGCATTCCCTGCGCGTCCCATTTGAGGGCGTTCAGCCAGTCCTGGCCGGGGTCCAGATCACTCACAGGCGGACCTCGATCCCCCGCTCGCGCATATAGGTCTTGGCCTGTCGAACGGTGAATTCTCCAAAATGGAAGATGCTCGCCGCCAGGACGGCATCGGCGCGGCCATCGCTGACGCCGTCGACGAGGTGCTGGAGATTGCCGACGCCTCCGCTCGCGATTACCGGAATTTCCACTGCGTCCGACACGGCGCACGTCAGCGGCAGGTCGAAACCGTTGCGTGTGCCATCGCGATCCATGCTGGTGAGCAGGATTTCGCCGGCACCGAGCTGCTGTACGCGGCGCGCCCAGGCAATGGCGTCGATGCCGGTGTGGCGGCGTCCGCCATGGGTGAACACCTGCCATTCACCCGGCGCCACCTGCTTGGCGTCGATGGCGACGACGATGCATTGATTGCCGACCTTGGCCGAGGCGTTGGCGACCAGGTCCGGGTTCTCGACGGCGGCGGTGTTCATGCTCACCTTGTCTGCGCCCGCGTTCAGCAAGCGCCTGACGTCGGCAACCGAGCGCACGCCGCCACCAACGGTCAGTGGAATGAAGACTTCGGCAGCACAGGCTTCGACGACGTGCAGGATGATGTCGCGCTGATCCGACGAGGCGGTGATGTCGAGAAAGGTGATTTCGTCGGCCCCCTGCTGATCATAGCGGCGGGCGATTTCGACCGGGTCACCAGCATCGCGCAACGCGACGAAATTGGTGCCCTTGACGACACGACCGGCAGTTACGTCCAGGCAGGGGATGATGCGTTTGGCCAGGCCCATGCTCAGTCAGCGCCTTGATCTTGCCATCTGGTGGCGCGCTCAGGCATTCGCCGCCCGGTCCGCTTCCGCCTGTGCGACGGAAAAATCCAGTGAGCCGTCGTAAATGGCGCGGCCGGCGATGGCGGCGCTGATGCCTTCCTGCTCGACCGCACAAAGCTGCCGAATGTCGTCGATACTCGACAGACCGCCGCTGGCGATGACCGGGATCAGCAGTGCCTGGGCCAGCTTGACGGTGGCTTCGATATTGAATCCGGAAAGCATGCCATCGCGACCGATATCGGTGTAGATGATTGCCTCGACACCGTAGTCCTCGTACTTCTTGGCCAGATCGATGACGTCGTGCCCGGTCATCTTGGACCAGCCGTCAACCGCCACTTTGCCGTCGCGGGCATCGAGGCCGACGATTATGTGGCCGGGGAAGGCGCCGCACGCATCATGCAGAAAGCCGGGATTCTTGACCGCCGCGGTGCCAATGATCACATAACTGACGCCGTCGTCGAGACAGCGTTCGATGGTGTCGAGATCGCGAATGCCGCCGCCAAGCTGGACGGGAATGTCGTTGCCGACGGCCTGCACGATTTCTTTGATGGCGTTCTCATTTTTCGGCTTGCCGGCGAAGGCGCCGTCGAGGTCGACCACGTGCAGGCGCCGGGCGCCCTGGGCAAGCCATGCACGCGCCTGCTCGCCGGGAGAGCTGGAGAAGACGGTTACCTGCTCCATGAGACCCTGTTTGAGCCGGACGCACTGTCCGCCTTTGAGGTCAATCGCGGGGATAATCAACATGTCGGAGTGATTGAAGTGAGTTGGAAGGAGGGTGAGGAGGGTGAGGAGGGCGCTGGAAGCAGGCAGACCGGCACTCGGTCAGGGCTTCCAGGCGACGAAGTTGGCCAGCATGGCGAGCCCGTCAATGGCGCTCTTTTCCGGATGGCACTGAATGGCAAAGATATTATCCCGAGCCACTGCGCTGGTAAAGGGTATGCCGTAGCGGGTGGTGCCGACGACGTAGTCCTCATCCTGAGGTTCGACGAAATAACTGTGCACAAAATAGAAGCGCGCATCGTTGGCAATGCCTTTCCAGAGCGCGTGTTCGCGGCTGTGCCTGACCTCGTTCCAGCCCATGTGCGGCACCTTGAGCTTGCTACCCATGGCGTCGATCATTTTCTCGGCGGGAAAGCGGCGCACATTGCCGGCGATCAGGCCCAGGCCGGGGACATTTCCTTCGTCGCTATGCTCGAAGAGCATTTGTTGACCGATACAGATACCCAGAAAGGGCTTGTTGCGGGCGGCTTCGAGCACCGCGCTACGCAGGCCGCGCGTCTCGATCTCGTGCATGCAGTCCGGCATGGCGCCTTGCCCGGGGAAGACTACGCGTTCGGCGGCAGCGACCGCGGCCGGATCCGACGAGACCAGCACCTGGCGACCGTCGGCGACGTGGGCCAGCGCTTGCCAGACCGAACGCAGGTTGCCCATCCCGTAATCGACCACGACGATCGCCCCCCCTGGCTGCAGCGAGCGCGGCCATCAGAGCGTGCCTTTGGTCGACGGAATGCTGGCGCCGGCGCGAGGATCGATTTCGACGGCGGCGCGCAGGGCACGTCCGAAGGCCTTGAATACCGTTTCCGCCTGGTGGTGCGCGTTGTCGCCGCGCAGATTGTCGATGTGCAGGCTCAGCAAGGCATGATTGACCAGGCCCTGGAAGAATTCATGCACCAGATCGACGTCGAAGGCGCCAATCATCGCGCGCTTGAAATCGACATGGAATTCGAGGCCCGGGCGGCCGGAAAGGTCGATCACCACGCGCGAAAGCGCTTCGTCGAGAGGGACATAGGCGTGCCCGTAGCGGCGCAGCCCTTTCTTGTCGCCCAGTGCCTTGGCCAGCGCCTGGCCGAGAGTGATGCCGATATCCTCGACGGTGTGGTGGGCGTCGATGTGCAGGTCGCCGTCGGCTTGAATGTCGAGGTCGATCAGGCCGTGCCGGGCAATCTGCTCGAGCATGTGATCGAGAAAGGGGACGCCGGTGGCGAAGCTGCTCTGGCCGCTGCCATCGAGGTTCAGGCGAACGGTGATCCGGGTTTCGAGTGTATTCCTGGAAACTTCTGCTTGCCGCATCGGGAGACCATGGCAGGGTGGCAAAAAAATGTCGGGTTTGAAGAAAATCTTCGCGCTTCGCGTGTGAGCACTGAAACAGTGCCGCCAATCGGCGAACGTCGCCTTGACCGACAGAGGCGCATGATACCATTTCACGCTTCCCTTGCATCCGAACTGAGTCGCCTTTCATGAGCCGCTACTGGAGTTCCCTTGTTCATCGCCTGACGCCTTATGTTCCTGGCGAGCAGCCGAAGTTGGTTAGGCTGGTCAAGCTGAACACCAACGAGAATCCCTATCCGCCATCCCCGCGCGTGCTCGAGGCGATTACCGAAGAGTTGACGAACGGCGGCGAACGGCTGCGCCTGTACCCGGATCCGAGCGCCGATCGCCTCAAGGAAGCCGTTGCCGCGCGCTTTGCAGATTTTGGCATCAGGGCGCAGCAGGTCTTCGTCGGCAACGGCTCGGATGAAGTGCTGGCGCATGTATTCATGGCGCTGCTCAAGCACGAACGACCGATTCTCTTCCCCGACATCACCTACAGCTTCTATCCGGTCTACTGCGGTTTGTACGAGGTCGCTTTTGCGACAGTGCCGCTGGATGAGAATTTTGCGATTTCTGTCGACGACTATGTGGCAGCCAACGGCGGCATCATTTTCCCGAACCCGAATGCGCCGACGGGCTGCCTGCTGCCGCTGCAAGCGATCGCCTCCCTGCTAGCCAGGCATCGGCAGTCGGTCGTCGTCGTCGATGAAGCCTACGTGGACTTCGGCGGCGAGTCGGCGATGGTGCTGGTCAATGAGCACCCGAACCTGCTGGTCGTGCGCACCCTGTCCAAGGCGCACTCGCTGGCCGGCCTGCGCGTCGGCTACGCGGTTGGTCAGGGTGAGCTGATCGAGGCGCTGGATCGCGTCAAGAACAGCTTCAACTCGTATCCACTCGATCGCCTGGCGATTGCCGGCGCCGTCGCCGCGATCGGTGACCAGGCGTATTTCGATGGTACGCGGCAAGCGGTGATGCGCAGCCGCGAGGCGCTGTGCAGTGCCTTGTCGGGGCTGGGTTTCGAGGTCTTGCCGTCGGCGGCCAATTTCGTTTTTGCGCGTCACCGGCAACGCGATGCGGCTGAACTAGCTGCTGCCTTGCGTCAGCGCGGAATCATCGTGCGCCACTTCAATTTGCCACGCATTGACCAGCACCTGCGCATCACCATCGGTACCGATGCGCAGGGCGAACTGCTGATCGAAGCTTTGCGCGAGATTCTCGCTTGAGTGCCCGAGAGTCGGCGATTTTGAGATTTTGAGATTTTGAGATTTTGAGTGCGGCGCTGCAGGGCAGGCGCTGCCGCTCAGCTCTCGATGCGATACTCGGCCGAGCGGGCGTGTGCCGGCAGCCCTTCGCCGTAGGCCAGTGTCGCCGCAATGCGCCCCAGCGTTTTCGATGCCGCCTGCGAAACGCGGATCAGGCTGCTCCGTTTCTGGAAGTCATAGACGCCGAGCGGTGACGAGAAGCGCGCGCTGCCGGAGGTCGGCAAGACGTGGTTCGGACCCGCGCAGTAGTCGCCCAGCGACTCCGAGGTGTAGCGGCCGATGAAAATTGCGCCGGCGTGGTCGATCTTTTCTACCCAGGCTTCGGCGTCGTCGATTGACAATTCGAGGTGTTCGGGAGCGATGCGGTTGGCGATGCGACAAGCTTCGTCGAGATCGCGCACCTGGATCAGCGCGCCGCGATTTTCCAGCGCGGCACGGATCACGCGCTGGCGCGGCATGCTCGGCAAGAGCTTTTCGAGTGCCGCAGCGACGCGCTCGATGTACGCTGCGTCCGGACAAAGCAGCAGCGATTGCGCCAGTTCGTCGTGCTCGGCCTGAGAAAAGAGGTCCATCGCCACCCAGTCGGGGTCGGTATGGCCATCGCAGATCACCAGGATCTCCGATGGGCCGGCGATCATGTCGATGCCGACGACGCCGAAGACGCGGCGCTTGGCGGCGGCGACGTAGGCGTTGCCCGGGCCGACGATCTTGTCCACTTGGGGAACGGTCTGCGTGCCATAGGCCAGCGCCGCGACCGCCTGCGCGCCGCCGATGGTGAATACCCGGTCGACGCCGACCAGTGCTGCGGCAGCCAGTACCAGCGGGTTCTGCTCCCCGGCCGGCGTTGGTACGACCATGATCAACTCGCCGACACCGGCGACGCGCGCGGGAATCGCATTCATCAGTACTGACGACGGGTACGAAGCCTTGCCGCCGGGCACGTAGAGGCCGACCCGGTCAAGGGGGGTGATCTTCTGGCCAAGCATGGTGCCACGCGTGTCTGCGTCGTCCTCTTCATATTGCCAGCTCTGCACCGTTTGCCGCTGATGGTAGCTGCGCACTCGCCTGGCCGCTGCTTCGAGCGCCTGGCGCTGCTCGCCGGGAAGGTTGGCCAGGGCTTCTTGCAGCGCTTGCTGCGGGATTTCCAGTTCGGCCATCGAACTCGCCTGCAGGCCGTCGAAAGCTTGCGTGTACTCGATGACGGCGGCGTCGCCGCGGACTTTGACGTCGGCAAGGATGGCGGCGACCGTGCCCTCGATGGCCTCATCCTGAGTGGCTTCGAAAGCGAGCAGTGCGTCGAGTTGCGTTGCGAAATCGGCGTCGGCGCTGTTCAGGCGTTTGATCGCGATCATTGCTCGACCACTGCGGCGATGGCGTCGAGAATCGGCTCCAGCGCTTCGCGCTTCAGCTTGAGCGCGGCCTGATTGACGATCAGGCGCGACGAAATGTCCATGACGTGTTCGACGGCGACCAGATTGTTGGCTTTCAGCGTGCTGCCGGTGGATACCAGGTCGACGATGGCGTCGGCGAGACCGGCCAGCGGTGCCAGTTCCATCGAACCGTAGAGTTTGATCAGGTCGACATGCACGCCCTTGGCGGCGAAGTGCTCGCGAGCAATATTGACATACTTGCTGGCCACCTTGAGTCGCGCGCCCTGACGGACGGCCTTGGCGTAGTCGAAACCGGCCGGGATGGCGACCATCATCCGGCATTTGGCGATTTTCAGGTCGATCGGCTGGTAGAGGCCGTCGCTGCCGTGTTCGAGCAGGACGTCCCTGCCGGCGACGCCGAGGTCGGCAGCACCGTACTGAACGTAAGTCGGCGCGTCGGTGGCGCGGACAATGACCAGGCGCACATCGTCGCGGCTGGTGGCAATGATCAACTTGCGCGAGGTTTCCGGATCCTCCAGTGGCTCGATGCCGGCGGCGGCCAGAAGGGGCAGCGTCTCTTCAAAAATTCGGCCCTTCGAGAGGGCGATGGTGATGCCATTCACGGTACGTTTCCTGCTCGACAACGAAGGGCGCATTCTACCGCAATGCTGCTGGGCTGCCTGCCCTGGCTTGAGGACCTGTCTTCGCCCGGAGCCCCGCGTGCACTCCGTAGGCTTGTCGCAACATCAGCGTGCGCCCAGGGAGGCGCTGGAATTGAAAGTATCGAGCAGTTTTTGGCGTACTATTCGCGCGCGAATGCACAAGCAAAGCGGAAACTGACAAAAAAAACGCGACAAGCATGCGCTGCCAGGTCGCGCGCTGGCGAGCAGGCCAAATGGTTGCCATTGCTAGCCGCGAGCCCCGAGCGGGTTTCTCGGCTAGCGCAGATATCGGAGGAGTTCATCGCATGGAGCAAATGAATCTTTATCTCAATCTCGTACTTATTCTGTTCTTTATCGCCGGCAATGCCTTTTTCGTGGGCTCGGAGATTGCCATCTCCTCGGCACGTCGTAGCCGGATCAAGCAGTTGTCCGAGATGGGCGACAAGCGGGCGGCGAGGGTCGAGATGTTGCACAACGAACCGGAGCGCTTCTACTCGGTGACCCAGGTCGGTATCACGCTGGTCTCTCTTGGCCTGGGCGCCGTCGGCATGGAAACGATCAGTACCCTGACCGATTCGACCTTCGTCACCGCGTTCATGCTCTTCGGTGACAGCGAAGCACTGATCAAGGCCGCGCATACCATGTCTTACGTCTTCGCCTTTATCGCCATTTCCTTCTTGCACGTGGTTGCCGGCGAACTGGCACCCAAGGTGCTTGCTTTTCACAAGGCCGAACAATTGAGCATGGCCGTCGGGGGCACGATCAACATTCTGTACCTGACTTTCAAACCGCTGATCCATGTCATGAAGATGTCCTCGAACGCTTTGCTCAGGCTCTTCGGGCAGAGCAATCTGGAAGGCCACGGAGAGAGCCACTTCACGATGTCGGTCGAGGAGATTCGCATGATCCTCTCGGCGAGTGAGAAGGACGGTACGCTGGCACATGAGGAAACACAGATGATCCGCGGCGTGTTCAAGCTCGATGAACACACGGTACGTGAGGCGATGATCCCGCGTACGGCTATTCGCGCCTTGACCCAGGAGGACACGCTCGCCGATGCCCTGCGCGTCTTCCGTGACGTGCCGCACGCGCGCTTCCCGATCTGCGACAAGAGTCTCGACCGGATCACGGGCGTGGTGGCGATCAAGGAATTGCTGACGGTCATGGCGGAAAGCAGCGGGGAGAACCTGGAAGAGGTCAGTCGGCGACCGGTCAGTGACTTTGCACGGGCGCCGTTCATCGTGCCGAACAGCAAGTCGCTGAGCGACCTGCTCAAGGAATTCAAGCGCAGCCGTCAGCAGATGGCGATCGTCATCGACGAATACGGGGGGCACCGAAGGAATCATCACGCTGGAAGACATCCTCGAGGAAATTGTCGGCGAGTACGAGGACGAATTCACGCGCCAGGGGCGGCGGCTGAAGAAGCTGGTCGGCAGCCAGTACGAGATCGACGCGTCGATGCGCGTCACCGACCTGGAAAGCCTGCTCAATTTCCCGTTTCCCCTGGATGATGATTACGTCACTCTGGCCGGGCTGTTTTACAAGAAGCTCGGAAACGTGCCAAAAATTGGCGACGCGGTCGAACTCGAAGGCGGCCGGCTGTCAGTGCTGGAAATGGACAACCACCGGATCACCCTGTTGAAGTTCGAAGATACGGCGCTCGGCGCTGACGGGGTCATGCGCCTGGTTGAAGACTCTTCGGCCGCAGATGGGGCGACCAGTCCAGCACGTTGACAAAACATGCACTTCGGTTTTGTCCCAGACAGTCGGCCCGCTGGTGACGGTCGCCACTGCGCAATCAGATCATTGGATCAGGTCGGACGCGGGGGGCCGGGAGGCGCAATGCCGACAGTGGCCGGCAATCGACTTAGCGAACGCAGTCCACCGAGTAGACCGGCTTGCCGTTGACCACCGCCTTGACCAGGCCGTGGACGTCGGTTTCGAAGCCCGGGAAGCGTTCATTGAAATCGCGCGCGAAGCGAAGATAGCGAACGATGGTGGCGTTGAAACGCTCGCCCGGGATGAGTAGCGGAATTCCTGGCGGGTAGGGGGTGAGCAGGGTGCTGGTAATCCGCCCTTCGAGATCATCGATCGGTACGCGGTCAATCTCGCGGTGCGCCATGCTCGCGAAAGCGTCGGTCGGCTTCATCGCCGGTTCCATGTCGGAGAGATACATTTGGGTGGTCAGGTGGGCGACGTCGTTGGCGGCGTAGATGCCGTGAATCTGCTTGCACAGGTCTTTCAGGCCGTAGCCGGCGTAACGGGCGTTCTTGGCCAGGAACTCCGGCATCACTTTCCACAGCGGCAGGTTCTGATCGTAGCCATCCTTGAACTGCTGCAGTTCGGTGACCATCGTGTTCCAGCGCCCCTTGGTGATGCCGATGGTGAACATGATGAAGAACGAGTAGAGGCCGCACTTTTCGACGATGATGCCGTGTTCGGCGAGGTACTTGGTGACGATGGCCGCCGGTATTCCCCAATCGGCGAAGTCGCCATCGACGTCCAGCCCGGGCGTAATGATCGTCGCCTTGATCGGATCGAGCATGTTGAAGCCTTCGGCGAGCATGCCGAAGCCATGCCAGCGTTCGCCGGGCTTGAGGATCCACGCCGCGCGTTCTTCGATGCCTTCTTCTGAGAGATCGTCCGGCCCCCACACCTTGAACCACCAGTCGGCACCCCACTCCTGTTCGACCTTGCGCATCGTGCGCCGGAAGTTGAGCGCTTCGGCAATCGACTCCTCGACCAGCGCGGTGCCTCCCGGCGCCTCCATCATCGCTGCGGCAACGTCGCAGGAAGCGATGATCGAGTATTGCGGCGAGGTCGAGGTGTGCATCAGATAGGCTTCGTTGAAGATGTCGCGGTCAAGTTTGCGCTCTTGGGAATCCTGCACCAGAATTTGTGACGCCTGCGACAGGCCGGCCAGTAGCTTGTGCGTCGACTGCGTCGAGAAGATCATGGTGTTCTTGCAGCGCGGCCGGTCAGCTCCGATGGCATGGTAGTCGCCATAGAAGTCATGGAAGGCGGCGTGTGGCAGCCAGGCTTCGTCGAAGTGCAGGGTGTCGATCGCCCCGTCGAGCATGTCCTTGATTTCCTCGACGTTGTAGAGGATCCCGTCGTAGGTGCTTTGGGTGATGGTCAGTACGCGTGGCTTGGCCTTGACGTCGCGGGCGAAGGGGTGTGACTCGATTTTCTTGCGGATATTCTCCCAGCGGAATTGTTCCTTGGGAATCGGGCCGATGATTCCGTAGTGGTTTCTGGTCGGCATCAGGAATACCGGGATCGCGCCAGTCATGATGATTGAGTGGAGCACCGACTTGTGGCAGTTGCGATCGACGATGACCACATCGCCTGGAGCGACGGTCGAGTGCCAGACGATCTTGTTCGATGTCGAAGTGCCGTTGGTAACGAAAAAGAGGTGGTCGGCGCTGAAAATGCGCGCCGCATTGCGCTCCGAGGCGGCGACCGGGCCGGTGTGGTCGAGCAATTGGCCGAGTTCCTCGACCGCATTGCAGACATCCGCGCGCAGCATGTTTTCGCCGAAGAACTGATGGAACATGCGGCCAACCGGGCTTTTCAGGAAGGCCACCCCGCCCGAGTGGCCGGGGCAATGCCACGAATAAGAGCCATCCTCGGCATAATGCGTCAGCGCGCGGAAGAAAGGCGGCGCCAGGCTGTCGAGGTAGGCCTTCGCCTCGCGGATGACGTAACGGCCGATGAATTCGGCGGTGTCCTCGAACATGTGGATGAAACCGTGCAGTTCGCGCAGCACGTCGTTGGGGATGTGCACCGACGTTCGTGTCTCGCCGTACAGGAAGATCGGAATGTCCTCGTTACGGCAACGGATTTCCTTGACGAAGGCGCGCAGGCTGGCGACCGTCTCATCGGCCTTGCGGTCTCTGAAGTCTTCGTCGTCGATCGACAGGATGAACGCCGAGGCGCGGCTCTGTTGCTGTGCAAACGAGGTCAGGTCGCCATAGCTGGTGACGCCGATGGCCTCGAAGCCTTTCTTCTCGATGGCCTTGGCTAGCGCCCGGATACCCAGACCGCCGGTGTTCTCCGAACGGTAGTCCTTGTCGATGATGATTACCGGGAAATCGAAATGCATGGCCAGTCCAGTACGAAATCAAGAGAGATAGGACACGAGCGCGGCGAATCTAGGAGGGCGTTGGCGGCGTTTATTGCCTGACGCCGGCGATGATGTTGCTGACGCCAGGCACGAGTCACATTTTCGGCAGCGTCACGCCCGTCTGGCCCTGGTATTTCCCGGCACGATCCTTGTACGAGGTTTCGCACTCCTCGTCGGATTCGAAAAACAGGACCTGGGCGATGCCCTCGTTGGCGTAGATCTTCGCCGGCAGTGGTGTCGTATTCGAGAATTCCAGCGTCACATGGCCTTCCCATTCGGGTTCGAACGGCGTCACGTTGACGATGATCCCGCAGCGCGCGTAGGTGCTCTTGCCGAGGCAGACGGTCAGCACGCTGCGCGGGATACGGAAATACTCGACGGTACGGGCCAGGGCAAACGAGTTCGGAGGGATGATGCAGAAGTCGTTCTTGACCTCGACGAAGGAATTCGGATCGAAGTTCTTCGGGTCGACGATTGTCGAGTTGAGGTTGGTGAACAGCTTAAATTCGTTCGAGCAGCGAATGTCATATCCGTAGCTCGAAGTGCCATAGGAGACAATCCGGCGACCGTCAATCTCGCGTACCTGGTGTGGTTCAAAAGGCTCGATCATGCCGTGCTCTTCCGCCATGCGGCGGATCCACCTGTCCGACTTGATCGACATTGCTGGTCACCCTAACCGTGATAGTGCTTGGAAAGGTGCCCATTCTACGGCGTCCAGCCGGGAGAAGAAACCAGCAAGCACTGCGGGGGCTGCCAGGCGAAAACCAGCAAGGCCGTGCGCACGAACGCAGCGCAAGCGGCCTGCCTGCTGCGGGGCAGCGCTCAGGTGTTCTGAACGACGATGCTCGGGAACTTGGCGCTCATGTCGCGGCTGCGCTCGGCAACCTTGACCGCCAGACGGCGGGCGATTGTGCGGTAGATTTCCGCGGCGCGGGAGTCGGGTGCACCGACGACGGTCGGCGTGCCAGCATCGGTCAGCTCGCGAATCGAGAGCTCCAGTGGCAGGGCGCCAAGGAACTCGGTGTCGTAGTCCTTGCACATCTGCGCGCCGCCGCCCTGGCCGAAAATATGTTCTTCGTGGCCGCACTGCGTACAGATATGAATGCTCATGTTCTCGACCAGACCGAGAATCGGGATGCCGACCTTCTCGAACATCTTGAGGCCCTTGCGGGCGTCGATCAGCGCGATGTCCTGCGGCGTGGTGACGATTACCGCGCCGGTCACGGGAACCTTCTGCGCCAGGGTCAGCTGCGTGTCGCCGGTTCCCGGCGGCATATCAACGATCAGGTAATCGACGTCCTCCCAGCTGGTCTGTTTGAGCAGCTGTTCGAGAGCCTGGGTGACCATTGGTCCACGCCAGACCATCGGCGAATCGATATCGATCATGAAGCCGATCGACATTGCCTGCAGGCCGTGCGCGCGCAGCGGATCCATCGTCTTGCCGTCCTCGGACTCGGGTTTCTGGCCGACCAGGCCGAGCATCTGCGGCTGCGACGGACCGTAAATGTCGGCGTCGAGCAGACCGACCGTGGCGCCTTCCTGAGCCAGGGCCAGGGCCAGGTTCACCGCCGTCGTGCTCTTCCCGACGCCGCCTTTGCCCGAGGCCACGGCGATGATGTTCTTGACGCCGGGCAGCGGCTTCAGGCCGCGCTGCACGGTATGAGCGACGATGTTGACGCTGAGGTTGGCGCTGATATTACCGATTCCGGGGATCGTTTTCAGTTTTTCGATCACTGTCCGACGGATTTCGTCGATCTGTGTTTTTGCCGGGTAGCCGAGTTCGATGTCGAGCGAAACGTCGGCCCCTGTGACTTTGATGTTCTTTGCCGAACGCGTCGACAGGTAGTCTTTTTCCGTGTTCGGATCAATCAGATCCTTCAGTGCCGCCTGTACGGCTTCTATCGTTACAGCCATGGTTGCCAAAGCTCCTGTGATGTATACCTGAGTAATTTAGTAAAGTTTACTCGAAAAAGCGCTGCAGCACACGCTCCGTGGCGCCGACATCACGCTGTGGCAAGGTGATGTGCGCCTTTGTTTCCCGTCGGCTGCCTGTTAAGCTTCCGGCATGAAAACGCCTACTCAACTCGCACGTCGCGCGGACAAGGCTTGGGTGCTGGCTGCCATTCGCCGCATCGAAGCCGACTTCCAGCGCTCCAGCGATACCCACCTGATCCCTCTGCCCCTGGCCGGTTTTCCTGGGGTTGATCTGTATCTGAAAGATGAATCGAGTCACCCCACGGGCAGCCTCAAGCACCGTCTGGCGCGCTCGCTGTTTCTCTACGCCTTGTGCAATGGCTGGCTGCGTGAGGGCAGCACCGTCGTCGAGGCGTCCAGCGGCTCGACGGCCGTTTCCGAAGCCTATTTTTCCCGCCTCGTCGGCTTGCCGTTTCTCGCCGTGATGCCCGCTTCGACATCGCGCGAGAAGATCACGGCCATCGAGTTCCAGGGCGGTCGCTGCCATCTCATCGATGATCCGATGAGCATCTACAACGAGGCGCAGCGGATGGCAGACAAACTCGGCGGCCACTACATGGACCAGTTTACCTATGCCGAGCGGGCGACCGACTGGCGTTCCAACAACAATATCGCGGAGTCCATTTTCGAGCAGATGCGGCTCGAAAAGTACCCTGTCCCGAGCTGGCTGGTCTCGAGTGCGGGCACCGGTGGTACGGTCGCCACGCTTGGCCGCTACGTACGCTACCGTGCGCGGCCAACGCGTGTCTGTGCAGCAGACGCCGAGTTCTCGGTCTTTTTTCGAGCACTATCGCAAGCGCGACCCGGAGCTGCGTTTGTACGAAGGCTCGCGAATCGAGGGTATTGGCCGGCCACGCGTCGAGGCGTCCTTCTTGCCCGCGGTGATCGACGCCATGGTCAAGGTGCCGGACGTGTGGTCAGTGGCGGCAATGTACGAGTTGTCGGCGCGTCTCGGACGTGGTGTCGGCCCTTCGACGGGGACCAATCTGATTGCCGCGCTGGCGTGCATGGACGCGATGCGCGCCAGCAGCGAAAGCGGCTCGGTGGTGACCCTGCTTTGTGATGCAGGGCAGCGCTACGCGGATACCTATTACAGCGAAGGCTGGCTGCAGCGCGCCGGCCTGAATTGCGCTGGCGAGCGTATCGCGGTGGCTGCCTCGCTCGATTCGGATGAGATTGCCACGCCGCTCGCTGCAAGTTGGCAGATCGCGGGAGATCTATCGGACGGTGATTAGCCGCGCACGTGCCTTCCGCGGCAACCCCCCAGTCACTGGGCTCTGCCGCCGCTCACCTTTGCGCTGCTGTCGCTGCCGCCGCCGGAAAACTATTCGTGCGTACCCAGTTCCGCCAGGTCGCGAACACCGTCGGGTTGAGCGCGGCGATCACCGAGCGGCGCCATACGTCTTCAGCGTCATAGTCGTCATTGGTCAGGGTGCACACCTGCCCACCGGATTCGCGCAGGATGAGGCTGCCAGCCGCGTAGTCCCAAAGCTTCTGGCCGCCGTGCAGATAGAGATCGAGGCGGCCGGCGGCGAGGTTGCACCAGTCGAGAGTCGAACTGCCGAAGTTGCGCTGTGAATAGAACGGCGGGTTGACGGCAATGCGATCTGCGAGTTGTTTCGGAATGCGCTTGAAGTCCACGCCGCCGACGGCGCGCCCGATGTCGGTGGTGACCTCGCGCAGCGGCAGGCGGCGGCCGTTAAGGTAGGCGCCGTTGCCTTCGCGGGCATAGAACATTTCGTCGGTGATAGGGTTGTAGGTCACCGCCAGACGTGTCCGCCGCGCGCGTATCCAGGCCACCGATACGGCGAAGAAGGGGAGGCCGTTGATAAAGTTGGTGGTGCCGTCGATCGGGTCGATGCACCACAAGCCATTGTCGTCGTTGCTGCCACCATGCCAAGCTTCGCGTTGCGTCGCTGCGGTCATTTCTTCGCCGATGATCGGGCAGTCGCGGATCTCCAGCAGGCGGCCATGCAGAAAGTGTTCGGCAGCCAGGTCGGCTTCCGAACAGAAGGAGCCGTCGTCCTTGCGCTGATCGTGAACCACGCGCAGGAAGCGCGGCATGATCTCGCGCTGCGCCACTTCGCGGACCTGAGCGACAACCGCGTCGAGCATCCGTTTGAGTTCGCTGTCAGCGACCGCCAGCCGGGCTGCGCTATCGATACTGTTCATCGTCAATCAGGCGCGCCATTTGATCGAACAACCGATGCTGGCGACCTGTTCGCGCGGACCCTGTCCGGTCTCGGCGAGCATGCGCATTGCTTCCAGCAACTCGCGTCGAGCGTCCGCTGCTGCCGGCAGGCGACCGCTGGCGTCGAGACGGCCGCGGTACTGCAGTTCCAGTTGGTCGTTGAAAGCAAAGAAGTCCGGCGTGCAAACGGCCGCGTAGCTGCGGGCGACGTCTTGCGTCGCGTCGTAGAGGTAGGGGAAAGAAAAGTTGAACTGGTGCGCCAGTTGCTGCATGTTTTCAAAGGAGTCCTCGGGGTATTCGCTGGGGTCGTTGCTCATGATCGCGGCGACGCCGATACCCAGCGACTGCACTTCGCGTGCGTCGCGACAGATGCGATCGATGATTGCCTTGACGTACGGACAGTGGTTACAGATGAACATCAACAGCAAGCCGTTCGGGCCACGCAGCGAGTCGAGGCTGTGTCTTGAGCCCGTCGTGTCCTCGAGATCGAAGTCGACGGCCCGCCAGCCGAAGTCACACACCGGTGTATTGAGCGCCATGACAAAACTGCCTCCAAAGAACGACCATCCAAAAGTTAAGCTTTTATAATAGCATGGTGAATAATCCCCGTTTTCATTGCCCGATCCCGCTGGCGGTTGGCAGCAGCGCCGACTTGCCCGACCGCGTCGCACATCATGCGAGCAAGGTTTTGCGCCTGCGCAGCGGCGCTGCCTTGACGCTATTCACTGGCGCGGGGGGGGGAATATTCAGCGCGAATAGTGTCTGTTGAGCGTTCGCGAGTCAGCGTCGAGGTGCTCGGCTGGCTGCCTGTCGAGCGCGAATCGCCGCTTTCGATCACCCTGGTGCAGGCGCTGCAGGCGGGGGAGAAAATGGACCTGACGGTGCAGAAAGCCGTCGAGCTTGGCGTCCAGCGTATCGTACCGGTCATTTCGCGGCGCAGCGTGGTGCGCCTCGCTGATCAACGTGCCTTGCGTCGGCTCGAGCATTGGCGCGGGGTCGTCGCTGCCGCCTGCGAACAGTGCGGACGAAACAGTTTGCCGGAAGTCGTCGCGCCGGAGAGTGTTGACGATTGGCTGCAGCGCCGGCCCGAGTCGAATGTCTTGCGTCTGCTGCTGGCCCCGGCTGCCGGACGCTCCTTGAGCAGCGTGCCAGCACCACGCGCTGATGTGCGCATCGATCTGTTGATCGGCGCCGAGGGCGGGCTGGCGGCCGACGAAATGCAACGGGCGTCAGCTTGCGGTTTTTTGTCACTACGCCTCGGACCGCGTATTCTGCGCACCGAGACCGCTGGTTTGGCCGCTCTGGCGGCAATCCAGTTTTTGTGGGGTGACTTGAAGGAGGAGGTAACTAATGTTTGAATCGGCCGAGCTGGGACACAAGATCGACAAGGCAACCTACCGCGAGGAGGTGCCCCCGCTACGTGCGGCCCTGCTCGAAACGCAGGAGCTGTTGCGCGCCAATGGCAGCTTCCCGGTAATCATCCTCATCAGCGGCGTCGATGGGTCGGGCAAAGGTGACACGATCAATGCACTCTACGAGTGGATGGATCCGCGCTACCTGTCGACGCATGCTTTCTACGCGCCGACTGGCGAAGAAAAGGCGCGCCCGTCGATGTGGCGTTACTGGCGGGCGCTGCCCCGCAACGGACGCGTCGGGATTTTTTCTGGCTCCTGGTATTCGCACCCGATCGCCGAGCGCATCGCCAAGGAAATCACGGCCGCCGATTTCGACCAGAAGATGGACCAGCTCAATCGTTTCGAGGCGATGCTGGTCAATGAGGGAGCTCTGGTCCTCAAATTCTGGATACACCTTGCAAAGGATGCACAGCAGGAGCGTCTGAAATCAATCGAAGCGAATCCCCTGACCAAGTGGCGGGTGACCAAGGCCAGCTGGGACCGCCTGAAGACTTACGACAAGTTGCAGGAGGTTGCTGCTCACCTCCTGCGCACGACGAGCACTCCCGGCGCACCGTGGATCATCGTCGAGGGGACGGATGACCGTTACCGCTCGCTGACCGTCGGTAAGACCATACTCGAAGCGATGCAGAAGCGCCTCGCCAACCAGCGCGTGGAGCCGATTTCGCCGGTGGCGTCGCCCTTGTCGCCGCGGATCGACCGTCTTGATGTGCTCAGCGCGCTTGACCTCTCGCAAAGCCTGCCCAAAGACGTCTATTCGGCTGAGCTCGCCAGGTGGCAGGGGCGCCTGGCGGAATTGACGCGCCACCCGAAGTTCGCCAAACGCGCCTTGATTCTCGCTTTCGAGGGCTCGGATGCTGCCGGCAAGGGAGGAGCTATCCGCCGCGTGATGTCCGCCATGGATGCCCGCCAGTATCGAATCATCCCGGTCGCCGCACCAACCCAGGAGGAACTCGCCCATCCCTACCTGTGGCGTTTCTGGCGGCATATGCCGCGCCTCGGGCGGGTGACCATTTTCGACCGTACCTGGTACGGCCGGGTGCTGGTGGAGCGGGTCGAAGGTTTCTGCAGCCAAGCCGACTGGTCACGCGCTTACGCCGAGATCAACGATTTCGAGCACGATATCAATCATGCTGGCGGCATTGTCATTAAGTTCTGGCTGCAGATCAGCAATGAGGAGCAACTCAAGCGCTTCGAGGGGCGCGCGGAGATCGAACACAAGCGTTTCAAGATTACCGAGGACGACTGGCGTAACCGTGAGAAAGCTGGGCCGTATCATGAGGCGGTCTGCGACATGATCGACCGCACCAGCTCTGGAACCGCTCCGTGGACGGTTGTCGAGGCCAATGACAAGTATTTTGCGCGTGTCAAGATCATCCGGACAATCTGCCAGCGTCTGGAGACGGAGTTGCAGGTCGAGCCGCTGAAGGAAGCGAAGGTCGCGAAGTCTTCGAAGGCCATGGAGGCGAAAGAGGACCAAGGCAGCGAGAAGGCGAAATCCTCGGAGTGATATGCCTGACGACTTGAGCTCTGCCCACTTCGTTAGCTGGTTCCGTTCGGTTGCGCCGTACGTCAATCTGTTTCGCGGCAAGACCTTTCTGATCGCCTTTGGTGGCAAGGCGATTGCCGGAACGCTGGCGCGTACCCTGGCCTACGACGTGAACCTCCTGGCGGCGCTTGGCGTCCGCCTGATTCTGGTTCACGGCGCACGGCCTCAGATCGAGGAATTGCTCCGTCAGAAAGGACTGGAGTCGGTCTATCACGGTAACTATCGGGTGACCGACGACAGGGCTCTCGATTGCGCGATTGACGCGGTGGGTAGTATCTACGTCCGCATCGAGGCCCTGTTGTCACAGGGCCTCGCCGATACACCGATGGCCAACAGCACGATCCGGGTGGTCGGTGGCAACTTTGTCACCGCCCGGCCGGTTGGTGTGGTTGACGGCGTCGATCTGCAGCACTCGGGTCAGGTGCGCAAGGTCGATGGTGAAGGAATTCGTGCGCAGTTGGGTCTTGGCAATATCGTTCTCCTGTCATGCCTTGGCTCGAGCCCGACCGGCGAGATCTTCAACCTGTCCATGGAAGAGGTTGCCGAAGCGGTCGCCACCGCCTTGCCGGTCGACAAACTCATCTTTCTTACCGACAGCCGTGGTGCGACCGACATCGACGGCGCGTTGCTCGACGAACTGACGGTGGACGCGGCCGAGCGACTGGTCAGTCTTGGCGAGTGGCTGTCGAGCGATCTGAAGCGCTACCTTCCCTGCGCGGTGCGCGCTGGACGTGCCGGTGTCCGCCGCGTGCACCTCATCGGCTACGACGAGGATGGCACGCTGCTGCGCGAACTATTTACGCGTGACGGCGTGGGCACGGTCATCAGCCGCGAATCGCTTGAAATCTTGCGCGACGCTCGTCCCGACGATATTGGTGGTCTGGTGGCGCTGATCGAGCCGCTCGAAGAAGAGGGCTCACTGGTCCGTCGTTCACGAGAGTTGCTGGAGCGCGAGATCTCGCGTTTCGCGGTCGTTGAGCACGACGGGGTGATCGTTGCCTGCGCGGCGCTTTATCCTTACGGTGCCGAGGAGGCTGAATTGGCTTGCGTGGCGGTGCATCCGCATTACCGCCGTTGGGGTTACGGCGCGCTCCTGATCAAGCGTATCGAGGCCAGGGCGTCGGCTTTGGGAGTCAAGCGGCTGTTTGTGCTGACGACGGTGACTTCGCAGTGGTTCCGGGAGCGTGGCTTCGTCCTGCGCCAGATCGATCAATTGCCGGCCGAGAAGCGGCTGGTCTATAACCTGCAGCGTCGTTCCAAGGTACTGATCAAATATCTCTAGCTTTTTCCCGTGTCTTCCGCCGGGTCCGCGGGGCTGGCGGGGACGCATAACGTTTGGCGCTGCGGATTTTCCGCGGCGTGTTCAAGGAGTGGGTTGCATGGCAAGAATGGTTAACTGCATCAAGCTCGGTCGTGAGGCTGAAGGTCTTGATTTTCCTCCTTATCCGGGCGAACTGGGCAAGCGCATTTATGAACAGGTTTCCCAGGAAGCGTGGCAGCAATGGGTTCGCATGCAGACCATGATCATTAACGAGAATCGCCTCAATCTTGCCGATGCTGCACACCGCAAGTACCTGGCGGAGCAGTTGGAGAGGCATTTTTTTGGCAGCGGGGCCGACGCCGTTCAGGGTTACGTACCGCCCAAGCCGTAATTTGAAAGTCGCGTAGGCGACTCGCGAACCTCGCTTCTCCCCGTGCGGGACAAGGGCCGGGGTGAGACGGGGAATTCTGGGCGCATGCGCCCAGCCCGTCGAACGATTCCGGCGTGCAAGCCGGAATGCGCACGGCAAGTGAAGAGAGGGGCAGTCATGACCGTCAGTTCGCGGTCAGAGTCTGCACCCCGTTCGCCGTAGCGAGCAGACAGACATCGGCCGGGCGCTGGGCGAACAGGCCGTTGCTCACCACGCCGACGATCTGGTTGATCCGCGCTTCGAGCGCCGTGGCGTCAACGATTGCTAGTCCCTTGACGTCGACGATCAGATTGCCGTTGTCGGTGACAAAGCCCTCGCGCAGCGTGGGCGTACCGCCAATCGCTGCCAGTTGGCGTCGGACGTGGCCGAGGGCCATCGGAATGACCTCAACCGGCAGCGGGAATTGGCCGAGCACCGCTACCAGTTTGCTGCCATCGGCAATGCAGACGAATTTCGTTGCTACCGCGGCGACGATTTTTTCACGGGTCAGTGCGCCACCCCCGCCCTTGATCATCTGTAGTGCGGCGTTGATCTCGTCGGCACCGTCCACGTAGACCGGGATGGCGTCCACCTTGTCGAGATCGAAGACCGGGATGCCGTGGCCTTCGAGTCGCTGGCGGCTGGCTTCGGAACTGGCCACGGCACCGCGGATTCGGTGCTGAATCCGGGCCAGCTCATCAATAAAGCAATTGGCGGTTGATCCCGTTCCGACGCCGACAATTTCGCCGTCCACCAGGTAGGCAAGGGCAGCGCGGGCGACGGCTTTCTTCAGTTCGTCCTGGGTCAGGGTCATTGCTAGGCTCCGCCTTTCAGTGTGTGCGTGGATTGATCGATAGAAGGACGGATGCTTGAATTGGGCGGCATTGTAGCGAAGCGCCGCCAGTGATGACAGTGTCGGCTGCTGCCTGAGCACAGTGAGCGTCGGAGCGTCAATGTCAGCAATCACCGGCGGCGCCGGTATACTGGCCGTTCATCGCCTCAGGGCAGGGGGAAAAGCTGTGCTTGACGAAAGTCCGTTCAAGGGGAAAACCGGTTTGCTGCGGGTCTGGAACGCTTTCCACTATTCCTTGGCGGGGCTGCGCGCTGCCTATCTTGCCGAGGATGCTTTTCGCCAGGAAGTGCTGCTCGCCGCGCTGCTGATACCGCTGGCTTGCTTCGTGGCACCCGATGGCGTCGGCCGAGCGCTGATGGTCGGGAGTGTGTTGCTGGTGCTGATCGTCGAACTGCTCAACTCGGCGATCGAGGCAACCGTGGACCGTATTTCATTCGACCGTCACCCCCTGGCCAAGCGCGCCAAGGATATTGGCAGTGCAGCGGTCCTGCTGGCCTTGCTCAATGTCCTCGCCGTCTGGGTTTGCGTGCTGATCGGTTGAGTGCTCGCCAGGGCTTGCTGCTTCCTGGCGTGGCGCCAGCGCGGCAGTTAGCTGATGCGCCGCAGGTGGATCAGCGCCGAGATCTTGGCCCCCAGCCAACCGAGGCCACCGCCGATCGCTGTCAGGGCGACGATATCGGTGGTCGACAAGCCCTGCAAGGTGAAAGTCCCACCATAGAGCTGGGCCAGTTCGGCGACCGGAGGGGTCAGGAAATAGCTGCCGGTGCCGACCAGTAGCGCTGCGCAGAGGCCGCCGAGAGCTCCTTGCAGCATGCCGAAGTAGTGCAACGGGCGCTGGATGTAGCTATTCGTCGCGCCGATCAATTTGGCGACTTCGATTTCGGCCGCTTGGGCAAGGATTTGCAGGCGAATGGTGTTGAAGGTGATGGCCACCAGGGCGCCGGCAAAGAGCACGGCGAGCAATACGACGATCAGTTTTCCGAGGCGAAGCAGTGCGTCCAGGCGTTTGACCCACGCCGAGTCGAGCTGGACGTGCGCCACTTTCGGCCAGTTGGCGAAAGTCTTTGCGAGTAGTTCGAGAGATTCGGGCTGCGCGTCTGCGGGGGTGACGACAAAGGCGTCCGGGAGGGGGTTTTTCGGCAGGCTGCCAATGATTTCGGTCATTCCCGCGGATTCCCGCAGGCGTATGAGCGCCTCGTTGCGAGGAACGTAGCGCCAGCTTCCCGGCTTGGCCTGCTGCAGCCGCAACTCGATTTCGGCAACCTCGGGCTGGCCGGCCTCGAGCGTCAGGAAGATGCTGATCTGCTGCACGCCCGGGGTGTCGCCGGCGACGGCACGGAGGTTTTCGATTGCCAACCAGCCGGCGGTCGGCAGAGTCAGTGCGACCCCGATCACCAGCAAGGACAGCAGCGTGTTCAGCGGCGCACCGAACAGGCGACGCAGTGCGTCGCGTATCGCGGTCAGGTGTTGTACCAGCCAGGTGGTCACGGCGTGACCCCGTCGGTGGAGGGCGTGCACAGTGGCTCACTCATCTGGCCCTGGTCGAGGCGCAGAATCCTTGGATTGAGCCGAGCCATGAGTAGCGGGTCGTGGGTGGCGATGACGACGGTTACCCCGACCTGCTGAAAAGCGCGAAAGATCTCAAGGATTTCGATCGCCGAAGCGGCGTCCAGGTTGGCCGTGGGCTCGTCGGCGAGAATGACCGCCGGGCGATTGACCACCGCGCGGGCAATCGCCAGGCGCTGCTGCTCGCCGCCGGAGAGGGTGATCGGAAATGCTTTCGCGCGGTTGGGCAGGCCGACCTTGGCGAGTGCCGCCTGTGCGCGGCGTGGCGCATCCTTGACCGGGTGGCCGACGATCGACAGTGGCAAGAGCACGTTGTCGAGCACGGTACGGTCGAAGAGCAGCTTGCGATCCTGAAAAATGAGGCCCAGTTTGCGGCGCAGGTAGGGAATGGCGTTCCTGCGCAGGGCTGCCAGATTCTGGCCGTTGATCACGATGCTCCCCGAGGTCGGCCGCTCGATGGCTGCCAGCAGCTTGAACAGCGTCGATTTTCCGGCGCCCGAATGCCCGGTCAGGAAGACCATTTCCCCGGCGGTGATCTCGAAGCTCACGTTCTTGAGCGCTTCGTGACCTTCAGGGTAGCGTTTGGTGACGGCGTTGGCAGTAATCACTCGAAGAGCGCATCGACAAAGTCACGGGCATGGAAAGGTCGCAGGTCGTCAATGCCTTCACCGACACCGACGTAACGAACCGGTTTCGGACACTGGCGCGCGATGGCGGCGACGACTCCCCCCTTGGCAGAGCCGTCAAGTTTGGTCAGCACCAGGCCAGTGACCTGGATCGCCTTGTCGAAGGCAATGACCTGCTGCACTGCATTCTGGCCAAAAGTGGCGTCGATGACCAGCAAGGTTTCGTGTGGCGCCGAGGGGTCCGCCTTCTGGATGACCCGCCGCACTTTGGCGATTTCGTTCATCAGATGCAACTGCGTTGGCAGGCGACCGGCCGTATCGGCGAGCACGACGTCGATGCCGCGCGCCCTGGCGGCAGCGATGGCGTCAAAAATGACCGCCGCCGAATCACCGGACTGCTGGGCAATCACCGTCACCCTGTTGCGCTCGCCCCAGGTCTGCAGTTGCTCACGTGCGGCGGCCCGGAAAGTGTCGCCGGCGGCGAGCAGAACTGAGAGGCCCTGTGCCTGGAAGTGCTTGGCGAGTTTGCCGATCGAGGTCGTCTTGCCAGTCCCGTTGACGCCGGCAATCATGATCACGAAGGGCTTGTGTGCTTGCAGGTCAAGCGCTTCCTCGAGTGGTTGCAGTAGCTCACACATGGCGTCCGCCAGCGCTTTTTCTATCGCTTGCGGGGTGGCCAGCTTGTCGCGCTTGGCACGCGCTTTCAGTTGTTCGAGCAGGTACTGAGTGGCGTTCATGCCGACGTCGCTGGTCAGCAGCACGCTTTCCAGCTCTTCGAGCAGCTGGTCGTCGACCTTGCCGCGCAAGAACAGCGATTTCAGCTTGCCGCCAAACTGCGCGCGCGTGCGCGACAGGCCGCTTTTCAGTCGGTAGCGCCAGGAAGCACTCGCCGCTACGTCGGCGACCACCTTTGTCGCTTCGTTGGCGACCACCTTTGTCGCTCCACTGGCGTCTGGCGTGCTGCGGGTGGGCGTCGGCGCGGGGGCTTTCTTGGGGAAACCAAACATGGGGCTTTCGTGTCTCTAAGGCGGTCAGGAACCTGGCCGGTGGTAAGATGCCGGCGCAAGTATCCGACACACCCCGGGATTTTATCAGAAGCGATTCATACTCATGCGTCAGACGAGACTGATTCCTCTACTGCTGGCCCTCGCCGCGCCCGTGCCAGGGCTGGCCGAGACCTTCGAGCAGCAGCTGCCGAATGGTCTGCGCGTCATTGTCAAGGAGGACCGGCGTGCACCGACAGTGGTGCACATGGTCTGGTATCGTGCGGGCAGCATGGACGAAACGAATGGCCGCACCGGTGTCGCGCATGTTCTCGAACACATGATGTTCAAAGGCACCCCGAATGCCGGGCCCGGTGAGTTCAACCGCCGCGTCGCCGCTGCCGGCGGTCGTGACAATGCCTTCACCAGTCGCGACTACACCGCCTATTTTCAACAGGTGCCGGAGCACAAACTCGCCGAGATGATGCAGCTGGAAGCCGACCGCATGCGCCATCTGACCCTGGACCCGGCGGAATTCGCGCAAGAGGTTCGCGTGGTCATGGAAGAGCGCCGCCTGCGCACCGAAGATCAGCCACAATCCTTGCTCTTCGAGCAGCTGACGGCCACTGCTTTTCAGGCCCACCCGTATCGCGTACCGATCATCGGCTGGATGAACGATCTCGAGAATCTGGCTCCTGCCGACGCGCGTCGCTGGTACGACAACTGGTATGCGCCGAACAATGCCACGGTGGTGGTTGTCGGCGACGTCGATCATCAGGCGGTGTTCGCGCTTGCCACCCAGCACTACGGTCCGCTGCAGGCGCGCCAATTGCCGGTCAGAAAACCGCAGGACGAACCTCCGCAGCTCGGGACGCGGCGCCTGTCCGTCAAGGCACCAGCTGACCTGCCGCTGGTGATGATGGCCTACAAAGTGCCAGTCATTCGCCATGTCGAGCAGGACGTCGACCCCTATGCGCTGGAAATTCTGGGCGCAATTCTCGCCGGCCACGACGCGGCGCGCTTCTCGACGAGCCTGGTGCGCAGGCAACAGCTGGCCGTAGAGGCTGAGGCCGATTACGACTCGACCGCACGCGGCCCGGGCATCTTCTATCTGCGCGCTTCTCCCAGCGAGGGAAAGTCGGTCAGCGAACTCGAAGCCGGATTGCGCGCCGAAATCGCTGCTGTTCAGGAGCGCGCGGTTAGCGCGGATGAGCTTGCGCGCGCCAAGGCGCAACTGATTGCTGGCCAGATCTACAAGCTTGATTCAATGTTTGCGCAGGCCATGGAGATCGGCCAGCTGGAAGCGGTGGGCATTCCGTATGCGCAGAAGCGGCGCTTGCTCGAAAAACTGCAGGAAGTGACTGCGGCGCAGGTTCAAACCGTTGCCCGCAGGTACTTTAGTGACCAGGGTCTGACGGTTGCCGAACTCGTGCCGCAGCCCTTGCCGTCGGCGGCGCGCTCGCCCGCTCCGGCTCGCCATTGACGGTCATGACCTGTCGAGATACACCGGATCATGAAAGTCATGACCGCCCCCCTCTTCTTCCGGCCCTTCTCCCGCGGTGGGAAGGGAGCTTGGCGAGTCGCCTACGCGACTTTTACAGCAATGAGTGTCGCTCGATGAATGCCTGCAAATGCGTGCTGCTGCTCGTGCTTTCTCTTGCCGCGCCGCTTTCCAACGCCGCTCCGCGGATCGAGCGCTGGCAGACGACATCGGGTGCGCGCGTCTTCTTCGTCGAGAACCATGCGCTACCGATTGTCGACATCCAGGTCGATTTTGCTGCCGGCACGGCTTATGAAAACGAAGCGCAGGCCGGTGTTGCGTCACTGACGCGCGAACTGCTCGAGCTCGGCGTGGCCGGGATGGACGAGACGCAGATTGCCAGCCGGATGGCCGACGTCGGTGCACAGCTGACGGGCGAGGTTGACCGGGATCGTGCTTCGCTTGTTCTGCGCAGCTTGTCGATGGCCGACAAGCGCTCTGTGGCTTTCGAGCTGCTGCGCGCGATCCTGAGCACGCCCCAGTTTTCGCAAGTCGTTTTCGAGCGCGAGAAGGCACGTTCCGTGGCTGCGCTCAAGGAGGCGCTGACGCGTCCAGAGACGCTCGCCAGCAGGGCGTTGTGGTCGGCCATGTACGCCGCGCACCCCTACGGACGACAGGCGACAGTGGCGTCCGTGGCGGCTCTTGAACGGGCGAACGTGCTCGCTTTCCATGCTGCCCACTACACCGCGCCGCGGGCAACCCTGGCCATCGTTGGCGATCTTTCGCGTGCGCAAGCGGAGGCGGTGGCCGAGGATCTGACTGCGGCACTGCCAGCCAGTCCGGGCATGACGACGATTGCCGTCCCGGAATTGCCATCATCCAGCGAGCAGCGCATTGCCCATCCGGCGGTACAGGCGCACCTGTTGTTGGGATTGCCGGCGCTCAAGCGTGGCGATCCGGATTTCTTTCCGCTGCTCGTCGGCAACTACACGCTGGGCGGTGGGGGCTTTGTCTCGCGCTTGATGAAGGCGGTGCGCGACCAGCGAGGCCTCGCCTATAGCGTAGAGAGTTACTTCCAGCCCCTGGCGCAGCTGGGGCCGTTCCAGATCGGTCTGCAGACCAAGAAGGAGCAGGCGCAGGATGCGCTAAAGCTGACTCGCGAAGTGCTTGCCGGCTTCCTGGCGCAGGGCCCGAGCAAAGAAGAACTTCTGGCCGCCAAGCAGAATTTGATCGGCAGTTTTCCGTTGCGTCTGGATAGCAATAGCGAGATTCTGGGCAGCGTCGCGGTCATCGGTTTTTATGGGCTGCCGCTTGATTACCTTGACCGCTATCCTGACAACATCGAAAAGGTGACCCTCGCCGACATCAAAGCGGCATTTGCACGCCGTGTGCGGCCTGCGCATCTGGTGACCGTGATCGTCGCCGGAGACTAAGGACCCAGGCCCTGAATACGGTACGCATCATCGGCGGGGAGTGGCGGCGGCGTTTGTTGCGCTTTCCTGATTTCCCAAGTCTGCGGCCGACGCCGGATCGGGTGCGCGAAACCCTGTTCAACTGGCTCGGCAACGATTTGCGCGGCCTTTCCTGCCTGGATCTGTTCGCTGGCAGCGGCGCTCTCGGTTTCGAGGCTGCCTCGCGCGGCGCCGAGCGGGTGGTGCTGGTCGACAATTCACCGAAGGTTCTGGCGGCGCTTGAACTCAATGCGAGAACCTTGGGGATGGCTGGGCGCCTGGAAATTGTGCGCTCGGATGCGGTAAGATTCGCAACTTCCACCCAGCAGCGCTTTGATGTTCTGTTTCTCGACCCACCGTTCAATGCGGGCTGGATCGAGCTTCTGGCGGCGAGCGTGCCGGCCATTGTCGTCCCGGACGGCGTCATCTACGTCGAGGCCGAAAGAGCAGTGGAGCGTTGTGGCAACTGGCGCACGGTGCGCAGTGGGCGGGCCGGCCAGGTTTTCTACCACTTGATGAGACGAGGCGAAGCGGATGGCACTGAATAGGCGGATGGCAATCTATGCCGGGACCTTCGATCCAATGACCAGGGGCCACGAGGATCTGGTGCGGCGCGCGAGTTGCCTCTTTGATCGGGTGATCGTGGGGATCGCCGAGAGCCAGCCGAAGAGGCCATTCTTCTCTCTTGAAGAGCGGGTCGAGATGGCTAGCGAGCTGTTGATCCCTTATCCGAACGCCGAAGTCTGTGGCTTCAATGGCCTGCTGATGGATTTCTTGCACGACAAGGGCGCCAAAGTGATCATCCGGGGCTTGCGCGCAGTCTCTGACTTTGACTATGAATTCCAGATGGCCGGGATGAACAGAAACCTCTTCCCGGAGGTCGAAACACTATTCCTGACCCCGGGCGAGCAGTACATGTTCATTTCGGCGACGATGGTGCGAGAAGTCGCCATGCTCGGTGGAGATGTGAGCAAGTTCGTACAGCCAAGCATCTGTGAGCGGCTGGCCAAACGAGTAAGAGAAATTTCAACGATCTGAAGGAAGCACAAGAATGTCTCTGATTATTACCGATGAATGCATCAACTGCGACGTGTGCGAGCCCGAATGCCCGAACGAGGCGATCACGCAAGGGGAGGAAATCTACGAGATCGACCCCAACAAGTGTACAGAGTGTGTCGGGCACTACGATACGCCGCAGTGCGTCGAGGTGTGCCCGGTCGATTGCATTCCCAAGGATCCGGCGAATCAGGAAAGCGAAGACGTGCTGTGGATCAAATACGAAAAGCTTACCGGCAATCCTGGGCGGCCCTGAAAGCTGGCGCCGCAAGTTTGCCGACGAGCCGTCCCTGCTTCAGGGACGGCTTTTTTTCGAGCACCTGAGAGCCTCTCACCGACGATGGCTGCGGCGGCTATTCGGCTGTCGCCAGGGTCATTTCTCCGGCCATCGCCAGTTGCTGGCGTAGTTTCTGCTTGGCTGCCTCGAAGCGGGCGAGATGGGCCTTGCCGAGTGGAATGGCAATCGGCAAGGCAATGGCCAGCGGGTCGACCGGTTCTTCCTTGACCCGGAATTCGTAGTGCAGATGGGGGCCGGTCGCCAGGCCGGTTTGGCCAACGTAGCCGATGGTGTCGCCCTGCCGCACCCGCGTTCCTTCGCGAATTCCCTTGGCGAAGCCTGGAGGTGGCCGTAAGCTGTTGAATAGCTGCCTTGATGCTTGATTACGAGCAACTTTCCATAACCAGTCCGGTGCGCCGCTGTTTCGACGACACCATCGGCAACGGCAACCACGCCGGTCCCTGCGCGTGCCGCGTAGTCCACGCCCTTGTGGGCTCGCCAGGTGCGCAATATGGGATGAAAGCGTGCGCCGGAAAAGCCCGACGAGATGCGGGAAAATTCTATCGGCGAGCGTAGAAAGGCCTTGCGCAGGCTGCTGCCGTCGCTCGTGTGATAGGCGCCCTCTCCCTGTTCCGGCTGGAACCAGTAGGCCTGCAGGACCGTCTGGTCGTTGACCAGTTCGGCCGCCAGGATGCGTCCGCTGCGCACGGGCTGACCACGGTCAGTGAAGCTTTCGTACACCAGCGAAAAGCGGTCGCCCTTACGCAGGTCGCGATGGAAATCAAGCTCGCCGCCAAAAATCTCGACCATTTGCATGGCGATGGCGTCGGGAATGTCGGCATCGTCGGTGGCGGCGAACAAGGAGTGGCGAATTTCGCCCGACTTGATGACGGTGCGGCTCTCCAGTTGCAGCGGCTGCTCACGGGCGACGAAGTCGTCGCCATTGCGTTCGATGACCAGCATTGCGTCCCCGCCGGGTAGATCCACAGACAAGCTGTGCAGGTTGCCCCAGGCGCCCGTCTCGGCGCTGACGGTAGTGCCGGCTTGCAGGTGCCGCGCCATATCGCGTGCTTGCTGGTTGCTGCGAATGAACTGTAGCGCTTCCCCGTCGTAGATGCCCAAGCGGCTCATCAAGCTGGCGATGGTGTCGCTGCGGCGAACACGCTCTTCACGCAGAAATGTCGGTTTGCCAGCTTCCAGCAGGGTGATGCTTGGCGCCGGAAGCTTCTGGATAACGGTCGTCAGTTCGACGCCAGGATCCTGGGCGGGTGGTGCAATGGCGAATGCGGCGACCATGCCGAGCAGTGAGGCGCCAGCGATGGCGGCGGCTGCCCAGTGGTGACGACGCTGTCGGTCGTTCCTTGGGTGTGAATGCGTTAAAATCCGGCTCTCCTTGGACTGTCGGCGACAAAAAACGCTGCAGTCTAGCAAAAAAACCCTTCTCTCCAGAAGCTCTCTGGGCAGAAACCGTAGAGGTTTGCATGCGCGCTGTTGACCACGACCTCAGGCTGATCAAGCGTGGGTCCGAAGAGTTGTTGATTGAAACCGAGCTGATCGAAAAGCTGAAAAGCGGCCGCCCCCTGCGGATCAAGGCCGGATTCGATCCCACCGCCCCCGATCTCCATCTCGGGCACACGGTGCTGATCAACAAGCTCCGCCATTTTCAGGATCTCGGCCACCACGTAC
This sequence comes from Candidatus Accumulibacter phosphatis, assembly GCF_012939955.1. Classification (GTDB taxonomy): domain Bacteria; phylum Pseudomonadota; class Gammaproteobacteria; order Burkholderiales; family Rhodocyclaceae; genus Accumulibacter; species Accumulibacter delftensis. The sequence continues at coordinate 32,472 of NZ_SPMY01000012.1, forward strand.
AGTTCCTTATTGGCGACTTCACCGGCATGATCGGTGATCCGACGGGCAAGAACATCACGCGGCCACCGCTATCACGCGAGCAGATACTCGAAAACGCCAGGACTTATCAGGAGCAGGTGTTCAAGATTCTCGATCCCGAAAAGACCGAGGTCTGCTTCAACTCCACCTGGTTTGAGCCATTTGGTGCCTCCGGCATGATTCGTCTGGCCGCGCTGCATACCGTCGCCCGCATGCTCGAACGCGACGACTTTGCCAAACGCTATCGCATTGGGCAGCCGATCGCCATCCACGAACTGCTTTATCCCCTTTGCCAGGGCTATGATTCGGTGGCCATGAAGGCCGACGTCGAGCTTGGCGGCACCGATCAGAAATTCAACCTGCTGGTAGGCAGGGAGTTGCAGAAGCATTTCGGACAGGCGCCACAGGTCATTTTGACCATGCCCCTGCTCGAAGGCCTGGACGGCGTCAACAAGATGTCGAAGTCCCTCGGCAACTACGTCGGAATCAACGAGCTGCCGGGCGAGATGTTCGGCAAGCTGATGTCAGTCTCGGACGAACTGATGTGGCGCTACTTCGAGCTGTTGTCGTTTCGCGCCAGCGAGGCGATCGAGGAACTCAGGCGCAGCGTGCTTGACGGACGCAACCCGCGTGACGCCAAAGTTCTCCTGGCACAGGAAATCGTCGAGCGCTTTCATGGCGCTCCCGCTGCCGTGCAGGCGCTTGCCGATTTCGACGCACGCTTCCGGCACGGTGCGATCCCCGACGACATTCCCGATGTCTGCTTGTCAGGCAGTGACCCGGCGCTGAGCATCGCGCAGGTCCTCAAGCTGGCGGGTCTGACGGGCAGCACTTCCGAGGCCTTGCGCATGATCGACCAGGGAGGCGTAAAGGTCGATGGTTGCCGGGTCGACGACAGGCAACTCGTCCTGGCGCCGCAGGGCAGCTACGTGCTGCAGGTGGGCAAGCGCAAGTTTGCGCGGGTAAGCATCGCCTGAGCCTGCTGTCGTGTGGTGTTGTGATTGATTCACGAATTGTTTTGAGTAGAGGGTTGACGCCCATTTTTGAGCCTGTATAATTCGCCCCTTCGCTGCCGAGTGCGACAAATAAAAACTCATAGAAATCAAGTTCTTATATCGTATTGGCGCGGTTTGTGGGGGGGGTCTTTCGGGGCCGTAGCAAAGAGTTGTTGGCGGGTTTGGCGAGATTCACGAAGCAAGTGTTGACGCCGCCGGAAACGACTGTATAATGCGCCCTCTCGCTGCTCAGGCAGCACGGTGTTTCGACCAGGTGGTCGTTCTACCAGCTCTTTAAAAATGAGACAACCGATAGGTGTGGGTTCTTGGTCTGGGGTGATCTGCTTATGCGGATTGCCAAAAAGATGGAGTAACTCGCACGGAAGTAAAGCTGTTGGTCTGAGGGAACTTGGGCTGATGGAAGAACGTCGAGCGAGGGTTTCAGGATTTGAACTGAAGAGTTTGATCCTGGCTCAGATTAAACGCTGGCGGCATGCCTTACACATGCAAGTCGAACGGCAGCACGGGGGCAACCCTGGTGGCGAGTGGCGGACGGGTGAGTAATACATCGGAACGTGCCCTGGAGTGGGGGATAACGTAGCGAAAGTTACGCTAATACCGCATATTCTGTGAGCAGGAAAGCAGGGGATCGCAAGACCTTGCGCTCTGCGAGCGGCCGATGTCGGATTAGCTAGTTGGTGGGGTAAAGGCCTACCAAGGCGACGATCCGTAGCGGGTCTGAGAGGATGATCCGCCACACTGGGACTGAGACACGGCCCAGACTCCTACGGGAGGCAGCAGTGGGGAATTTTGGACAATGGGCGGAAGCCTGATCCAGCCATGCCGCGTGAGTGAAGAAGGCCTTCGGGTTGTAAAGCTCTTTCGGCGGGGAAGAAATTGCTTGGGTTAATACCCTGAGTAGATGACGGTACCCGAATAAGAAGCACCGGCTAACTACGTGCCAGCAGCCGCGGTAATACGTAGGGTGCGAGCGTTAATCGGAATTACTGGGCGTAAAGCGTGCGCAGGCGGTTTTGTAAGTCAGATGTGAAATCCCCGGGCTCAACCTG
>NZ_SPMY01000106.1 GCF_012939955.1 Candidatus Accumulibacter phosphatis
GTCGCCGTCGAAGAGTCCCATGACGCCTTCTATGAGGATCAGGTCGGCTTCGGCCGCCGCCGCGTGCAGGAGTTGCCGACAGTGCTCCTCACCGCCCATCCACAGGTCGAGCTGATAGACCGGCGCAGCAGAGGCGCGCTCGAGGATCATCGGATCGAGAAAATCGGGGCCGGTCTTGAAAACGCGCACGCGCCGCCCTTGCCCACGATGGTGCGCTGCGAGAGCCGCGGTCACCGTCGTCTTGCCCTGGCCGGAAGCAGGCGCGGCAATGAACAGCGCCGGGCACGCCGGCATAGCGCTCACAGATCGACCCCTTTCTGCGCCCGTACGCCAGCGCGAAAGGCGTGCTTGACGTCGCGCAGCTCGCTGACCGTGTCGGCTGCGGCGCACAGTTCGTCCGGCGCGCCGCGGCCGGTAATCACCACGTGCTGCAGCGCCGGGCGGGCGGCCAGATCGGCGAGCACGAGCGGCAAATCCAGCCAGCCGTTCTTCAGCGCATAGGTCAGTTCATCGAGGACGATCAGCCCCAGCGACGGATCGCCGAGCATCTCGGCAACCACGGCCCAGGCGCGGCGCGCGGTTTCCCGATCGCGGGCC
>NZ_SPMY01000107.1 GCF_012939955.1 Candidatus Accumulibacter phosphatis
ATTTTTCGGCGACCCGCGACCTATTCCCCCTGATTTTTCGGCGACCCGCGACCTATTCCCCCTGACCTTGGGGCGTGACCCGCAACCTATTCCTCTGTCGTGAGGTCGCCCGCGACCTATTCCCCCTGCGACCCGCGACCTATTCCCCCTGACCTTGGGGCGTGACCCGCGACCTATTCCCCCTGCTCTCAGGTGCGCTGCTTGGGTTTTTCCACAAGGTCGAACAAGGGGTTCAACAAGCTCTTGGCATCCCCGGTCTGTTCCAGCGTTGGCTTAAAGCTTTGCTGTCGGTCAACGGCTTGGACTAGACGATACTTTTGCATCATTCTGGCGACGATTGGCGGCTTTCTGCTCGGCGACAAAATCGCGGGTCGGGAACAGCGTGTAGGTCACGTCTTCCAACTTGGCGCGGGAGCCTCGCTGCTCAGTCTTTCTGACGACGGCCAATGTGCCCATGGTCTTGAGTTCTTCCCATGCGCTATCGAGCGCGGCAACGGCATCGCGCTCGCGCCCATAACCATTGAGCAAGGCGCTGTCGCGCC
>NZ_SPMY01000013.1 GCF_012939955.1 Candidatus Accumulibacter phosphatis
CCCCGGCTGGCCGGTGATGGCCTCGATCGGAGCCGGCACAATGGAAGGATGTCCGGCGACGGCCGGGAAACGCATCTGCCGACCGTCACCGCGGCGTTGGCCGAAGCACAGGACGCTCGCCCCGCCGCAATTGTCTCCGTCGGTTTTCTGTGTGCTAACGAACAGACGACGGGGGCTTCGTCGCCACAACATGGCACTCGATCGGATTTTGCCATGCGCACTGCAAGCACGACGCGGCGCAACTTCCTCCTGACATGCACAGCAGGGCTTCGGCCCATCAATCGGAGTTTCGACATGAACAAAAAATTTCTCCTCCCCGGCCTGGTGATCGCTGCGATCACCTTTGGATCATTCGCGACCGGTGCCAGAGCTGGCGATGGACCCATTGTCCACGAGGCTGGTGGTTTGTCCTATGTGTCGGGCGGTGTGGGCGATGAGTCGCTGCAGCGGCTCAGGGAACAGGTCAGTGAGTTCAATCTGAAGCTGGTTTTCGCCATGGCGTCCGGGGCATTTCTGAGCAACGTGCGGGTTGCCATCGCTGACGGGAACGGCAAGACGCTTCTCGAGGCGATCGCCGATGGGCCGTGGTTCCTGGCGAAATTGCCGGTGGGCAAGTATCGGGTGGTCGCCACTTACGCCGGCAAGGCGATCGAGCGCTCCGTTGCCGTTGACGCAACGGCGCTCAATACGGTCGATTTCCGTTGGGAGCACGAGTAATAGCGGCGGTACGGTCGCTGCAAGCTAGCCTGGTACGCCACTGTACAGACTGCGCCGGGTCATGCGCCCAGACTTACCGTCTCAGCTGGCGTGGCCAGGAAATCCGTCCACCTGTGTGGGTTGTTCCCCGCTGGTCGCCGTGTACGCGGCCTTGGTGGCGAAGCACCTGCTGCGACGCAGGATGATGATGGCCGGTCGGCCATTTCGCCGTTCGGGTAATGAACACTAGGGGCTTGATATGGACTGGAAGGTCGTCGAAGGGAACTGGAAACAGTACAAGAGCAAGATAAAAGCGCAGTGGCGCTGCCTCACCGAAGAGCAGCTCGATTTGATTGCCGGCAAGCGCGTCGAACTCGTGGACAGGATTCAGGAGACCTACGGCACTAGCAAGGACGAGGCCGAGGCGCAGATCAAGCGCTTTGAAGAGCGTAACAAGGACTAGCGACCATAACAGCTCGCCTGATCCGATCAAGGCCATGCGCCGGGCGGCATTGCCCATTACGTCAGGTCGCCGAGGCAGGCGCTTTCTTCACCGGACTCATATCGCGACCGACTCTGGACCCTGCACCGGCTTCATTTCGCCAGCGTCGCGTGTCAAGTCCTGCGGGGGAATTTCATTGCGGCGTGCGGCTGACAGGCGTGCGAACGGGTGTGGTGATGCTTCAGCGATTGTTGGGCCCCGTCGCTGGATTCTGGAAATCGTGAGGCCCGACAGCTGCAGATACAGGAGGCAATCATGTCTTTACTACTATGGGCCGTACTGGGACTCATCACCGGGCTCATCGCCGCCCGAATCGTTGGCGGAAGCGGGCAGGGCGCCGTCATGGACATCGTTCTCGGGGTTGTCGGCGCGCTCGTCGGCGGCTGGCTCTTCAATACTTTCGGGATGGCCGGCGCCGGGGCATTCAAGCTTCCCGGCCTGCTTGTGGCCGTCGTCGGCGCGAGCACGCTGCTGCTGGTGTACCACGCTGCCTTGCGCGGCGTTCGGGATGCTCTGTTCAACCTCGATCTGGACAATCAATCATGAACGGACTTGGCAAGCATCTTGCCGCATTCTTGCTGGCGGTCATGCGGGTGTCCGCCGCGGCTTGCGCGTCCACCGCCAAGTAGGAGGGGAGCGGCGGGCATGTGGACGACAGCCAAGGCCTCGCTCGCATATGTGCGCCAGCGTACCGAGTCCTTCTTTCCTTCCGATTAAGCTGAACAGGGTGCTCAAGTGCACCAGCAGGCGCGCATCGGGGCAATTCACGGTTTGCCCGAATACTGAACACGAAATCCTTTCACGTTTTTCCATCACAGGAGCCATTGCCATGTCAAAGAGAGATGACTACATCGAAAAAATGAAACTTCAACTCGATAAAACGAATACAAAGATGAACGAGTTGGACGCCAAAGCCAAAGTAGCGAAGGCCGATGCACGCGAGAAGTACGAGGAGGAAATGGGCAAGCTACGCCAACAGTCCCAACGCGCTCTCGCCAAGCTCGAAGAGCTGAGAGTTGCCGGCGAAGACTCCTGGGACACCATGGTTGCAGAAATGGAAAAGATTCGCGACGCCTTCGTTCATTCCTTCAAGTACTTCAAGTCGCAGCTATAAACTGAACCGCAGGAGCGACGAATGAAAAGCCTTCTCGCATCAGCGCACGCGGCCACTGGGCGGCGCGCCACTGTTAGCAGCTAGCCGGACCGGTAGTCCAGGTCCGGCGCCTCCGCTTGCGCCCGGCATGGTAGCCGGCGCGGTGCGCGCACGACGCACCAACGATGTGAGCAGGTGATTAAGGGCCACCTTCCAGTATTCAGGCGATTCGGGCGCGGCGCACACAGCGCCACACAGCGCCAGGCTTTTCATTCCGTCTTCGCTGCCAGGGGCGATCACAGCAATCGCATCCCTCAGCCAGCTCGCCAGAAGCGGTTCATCAGGGGCTTTACGCTGGCACCGTGGACAAGGATGGACATCGTAACCACGATCAGGGTCATGTGGATGAGTTCCAACGCCATCTCTTCCGGCAAGCCGTGTTCAATGGCGTACATCAGATAGTAGAGCGAGCCGATGCCACGTACCCCGAACCAGCCGACCATGCCGCGAACGCGCGCCGGCGCGTGCGAACCGAGCAGCCCGATGGCAACGCTGAGCGGGCGAGCGACGAGGAACAGGAACAGCGCGAGGCTCACCGCTCGCCAACTCCACGAATCGAGAAACAGCGAGCCGCCGACGAGCAGGATCAAGAGCAGTTCCGAGAGCCTCTCAAGATGTTCCTTGAAGATCAGCGAGCCTTCGCTGACGGTTGGCACGGGATCGCCGCCACCTGACGTGGCGACCGGGTCGTGCCCGGCAAGCCCTTTTTCCACGTTGGCGGCCCTGGCACTGATCAGCCTGACTTCGGTCTGTCGAAGCGACACGGCGGCAAAGAACACCGCGAGAAAGCCCCATGCATTGACCAGTTCGCTGAGGCCGTAGACGACGCCGATCAGTCCCAGGCCGAGGAAATCGTCCATCAGCTCGTGGTCAAAGCGTCTGCTGCGCAGAGTCCAGCCGAGCCGACCGAGAGCGGAACCGAGGACGACGCCGATGGCGATCCCGGCAACGGTCGCCCACAACACATCGACGAGCACCCAGCGCAGGCCGAAATCGCCGAGGTCGTGCAAGCCGAGCAAACCCAGGCCGAGCATTACGAACGGGAAGGCGCTACCGTCATTCATGCCGGCTTCGCAGGTGAGATTGAAGCGCAGGCGGTCGCGGTCGCCGGGATGGCGGATTTGAACGTCGGTGGCGAGGACCGGGTCCGTTGGCGCCACGATGGCGCCGAGAAGCACCGCTGCGCCGATGGACAGCCCGAGCACGTAGTGGGCGAAGGCGGCAACCATGGCCACGGTCAGGACCATCGATGTCGATGCCAGAAGGAGCGGTGTGCGCCAGCGGTCGAGTTGCATCGGGGCAGGCATCTTGACCCCGGCGGTGAAGAGGGAAATCAGCACCGCCACTTCGGTCAGCACTTCCAGCAGTGCCGATTCCTTGAGCGGGTTGAAGTGAAAGGCGTTGAGCAGCGTCGGCCCGACGAGCAGGCCGATGGACAGGTAGATGATCGCCGAGGTGACCGGCAGACGCTTGATGAACGACGGGGTCAGACCCATGACCAGCAACAGGCCGCCCACCAGCAGGAACCACAGTGGTCCAGTCATCGCAGCGTTCCCCTTGCGAATGTCGCGAATGCTGTGCTGCCCCTCGCCGCCCTTGCCGGCGGACGGAGCAGGTCAACGATACGCCAGGCATGGCAGCGCCGCGCGTGCACTAGGCCGTGGACACTTCGTCGGTGCGCACGAGAAAGCTCTTGAGGACGCTCGGTCCGAAGCTGGTGACCATCGCCACATCGGCGGCATCGCGGCCGCGCGCCATCAGGATGCGTCCGATGCGAGGAACGTTGTTGCGGGCGTCGAAGGTGTACCAGCGGCCGCCGAGGTAGACGTCGAACCAGCCGGAGAAGTCCATCGGACCGGGCACCGGCGTGATCCCGATGTCGCCCAGATAGCCGGTACAGTAGCGGGCCGGTATGTTCATGCAGCGGCAGAAGGTGATCGCCAGATGAGCATAGTCGCGGCACACGCCGGCGCGCTCGTTGTAGGCATCCCAGGCCGTCTTGGTCGAACGGGCGAACTGGTAGCCGAACTGGATGTGCTGGTGCACAAAATCACAGATCGCCTGCACCCGCGCCCAGCCGGGCGGCGTGTGCTCGAACAGACGCCATGCCTCGGCGGACAGTCGATCGGTTTCGCAATAGCGGCTGCCGAGCAGAAAGACCAGCGTCTCTTCCGGCAGGTCCTGGAGGGCGATCTGTTGCGCCTGCGCAGCGATATCGTCCACCTGGCCCGAATCGCGTACGACACCGTCGGCAAAGATGCGGATCTCGCCGGGCGGGGCGACGATTCGGCTACACCAGTTGCCAAAGCCGTCGCGATAGGCAACCACTGGTAGCGCGGGATCGGTCATCAGGTGGGCAGGCACCACGACGTCATTCATCCGTGAGTAGTGGATGTCGAGCATCAGGATCATCGGGGTCGGTTGCGCGCACGCATAGACGATGTCATAGCCGATGCGAATTTTCATGGGAGCTTCCTGGTGGTAGGTGAGTTCATGGAGAGCAAGGCACGCCGTGGGTCGTCAGCGTAGTGCCGACGCCAGCGTCGTCACTACGGCGCGGCGCAATTGCCGCCACAGGCGCGGCTGGGCGAGCACCAACGCCTGGTTGAGTTCAATCTCGATCCCGACATACTCGCTGGGCGCGAAGCAGCGGCGCATGGCAGTGGTCAGTCCGTCGTTCTTCCCATGGTACGGGTAATTCCGGCGCACGCGCAATTCGGCCGAATGTTCGGCCAATGCTGCCTTCCAGCGGGCCGCCAGCGCCACCTCTCCTGGTCGTGCCGGGTCATATAACAGGCCGATGTCGGCGTTGCGGACCTGGCCGTCGAGGACCGGGGTGAAGCTATGCGACGAAACATGGATCACCCGCTGCCCGGCCGCTACCGCTTCCGCCACCGTGTTCATCAGCCGCTGCCGGTAGGGCGCGTAATGGCGCGATACGATCGCCTGCTTGCTCGTCGGCGATAGCGCCCGCGTCGCATCCGACCACGCTTGTGGACTGGACAGCGATCGATTCAGATCGACCAGCAGGCGGCTCACCGTCGATGTCACCAGGGGTGCCTGCAGGGCCGCGGCGAGATCGCGCGCCATGATCAGGGCGCCGCGATCGTAGCCGCGATGGCTGGACAAGCGGGCCTGCCAGCCATGAAAGAGGTCGACGTAGGCGGCGGGGATGCGCTTGCCACCATGCTCGCAGGTGACGACATGGAAGTCGCGCAGGTGCTCCGGGATGCTGGCTGGCGACCGCAATGACTCACCAGACCAGGGCTGGAAGTTCTCGAAACACACGGCGAGTGCCTTCGCTCCAGCTCTGGTGCAAGGAGGTGAAGTAGGTGTCGCCTTCGGCAAAACGGCGTCGCATTCGGATTTCGAGGCTGTCACGTTCGTAGCAGATGAGGTCGATCGGCATGCCAACCGAAAGGCTGCTGCGCATCGTCGAGTCGAACGACACGAGAATACACTTTGCGGCGTCCGCAAGGTTTGTCGAACCGACGATGACGCGGTCGATGAGCGGCTTGCCGTATTTGGTTTCGCCGGTCTGAATATAGGGTGTGTCGCCACCGGCCTCGATGAAGTTGCCTTCGGCATGGATGCGGAACAGGCGTTGCCCTTCGCCGCGGATTTGCCCGCCGAGGATGAACGACGCGTTGAAGCTGATGCCGCTCGCTTCCAGAGACGGACCATCACGCCGTTCGATGTCGCGCATGGCGTCGGAAACCAGATTGGCCATGTCGAACATGGTGCGCGCCTTCCACAGCGACGCCTTGTTGTCCGGATCTTCGCCGCGCTGGGTCAGGACGCTGATGATCGCCTGGGTGCCGGCGAGATTGCCAGAACTCAGGAGGACTATTGCCCGCTCGCCCTTGCGCTCGAATACCGTCATCTTGCAGAACTTCGCGAAATTGTCGATACCGGCATTGGTTCGAGAATCCGACGCAAAAATCATGCCCTCGTCCAGCAGTACGCCAACACAGTAAGTCATCCTGCCGTCCCCGAGTGAGTGCGGTCACCTGAATCGAAATGTCAGAGTGACGCTGCAGATAGCTTTGCCATGAACAATTATTTCGCCTCGCAGCCTGGCCTTGATAGCGCGTGCCGCGCCTATGAGCACAGGAAACGAAGAAGCCGGCAATGGCGGCTTCTTCGTTCAAGCGAAGGGCAGCGATGCCCATTGCGGCTACGGTTTCAAGGCGTCCTTGACCGCGTCCCTGGCGTCTTTGAGGTTCTCTTTCAGGTCGCCGAGATGTTCCTGGAGTTCGCCTTCAGCCTGGTTTTTCAATCCCTTTGCCTGCTGCTCGGTGCTGCCGACCAGTTTTCCGACCTCTTGCTGAATTTTGCCGCCCAGGTCTTTTGCTGCGCCCTTGACTTGATCTTTGTTCATCGTGAACTCCTGACTTGTGGTTGATACCTCTGATAGGCGAGCCAGCTTCGGTTCGTCTTGCGACTCCTGGTCATCAAACAGGCGATGCCTGGTGTCGATGTAGGGAGTCTGATCGCAAACGGGGGTCAAGTTCTGTGCGCTAGGAGACATAGGCGCTTGCGCGGGTGTCGGTGCCTGCATGTGCGGTTCGCCCTGCGCGTCGGGCAAAGTCCGCACGCAGCGCTGGTCGGCGCGACGGACGGGCCGTCCACTTCAGGGCGTGACACCACCCCGGGTCGCTCGCCACGCGGGCCTCCCCCCCACTGCCGGATGTGCGCCACCGCACAGACGGTGTTCGTCATTTTGACTACGCTGCGGTTGAGAACTCGACCCGCTGCCGAGTCGGGCGGCGGCTGGCTCTTCAATACTTTCGGGATGGCTGGCGGCGGGGGATTCAACCTCTACAACCTGTTGGTAGCGGTTGTCGGCGCAAGCGTGCTGTTGCTGTTGTAGCACGCGGTTTCACGCGGCGTTCGCTAGGCCGAAAGTCCTGGCGAAGGTCGCTGTCGAGGCGCGGCGTATCGATGGCGCGCCGGAATCTGGAAGTTCTGTTCAACCTCAATCAGGAGAATCAATCATGAAGCAACTTGGCAAGTATCTTTCCGCACTGTTCCTGGCGGTAACGCTGGCCTCCGCCGTGGGATGCGCGTCAACCGCGAAGCAGGAGGGGACCGGCGAGTATGTGGACGACAGCGTCATCACCAGCAAGGTCAAGGCCGCCATATTCAACGAGCCCAGCCTGAAGTCCGCCGAGATCAACGTCGAGACCTTCAAGGGCACGGTTCAACTGAGCGGCTTCGTGAGTTCGCCGACGGCGATCAGCAAAGCGGTTGCGCTGACCCGCAGCGTCGGCGGCGTCACCTCCGTCAAGAACGACATGCGGGTCAAGTGAGCGCTGGCACGATGAGCATTCGCGGCCAGCGCCGGAGCATGCAATCCGGCGCTGGCCGCGGAGCGCCGGCCGCGCTCGAAAGAAGTCGCGCAGCCAGGCCGATGAGTGACTAGCGTGCGCTCAGCCGGCAAACACCCGCAGAATCCGGGGCCCTAGCGATGCCTTTGCACTTGCCTGCCGCGCGATCCACCGCGGACCGCGATGCCGAGTCCCCGCCCAGCGAAGTTGCGGCGGCGTCCGACGCGTCCCAGCCGACGCTTCGTATCGGGTCGGGCACGCAGAATCTGTCGCTGGCCGTCCTCGCCACGCTAGCCGTGGTCTTCGCACTGGAATGGGCGCAACTTTTTGTCATCACCCTGCTGCTCGGACTCCTTTTCGCCTACACCCTGAATCCTCTGGTCGTCTGGCTGGAAAGGATCAGGGTCCCGCGCGCACTGGGCAGCAGCGTGGTGATGGTGGGGGTCGTATGTGCGCTCACTCTGGGGGCCTACTCCTTGCGTGGGCAGTTTCAGACCATCCTCGATCAGGTACCGGCGGCGGTGAGCAAGTTGTCGACCGGCCTCGCCAGTGTGCGCAAGGGCGAGACCAGTACCATGCAGAAGGTGCAAACCGCTGCCAGCGAGATCGAGAAGGCGACCAGCCAGGCGGCAGGTATTGATTCAAACCCCCGACGGCCGGCAACGCGCGTCATTATCGACACGCCCGGCTTCAAACTCGGCGACTTCCTGTGGGCCAACTCCGTCGGCGCCGTGGGACTGATCGGCCAGGCAGCGATGGTGCTCTTCCTGACTTTCTTTCTCTTGCTGTCCGGCGACACGTACAAGAGGAAGCTGGTGCGACTCGCGGGTCCGACGCTGGCGAACAGGAAGATCACCGTTCGCATCCTCGATGACATCAACGCCTCGGTCCAGCGCTACATGTCCATGCTCCTGGCGACCAATGTGCTGGTGGCGCTGCTTACCTGGCTGGCACTGCGCTGGATCGGTCTCGAGAACGCCGGCGCCTGGGCCGTGGCCGCAGGCCTGCTGCATGTCATTCCCTACTTCGGTCCGGCGCTTACTGCCGCCGCCATCGGCATGGCCGCCTTCCTGCAGTTCGGCACCCTGTCGATGGCGCTGCTGCCCGCCGGTGCGTCGTTGGCGGTCGCCACTTTCGTCGGCACCTTCGTCACCACCTGGATGACCGGCCGGATCGCCAGGATGAATACCGCGGCGGTATTCGTCTCGCTGCTCTTCTGGGCCTGGCTGTGGGGCATCTGGGGAATGCTGCTGAGCATCCCGCTGACGGTCATCGTGAAAGTGGTGGCTCAGCATGTGGAGCAACTTGAGCCGGTGGCGGAACTGCTCGGAGAGTAGGCGGCACACATCCCTCGCCGTGCTGCCGTGCTTGACGATTTCGTTTTAACGGTCATGACCGTTTGTGCGCAGTAACAGCAGTAAGTCTAGCTCCCCCGGCCCTTCTCCCGCAAGGGAGAAGGGAGTTTCGTGAGTCGCATGCGCGACTTTCACATCAAGAATAGGACCCCTTCAATTGAACGTCGACAGCAAGCGCAGCAGCTTTTTGCGGCCATTGAAAGCCCGGCTACTCGGTGATGGGGGGCTACGGACCTTGCCTGACGCAGAACCCCCCGTTGCGCTCCGAGTTGTACAGCGCCGATCAAATGGCGCTGCACGGCGAGGTGCTCGCGGCCGCGCACACGCTGATTGCTGGCCAGGCACCGGACCGGCTCCTGGCTCGGCTGGCAGACAACGAAAGAACCCTGGTTGACGTGTGCCAGCTGCTGACGACGGCGGCCACCGAGAGCCGCCGGATGATGCCGGCCGGGGAATGGCTGCTCGACAATTTCTATCTCATCGAAGAGCAGATCCGCACGGCCAAGCGGCACTTGCCAAAGGGCTACAGCCGCGAACTCCCGCGCCTGGCGCACGGGCCTTCGGTCGGGCGTCCGCGGGTGTACGACATCGCGCTGGAGACCATTGCGCATGGCGATGGCCGCGTGGATATTGACAGTTTGAGCGGCTTCGTGGCGGCCTACCAGGGCATCAGCCCGATGCGGCTGGGCGAGTTGTGGGCGATCCCGATCATGCTCCGCCTGGCAGTGATCGAGAATCTGCGTCGCGTCGGCGTGCGCATCGCAGCCAGTTGGGCCGAGCGAAACCTGGCCGCTACCTGGGCCGAGCGGATGGCGGAGACGGCAGTCAGCGATCCCAAGAGCCTGATCCTGGTGATCGCCGAGATGGCGTCCTCGGATCCTCCGATGGTCGGCGGCTTCGTCGCCGAACTCGCGCGGCGCCTGCAGGGACGGGGTCCCACTCTGGCACTGCCCCTGACCTGGATCGAGCAGCGCCTGTCGGAATCGGGTCTGACCATCGAGCACCTCGTGCAAGCGGAGAACCAGCAGCAGGCCGCCGATCAGGTCTCGATCAGCAACAGCATCGGCAGTCTCCGGGTCCTCGGCGCGACGGACTGGCGCACCTTCGTCGAAATCCAGAGTGTCGTCGAGAACACCCTGCGTGAGGATCCGGGCGGCGCCTATGGGCGGATGGATTTCGCCACCCGCGATCGATACCGCCATGCCATCGAGAGGATCGCGAAGAAGGCTTGCCTATCCGAGGGCGAGGTCGCCCGCAAGGCGGTCGAGCTGGCGCGCATGGGCGCAGTCGCGATCGCTGCTGGCGGCGGCGCTGGCGATAGCCATCGCGCCGGGCACGTCGGCTACTACCTGATCGACAAGGGTTTGCCACAACTCGAGCGCGCGGCGCAGGTGCGCCGTTCCGGCGCCGAGGCCTTGCGCAAAACGGCAGCTCGCTTCCCCTCACTGGTGTACCTGGGCGGCATCGCGCTGATCACGGTGATCGTCGGGGCAAGCTTGCTGGCGCAGGCGTTTGCCGCCGGGGCGCCGGGCTGGCTGCTGGTGCCGATCGGCATCGTCTCGCTGCTGGCTGCCAGTCAACTGGGCGTAGCGCTGGTGAACTGGCTGGCAACGCTGCTCGTGGCGCCGCATCCCCTGCCCAGAATGGATTTCAGCGAAGGTATCCCGGCCGACGCACGCACTCTGGTCGTCGTCCCGACGATGCTTACCAGCGCTTCCGGCGTGGAGGATCTGGTCGAGGCGCTGGAAGTCAGGTTTCTGGCAAATCGCGATGAACGCCTGCACTTCGGCCTGCTGACCGATTTTCGCGATGCCCGGCAGGAGTCGCTCCCCGAGGACGATGCGCTGGTCATTCTGGCCGGGACGAGGATCGGCGAGCTGAACGCGAAGTACGGCGGTGACGGGACCAGGATCAGGGGTGACCTCTTCTTCCTCTTCCATCGCCCGCGACGTTGGAACCCCGAGGACCGGCTGTGGATGGGTTACGAGCGCAAGCGCGGCAAGCTCGCCGAGCTGAACGCGCTGCTCCGCGGGGGCACCGGGAACGGCTTTGCGCTTGTCGTCGGCGATCGCGCGCTCCTGTCGTCCGTCAAATACGTGCTGACGCTGGACACCGATACGCAACTGCCGCGCGATGCGGCGCGGCAATTCGTCGGCACCATGGCACACCCGCTGAATCGCCCTGCCTACGATGCAGCGAAGCGGCGAGTCACCGCGGGCTACGGTATCCTGCAGCCGCGCGTGGCGATCGGCCTGCCGGCGACGAACCGCTCGCGTTATGCGCGCCTGTATGGAGGCGAGCCGGGCATCGACCCCTATACGCGCGCGGTCTCGGATGTCTACCAGGACGTGTTCGGCGAAGGCTCGTTCATCGGCAAGGGAATCTACGACGTCGATGCCTTTGAGCAAGCGCTTGGCGGGCGCTTCCCCGAGAATCGCGTCCTTAGCCACGATCTTCTGGAAGGGTGTTACGCACGCGCGGGACTGCTCAGCGATGTGCACCTGTACGAGGATTACCCGATCCGCTATAGCGCTGACGTGAGCCGGCGCTACCGCTGGATCCGCGGCGATTGGCAGCTGGCGGGGTGGCTGCGCAGGCGCGTTCCGGGCGCGACTGTCGGGGCGGACAACAGGCGGCAGAAAAACCCGCTCTCGATGCTGTCGCAGTGGAAGCTCTTCGACAACCTGCGGCGCAGTCTCGTCCCCGCGGCGCTGACGCTGCTCCTGCTTTCGGGATGGACGCTGCTTGCGCCGGCCTGGTTGTGGACCCTGGCAGCGATCGCCATCATGCTGCTTCCGCCCCTCTGCGCCACTCTCCTCGACGTCTTCCGCAAGCCCGAGGAGGCGCTCCTGAGGCAGCACCTGGCAAGCATCACGCGCTCGGCTTACCGGCACTTCATGCAGCTCCTGTTCGAACTCGCCTGCCTTCCGTACGAGGCATTCTTCAGCCTGCAGGCGATTACGCGCACGGCCTGGCGGATGCTGGTGACACGCTCGCGATTGCTCGAATGGAATCCGTCGGGGGAAGCGGATCGCGAGGCGGGCGAGCGCGACCGTGGCACGCTTGCAGCCTGTTTTCGGACGATGTGGTTTGCCCCGGCGATGGCCGCGGTGACGACGATGTACCTGGCGGCATCGAGCCCGGCGGTGCTGGCGGTGGCCGGGCCGATCCTGCTCCTGTGGTTCGCCTCGCCGCTCATTGCCTGGTGGATCAGCCGCCCGCTGGCGCCTCGCAAGGCCAGCCTGAGCGGCGAGCAAACGCTCTTTCTACGTGCGCTGTCGCGCCGCACCTGGGCGTTCTTCGATCGCTTCGTCGGCCCGGACGAGCACTGGCTGCCGCCGGACAATGTCCAGGAGTATCGCGTTGCCGCGGTGGCGCATCGCACATCGCCGACCAACATCGGGCTGGCGCTGCTGGCCAATCTGTCGGCCTACGACTTCGGCTACCTGGTGGCCGGAAAAGTCCTCGAGCGTGCGGCGAATACGCTGAATACGATGGACGCTCTGGAACGACACCGCGGGCACTTCTACAACTGGTACGACACGCAAACGCTGCAACCGCTGCTGCCACGGTATATCTCGACGGTGGACAGCGGCAACCTTGCCGGCCATCTGCTGACCCTGCGCGCGGGTCTGCTGGCCCTTGCCGACGACAGGATACTACCGGTGCAGCTGTTCGAAGGCCTGGGCGACACGCTCAGGATTCTTCTTGGCGAGGCGGACGAAGTGGCTGCGGCGCAGGCGACGGCATTTCGGAAGGAACTGGAATCGGCGTCGGCTGCCCGTCCCGAGAGCCTCACGGCGGCGCGCGCATGCCTCGCGCGTCTGGCGAGCAGCGCCGCCGAACTTGCCGCCCTGGTCGCGGGACGTCCGCATGGCGGGGAGATCACGGCGCCCGAGCAGGAAGAAAAAGCTCGCGACGAGGGCTGGGCGCCGGCGCTTGCGCGTCAATGCCGCGAGGCCCTGGACGAGCTTTGCTTCCTTGCTCCGCGGCAAGTTCTGCCGTCGCTACCGGGTGCGCAAGAGGGGCTTGCCGCTGGCGCTGCAATACCGACGCTGCGCGAACTGGCCATGGCAGGTAATGGCCGGGCCGGCGACAGGATGGCAGTGATCGAGCAACTGGCACTGCAATGCCTGCAATTCGCGCGCATGGAATATGACTTCCTTTACGACAAGTCACGCCATCTGTTGAGCATTGGCTACAACGTCGCCGAGCGGCGTGTTGACTCGGGCTACTACGACCTGCTGGCCTCGGAAGCGCGCTTGTGCAACTTCGTGGCGATTGCGCAGGGTCAACTGCCACAGGAGAGCTGGTTCGCCCTGGGGCGCCTGCTCACCGGCAGCGACGGAGAACCGGTTCTGCTGTCTTGGAGCGGTTCGATGTTCGAGTACCTGATGCCGCTGCTGGTGATGCCGACCTACGACAACACGCTGCTCGACCAGACCTGCAAAGGGGCGGTCGCCAGGCAGATCGAGTATGGGCAGCTGCGCGGCGTACCCTGGGGACTGTCGGAATCGGGCTACAACACGGTCGACGTGCATCTCAACTACCAGTACCGTGCCTTCGGGGTACCCGGCCTGGGACTCAAACGCGGACTGGCAGACGATCTGGTTATTGCCCCCTATGCCTCGGCCCTGGCGCTGATGGTGGCGCCCGAGCAGGCCTGCCTGAATCTGCAGCGGCTCGCCGCCGAGGGCTTCATGGGCAGGTTCGGTTTCTTCGAAGCGATCGACTACACGCCTTCACGGCAGCGCCGCGGGCAATCGCACGTGGTGGTGCGTTCCTTTATGGCCCATCACCAGGGCATGAGTCTTCTCGCGCTGGCCTATCTAGTGCTGGAGCGTCCGATGCAGCGGCGGTTCGAAGCAGAGCCGCTGTTCCAGGCGGTCATGCTGCTGCTTCAGGAGCGCATTCCCAGGACGACGGCCCTGTTTACGCACACCGCCCAACTCTCGGCGATCCGCTCGCCGTCGCTTGCGGCGGAAACGCCGATCCGGGTGTTCAGCAGCCCCGACAATCCGATCCCGGAGGTGCAGTTGTTGTCGAACGGCCGCTATCACGTAATGGTCAGCCAAGCAGGCGGCGGCTACAGCCGCTGGAAGGATCTCGCCGTCACGCGCTGGCGCGAAGATCCCAGCGGCGATCACTGGGGCACTGTCTGCTACGTTCGCGATGCCCAGAGCGCTGCCTTCTGGTCGACCGCCTATCAGCCGACGGCCAAGCGCCCGCAGCACTATGAAGCGATCTTTTCCGAGGGGCGAGCCGAGTTTCGCCGCCGCGATTCCGTTGCTGCCGTTGCTGCTGGTGCTGAAGACGGCGAATTTGAAACGCACACCGAGATCATCGTCTCGCCGGAGGATGACATCGAGTTGCGCAGGGTGCGCATCACCAACCGATCGCGACAACGCCGGGTAATCGACGTCACGAGCTATGCCGAAGTGGTGATCGCGCCGCCGGCCGCCGACGTCCTGCATCCGGCCTTCAGCAATCTGTTCGTGCAGACCGAGATTCTGCGCGACTGCTGCGCGATCCTGTGCACCCGTCGGCCCCGCTCGCGCGGCGAGCAGGCGCCCTGGATGTTCCACCTGATGACCGCGCACGGGGCCGATATCGGCGAGGTGTCCTACGAGACCGATCGCCTGCGCTTTATCGGCCGTGGCAGAAGTTCTGCTGCGCCCCTGGTGATGAGCGACCCCGCGGCGCTTTCCGGCAGCGAGGGTTCGGTGCTCGATCCGATCGTCGCCATCCGCTGTTCGCTGGCGCTTGATCCCGAGCAAACGGCCACCATCGACATCGTTTCTGGCATCGGCAGCTCCCGCGACATGGCCTTGAGCCTGGTCGAGAAATACCAGGACCGGCACCTCTCGGACCGCGTCTTCGATCTGACCTGGACGCACAGCCAGGTGGTGCTTCGCCAGCTCAACGCCAGTGAGGCCGATGCGCAGCTCTACGCGCGTCTGGCCAGCTCCGTCATCTACGCCAACCCTTCGCTGCGCGCGGACGCGGCTGTGCTGAGCACGAATCGCCGCGGGCAGTCGGGGCTGTGGGGTTACGGCATCTCCGGTGATCTGCCGATCGTGCTGCTGCAGATCGGGGATGCTGCCAATATCGATCTCGTGCGCCAGTTGGTACAGGCGCACGCGTACTGGCGCCTGAAGGGACTGGCGGTGGACCTGGTGATTTGGAACGAGGATCACGCCGGTTATCGCCAGCGCTTGCAGGAACAGATCCTGGCATTCATCGCCTCGGGCGTCGAAGCGAGCGTGATGGACCGGCCGGGCGGCATCTTCGTGAGGTCTGCGGAGCACCTAAGCAGCGAAGACCGCGTTCTGCTGCAGTCGGTCGCGCGTGCCGTCATCGCCGACGGCCGGGGAACGCTGGCCGAACAACTCGACTATCGTCGGCTCGCAGAGCCGCGCGTACCCCGGCTTGTGGTGACGCGCGCCCAGCGCAGTGAGGATCGGCCCGACACGACTGGCGCCAGTGAGACGGCGCGCAGCGATCTGATCCTGTT
Source organism: Candidatus Accumulibacter phosphatis (assembly GCF_012939955.1). GTDB lineage: Bacteria > Pseudomonadota > Gammaproteobacteria > Burkholderiales > Rhodocyclaceae > Accumulibacter > Accumulibacter delftensis. Next base: position 15,551 of record NZ_SPMY01000013.1, read on the forward strand.
CAACGGGCTGGGAGGATTCACCCCGGACGGGCGCGAATATGTCATCACCCTGGCGCCCGGCCAGGTGACGCCGGCACCGTGGGTCAACGTTCTGGCGAATCCGGGCTTCGGGACGGTTGTCTCGGAGAGCGGCGTCGGCTACACCTGGAGCGAGAACGCGCACGAATTCCGTCTCACTCCGTGGCACAACGACCCGGTCTGCGACGCCAGCGGTGAAGCCCTCTACCTGCGCGACGAAGAGAGCGGCCACTTCTGGTCGCCGACGCCCTTACCCGTGCGTGCCGCGGCGCCCTATGTGAGCCGGCACGGATTCGGCTACAGCGTCTTTGAACATTGCTCCGGCGGCATTCGCTCCGAACTATGGATCTACGTGGCCATCGACGCCGCGGTCAAGTTCTCGGTGCTCAAAGTGCGCAACGAATCGGGGCGGCCGCGCAAACTGTCCGCGACCGCCTATATCGAGTGGGTGTTGGGGGATGTGCCCGCGAAAACGGCCATGCATGTCGCCACCGAGATCGATCGGCGCAGCGGCGCCCTGTTCGCCAGAAATCCCTATAGCGCGGAATTCGCCGATCGGCTTGCTTTCTTCGACGTCGATGACACGCAGCGCAGCCTGAGCGGCGACCGTACGGAATTCCTCGGGGGCAACGGCACGCTCGGCGATCCGGCTGCCATGCGCCGCGCGCACCTGTCCGGCAGGGTGGGCGCGGGTCTGGATCCATGCGGCGCGATCCAGGTCGGCTTCGAACTGGCCGACGGGGAGGCGCGTGAAATCGTCTTCCGGCTCGGCGTCGGGCGCAACGCCGATGACGCCGGCGAGCTTGTGCAGCGCTTTCGCGGCCCATTGGCCGCGCGCGGCGCACTCGAAGCGGTGTGGCAGTACTGGAAGCACACGCTCGGCGCGGTGCAGGTGGAAACACCCGACGCGTCGGTGAATGTCCTGACCAACGGCTGGCTGGTGTACCAGACACTGGCCTGCCGTCTCTGGGGGCGCAGCGGATACTACCAATCCGGCGGCGCCTTCGGCTTCCGCGACCAGTTGCAGGATGTTATGGCGCTGATCCACTGCGCGCCCGAGCTGGTGCGCGAACATCTGCTGCTCTGCGCCAGCCGGCAGTTTCAGGAGGGAGATGTCCAGCACTGGTGGCATCCACCGTCGGGCCGTGGCGTGCGCACGCATTGTTCGGATGACTACCTGTGGCTGCCGCTGGCAGTGTGCCGCTACGTGAGCAGCAGCGCGGACACCGGGGTGCTCGATGAAGAGGTGCATTTCCTTGAAGGCCGTCCGGTAAACGCCGGCGACGATTCCTACTACGACCTGCCCGGGCGCTCCGCCGAGGCGGCCAGCCTCTACGAGCACTGCGTGCGCGCCATCCGGCACGGTCTGCGCTTCGGCAATCACGGCCTGCCGCTGATCGGCTCGGGCGACTGGAACGACGGCATGAACCTGGTCGGCATCGGCGGCCAGGGCGAGAGTGTCTGGCTCGGCTTCTTCCTTTGTGAAGTGCTCGGACATTTCACCGCCCTGGCGCGTGCGCGCGGCGACGCGGTCTTCGCCGAGCGTTGCACGGCCGAGGGCGCGCGGCTGCGCCAGAATCTCGAACGTCATGGCTGGGACGGCGCGTGGTACCGTCGCGGCTACTTCGACGACGGTACACCGCTCGGCTCGGCAAGCAACGCCGAATGCCAGCTGGATTCAATCTCGCAGAGTTGGTCGGTGCTCTCCGGGGCGGGCGACGCGCTACGCGCGCGCATGGCCATGCAGGCGGTGGACCTGCGGCTCGTGCGCCGCGAGCACGCGCTCATCCAGCTTCTCGATCCGCCCTTCGACAAGTCGAATCTCGACCCCGGCTACATTCGCGGCTACGTACCGGGCGTGCGGGAGAATGGCGGGCAATACACGCACGGCGCGATCTGGGCAGCCATGGCCTTCGCCGCCCTGGGCGACGCGCGGCGCGCATGGGAACTCACGGCCATGATCAACCCGGTGAATCATGCCACTACGGCGCAAGGTGTCGCCACCTACAAGGTTGAACCCTACGTCATGGCAGCCGACGTCTATGCGCTCGCGCCGCACACCGGGCGCGGTGGATGGACCTGGTACTCCGGCTCGGCCGGCTGGATGTATCGGCTGATCGTCGAAACCCTTCTCGGCGTCAGGCTGGAGGGGGACCGGCTGACTCTCGCTCCGTGCGTGCCGGCGAACTGGCCGGCATTCAGGATTCACTACCGTTACCGGGAGACGGTTTATCACATTGCCGTTACGCAGGAAGGTATTGGCGAGCAGGGTGCGCAGGTTCCGATGACCGTCACGGTTGATGGCGAAGAACGAGGCGAGCAGGGCATTCATCTGGTGGACGATCATCGCGAACACCTGGTCGAGGTGGTCTTGCGTGCCGGGTGAGACGGTGCTTCTCGCAGTGCACGCCTGCGGATAAGGCGAAGCCTCGACGACCACTTTTGGGTTTTTTTTTTCGCTGCCAAGGCCCGGGCGTCTGGCGACCGGGCGGGCCGATCCAGGCACAGCGTCGCCTGGTGCCGCACTCGGCTCAGATAAGCCAGCGTTCGTCTGCCGGCTCAAGGTCGTCGCCGTTCTCGTGCGCCGCTTCCGGGGGCGTGGTCGTCGCCTCACCGGCAATGACTACCCGGTTGCGCCCTTGTTTTTTCGCCTGGTAAAGAGCTGCATCGGCGCGCTTGAGAGCCGCCTCGAGCGAGCCGCCCGAAGCGTCTGCCAAACCCAGACTCAGAGTCACCGGCAGGCTGTTGTCTTCGCCCAGGTCGATGCAGTTGTCCGCCGTACGCTGACACAGCCGCTCGGCAAGGCGATGTGCTTCCTCGAGCGTTGTTTCCGTAAACAGGAAGGCGAACTCCTCGCCGCCGTAGCGACACACCCAGTCCGACTGGCGCAGGGTGTGGCCAAACAACTCGGCGATGGACTTCAGAACCCGGTCGCCGACGGCGTGTCCGTGGCGGTCGTTGATGTCTTTGAAGTGATCCATGTCAGCCATGCCGACGCAGATCGGTCGCGCGTAGCGGTGGGCACGTTTGAGCTCGTCCTCGGCAAGAGCCATGAAGTGTCGGCGGTTGAACATCCCCGTCAGGCTGTCGGTCGTCGCCTGAACGTGCAGTTCCTGGCGAGCCTGCTGGTTCTCGTGCATGACGTCACGCAACTGGCCGATGGCGCCCTCGAGGGCCCTGATCTCGGTCATCGAGGCGCTTGAAAAGGGCGTTAGCGCATGCCCGGAACGCAACTCGCACAAGGCCTCGTCCATTTTTTGCAGGGGACGGATCAGATGACGATGGATGAGGAACAGAAAACCGCCAACGAAGACGGCGACCAGTGCCAGCACCAGCGCCAGCTTGAACTGGCTGCGCAGCATGGTCGCCGACATCAGCTGCAAATCGTCGGTGGCCAGGTTGGCGCCCTCGATCGAGAAGTCGTCGGCCAGGAGGCTCAAGCGATTGGAGAGCGTTTCCCATTCGGCGTAACGCTGCTCGGTCATGCCCTCGCGTGCGGCGCGCACGAGAAAGCTTTCAACTTCACTGGCCAGCGTCGCTGTTCTGCGGTCGGCGAGCATGGCCGGGTGGCTGCTCAGCAGACTGACGATGAACAAGGCCTGTTGGCGGGCGACGGGCGTGCGGCCGGAAAAAACGCGCTCGCCGTCGAGGCGCAGCTGTTCGATGTTACGCGCCAGGCGAAACTGTTCCAGCGTACTCGGGACGGTGTTGTTCAGCAGGCGCGCCGAACTCGCCAGCACCTGCCGCTGATCGCTCGCCAGCCAGACGATCTGTGCCACGAAAGCAAGCCCGAAGAGCGCGCCAAGCAAGGCAAGAGCCTTTCCGGCAGGCCAGCTACGCTGCGTCCAGTGACGCAGCGATGTTCGCCAGTCGCTCATCAGTACATGTCGAAGGGAAAATACCGCCGCCAGAGGCGAGGGTAGCTGCCATCCTGGCGCATCTCATCGAGCGCGAGATTAAGCTGCTGGCGCAGCTTTTCGTCCGTGCGCGCGAGGACGATATGCACGCTGCCGCCCAGTTCATCATCGACTAGGCTGGGGCCAACGAAGATGGGCGTCGACGTTGCGCTGGGGTCGAGCGCAAGATAGGCCAGCAGGGTTGGCACGAATGCAAAATCTGCTTCTTGATTGTCAAGGGCCAGGAGGCACTCGCTGACCGTCCCCAGGTCGATGAGCTCGAGGGCCTGCGTTTTCGCGATGCGGCGCAGATAAGCGTGCTGCTGGGAACCGCGGACAGACGCCACGCGAACCTCGCGCAGCGTCTGGATGGTGAGCTCGCCTGTGGATTGGCGGGCATGGCGGGCGATGCGTAGCGCAGTGTCTGGAAACGCCAGCAGGCGGCTGGAGGAACGCCAGATGGGATGGCTGAACGCGACCTGCGCCTCGCGAGCCGCGGTGCGCAAGTGATTCCCGAAGCCAAGTTCGAAACGCTTGCTTTCGATTCCGGGAATGATCGCGGCAAATTGGGCGTAGGAATAATCGCACCTGGCCTTCAAGCGGCGGCAAACTTCGCGCGCCAGGGCGAGATTGAAATCGGCGAGCAGTGTCGATCGGCTGGCCATCGCTCGCCCAGCGACCGGCTGCGGGTTTACCGCCGCCTGCGAAATAACCACCCGCAATTCGAGCGCCAGCGCGCTGCCCGCTGCGAGGAGAGCGGCGCAGCAAAGCGCCAGCAGTGGGCCATTAAGTGTTCTGGCGAGCGCCTTTGCAGCCGCCTGTGGCAACGCCGAGAAGCGACGCGAATCGTAGCCCCGTCGCAAGCCGGCGATCCGGACAGGGCTGCAGATCGGCGGGCGGAGGAGAGCGGTCAACGGTCGTTTCCTGGACTACTGCAAGCGGAAGGGAAGGTGCTCGGTGTTCAGGCGATCGAAGCGCCCATCGCGCTTGATCCGGTCGAATGCAGCATTGATGCGGTCACGCAGTTCCGGATTTCGCGGATCGACGCTAAAGCACACCTCGCCACTCAGTTCGGGTGCCTGCAAGACGGTGGTCTGCAGGCCGAGGGGCTGGATCAATGGGTCCTCCCGTAAGGTCAAGGCGGTGGCCATCGGCATCAGCACCGCGTTGACCTTCCCCCCGCTCAGCAGCGCCGGAAGTTCGGAGTGATGATTGACCGTGCTGACCTGCCAGCCCTGCGCCCTGGCATAGCGATGCTGCGCGCTGCCGGCGACCGCCGCCACCCGAGCGGTCGCCGCACCTGGCTCGACGCCAGGTTTGGCAAACCAGATGCTGTTCGAGTGGTAGTACGGTTTCGAGAAGAGGACCCTGGCCTGACGTGCCGGCGTGGCGAGTAGACTGACCGCTGAAAAATCGAACTCTCCGGCAGCCACCGCATCGACGACATCAGCAAGTTCGACAACGGTCAGCTCGCAACGGACTTTCATTTCCTCGCACAAGGCGTGCGCCACGCCGACGTTGAAACCCGCCGGCTTGCCCGTTTCATCGGTGTAGGACATCGGTGGAGAGTTGCTGAGAATGGCGACGCGCAGGGCACGTTCGCCGGCCTGTGCCGGCACGCCCGAGGCAAGAGCCAGGAGCAGCAAGCCGCAGGCCTGGCTACGTATCCGGGTCTTCATCACCGCGCTCCCCCTGATGTCGCAGACTTCCAGTCTAACACCCACCAGGGCCGCGTGCTCTCGTGGCACGCCACAACAGACATTCTCGGCTGCCGGCCCTCGGCAAGACGCAGGCTTGCGCACCGGCTTGCCGGACGCGCTACGCATGGCTTTTCCGCTTGTGCCGAAAGCGCTGAATCTTGTACCTTGTCGGAATGAACCTCAGCTCGCTGCTTTCCTTTTCCTGGCGCATGCTGCGCCGTGACGCGCGCGGCGGCGAGTTGCGCCTGCTGGCGGCGGCGCTGGTCGTCGCCGTCGCGGCGCTGACCGCTGTCGGCTTCTTTACTGATCGCGTGCGCCAGGCGCTCGAACGCGAGTCGCACCAGTTGCTCGGCGCCGACCTGCTGTTGGTCTCCGACCAGCCGTGGCCGGCGACGTTTGCCGACGAGGCGCGCGCAGGTGGCCTGCAGGTGGCCGAAACATGGACTTTCCCGAGCATGGTCAGTCATGGCGACGCTGCCGACATGCGTTTGCAGTTGGCCGAGGTCAAAGCGGTCAGCGCCGCTTATCCCTTGCGCGGCTCGCTGCGCGTTGCGCCAGCACTGAACGTCCCTGACGCAGCGGCCGAGGGCATCCCCGCGAGCGGTGAGATCTGGATCGACGAGCGTCTGGCGTCGGCGCTGGCGGCGCGTGTCGGCGACCAGCTAAGCGTCGGGCAATCGTCACTGCGCGTTGCTGCCGTGCTGACCCTGGAACCCGATCGCGGCATCAATTTCTTCAGCGTCGCCCCGCGCTTGCTGATGAACCTCACCGATCTGCCAGCGACCGGCTTGCTGCAGGTCGGCAGCCGCGTTGGCTATCGCCTGCTGGTGGCCGGCGACGCGGCGCTCGTCAAGCGCTATCAGCTGGACATCGAAACGCGCCTGCAGCGCGGTCAGCGCATGGAAGACGCGCAGAACGGTCGGCCGGAGATTCGTACCGCGCTCGATCGGGCACAGAAGTTCCTCGGCCTCTCGGCCTTGCTGACCGTGGTGCTGGCGGCGGTGGCCGTGGCCCTTGCCGCCCGGCGCTATGTGCAGCGGCATCTCGACCCCTGTGCCGTGATGCGCTGCCTGGGGGCGACGCAGCGGCTGCTCCTGCATCTCTATCTCGGGCAGTTCGCCGTCCTCGGCCTGCTCGCCGCCGGGGCCGGCTGTGGCATCGGTTATCTGGCGCATTTCGCGCTGCACGCCTGGCTGGCGCCGTTGTTGGCGACATCGCTGCCGCCACCAGGCGGGCTACCAGTCGTGCAGGGCGTGGCGGTGGGCCTGTTGTTGCTCTTCGGTTTTGCCGTTCCGCCCCTGTTGCAGCTGAAGAAGGTGTCCACGCTGCGCGTCCTGCGCGGCGAGTTGGGAAGCCCGCAAGCCGGCTTGCTGGGTGGCTATCTGCTCGGTTTCGTGGCTCTCGCGGCGCTGATGTTCTGGATCGCCGGCGAAGTCGCGCTGGGTGCCTACGTGGTCGGTGCTTTCACTGTCGCCTTGGCCGTGTTCTCCTTGATTGCCCGTCTGGCAATCCGCCTCGCAGCGGCAGCACGCGGCGGCGCCGGCAGGTCTGGCGGCATCGGCTGGCGCTATGGTTTGGCCAGCCTCGAACGACGGGCGTCCGCCAGCGTCGTGCAAATCGTCGCCCTGGCCCTCGGTTTCATGGCCCTGATGTTGCTGACCGTGATCCGCGGCGATCTGCTCGAGGCCTGGCAGAAAGCCGTTCCGCCAGATGCGCCGAACCGTTTCGTGGTCAATATCCAGCCCGAACAGGTGGCGCCAGTGCGCGCCGTGCTGGCCGCAGGGGCCTTGTTTCCAGAGCTGGCGCCGATGGTTCGTGGACGCCTGATCCGCATCAACGGTGCCAAGGTCAGTGCCGCCGACTACAGCGACGATCGCGCCCAACGCCTGATCGAACGCGAATTCAATCTGTCGATGCGTGCCGACCTGCCCGAGGGCAACAGCGTGAGTGGCGGACGCTGGTTTTCGGCCGCTGATCTCGCGGCCGATGGCCAGGATGCTCAGGTGAAGGCCGGGGCGAATGACGAGGCCGCGGCATCGCTGGAGGAGGGGCTGGCGAGAACGCTGGGCCTGGCCGTCGGCGACCGCATCGACTTCGCAGTCGCTGGCGAGACGGTCGCCATGCGCGTGGTCGGCCTGCGCCACGTCGACTGGGACACGATGCGCGTCAATTTCTTCGTGCTGACGCCGCCGGCAGCTTTGCAGGGCTATCCGGCGAGCTGGATTACCAGCTTCCACCTGCCCACCGAGAAGGCGGAGCTGATTACGCAACTGCTGGCCGATTTTCCCAATCTGACGGTCATCGATGTCGCCGCCATTTTGCGCCAGCTGACGTCGATCATGGACCAGGTAGCGCAGGCGGTGCAGTTCATTTTTCTGTTCACGCTTGCCGCCGGGGTCATCGTTCTCTACGCGGCGCTGGCTTCGGCGGCGCAGGAGCGACGCTACGAACTGGCGGTGATGCGCGCCCTCGGCGCCCGTCGTGAGCAGCTGCGACGCGCCTTGCTGGCCGAGTTTGCAGCGGTCGGCGCGCTGGCCGGCCTGATCGCCTCGCTGGGAGCCATCGCCATCGGGCAGTTTCTGGCGCGCGAGGCCTTCAACTTCACGGTGGCGATCAATTTCTGGCTACCGCTGGCGGCCATTGTCTGCTGCGCGACCCTGGTCACTGCGGCGGGCTGGTTTGCCGCGTCGCGACTGTTGCTGACGGCCCCGCTGGAGACGCTGCGTGCCGGTAGCGCCTGAGTCAGCGGTGCACCAGCCGTGCACCAGCCTCGGCCACCCTCCGGCTGACACGGTGACACGCGCCGACGCCAGCGCAGGCTTGGCTGCTGCCGAGAGTAGTGATGCTTTTCGTTATCATGGCTGTGCCAGCGGCACGACCGCGTGGCGCTGCTCGGGGTTCGCTCGGCGACCCATTTCTTTGCCAATACGTTACCAATCGCTGCACGCAGAAGGAGTTTGAGAATGAAGGGCAAGACATTACTGGTGTTGCGACACGGGAAATCGGACTGGAGTACCGGCGAGGAGGATTTCGATCGCCCGCTGGTTGGCCGCGGTCATCTCGGCAGCAGGAAAATGGGGGCCTTGATCAGGCACCTGAAGCTGCGTCCGGATGTCGTCCTCAGTTCGCCCGCCGCGCGCGCACGGGCGACCACCGAAGCGGCTTGCCAGGCGATGGGGCTGGCGGCGAAGAAGATCAGCTGGGACGAGCGCATCTATGCCGCACCCACCGAGTTCCTGCTGGCGGCGCTGGCTGATTGCCCGCCGGGCGCCGAGCGCGTGATGCTGGTTGGACATAATCCCGGCGTGGAGGATCTGGTCGCCTACCTGGCGGAAGGCGAGCTCGACATCCCGGACGACGGCAAGGTCCTGCCGACGTCGGCGCTGGCGCAGCTGGAAGTATTTGCCGATTGGTCGAAGCTGACGCGCGGCTGCGCGACGCTGGTCGCGCTGACCCGACCCGGGCAGGTACCCGACGACCTGCCGGCCGCCGATGACGAAGACGAAGACGACCCGGAGGAGGAGGACGATAGCCGGCCCGTTCCGGACTATTTCTACACCCAGTCGGCGGTCCTTCCTTATCGCCTGCTCGACGGCAAGTTGCAGATCATGCTCATTGCCTCGCGCAAGGCGACGCGCTGGGTAATCCCGAAAGGGGTCAAGGAGCCCGAGCTGTCCTTGCGCGACTCTGCCGAAAAAGAGGCCCTGGAGGAGGCGGGTATTCGTGGCCAGCTCGACGACGAAGCGATCGGCGACTACGACTACAAGAAATGGGGTGGCGTGTGCAAGGTCACCGTCTTCCCAATGGCGGTCAGCGAAAGCGTGCCCGAAGAAGAGTGGGAGGAGAGCCACCGCGAGCGGCAATGGCTGGAGCCGAAGAAGGCCAAGCGCCTGATCGCCGAGCCGGCCTTGCGCAAACTGGTCGACACCTTGGCGAAAAAGATAGCCAAAGGGCTGGCCAAGGAACGCTGAGGATGCCCTGAAGCGGCCGCGCCGCCAGGTGGTGCCGCTGGCGGCGGCTCCTGGCGCCGGCCTGCGGGCAAGCGCGATGTTGGCCCACCAAGGCTGTCGGTGGGCCTGCCGATCAGATGACCCGGATACGGATCACGTGCTCGACCTTGGCGATGGCGCGGAGCACGTCGTCACCGGGTAGCGTTTCGACGTCCACAATGTTGAAGGCCAGTTCGGCACGGCTCTTGTTCACCATGTCGACCACATTGACCTTGTTTTCGGCGAGCACCGAGAGGACCTGACCAAGCACCCCGGGGACATTGTCGTTCGAGAAGATGATGCGCGCGGTGCCCGGGCTGCGCTCCATGCTGATCTTCGGGAAGTTGACCGAGTTCTCGATGTTGCCGTTTTCCAGGTAGTCGACAAGCTGGTTGGCGGCCATCACCGCGCAGTTCTCTTCGGATTCCTCGGTGCTGGCGCCGATGTGCGGCAGGGCGATGATCTGCGGGTGTCCAAGCAGAGAGGGTTCGGGAAAGTCACAAACATACTTGCCGAGCTTGCCGGCGGCGAGACTCTCCAGCACGGCCGCTGCGTCGACGATCGTGTCGCGCGCAAAGTTGAGCAGGACTGCGCCGGGCTTGATCGCCGCCAGGGTGTCATTGTTGATCATGTGCCGGGTGCCATCGACGGCCGGCACATGCATCGAAACGTAGTCGGAACGTGCCAGCAGCGACTGCAGGTTCTCCATGCGGCTGACCTCGTTGGAGAGGCGCCAGGCGGCGTCGATCGACAGCACCGGGTCGAAGCCGACCACTTTCATGCCCATTGCCAGGGCCATTTCGGCGACCATCGAGCCAATCGCCCCAAGGCCGACGATGCCCAGGGTCTTGCCCTTGAGCTCGTTGCCGGCAAAGCGCGATTTTTCCTTCTCCACGCGCGGCGACATTTCCGCCGGATCCTTGAGATCGGCGAGCGATTGAACGAAGTTCATGCTGTCGACGATGGCACGCGAGCTCAGCAACATGCCGGCCATGACCAGTTCCTTGACCGCATTGGCATTGGCGCCCGGGGTGTTGAAAACGACGATGCCGAGCTTGCCGTACTCGGCGACCGGCACATTGTTGACCCCCGCGCCGGCGCGCGCCACCGCCAGGAGCGACTGCGGCACTTCGATGCCTTGCAGCTTCTGACTGCGCAGGAGGAAGGCGTCGGGGTGGGCGATGTCGCTGCCGACTTCATACGCCTGACGCGGGAAACGATCGAGACCGCTGAGCGCGATCTTGTTGTAGGTTCTGACCTTGTACATGGAAGTGTCGCTCGCAATTGGAGGTTGGGTGATGAAGCTGCCCTTACTGTGAAAGTCGCGTCCGCGACTCACGAATCTCCCTTCTTCCCCCTCGGGAGAAGGGCCGGCGGAAGGGGGGGCAGTCATGATCTGCGGTATCTCGACAAATCATGACTGTTAGCCGGTTCGCGACTCCGCGGCTCAGGCCGCGACCTGCGCGTAGGCCCAGGCCAGCCACGGCATCAGCGCTTGCAGATCGGCGGTCTCGATAGTGGCCCCACACCAGATGCGGATTCCCGCCGGGGCGTCCTTGTACGAGCCGATGTCAAAAGCGACGCCTTCGCTGTCGAGCAGCTTGACCAGCTTCTTGACGCGCTCGGCGTCGAGTTCGAGACTCAGGCAGACGCTGGTGTTGGAGCGCGTTGCCGGATCCTTGGCGAGGAAGGAAATCCAGTCATTGGCGGCGACGAAATCGGCAATCACGGCGAGATTGGCTTCACTGCGGGCAATCGCTCCCTGGACGCCGCCGATGCTTTCGATCCACTGCAGGGCGTCGAGGTAATCGGCGACACACAGCATCGACGGGGTATTGATCGTCTCGCCGCGGAAAATACCTTCGTTGAGTTTGCCGCCGGAGGTCAGCCGGAAGACTTTCGGCATTGGCCACGCCGGGGTGTAGGACTCGAGGCGGGCGACGGCGCGCGGGCTCAGGATCAGCATGCCGTGCGCACCTTCGCCGCCGAGGACTTTCTGCCACGAGAAGGTCACCACGTCGAGCTTGTCCCACGGCAGATCCATGGCGAAGACGGCCGAGGTGGCGTCGCAGATCGTCAAGCCGGCGCGATCGGCCGGGATCCAGTCGCCGTTTGGCACTTTGACGCCCGAAGTCGTGCCGTTCCACGTGAACACCACGTCGTTGGAAAAATTGACCTGCGCGAAGTCGACGATATCGCCATAGTCAGCCTTGAGTGCATTCACGTCGGCAAGCTTCAACTGCTTGACGATGTCGGTGACCCAACCCGAGCCGAAGGACTCCCATGCCAGAACGTCGACGCCACGTGCGCCAAGCAGCGACCACATCGCCATCTCGACGGCGCCGGTATCTGATCCGGGAACGACGCCGACACGGTAACCCTCGGGCAGTCCGAGAATTCGCGCGGTCTCCGTACACGCCAGCGCCAGTACCTTCTTGCCAAGCGCCGAGCGGTGCGAGCGGCCGAGGGTGTCTAGCGACAGGGCATTGACGTCATAACCGGGACGCTTGCTGCACGGTCCCGACGAGAAATTGGGGTTTTTCGGTTTTGCTGTGGCTTGCATGATGGCCTCTATTCGGGAGAAGAAAACCGCTGAACACGGGCTTGGCCAAGCGCTGGCAGCCAGCGTCGAACAAGAGCGAGATTGTAACAGAGTGTCTTTTCCCAGGCAGCAGGCGCGCGCTGCTCACAGGATTGTGCGCGGGTGCGCACAAGCGGGTCTCTGCCGGCCCGGAAAATTCGCCACAATCTGGGTCGTCCTTTTCCGGCCATCGCCTAAAGAAATCTGCGCTGGTGTCGTAATAGTCTGCAGTGTACCGCCGCCGGTCCCTCTGTTCCCCGCCAGCAGACCGGTTTTCTACAGGAGTCTTCGCAATGCCCGAGATGATCGATGATGCCAACTGGCTTGCCGGCTTGCCCGCCGCGGCGTCGGTTGACCTGGCGCCCGCTGGTGAACCCTGGAAAGTGCTGTTGGTCGACGACGAGCCTGACGTGCACCCCGTTCTCCACCTGGCCCTGGACGACGTACGCATTGACGGACGTGGGCTGCGGCTATTCGATGCGCTCTCGGCGGAGGAGGCGAAACTGGCGCTGACTGCCCACCCGGACATCGCCCTGATCCTGCTCGACGTGGTCATGGAAAGCGACCGCGCCGGTCTCGATCTGGTGCGCTACATCCGCGACGAGCTGGCCCGGCGTAGTGTGCAGATCGTTCTGATTACTGGGCAAGCGGGTTACGCGCCACAGCGACAGGTGGTCAGCGACTACCAGATCGACGGCTATCTGCTCAAGTCGGAACTGAGCGCCGAGCGGATTTTCGTTGCCGTGCATTCCGCCATCCGCGCACATCGCTTGATGCGCGAGCAGGAAAGCCTCCAGGCAGACCTTCATCAGAAGGTGCAAGAGCTGGACGCGACCCTGGTGGTTCTGCGCGAGAGCGAGAGTAATTTGATCCGTGCCCAGTCGGTCGCCCATGTCGGCAGCTGGACTTACGAGCTGGGCCGCAACGAAATGCGCCTGTCGGCGGAAACCTGCCGCATCTTTGGGCTGTGCGCCGGGACGGTGGGTAGTTACCAGAGCTATCTGGCGCGCGTCCATCCGGACGACCGCGCCGCGGTCGAGGACGCGTGGCAGGCGACAATGGCCGCGGGCACGGTCTTCCAGCACGAACACCGGATCATGGTCGGCGAGACAGTGCGCCATGTTCGCCAACAGGCGGATCTGAGCCGCGCCGCCGACGGCACTCCGCTGCGTTGCCTGGGAACCACTCAGGACATCACTGAACGCAAGCAGGCCGAGGAGGAGTTGAAGCGCTCGAACGCCGAACTCGAGCAGTTCAGCTATGCCATTTCGCACGATCTGCGCCAGCCTTTGCGAATGGTCGCCAGTTACATGCAGTTGCTCGGGATCAGTCTCGCCGAGCAGCTCGACGGCGAGCAGCGCGAGCATTTCAAATTCGCCATCGACGGTGCCCGCCGCCTCGATCAGATGCTGGTTGCATTGCTCGAATACTCGCGTGTCGGTCGCTTGGGTGAGCCCCCCGCGTGGCTGGAAACGCGAGCCATCGTCGACGAAGCCCTGCTTTTCCTGCAGCCGGCGATCGCCGAGGCGCAAGCGAAGATCAGTGTGCGCGGCCATTGGCCACGCGCCTGGGTGCGTCCCGACGAGATCCTGCGCCTGCTGCAGAACCTGATCGCCAACGCCGCCAAATTCCGCCTTGCCGGGCGCTGCCCCGAGATCCGGGTGGCCAGCCGGGTGGCGCGCGGGCAGTGGTGCCTGAGCGTTGCCGACAATGGCGTCGGTATTTACCCGGGGCAGCTCGGCCGACTGTTTCAGGTATTCCAGCGCTTGCAGAGCCGCGCCAATTACGAAGGCAGTGGTGTGGGCCTGGCGCTGTGTCGCAAGATTGCCGAGCATCATGGGGGACGTATCTGGGCCGAGTCGGCGGGTGACGGGCAGGGGAGCCGCTTCTGCGTATCCTTGCCCCTCGCCGGGGATGGCGGCTGATGACCGCGGCTGAGCTGCCCGCCATGCGGCAACAACGCTATCTCGCCGCCGATCAGGCCCGTGGTACGATTGCCAGCTGCGCTGTCGAGCCGCTGCTGCAAGCACTGTTGTCGATCCTCGCCAATCGCCTCGCCGCCGCCAACGCCTTGTGCAGCATGGTCGCTGCGCACGGCCGCTGCCAGCCGCATAGAGGGAAATGAAGATGATCGGCAAACGCAGTTTCCCCTTTGTTATTCTCCTCGCCGAGGATGAGCCGGCTGACGCGCATCTGCTGAGTTTGGCATTGACCGAAAACCGCATTTGCGTCGATCTGCAGCACGTTCTTGATGGTCGTGAGGCGCTCGAGTATCTGCACCGGCAGGGTCGGCGTTTTGCCCTGGCTGTCCGTCCTGACCTGATTTTGGTCGATCTGAATATGCCGCGCATGAACGGCCGCGAGTTCCTTGCCGCGATCAAGGGCGATCCTGTCTTGTGTGACATCCCGGTCGTCGTCCTGAGTACCTCGGAAGTCGATCGCGACGTTCGCGACAGCTACCGCCTCGGTGCCGCTGGCTACATCACCAAGCCCCTCGACATCAGTGAATTCATCGTCGAGATCGGTCAACTGACCGACTACTGGCTCTCTCTGGTAAGGTTGCCCGAAAATCGATGAGCAATGAGCACTGACCAACGCGCAGCGGGCATCGCCATGATGAACATCGAGCATATGTTGCGGATCAGCCCGGCGATGCTCGACGAGGGAGAGACGGAGAGTAGCGGATGAACAAGTCGACCCGACGGCCCATCTCGATTCTGGTGATCGAAGACGATCCCGGCGATCTGGGACTGATCCGAACCAATGTGCGCCTTGCTGGCCTGCGCAGCATGGGCCAGGACGACCCCGTAATCTGGGCGTCAACACTCGCCGACGGGATGGCTGCCGCCGCGGTCAGCAAACCCGACGTGATACTGCTCGACTTGTCCTTGCCCGATTCGTCCGGAATCGCCACCGTGGAAGCGATGCGTGCGACGGCTCCCGCTGTTCCGATCATTGTCCTCACCGGTCAGGATGACCATCAACTCGCCGAGGCCGCTCTGCACGCAGGGGCGCAGGACTATCTGGCCAAGGGGCAGTTGTTCCAGCAGGATGCACTGGGACGGGCGATACGGCATGCGCTGGTTCGCCAGAAACTCGAATCACGCCTGCGCCTGTTCGACGCGGCCCTCAACGCTGTGGCCAGCGGCATCATGATCACCGACGTGACCGCGGCGATCACGTGGGCCAATCCCGCTTTTACGGAGATCACCGGCTTCACGATGTCGGAAGTCGTCGGCCGTAATCCCGGCGCGATGCTCAACTCCGGGAAGCAGGACCGGCGCTTCTACGAGGGCATGTGGCAGACCATTCTGGTCGGGCGCGTATGGACCGGCGAGCTCGTCAACCGGCGCAAGAACGGAAGCCACTTTGACGCGGCGCTGACCATTTCCCCAGTGACCGGTGGCGACGGAAATATTCACCACTTTGTCGCCGTCATGCAGGACATCTCCGCACGCAAGGCCACCGACGAGCGTGTTCAGCATCTTGCCCACCACGACCAGCTCACCGATCTGCCCAATCGCATGCTGCTCAGCGACCGTTTGTTCCAGTCGCTGGCACAGGTGCGCAGGGAGCAAGGAACATTGGCGGTGATGTTTCTCGATCTGGACGATTTCAAGCCGGTCAACGACACCCTGGGTCATGATATCGGTGATCTGCTGCTCAAGGAGGTCGCCCTGCGTCTGCGCGGCTGCGTGCCGAGGAATTCGGACACCGTTGCACGTCTCGGCGGTGACGAATTCGTGGTCCTGCTGGCGCAGATCGACCAGGCTGCCGATGCTGCAGTGGTGGCCCGCAAAATCCTCACGGCGGTCATGCGTCCGTTCGTTATCGGTCCGCACCACATCACGATCTCGACGAGCATCGGCATCGCCGTCTATCCGCAGCACGGCGACGAGGTCAGTGGGCTGTTGAAGAACGCTGATACGGCGATGTACCACGCCAAGAAAGCAGGTCGTGGCTGCTACCGTTTCTTCCGCGAACTCGCTGAAACGACAAGGGCTTAACTTGGCCGACACGCAGCGACAGGCTGACCCCCCGGACATTCGCCGAGCGCCATCGGCAAACGGTGGGGAGGGGCCGTTCTCGCGCTTGCTCGAACAAGACGATGAACAGCCACGGAGCTGGCTTCCTTCGCTAAGCTTCCTCAAGTACACCGCCTGGGCCATTGTTCTTGCGGCAGCATGCATGCTGCTGACCATGCTGCTGCTCATTCCGGATCAGCCCCGGCGGGCTGTTGGGCCAGCAGCCATGGTGCTGCTGGCAAGCACTGCCTTGTGGCTGCTCAACAGCGGTCGGGTGCGCGCTGCGCTGGCGGCATTGATCTGGGGCATGTGGTTGGCCGTGACCGTCCTCTCGCCGTTCTTCGGGGGAGTCCGGGCGTTGCCGATAATTGCCTACCCGGTGCTGATTCTAATGGGTGGTTGGCTGCTGGGCACACGCACGGCAGTCGTTCTCGCGGCCCTGACGGCGACCGTGATTATTGGCTTTGTGGCGGCCGATCTCTCGGCACTGCTGCCGCCCCAGCCGCCAACGCCAAGCATCCTCTACGGCCTGGTGCAGATCACCTGCGTCGTCGTGGCGATGCTGTTGATCATCTTCCTGACGCGCTCGTACCGGCAACGCATTGATGACGTGCGCCGATTGGGCAGCGATCTGGCACAGCGTACCGCCGAGGTCCAGGGCAGCAAAGCCGAGCTCGAGCGCGCGCAGGCGGTCGCCCGGGTTGGTAGCTGGGTCATCGACCTGGGCAGCGGTCAGATCAGAATGTCCGCCGAGACCTGCCGCATCTTTGCCGTTCCCGAAGGCACAATCGGCAGCATTGAAGCGTTCATGGCGCGGGTGCATGTCGATGATCGCCAGGCGCTGCAGCAAGCCAGCGAAAAGGCCTTGGCGGGGAAACCCAGCGCCGTTGAGTTGCGCATCGTGGTCGCTGCGTCGGAGCGCTGGATCGCACAGCACGCCGAGGTCGAGTTCGACGACACCGGCAAACCGCTGCGCAGTGTCGGTACGACCCAGGACATTACCGAGCGCAAGGAGCTGGAAGCCAGCCTGCGTGAGCAACGCGAGTTCTTTCGACTGATTTCGGAGAGTATCGGCGAACACATCGCGGTCCTCGATCTCGAAGGGCGACGGCTCTACAACAGTCCTTCGTATCGGCAGTTCTTTGGCGCTAACAGAGACTTGCTGGGCAGCGATTCATTCGCCGACGTCCATCCGGATGATCGTCAGCGGGTGATCGAAGCGTTCAGGCTGACGGCAAGGACCGGCGTTGGCCAGGAACTACAGTACCGTCTGATGCACCACGACGGCACCGTTCGGCACATGGCGTCGGCCGGAAAAGTGATCAACGACAAGAGCGGTCAGGTGAGCCGCGTGGTCGTCGTATCGCACGACGTGACCGACAAGAAGCAGGCCGAGCAACAGGAGCGGATTGCCGCAACGGCCTTCGAGTCGCAGCAGGGGATGTTCATCACCGATGCCTTCGGCGTCATTTTGCGCGTCAATCAGGCGTTTACCGAGATCACCGGCTACAGCGCTGACGACTGTGTCGGGCGGACGCCCAAACTGCTCAGTTCGGGCCGCCACAAGGCGACCTTCTATGCGGCGATGCGCGACACGCTCGAGCGCACGGGAACCTGGCAGGGCGAGATCTGGAACCGCCGCAAGAATGGCGAGATCTACCCCGAATGGCTGACCATTTCGGCAGTCAGGGACAGCGACGAGCAAGTGACCAATTACGTGTCCACGCTGACCGACATCACCATGCGCAAGGCGGACCAGGAGGAGATTCGGCATCTCGCCTTCTACGACGCACTGACCGGCCTGCCCAACCGCCGCCTGCTGCACGACCGTCTGCGCCAGGCGCTGGCGGCCAGCGCGCGCAGGGGCCGGCAAGGTGCTCTGCTGTTCATCGACCTCGACAACTTCAAGATGCTCAACGACACCCTCGGGCACGACATGGGCGATCACCTCCTGCAGCAGGTTGGCAAACGGCTGAAGGCCTGCGTTCGCGAACGCGACACCGTTGCCCGCCTGGGTGGTGACGAGTTTGTCGTCATGCTCGAGGATCTTGGCCAGCGTGCGCAGGAAGCCGTTGCTCAGAGTAGCCACATCGGCGAGAAAATCCTCGCCGCGCTCTACTGCCCCTACGATCTGGACGGCCATGAGTATCACAATACGGCGAGCGTTGGCATCACCCTGTTTGGGAGCGCGCACCACGGCGTCGACGAACTGATGAAGCGGGCGGATCTGGCGATGTACGAAGCCAAGAACAAGGGCCGCAATACCTTGCGCTTCTTTGATCCGCAAATGCAGGCGGTGGTGACTGAGCGTGCCAGCCTTGAGAGAGACTTGCGCGAAGCGCTGCAAAAGCGGCAGTTGCTCCTTTTCTACCAGCCGCAGGTGGATGCCGCCGGCGCCGTCATCGGCGCTGAAGCGCTGCTTCGCTGGCGGCATCAGCAGCGTGGCTTCGTCTCACCGGCCGAGTTCATTCCCCTCGCCGAGGAAACAGGGCTGATTCTGCCACTGGGCCTGTGGGTGCTGGAAACCGCCTGCGCACAGTTGGCAGTCTGGGCGGCGCAGCCGGGACGAGAGCAGTTGACGGTTTCGGTCAACGTCAGTGCGCGGCAGTTCCGGCAGCCGAACTTCGTCGACCAGGTACTGGCCGTTCTGGCCAGCAGCGGCGCGAATCCACGGCAGCTGAAGCTCGAACTGACCGAAAGCATGTTGCTCGACAACGTCCAGGAAATGATCGTCAAGATGAGCACCCTGAAAAGCCACGGTGTCGGTTTTTCGCTGGACGATTTCGGCACCGGCTACTCGTCGCTGTCGTACCTGAAGCGCCTGCCGCTCGATCAGTTGAAGATCGACCAGTCCTTTGTGCGGGATTTGCTCACCGATCCCAATGACGAGGTGATCGCGCGCACGATTATCGCGCTGGCCAGCACGCTTGGCCTGGCGGTGATCGCCGAGGGTGTGGAAACGATCGAGCAACGCGACGCGCTGGCGGCGCAGGGCTGCCACGCCTATCAAGGCTACCTCTTCAGCCGGCCGCTACCGGTGGCCGATTTCGACGCCTTCCTGAGGGGCTCGTAAGGCAAGCGGGTGCGATTCCCGGCGCGCACATTAACGGTCATGACACGTGGAGACACCCCAAATCATGAAAGTCATGACCGTTTCCCTCTTCCCCTGCCCGTTCTCCCGCAAGGGAGAAGGGAGTTTCGTGAGTCGCTTGCGCGACTTTCACATTAAGCGAAGCAAACGGGCATCGGCAGTGCGCCACGCCGTGCGACTCAGGCGACGTCGGCGAGCAGTGCGAGTAAAATGCGCGCCATGAATCTGCTTGCTATCGAGACCTCGACCGAGCTTGGCAGCATCGCCCTGTGGCGCGAGGGCGAGCTGTTGCGCCGTGCTTGCCCGATCGGCGTTGCGCACTCTGAAACGCTGCTGCCGCTGATCCGGGCGACGCTGCACGAAGCGGGGCTGCGCCTTGCCGACTTGAACGCGATCGCCTTTGCGGCCGGCCCCGGCTCGTTTACCGGTCTGCGGGTCGCCTGCGGTGTCGCGCAGGGGCTGGCCGTTGCCCATCAGCTGCCGGTCGTTCCGGTTGGCACCCTCGAGGCGATGGCCTTGAGCAGCGCGGGCCAGCGCGTCATCGTCGTGCTCGACGCACGCATGGGCGAGGTCTATTACGCTTGCTATGCGGATGGCGTGGCCTTGGCGACGGTCGCTGTCGCTCATCCGTCGGCTCTGCCGCTTCCGGAGTCCACCGGCTGGCTGGCGTGTGGCAATGGACTGAAGGCGTATCCGCTCTTGCGCGAGCGTCTGGCGCCGTACGTGCAGGAGTGGCAGCCGGAATTGATGCCCGACGCGGGGGCTGTGGCACGCATCGCCGCGCTACGCCTGGCGCGCGGGGAGATGGTCGACGCGGCCGACGCGGCGCCGCTGTATGTGCGCAACAAAGTGGCGCAGACGGTGGCCGAGCGCCTGGCCAATGGTGGCAAGGCGTGAACGCGGTGCTGGCGGCACAGGTGGAGGTACTGCCGCTGAGGCATGGCGATATCGACGAAATGCTGGCCGTCGAGCAGCGCATTTATCCGTTTCCCTGGACGCGCGGCAACTTCGTTGATTCAATCGCCGCCGGCTACAGTGTCTGGGGCTGCCGACTCGCCGCCGAACTGATCGGCTATTTCGTGGTGATGTTGGCGGTGGATGAAGCGCACCTGCTCAACCTGAGTGTCAGCGAGAAATGGCAAGGAGCGGGTTTTGGCGCGCATCTGCTGCGCCACGCCATTGCTTCGGCGCGTCGGGCCGGAGCGACAGTGCTGTTGCTCGAAGTGCGGCCGTCAAACGCCAGGGCCCTGGCTCTCTATCAGCATTTTGGATTTCAGCAGATCGGCGTACGGCGCGGCTACTACGCGGCCGAAGCCGGACGCGAAGACGCGCTGGTACTGCAGCACATCCTTGAAGAGGTCTCGGCATGAGCGACGGAAATCCTCACGGCACGGGTTTGACGCGCCGGCAGTTGTTGCACGAGATGGGCCTGTCGTCGCAGTGGCGGCTGCGCGAGCAAGCGCTGGCGGGGCGAGCAGGCAAGGCAGCGCTCGCTCCACCGCCAACTGCGATTCTGGCCGTGGCAGGCGACGCGACAGCGGCGGTTGAGGTGTTTGAAGTGGTCGAGGCGGTCGAGGCGGTCGAGGTGCTCGCCCCAGCGCCGGTCGCCAGTAGTGCGGCGCTGCCGGCCGTCGACCGGGAGCAGCAGATTGCGCGTCTGGACTGGGACGGATTGCGGCACAGCGTTGCCGAGTGTCGCGCCTGCGGCCTTTGCGAGGAGCGTCGGCAGGCGGTACTTGGCGTTGGCGACAGGCGTGCCGAGTGGTTGTTCATCGGCGAGGGCCCGGGGGTCGAGGAAGACGCTCGCGGCGAGCCCTTTGTCGGACCCGCCGGCCAACTTCTCGATGCCATGCTCGCGGCGATCGACTTGCAGCGCGGCGAGAACGTCTACATAGCCAACGCCGTGAAGTGTCGCCCACCCGGCAATCGTACGCCGGAGAGCGCCGAGATCGCCACCTGTGCGCCCTATCTGCGGCGCCAGATCGCGCTGATCCAGCCACGTCTGATCGTTCTCCTGGGGCGGGCGGCGGCGAATGCCGTGCTCGGCGATAGCGGTTCGCTGGCCAGCATGCGCGGCAAGACCTTCGAGTATCGGGATGCGGACAATGCCGAAACGGCGATCCCGGTCCTGGTCAGCTATCATCCGGCCTATCTCTTGCGCACCTTGCAAGACAAGGCCAAGGCCTGGGAGGATCTGTGCCGGGCGCGGATGTTGATGCGCGCCGCCACGACTCCTGCTTCTCTACCGGCCTAACGATCATGACCGGAATCGTTCGACGGGCGGGGAGGGTAGGGAGCACACCCCCGAATTCCACGCCTTGGTCTTCAGTCTGTCTATTCCCGTAAAAGGAAACCGTCATGCGCATTCGTTTTCTGGCTGTCCTCGTCCTGCTTGCCAGCCTGCTCTCGGGCTGCGGCTACAACACCTTTCAGAGCGCTGACGAGGCGGTGAAGTCGGCCTGGTCGGAAGTCATCAACCAGTATCAGCGGCGAGCCGACCTGGTTCCCAACCTGGTCAGCACCGTACAGGGCTACGCCAGCCACGAGAAGGAAGTCTTCACGCAGGTGACACAGGCGCGGGCGCAGGTGGGCGGTATTCAGGCAACGCCGGAATTGGTCAATGATCCGGCTGCCTTTGCCAAATTCCAGCAGGCGCAGGCCGGCTTGTCCAGCGCCCTGTCGCGGCTGCTGGTGGTCGCCGAGAATTATCCGCAACTGAAGGCGGACGCCGCTTTCCGTGACCTGCAGGCGCAGCTCGAAGGAACCGAGAATCGGATTACGGTGGCGCGCAATCGCTACATCAAGGCGGTCGAGGGCTACAACGTCTCGGTGCGCACTTTTCCGAACAATCTGACGGCGATGATTTTTGGCTACGCGGTCAAGCCGAACTTCACGGTCGACAACGAGAAAGCAATCTCGACGGCCCCGAAAGTTGATTTTTCGGCGCCACTGGGTGCCGGCAAGCCTGCGCCGGCAGGCGTGAACTAAGGTCTGTCGAGCAATGTCCCGTCTACCTGCCTCCTGCCTGCCAGGCTGGCTGCTGAGCCTGTTCTTGCTGTTTGGCGCCGCTTTTGCCGCTGGCGCAGAGCAGGCGATACCGGTGCTGGCGGCGCCGGTCACCGACCTGACCGGCACGCTGACCGGCGAGCAAAGGGCCGCGCTCGACGGCAAGCTGGCAGCGCTCGATCGTCAGAAAGGGGCGCAGATCGCAGTCCTGATCGTCGCCTCGGTCAAACCCGAGGCCATCGAGCAGTACGCGCTGCGCGTCGCCGAGGCCTGGAAACTGGGTCGCCAGGGAATCGACGACGGCGCCTTGTTGCTGATCGCCAAGGAGGACCGACGCCTGCGTATCGAAGTGGGCTACGGCCTCGAGGGCGCGCTCAATGACGCGACTGCGAAACGCATCATCAGCGAGCTCATCACGCCGCGCTTCAAGCAGGGGGATTTTTACGGCGGCGTTGATGCCGGCATCGAGGCGATGCTCAAGGTCGTCGCCGGCGAGCCCTTGCCGGCTCCCGTCGCGCGCGCGTCCAAGTCCGACAGCGGCGACCGTTTCGAGACCCTGCTCTTTGCCGGCTTTATCCTGGTGTTTGTCGTTGGCGCTATGCTGCGCGCCATTTTCGGGCGTTTTCTGGCGGCCGGGATGGTTGCTGCCGCCGCTGGCGTGATTGCCTCCTTCTTGCTCTCGTCGCTGCTGGTCGCGGCGATCATCGCCGTCGTCGCCTTCTTCGTTTCGCTGCTGGTCGGTATCGCCGGCGCTCGGGGGGGGAATTCCGGGCGGCGTGTCGTGGGGTGGTCGGCGAGGGGGCGGGAGTGGCAGGGGCGGCGGTGGCTTTTCAGGCGGTGGTGGGGGTTTTGGTGGCGGCGGCGCTTCGGGGGGCTGGTGATGGAATTGACAAGACTGCTGCGCCACACGATCCTGCCCGACTGGTGGGTCCGGCGCGTGTTTTCGCGACCCCTGTTGCAACGGCTCGAAAGCGTGATCGCGACTTCCGAGTCAGTGCATCTTGGCGAATTGCGGCTGGTGGTTGAAGGCAATCTCTCGCTGCCCGACCTCTGGCGCGGGCAGACGCCGCGGCTGCGGGCGATCGATCTGTTTTCGCAGCTGCGTGTGTGGGATACGGAGCACAACAGCGGCGTACTGGTCTATTTGCAACTGATCGACCGGCGGGTCGAGGTCGTCGCTGACCGGGGCATCGATCGCCGCGTCGGTCGGCCGTTCTGGGATGCGGTCTGCCGGCAGATGGAAGACGCCTTCCGCGCCGGGGATTTCGAGAACGGTGTGCTGCTGGCGCTGACAACGATTACCGAAGCCTTGCGTGAGCACTTCCCGGCGCCGGGCGACAACGCCAACGAGCTGCCCAATGCGCCGCTGCTGCTTTAGGCGATTTCTGTAAAAGAACAGTCCGTCCCTTTCCGGCAATCGTCTTAGGCGATTGCCGGAAAAGAACGTACCAGATTGCGCCGGATTTTCGGTCGGCTTCAAGGCGCGACAACAGGCACATAGTCGAACTATGTAACTGTTGTCGCAACACAGAAGACGGGCGAAAAGACAAGCAAGATGGTATGTTCTTTGACAGAAATCGCCTTAGTTCTCGGCGTCGGCGTAGCGGACGCGCTGGCGGGGCTTGCTGGGCTGTGTCAGGTGACCGAGCGGCAGGACGTGCGTCTGTTTGACATTTTGCAGGGCGATGCTGGTCTTGATGCGCGCGACACCGGGCAGGCAGAGCAGGCTTTTCATCATCAGTTCGGAAAACGAAGCCAGATCTGGAACGAGGATACGCAGCATGTAGTCGGCGTCGCCACTGATCGAGTAGCAATCGATGACTTCCGGCATTGCCGCTACTGCGCTTTCAAAGGTTTCGCTGGCGCTGTCGCCATGGCTCTCGAGGATCACCTGCGCAAAGGCAGTGACGCCAAGGCCGAGTGCAGCGGGGGCGAGCAAAGCGACGTAGCCGGCGATGATGCCGTCTTCTTCGAGCCGCTGGATGCGACGGCTGATCTGCGACGCGGACAGCTTGATCTGCTCGCCGAGAGTTGCGTTGGTGGCGTTGCCTTTCCTCTGTAGTGCGTCGAGAAGTGCAAGATCGTAGCGGTCGATGGTGATCTTTGACATGAATTGCCCAATCTATGCATGAAGTGTGCGCATTATAAGGATGTCCGGAAAAATATCCAACACTTCATGCGTGCTGTTGCGGTCATCAGTATTATCTTGTGACGACATCGGAGACCTGCTCATGAACCTCACCGAATCCCTGCTGCTGGCTCTCAAGGCGCACGGCGCCCGCCAGATCTTCGGCATCCCTGGCGATTTCGCGCTGCCCTTCTTCAAGATCATCGAGGAGTCGCAGATCTTGCCACTGTACACCCTGTCGCACGAACCCGGCGTTGGCTTCGCGGCCGATGCTGCGGCGCGCATCCTCGGTGGGCTTGGCGTCGCGGCGGTGACCTACGGCGCTGGCGCGCTGAACATGGTCAACCCGGTGGCGGCAGCGTACGCGGAAAAGTCGCCGCTAGTGGTCCTCTCCGGTGGGCCCGGCAAGAACGAGTCGAGGGCCGGGCTGCTCTTGCACCATCAGGCCAAGACGCTCGACTCGCAGTTCCAGATCTTCCGGGAAATCACTTGCGACCAGGTACGACTCGACGATGCCGAGCGGGCGCCGAGTGACATCGCGCGCGTGCTCGCCAATTGTCGGCGCTACTCGCGGCCGGTATACATCGAACTGCCGCGGGACATGGTCGCTCAGGCCTGTGCGTCGGTAGTGGCGATGCCCGCTGCGGCGGTCGACGACGAGGCGCTCGATGCCTGCGTCGAGGAAATTCGCGCGCGCCTGCAGCGCGCGAGCAGGCCGGCCTTGATGGTTGGCGTCGAGGTGCGCCGCTTTGGGCTCGAGGCGCGCGTCGCCGAACTGGCACGCCGTCTGGAACTCCCGGTGGTCACCAGTTTCATGGGGCGCGGCCTCCTGGCGGACGCCGATGCGCCACTGCTCGGTACCTACATGGGGGTTGCCGGCCTGCCCGAGGTGACCGAACTGGTTGAGACCTCGGATGGCCTGTTCCTGCTCGGGGTGATCGTCTGCGACACCAACTTTGGTGTTTCGGCGAGCAAGATCGATCTGCGCAAGACGATCCAGGCGCTCGATGAGCAGGTGACCATCGGCTACCATAGCTATGCGCAGATTCCCCTTACGGCGCTGGTCGATCGTCTGCTCGACAGGGTTCCTGCCGCGTCGCGCAGCTATTCGCTAGCGGCGCACAGCTTCCCGTGCAAGATGCTTGCCGATCAGGCGCCGTTGACGCCGACCGATATCGCCGCCGCGGTCAATGATCTCATGGCCGAGCACGGCAAGTTGCCGATTGCCTCGGACATCGGTGACTGCCTGTTCACCGCCATGGACATCGAACACACGGCGCTGGTCGCGCCGGGCTACTACGCGACGATGGGCTTCGGGGTACCGGCCGGACTGGGCTTGCAGGCGGCAACCGGGCAACGGCCGCTGATCCTGGTCGGTGACGGGGCTTTCCAGATGACCGGCTGGGAACTCGGCAACTGCCAGCGCTATGGTTGGGATCCGATCGTGCTGCTGTTCAACAACGCCAGTTGGGAAATGCTGCGCACTTTCCAGCCGGAGTCCCGGTTCAACGACCTCGGGCACTGGGGGTTTGCCGAAATGGCGGCCGGACTTGGCGGTGACGGGCAGCGGGTGGGCAGCCGCGCCGCATTGAAAGCCGCGCTTGACAAGGCGGTGGCGACGCGTGGTCGCTTTCAGCTGATCGAGTTGAGCATTCCGCGCGGTGTCCTGTCGGCAACACTGACGCGCTTCGTTGCCGGCGTAAAGAAGCTCAACGCGTGAAGTAGAGTGGCTTTCTGTGTAAGTCGCGCACGCGACTCACGAACCTCCCTTCTCCCTCTGCGGGAGAAGGGCCGGGGGCGGTAAGAAGTGGTCTGGGCAGCGAAGGGTGGCTGTGCTGCTGCGGCCCGGCGCGTCAATTAATTCAGTGCGCGCTATCGTCGAGGTGAATCACATCATCATGCTGCCGTTGGTTGGCCTGGTGACGGACTTTGACGAGGAACATTGAGGTGCTGAGGAAGAGGCCAAAAAGCGTGATCACCAGGTAGATCGACATCTCCGAGCGAATCATTACGTAGTAGATCCCGGTCATCGCCAGGATCGACAGGTTCTCGTTGAAGTTCTGTACCGCGATCGAGTGGCCGGCTCCCATCAGGATGTGGCCACGGTGCTGCAGCAGGGCGTTCATTGGCACCACGAAGAAGCCGGAGAGGGCGCCGATCAGGATCAGCAGCGGTACCGCCAGCCAGGTGTGGTGCACGAAGTTCATCACCATGACGATGATGCCCATGGCAATGCCCAGCGGAATTACCCGCACCGCTTTGCGCAAGGTGATCATTCGTGCGGCGCCGACGGCGCCGAGCGCGACCCCGACCGCAACCACCCCCTGCAGCATGCTCGACTTCGAGAGGTCGAGTTGCAGGGCGCTTTCCGACCACTTGATGACGATGAACTGGAGGGTGGCGCCGGCACCCCAGAAGAGAGTGGTGACGGCCAGCGAGATCTGGCCGAGGCGGTCTCGCCAGAGCAGGAGCAGGCAATGGTTGAATTCGCGCAGCAGGTACAAGGGGTTTTTGTGCAGCACGCGGTGGTCGACGCCGGTATCGGGGATGTAGAGGTTGAAGAGCGAGGCGAGGACGTAGAAAACGGCAACAAAACAGATCGCCATTTCGCCAACCGTATCGACGCCGGCGTTGAGCAGCGGAAAATCCAGGCTCAGTAGGGCCTCGGCGATGTCCGGTCGGATCAACAGGCCGCCGATGACGACGCCGAGAATGATGGCGCCGACGGTCAATCCTTCGATCCAGCCGTTGGCGACGACCAGCAGACGGTGCGGCAGGTATTCGGTCAGGATGCCGTACTTGGCCGGCGAGTATGCGGCCGCACCGAGACCCACCACCGCATAGGCCAGCAGGGGGTGCACCTGCCAGTACATCATCGCGCAGCCGACGATCTTGATGGCATTGCTGATGAACATCACCCGCCACTTCGGCATCGAGTCGGCAAAAGCGCCGACGAAGGCGGCGAGGAGCACGTAAGAGACCGTAAAAAAAAGTCTTCAGCAGCGGCTCATATTCGCTCGGCGCCTGCATGTCGCGCAGCAGCGAGATGGCTACAATGAGCAGGACATTGTCGGCCAGCGCGGAAAAAAAACTGCGCGGCCATGATGATGTAGAAACCGAAGGGCATTGAGCGTTCTGGAAGGGCTGTTCTTGATATGCTGGGCTTATACCATGAAAGACCGTGACTTGTTAGCGCGGCGCTCGGCAGCGAGGGCGCGCGTCGTACCAGGGCGAGCCCGCTCGCTCTGGCCGGCGCCTCGGTTTTGTGTTTGAATACAAAAAATAACCCGTGAGGGGGGAGAGGACTTATGGCGGATCGTCGCCTGCAGGTTTTTCACGCTGTGGCCAAGCGGCTGTCTTTTACCAAGGCGGGCGAGGCGTTGCACATGACCCAGCCAGCCGTGACCTTTCAGATCAAGCAGCTCGAAGAGCGCTTCAACACCCGCCTCTTCGATCGCGGTGGCGGGCGCATCTCGCTGACTGCGGCGGGCGATCTGGTGCTCGACTACGCCGAGCGCATCCTCGGACTGTCTGCAGAACTGGATATTCGTGTCGCCGAAATGACCGGGCAAATGAGCGGCAGCTTGCTTGTCGGAGCCAGTACGACGATTGCCGAGTTCATGCTGCCGCCGATCCTCGGCGAATTCAATGTGCGTTATCCACAGGTGCGCGTCCGGCTGACGGTTGGTAATTCGGACGTGATCAGCAACGCCATCGCTACGCATACGCTCGATATCGGCCTGATTGAGTCGCCGGTGAGCCTGCCGAGCCTGCAATGCGAAAGCTGTGGCGACGACGAACTGCAAATCGTGTGTACCCCCAGCCACCCCCTGGCCAGCTGCCGCGAAGTCGAGGCGCGCAGCCTGCTGGCGCACGACTTCGTCGCTCGTGAGCCGGGTTCGAGCACGCGCGAAGTGACCGACGGCTACCTGCGCGCCTGCGGCGTCGAGCCCGAAGAGCTCAAGACGGTCATGGAGCTGTCGAGTCCGGAAGCCCTGAAGGGGGTGATGGCGACCGGGCTGGGCTTCTCGATTGTCTCGCGGGCAAGTTTCGAAAAGGAGCGGCAGCTGGGGACGCTGGTCGCCATTCCCTTGCGGCCGCGCCTGACCCGCAGCCTGTCCTTGGTCTATCCGAAGGAGCGCTTCCGCTCGCAGGTGGTTTTGAGCTTCGTCGAGTTTGCCCGCAACAAGCTCAAAGAGCTGCCTGCCTGATGCCGCGCCCGATCGAGGCGCGCATCGACCTCCCGGCGTTGCGTCACAATTATCTTGTTGCCAGACAATACGCGTCTCGTCAGCACCGCGAGGCGAAAGCCTGGGCGGTGGTCAAGGCCAACGCCTACGGGCATGGCCTGCTGCGCGCTGCTGCTGCACTCGGCGACGTCGCTGACGGTTTCGCGCTGCTTGATCTCGACGAGGCCATCGCCCTGCGCCAGGCCGGCATTCGGCAGCCGATTCTCCTGCTCGAAGGCTTTTTCGAGGCCGCCGATCTGAGTGTTTGCGCGGCCCACGACTTGAGTGTCGTTGTGCACCGCCTCGAGCAACTACAGATGCTGCGGCAGGCGACACGGGCGACGCCGAGCATGCACCTGCCGATCTATCTGAAGCTCAACAGCGGTATGAATCGCCTGGGGATCACGGCGGCCCAGTTGCCGGCCGTGCGGCGCGAACTCGAGGCTGCGCCGGCACTCGGCCCGCTGACTCTGATGACCCACTTTGCTGAAGCGGACGGCGTCGCTGACGAGCGCTGCATCGCCTGGCAGCTGGAGCGTTTCCTGGCGATGACCGCGGACTGGCCGGCAGCTGCGAATTTTCCGGTCTCGCTGGCCAACTCGGCGGCCATCCTGCGCTACCCGCAGACCGCGCACGACTGGGCACGGCCGGGGATCATGCTCTACGGTGGCAGTCCGTTCGCCGATGAGGACGCTGCGAGCTTTGGCTTGCAACCGGTAATGACGTTGCACAGCCGCATCCTGGCGGTGCAGGAAATCGGCATTGGCGAACGCGTCGGTTACGGTGGCAGCTTTGTCGCGCCAGGGCCGACGCGAGTCGGTATCGTCGCCTGCGGCTACGCCGACGGCTACCCGCGGCACGCCCCGGGCGGCACGCCGATCATCGTCGCCGGCCGGCGCACGCAGACCCTGGGGCGGGTGTCGATGGACATGCTCGCTTGCGACCTCACCGAGTTGCCCGACGCCGGGGTGGAATAGTCCGGTCGTCCTTTGGGGCGAGGGCTTGCCAGCCGACGAGGTTGCCAGTGCCGCCGGGACCATCAGCTACGAGCTGTTCTGTGCTCTGGCCCGGCGTGTGCCGGTCGTCGAAGTTTGAGCGTGGCCAGGGTAGGGGGGGGGTGCCCGGAAGACGGTTTTTTCGTGTACCGAATGCGGTGCCAGCGCCGCCAAGTGGCAAGGCCAGTGTCCGGGCTGCGGCGTCTGGAATACGCTCGTCGAGACCCTTGCCGAAGCTGTCGCTGCTGGCCAGCAGCGGCGCTTCGCGGC
The DNA here is from genome assembly GCF_012939955.1 of Candidatus Accumulibacter phosphatis. Lineage (GTDB taxonomy): Bacteria > Pseudomonadota > Gammaproteobacteria > Burkholderiales > Rhodocyclaceae > Accumulibacter > Accumulibacter delftensis. Next base: position 45,479 of record NZ_SPMY01000013.1, read on the forward strand.
GCTTGGCGGCACGGCAGGACTACAAACCCTCTCGGCCATCGAAGCGCGCGAGGAAGATCGCCTGCCGACCGGCATCAGCGAGTTTGATCGTGCTTTGGGTGGCGGACTGGTTGCCGGCGGGGTGGTGCTGATCGGCGGCGATCCCGGAATCGGCAAGAGCACGCTGTTGCTGCAGGCGCTTGCGGCCTTGGCTCCGGCGCGCAATGTGCTCTACGTCAGTGGCGAAGAATCGGGCCAGCAGATTGCCATGCGTGCGCGGCGGCTGGCGCTGGAGACCGGCGACTTGCGCCTGCTCGCCGAGATCAATCTTGAAAAAATCCTCGCCACGCTGCAAAGCGAACGGCCGCAGGTGGCGGTGATCGATTCGATCCAGACGCTGTGGTCGGAGCAGCTCAATTCGGCGCCGGGATCGGTCGCCCAGGTGCGCGAATGCGCTGCGCAACTTACCCGTTTGGCCAAGCAGACCGGGATCACGGTGATCCTCGTTGGGCACGTGACCAAGGAGGGCGCTCTGGCCGGGCCGCGGGTCCTCGAGCACATCGTCGACACGGTGCTCTATTTCGAGGGTGATACGCATTCCAGCTTCCGCTTGATTCGCGCCGTCAAGAATCGCTACGGCGCGGTCAACGAGATCGGCGTCTTTGCCATGACCGACCGTGGGCTGAAAGGTGTCAGCAACCCGTCGGCGATTTTCCTGTCGCCGCACGGCAGCGAGGTTCCCGGTTCCTGCGTGCTGGTTACCCAGGAAGGTAGCCGGCCGCTGCTGGTCGAGATCCAGGCGCTGGTTGACCAGGCGCACGGCAATCCACGGCGACTGACGGTGGGTCTCGATGCGCAGCGCCTGGCGATGCTGCTGGCCGTGCTGCACCGCCACGCCGGTATCGTCTGTTTCGATCAGGACGTTTTCGTGAATGCGGTCGGCGGCGTCAAGATCGCCGAGCCGGCTGCGGACCTGGCAGTCTTGTTGGCGATCGTCTCTTCACTTAAAAACAAGGCATTACCAGAGAAACTTATTGTGTTTGGTGAAGTTGGTCTGGCGGGTGAGATACGTCCGGCGCCACGTGGCCAGGAACGCCTTCGCGAAGCGGCCAAGCTCGGCTTTACACGCGCCGTGATTCCCGAAGCCAACGCCCCCAGACAGCCCCTGGCCGGCATCGAAGTGATCGCCGTGCGGCGGGTTGAAGAGGCCGTACAGCGTCTGCGCGACCTCGAATAAGAGCGCAATGCGGAGTGGGGGAAGCGCGCTGCAAGTGAGACCGTTCGAGCACAGGAAGGCGCAGGCTTCACCGGGCGGAACGATTCTCCTTGCCTTTCCCCCCCGCTAGCTTGTACCTTGCAGCCACGGCGGACCGCAGTCCGCCGTGGCACGAAAAATGCGCATCTGCGCGCCCGAGACCGACAGACAGAGCTGCCCCGACTCGCAGTGCGCGCTGATTTTCCTTTGCTCATTTGTACAAGGGGAAGCGATCATGGGTCTGCGACTGAAATTCAATCTGGTGCTGTTGCTGGTCTTCGGCGCCGGCATGGCGGTATCGGCTTACGTATCGCACCGACTGCTGGACGAGAACGCCAAGCAGGAAACATTGCGCAGCGCTGGCCTGATGATGGAGTCGGCGCTGTCGGTGCGCAGCTACACCGTGGCGCAGGTGAAACCGCTGCTGACAGCGCAGCTGGAGACGACTTTCCTGCCGCAGACGGTACCGGCCTACGCGGCCACCGAGGTCTTCAACAAGCTGCATAGCAAGTACCCGGATTTCAGCTACAAGGAGGCCACGCTCAATCCCACCAACCCGCGCGACCGCGCGGTCGATTGGGAGAGCGACATTGTCCAGAAATTCCGTGGCGATGGGAGCGTCACCGAGTTGGTCGGCGAGCGTGACACGCCAACCGGCCGCATGCTCTACATCGCGCGGCCAATCACCATCACGGACCCGGCGTGTCTAGCCTGCCACAGCGTTCCCGCGGCGGCGCCCGCGTCGATGATCAAGATCTACGGCGACAGCAACGGCTTCGGCTGGAAACATATGGAAACCATTGGCGCACAGGTCGTCTCGGTACCCATGTCGCTGCCGCTGGCCAATGCTCGGCGCACCTTCGCGACCTTCATGATTTCGCTGGGGAGCGTCTTCCTGGCCACTTTCGTGGTCCTCAACCTGATGCTCTCGCTATTGATCATCCAGCCGATTTCGACGCTCTCGGCGGCAGCCGACAAGGTGTCGACGGGGGACTTCGACGTCCCCGAGTTCCCGGCGCAGGGTGGTGATGAAATCGGCGTGCTGGCCAACTCGTTCAACCGCATGCGCCGCAGTCTGCAAAAAGCGATCAAACTGATCGAATCCTGAACGCGGAGTGGCCAGGCCATGACTATCCCGGAACGCATCGGCAAGTACGAAATTCGTCGCGAGCTCGGCAAGGGCGCGATGGGCACGGTTTACGAAGGTTTTGACCCGGTCATCGAGCGCCCGGTAGCGATCAAGACGATTCTTGCCGAGTACCTGGCGAACGTCGAAGTGGATTCGGCGGTGATGCGCTTCAAACGCGAGGCGCAAGCCGGCGGCAAGCTGCATCACCCGGGAATCGTCGGCGTCTACGAGTTTGGCGAGGACGAGAAGATGGCGTTCATCGTCATGGAGTACGTGCAGGGGAAGGAGCTGCGCAAGCTGATGCGCGAGCGCGGGCGCTTCGAGTTGATCGACGTCTTCGAGGTGATGAAGCAACTACTCGCCGCGCTCGACTATTCGCACAAAAGCGGCGTCGTGCACCGCGATATCAAGCCCGGCAACCTGATGGTGCTCAGCGGCATGAAAATCAAGGTCATGGACTTCGGCGTCGCCAGGGTCGAGAGCTCCTCGCTTACCCGGGTTGGCTCGGTGGTCGGGACGCCGACGCATATTGCTCCCGAGCAGCTGCTCGGTCTGCCCACCGATGGTCGCTGCGACCTCTGGGCGGCCGGGGTGATCCTCTACGAGCTGCTTACCGGACACGGGCCATTTGTCGCTGAAACGCCGGTTACGGTGATGCACAAGGTCCTCCACGCCGACCCCGCGGCGCCGTCGTCGATCGTCGCTTCGCTGCCGCCCGCCTTCGATGCGCTCGTCGCCCGCGCACTGGCGAAAAAGCCGGACGAGCGCTACCAGAGCGCGCGCGACTTCGCTGGCGCCCTGGTGAGCGCTTTCCTGAAGAGCCGGCCGGGGAGCGCAGCCGGGCAAGTGGCGGAGAAACCCGCGCGCAGCCTTGCCGTTGACAGCGCGCCGACGGCGCCGCAGATGACGCTGCCTCCGGAAACTCTGGCCGAGATCGAGTCGTCGCTGGTCAAGTCTATCGGCCCGCTGGCCAAGCACCTGGTGCGCAAGAGTGCCGCGCACGCCAGGAGCGTCGAGGAATTCAATACCGAGCTGGCGGACAATATTCCCGAGGGTAGCGAGCGCTTTGAATTCCTCAGACGCATCGAGCGGCTGGAGAAGGCACCGTCTGCGTCAATCCCGCCCGTAGCCGCCAAGTCGCCCACGACAAGCACGAGTCCTGCCGACACCACAGCAGCCCAGACGGCCGGGGTCGTCTTCGACCCGGTGATGCTTGCCACCGCCGAGAAGCGCCTCGCGCAGTACGTCGGGCCGCTCGCCAAGGTGCTCATCAAGCGGGCGGCCAACGATTCCGGCGACCTCGGGGAACTGTACCGAAAGCTCGCCGAACATATCGACTCGGAACGCGAACGTGGCGACTTCCTCAAGGGTCTCGGCTAGCAGCGCTTAGCCGCGGGTAGCGCCTGCTGCCCGCAGCTGCCAGCTAGCGCGTGATCGGCTTGTAGCGAATCCGCTTCGGCTTGGCGGCCTCCGCGCCAAGGCGGCGGATTTTCTCTTCCTCATACTCGTGGTAGTTGCCGTTGAAGAAGGACCATTGCGATTCGCCTTCGCAGGCCAGGATGTGCGTGCAGATGCGGTCAAGAAACCAGCGGTCGTGTGAAATGACCAGCACGCTGCCGGCGAATTCGAGCAAGGCGTCTTCGAGGGCGCGCAGCGTTTCGACGTCCAGGTCATTCGACGGCTCGTCGAGCAGCAGGACGTTGCCGCCAGCGATCAGCGTCTTGGCCATGTGCAGGCGACCCCGTTCACCGCCGGAGAGCTGGCCGACCCGTTTTTGCTGATCGGAACCCTTGAAATTGAAGCGGCTGATGTAGGCCCGCGCCGATGTTTCGTACTTGCCGACGGTGAGCACGTCGGCGCCCCCCGAGATCTCCTCGAAAACGGTCTTCTCACCGTCCAGGCAATCACGGCTCTGGTCGACATAGGCGAGTTTGACCGTGCTGCCAATTTCGACTTCGCCGGAATCAGGGGTTTCGGCGCCGATCAGCATCCGGAAGAGGGTGGATTTGCCGGCCCCGTTGGGGCCGATGATGCCGACGATGGCACCGGGCGGGACGCTGAAGCTGAGCTTGTCGATCAGCAGGCGGTCGCCAAAGGACTTGCTGACCTCCTTGAACTCGATTACCTGGTTGCCCAGGCGCTCGCCGACCGGGATGAAAATCTCCTGCGTTTCGTTGCGCTGCTGGTATTCGACGCTGCTCAGTTCGTCAAAGCGCGACAGCCGTGCCTTGCTCTTGGCCTGGCGTGCTTTTGGGCTTTGCCGTACCCATTCCAGTTCCTGTTTCATGGTCCGGATGCGGCCTGCTTCCTGCTTGGCCTCGGTTTCCAGGCGTGCTTCCTTCTGCTCCAGCCAGCTCGAGTAGTTGCCTTTCCAGGGGATGCCCTGGCCGCGGTCGAGTTCGAGAATCCACTCGGCGGCGTTGTCGAGGAAGTAGCGGTCATGGGTGACGGCGACCACCGTGCCCGGGAAGCGCACCAGGAACTGTTCGAGCCACTCCACCGATTCCGCATCGAGGTGGTTGGTCGGCTCGTCGAGGAGCAGCATGTCCGGCTGCGAGAGCAGCAGCTTGCACAGCGCGACGCGGCGTTTTTTCGCCGCCGGAGAGTTTGCCGATCTGCGCGTCCCAGGGTGGCAGGCGCAGTGCGTCGGCGGCCAGTTCGAGCTGGCTGCCGACGTCTGAGCCGGCAGTGGCCAGGATCGCCTCCAGGCGGGCCTGTTCCTCGGCCAGCTTGTCGAAATCGGCATCGGCTTCGCCGTACGCGGTGTAGACCTCTTCCAGCTTCGCTTGCGCCTGGAAAACTTCGCCCAGGCCGGATTCGACTTCCTGGCGGACCGTCGCTTCCGGGTCGAGTTCGGGCTCCTGGGCCAGATAGCCGATCTTGAGGTTGGGCATCGGCGTCGCTTCGCCGATGATGTCGTGGTCGAGGCCGGCCATGATGCGCAGAACCGTCGATTTGCCCGAGCCGTTGAGACCCAGGAGGCCGATCTTGGCGCCGGGGAAGAAGGAGAGCGAGATGTCTTTGATGATCTGGCGTTTGGGCGGGACGATCTTGCCCACGCGGTTCATCGTGAATACGTATTGAGCCATGGCCTTGCGTGTCAATCCGAAGGTGGAAAAGCGGTCGGCAGGCACCCGCTGAATGGCGCCCGAAAGGCGCAAGTCTACCCGAGACTGACGGCCAGTGGCCGGTGAAGCGTCACACGGCGCAATCGAAACCCTGCCATAGACCAAACAAAGCTACCGCCGCAATAGTTTATGCAGCCAAGGCGCCCGACTGCCGCCCCCGCCCGAGC
>NZ_SPMY01000014.1 GCF_012939955.1 Candidatus Accumulibacter phosphatis
GTTAATGTGAAAGTCGCGTATGCGACTCACGAACCTCCCTTCTCCCCCTGCGGGAGAAGGGGCAGGGGGAAGAGGGAAACGGTCATGACTTTCATGATTTGGGGTGTCTCCACGTGTCATGACCGTTAATGTGAAAGTCGCGTATGCGACTCACGAAACGCCCTTCTCCCCTCGCGGGAGAAGGGCCGGGGGAAGGGGGGCGGTCATGACTTTCATGATCAGGGGTGTCTCGACATGTCACGACCGCTAGAACAGGAGGGCCGGTGCGCTTACGTGAGATACCGCACGCCTGTCCTCTACTCTACCCATGTCCGCGTGACCCCGTGTCCGTGCGTGTCCGTGGCGCAAAAGCAAAAAGGCCCCGCCGGGGCGGGGCCTGTAACGGGCCTTGCTCGGGACCTCAGGCCGCCTTGCGGCGGCCCAGCGCTGCCAGCAGCGCCGCGCCCACCAGTGCCAAAGACCCCGGCTCGGGCACGCTGATCGAGCTCAGCGTGATGTTGCCCGGCCCCTGAATCTCGGTACTGTAGGCTCCGAAGTCGCTGTTGCTGAATCCGGTCTGAACGAGGAAGTAGTTGACCCCTGCCACCAGGCTGTAGGTGAAGCCGGCGAGGCCGATTGAGGGGTTGTCGTCGTTGCCGATGAGCACGTTCAGAAGCTGCTGCGTTTGGTCGAACGCGAGCTGGTACAGGAAGCTGTAGTTATCCCAGCCGAGGGGGTTGGTCGCCGTGCTCTGAAAGGTGTACGAGCCGCTCTGGTCCACAAAAAACCCATTCACATCGTATGGCGTGTTGGTGCCGACGCCAGACAACACGGTTGGCGGGTTGCCGGCGATGGGCCGATTCCAAGTGGGAGCACCGGCCGTAGTGTCGTTGAAGCTCACGACGCCAGCTGAGGCCAAGCCGCAGCTAAGCATGGCAACCGCTGCAACGGCGCCGCGCGCCGCTAGGTGGGATGCAAATTTCTGAAAAGCCGTACGCATTGTGACTCCGTGAAGTTATGAATTGAACTGCCAAGCACGTGGCCTGCAAGATTCGCACCAAACCGTGATACTGATCGTTTGCGGGCGCCGGGATGACCGGGTTCATTAGAACGGGGGCGCCGGTTCGCTTACGTGAGATACCGCACGCCTTGCCAGAATTGTCCGCGCCGGGGCGAAATCGGCGTCCACGAGCCGACATATATCTGCTGCGAGCAAGGCGGGACTGGGGCCTGGAACCTTTGGTTTGAGCGCGAAGAAAAGTGGGCCGAGCCACCGAAGAGAGGGCGATTGGCGCAGGCTGGCAGCGGACGGGCCTCGACGCTCACGAAACCTGACCCTTTTTCGCTCACTTAATGTGAAAGTCGCGCAAGCGACTCACGAAACTCCCTTCTCCCTTGCGGGAGAAGGGGCAGGGGAAGAGGGAAACGGTCATGACTTTCATGATTTGGGGTGTCTCCACGTGTCATGACCGTTAAACGAATCCATGAGATCCACGGAAGTTGGCGATCTGCGCGACGCCGCCTACCTGGCGTCGGTCGAACTGGCCAGGGAGCGCGGCCACTTCCCGCTGTTCAACGCCTAACTTTATCTCTCCGGCAGCAACTTCGCCTCACGACTGCCGAACGACATCAAGAGCCAGATCCGCAAGCACGGCCTGCGCAACTCGCACCTGTTGTCGATCGCACCCACCGGCACCATCTCCCTGGCCTTCGCCGACAACGCCTCGAACGGCATCGAACCGCCGTTCTCCTGGACCTACAGCCGCAAGAAGCGCATGGCCGATGGCACGCTCAAGGAATACGCCGTCGAAGACTACGCCTGGCGGCTCTACAAGCACCTCGGCGGCGACGTTGAAAAACTCCCCGATTACTTCGTCACGGCGCTGGAAATCTCGGCCAAGGCGCACAAGGACATGGTCGCCGCCGTCGCCCCGTACATCGACACCTCGATCTCGAAGACGGTCAACGTCCCCGCCGACTACCCCTACGAGGAACTCCAGGGCCTCTACATGAGCGCCTGGAAAGCCGGCCTCAAGGGCCTCGCCACCTACCGCCCGAATAGCGTCATGGGCTCGGTGCTCTCGGTCGAATCGAAGAAGCAAGCCGAAGAGAAGAAGCAGCCGCAGAACTTCGTCAGCGGCGACGCCAACCGCCGCCTGTCGATCAAGACCCTGCCGGCGCCGGTGCTGGCCAGCACCGGCCGCGGCTAGCGGCTACCGGGACGGGAGTTCCACCCGCTAAACTACACAACATTGCCAAGCCGCAACCAAGACCTGGCCCCGATTCTCGATTCCGTTCCTGATCGCTGCAAAGGATTCGTGCGGCCTTGCTGGCGGCGCTGGAGTGTCGACTTTTTTTTACACTGGCCGACCGACGAAATACCGTAACGATCGTTAACAAACTGTTTTAAAAAGACAAACAGAATCTGGCATAAATCTTGCTTTTGTCTCTCTGGGCCCGCCGGAACGTCGGGCCAACAAGTGCGAACTGCCCGTTTAACAACACGGGCAGAGGTTTTTTTAGTTTAGCTCCCAATGAAGGAATTAATAATGATAAAGAAAACCCTGATCGCGGCTGGACTTGCTGCCGTCTTAGCCGGCCCGGCTTCCGCAATACCCATCGAAGTTACTTTCAACGTCGCTGCTCTCGGCACCTTCACGGCCAATACTGGCGACGTCACGACTGCGAGCACCATTTCCAGTGGCGCTCCTGACTTGGTTGCCGCGATCATCGCGAACAACATCGGCCTGGTCAGCGGAACCACCGTCCTGTTACTTCCGGACCCGCTGCCCGTGAGCGTTGGCGGAGTGTTCACGAAGCAGTTTGAGACTCCCTTCGGGACTTTTCTTGAAACCCTGACAGTGACGTCGACCACCCCTGGGATGAACTCTTTGGGCGTGTTGGCCGTAGGCACGATCAGCCAGATCGTCGGAGTTGGATTCGATCCGACGCCGGTCTACTGGTCAGCCGCCTACACGCAGAATGCTGGTCCCGGCGGACAGATCAACGGGTCGTACAACAGCTCCACCACGCCGCCGGGGGACGTTCCGGAACCCGCTACACTCGCCCTCCTCGGCATTGGTTTGGTGGGCATGGCTCTCCGCCGCCGCGGCTAACCCACGGTGGGCAGTATGTAGTTACGATCGGGTTGCCGGTTTTTCGGCATCCTGATCGCTGGGGCAGGTCCTGATCGAATTGCCGGCAAGCGTTGCCAAGCAAGCGGATCAGAACCTGCCCCAGTCTTTTCCAGTTTGCCAGCGAAACGTGCGTTAGACGACTACGGTCGTGCCCCCTGGCAGATCGAGGAGAGCCATGGGGTAGTGTGGAGGACAGGCTTTCGCCTGCCCTGCCCATCAAACCGTGCATGCCGTTTCCCGCACACGGCTTTCCGAGGGTTTAGGTCGTTTCGTGTGGGACCGACCCCGGTAAGGGGGATGCCCCTGCCGAGCCCTGCAGGCGCTTCCACCCCTAGCCCCGCCCCCGCGGGCGGTGAAGTCCTTTCCGCCGGACGAGCTCGGGCGCCGGCCGCGTAGTCGCAACCCATTTGCCCTGTACTATATAGTGACGGGCGAAGGAGCTGGCAGAATGCGGGGAGGCGGGCTGAAGCACCGTGCCTGCGTACTGCGAACGGTCGGACTTTCCCTTGGCCTCCACAAGCGGATCTTTCGCAGCCATCGGATATCGCCCGATGAATCGGGCGGTCGAAGGCTGTTTTTGAGGGTAAGTACGCCCTGCCGTTTTCTTGAATGTTATCGGGAGTCGCCTTGTTCAAGCTAATTGGCGTCGTTGCAGGGTTCTACTTTTTCGGGTTCTTCGGAGCGCTTCTCGGCCTTTTTCTCGGGTCGATCATCGATCGTGCGCGCGCCTATGGTGCGGGCGGCATAAACCCGCTGCAGAATGCGCTTCGCCAAGCCGTTTTTCTCGAGACGATGTTCATCTCGATGGGCAAACTGGCCAAGGCAGATGGCCATGTCTCGCCAGCCGAGATCGAGCATGTCGAGCTATTGATGCAGAAACTGGGCATGACCCCGGAACATCGCGTTCAGGCGATCGCCTTGTTCAAACGGGGCGCCGACCCAGCGTTCGCCATCGACTCGACCTACGCCAGGTTCATGTCGGTTTGTGGTCACACCCGGCATTTGAAGCAGGTCTTGCTGGTCTATCTGATCTCGATGGCGACGGCTGACGGAGATATCAATCCGCCCGAAGAGGGCGTCCTTGCCGACATCGCCCACCGTCTTGGCTTTGATCAGACCACGTTCAAGCAATTGATCGACATGGTCCTGAATCAATCCCACTTCGCCGCGGGCCAACCCAGTACGGAAGCCGCGCTGGATGACGCCTACAGGGCTCTGGGCGTGACCAAAGACCATACGGACCAGGAAATCAAGCGCGCCTATCGCAAGCTGATCAGCCAGTACCATCCGGACAAGTTGATCGGACAAGGCCTGCCGGAAGACATGATCGCGCTGGCCAGTGAAAAGGCCAAGGAGATCCAGTTGGCGCACGATCTGATCGAGCGGCACCGGAAGATTTGAATTAGCGAGAAAACTGAGCCAGCCTCTTGTTCAGAAGAATGACTGCGTCGCAGCTTTGGACTAGCTTTCCTTGTGCGCGACGACGACCTGGCGGCGAGCACGCGTCGCCAGCTCATAGGTATTGACGTCATCCATCGTGTGACCATCGAAATGCATGCTGACGGCACGGGATCGCTCAGCCGGCACGCCAGCGCGCCGGTACCAGTCGTGCGCCTGCCGGGCAGGAGAAAGTTCATTGCTTACTTCATGCTGGCGCGGAGATCCTTCATCACCTGGTCGGTGGCCGTCACCCGGATGAGGCCCAGCCGAGGATATTCGATGTCCCGGATGACATAGACGCAGAGCGCAATCGCTGCGGCGAAGCCCAAGATATGCAGCCAACTCCGCTTCGGGTTGGCGGCCATTCCGAATCCTGCGAGCAGCGCGCTGCAAAGTCCCATGGCGAACAGCAGCCCGAAGATCGTCGGCGGCGGATGGATGCGGGTGGCGGCAGTGCGCGACGTGGTGATGTTGTTCATCTCGTTCAACGCACCCAGCACCAGGTTGGTGGTGGCGGTGTCCTTCTTCGCTTCGCAAAGTGCGATGGCCTGCTTCCAGATTTCATCCTGCAAGGCGATCGAGCGGGCGAGTTCCGCCTCCGCCGCGGCGACGTCCGGGAGCTTCTCAAAAGTGGCGATACGTGCATCGGTATAAGCGCGGAACAGGTCGCGCAATCGCCCCTGCTCATTCACCGGGAGCAGATCGAGATAGCTCCAGGCCGTGCCGATGTCATTAGCCTCGTCGATGATCAAATGGCGGCGATCGTCGAAACGCGATGCCGCCCCGGAGAAGGTGAAGGCGAGGAGCAAGCCGAACAGCGCGAAGACCGCCCCCTCGACGGCACCCACACCCGTCGGGGCGCGTTCCGGAGTATCCGCGTGCATGCGTCGGCCGATGCGCCTACCGAGTTCGAGAAAAAGGACCATGCCCAGGAAAAAGGCAATGGCGAAGGGAGCAGATTCCGGATCCATGAGCATGGCTAGATGAATGTCTCGTTGATTGTGACGACGTTTCGCTGATGAAGTCGCGGGCCGCAATTTGGCAGATACGGCGCGCGTGTTTCACAATTGAAGCCAGGGCTTCGTGCGCTTGAACACAGTCTGCGGGAGAGTGTGGACGACGATGGTAGTGGTGTCGGGCGCCACTTCACGAACCACCTCGATGCTGCGCCCGATGATGCAATCCATTTCCAGTATCGAATCCGAGTAGCTGCCGAGGTGCGACATGCCCGGAAACGCCTTGTTCGGACTGGTCGGTTGGTGCATCTTCATGACTGCGAACGAACGTGAATGGATTTTCGCGAAATGTAACTTACACCGGGAGAAGCCGTCAATCGCCAATTTTTAGCCGGCATGCGAGCCCATACCGGCATAGCGGCTGGGGGCGTCCAACGGTCATGACAGTCGAAACACCCCGGATGATGAAAGTCGTGACCGTCCCCCCCTTCCCCCTGCCCCTTCTCCCGCAAGGGAGAAGGGAGTTTCGTGAGTCGCTTGCGCGACTTTCACATTAACGCGATTGCCGTGTCGCTTGCCGTGCCCAGGCGCGCTGCCGTAAGATCGCCAGGGGCAGACCTTCGCCATCGTTTGTCGCGCGTGCGACCCCTGACGAGAACCCAGCGAGGTAATGCAGCCGCAGACATTTCATGGAGGGCAGCATGTTATTCCAGCGTCGCTTCAAATCTACCCCCACCGACTGGCGCAGCGAAGTTCCCGGGCACTACTGTTCGCTCGTCGCCCTCGCTGTCGCCACCTTGGCAACTGGTCAGGCGTTCGCTGGCGGCATGCTTGCCTACGAAGTCGGGACGGCCGATGTCGGCCTCGCTTCGGCGGGTTACAGCGCGCGTGCGCAAGACGCGTCGACCGTCTTTACCAATCCCGCCGGCATGACCCGTCTGGAAGGCACGCAGGCCCTGGCCTCGGGGCAGCTGCTTTGGGCCAACACCAAATACTCGATCGGCTCGGGGACTTCGCCCCTGCTGGGCAACGACAATGGCGGCTACGCGGTTGGATCGGGCGGCTGGTTTCCTGGCGGCGGCGCTTTTTTTCAGCTACAGCGTGTCACCTGAACTGAAACTCGGCTTCGCCCTGGCCGGCAATTTCGGCGCACCATTGAAGTACGACAACGACTGGGCAGGCCGTTACTACGTCCAGAGCACGACGATGCTCGGCCTCTCCTTGCTGCCCAGCATCGCCTTCAAGGTCAACGACAAGCTTTCTCTCGGTTCGAGCCTGAATGCCATGTACGGGATGTATACGAACCAGGTGGCAATCAACAACCCTGCGCCGATCTTCGGCGACGGCAAGCTGAAGCTGGATGACAGGACCTGGGGCTGGGGCGCCAACCTCGGTCTTCTCTACGAGATCGACGAGGGGACCCGAATCGGGCTGACCTGGAATTCGCAGGTCGATCTCGACTTCGAGGGGCCGGCAAAGTTCTCCAAGCTCTCGCCTGGTGTCGCAACGGCATTGAACAACGCCGGTCTGCTGAACTCGACGATCAAGGTCGGCATCAAGGTTCCGCAACAGGTGATGGCCAGCGTATTCACGCAACTTGACCCGCGATGGGCGCTGCTCGGCAGCGTCGGCTGGCAGCAGTGGTCAAAATTCGGGGCCATCCACATCGGTATCGACGATACCTCGAATCCGGTCAGCCTGACCACCGACATTCCCTTCAAGGACACCTGGCACGTCGCCACCGGCGCGCAGTATCGCTTGAGCGATCCGTGGCTGCTCAACTTCGGAGTGGCCTACGACTCGGGTTTCCAGCCGGATGGTTCGACGGTCTCGCCGCTGATGCCCTTGAACACCGCCTGGCGTTTCGGCGCCGGTGGCCAGCAACAGCTGAGCAAGACAACCGTATGGGGCGTCGCCGCGGAATACATTTATGGCGGGACGCTGAAGACGGATTTGCAGGGCACCGCGCCGGTCGCCCTTGGCGGTCGTGGCAACCTGATCGGCTCGTACGACAACACCGGCACGCTGGTGATGAGCGTTTACGGCAACTGGAAGTTCTAGCGTCTGTCAGCAATGGACTCGGCATGCCCAAAGCCAGCCAAGGTGCTGGTCGCGGAGCGACACCGTTCCAAGCTCTGGCGCAGCTGGCGCGCAACATGAAACTGCAGCACTTCCCCGTGAGGAGAAAAAAAACCATGCGAAACAGACCGACAAGCATCGTCCCTGCCTTGCTCGCCATCGGACTCGTGGGTCTGACGTCAGCACCGAGCTTCGCACAGCAGAAAAACCCCGAACGCAATGTCTACTACGGCGAAACCCATTTACATACCAGCTGGTCGTTCGACGCCTACGCATTTGGCGACACGCAGACCGGGCCCGAGTCGTTCTATCAGTACGCGACGGGCAAACCGACCTTGCATCCGGGCGGCTACCAGGTGCAGATCACCAAACCGCTCGACTGGGGCGCAGTCACCGAGCATGCCGAGTACATGGGCATGGTCCAGGAAGCCATGGATCCCGAGTCGCCGCTGCGCAAGAGTTCGCCGCTGCTGGCCCGGGCCTTCGAGGACGGCGTCAGGGCCGATGGGCTGCTGGCTTTCAAAGTGCTGTCGCTGGCGATTGCCAAGGGACTGCCGATCAAGGAATTCAGCGATCCGGCCGTCGTCGCGCCGGTCTGGAAGCGGGTCATCGACATCGCCGACAGGTACAACAAGCCGGGCAAGTTCACGACCTTCGCCGCCTACGAGTGGACTTCCACCCCGGATTCCAAGAACCTGCATCGCAACATCTTCTTCCGCGATTCGAAAAAAGTACCGCAAGTGCCGTTCACGCCCCTGGACTCGCCCGATCCGCGTCATCTCTGGAGCTGGATGGACCAGCAACGCGCGGCAGGCAACGACTTGCTGGCCATCTCGCACAACGCGAACCTGAGCAACGGCACGATGTTTCCGACCGAAGTCGATCACACCGGCCGACCGATCGACCGCGCCTGGGCGGAGGCTCGCCTGCGCAACGAGCCGCTGACCGAGATGAAGCAGGTCAAGGGGCAATCGGAGACGACGCCGGGGCTTTCGCCCAACGACGAGTTCGCCAACTACGAAGTCTTCGTCTGGCATCTGCTCGGCAAGAAAGGCCCGCCGCCGAGCGAATACGGCAGCTACGTACGCCAGGCCTACAAGGACGGCCTGGCCATGGAGCAGGCACGCGGTTTCAATCCCTACAAGCCCGGCGTCGTCGGCGGCTCCGATTCGCACGTCAGCGTCGTCCCCTACCGTCAGAAGAACTTCTTTGGCGTGCACGGTACGGTCGACGACACCATCGAGAAACGCATCAACGGCGCCACGGTGCTCGGACTGAACAGCCTCTGGGTCACCCCTGCCGGTCTGAGTGCGGTGTGGGCCGAGGAGAACACGCGCGACGCACTCTTCGACGCGATGCGACGCAAGGAGACCTACTCGACCAGCGGCGTGCGCATTCCGCTGCGTTTCTTCGGCGGCTGGGGGCTGGATGCCGGCATGCTCAAGCAGAAGGAGTGGCTGAAGACAGCCTACGCCACAGGCGTCCCGATGGGATCCGATCTGCTGCAGCCGACAAGCAAGGCGCCCTCCTTCGTGGTCTGGGCGGCGAAGGATCCCGACAGTGCCAATCTCGACCGCGTCCAGGTCGTCAAGGGCTGGAGCATCAACGGACAATCGTTCGAGAAGATTTACGACATCGCCTGGGCGGGGGCACGCAAGCCCGATGCGAGCACCGGCAAGGTGCCGGCGATCGGGTCGACGGTGGATCTCACGAAAGGCACGTACACCAACACCATCGGTGCGGTGGAGCTGAAAACAGTGTGGACGGACCCCGACTTCGACGCAGCCCTTGATGCTTTCTATTATGTCCGCGTGCTCGAGATTCCGACGCCGCGCTGGAGCAGCATGCAGGCCGTGAAACTGGGCAGGGTTCCCCCGAGCGGCAGCGGGTTCACGGCAGTGATCCAGGAACGGGCATGGAGTTCGCCGATTTGGTATACGCCCAGTGCAGAGGCGCGCAAGGCCAGCAAGCCAGGGTTGACCATCGCTGAGCTGAGCAAGCAGGGCGCGCAGATGCTCGGCGACGCGCAGCTCAAGGAACTGCTCGTCGGCAAGACGGTGAAAGTGCGCAACTCGGTGACCGGCCAGCACTTCGAGATCCTGCACGGCGCCACCGGCCGGCGCCTGATAGCGTCGGTCGACGGCAAGGCAGCGGACTTGCGCGAAGTAGGCGAGATGATGCACGGTGGTGACCCTGCCTACGAGATTCGCGACGGGCGCCTGCGCACGGACATCAACGGTAGCGAATTCGATGTCGCGGTCTACCGGCTCGGCGACAAGTACCTGGCGGCGCGCAGCAACGAGTTCGGTTACGCGAACTACGAGGTCGAGCCGGTAAAGGAATGAGCAGCGCTCCCGCTGCAGCCAGCGTTCCGCAGCCATCACGCGTGCAGCGCTGGCTGCGAGAGCCACTGCTGCAGTTTCTGGTCATCGGCGGTGCGCTGTTCGCGGTCTATGGCGCACTCAACCCGCAGACTGTTGTTCCATCCCAGGCCAATCAGATCCGGCTCACGCGCGACGATCTGCGCCAGATGGCAATGGTGTGGGCGGCAAAGTGGCAGCGCCCGCCGACGCCGGAGGAACTGCACAGCCTGATCGAAAACAAGATTCGCGAAGAAATCCTCTATCGCGAGTCGCTCGCACTCGGCCTCGACCAGAACGACACCATCGTCCGCCGTCGCTTGGCGCAGAAGATGGAATTCCTTGCCGAAGACACGTCCTCGATCCGCGATCCCGCTGCCGCGCAACTGAAGCTGTGGTTCGCAGAGAACCGGGCGAGCTTCACTTTGCCGGACCGGATGTCGTTTCGCCATGTGTACTTTTCACCCGACCAGCGCGGCCTCGGGGCGCGGGATGCGGCCGTCGAAGCACTGGGAAAGCTCGTCGGCAAGCCCGCCGACTCGCCGCTAGTCGCCGAGATTGGCGATCGTTTCATGTTCCAGGATTACTACGCCGAGCGCGTAGCGGAGCAGGTGGCCAGTGTGTTCGGAACGGCATTTTCCCAGTCGCTGTCCGGGCTTACGCCAGGCGCCTGGATCGGGCCCATCGAATCGGGACTGGGCTGGCATCTGGTGTTCATCGATTCGATCACACCGGGACGGGTGCCGACATTTGACGAGATCGAGCCGGAAGTGAAAGCCGAATGGATCAACGTGCAACGCGCCGAAGCCAAGCGCAAGGTGTTCGCCGCGATGCGCGCGCGCTACGAAGTCGTGCTGCCGCCGCCGGATGAAAAGGATGCTCCCGTCGCCGGAACGGAATCGACCACAAACACTCGATGAACAGCGGCATGCGGATGTTGGCGCTGTTGCGCTGGGCATTGCTCAGCGCGATGCTATCGATCCTCCTCGCGTCGGCTGGCGCCTGGGCGCACGAAACGCGTCCCGCCTATCTCGAAATCAACGCCACCGCGCCGGGCCGCTACGACGTGCTGTGGCGGACGCCGGTGCTATCGGGAAGGCCGCTGCCAATTGCGCTGAAGTTCGCTGAGGGCACGTACAACGTCACCGAACCCGCTCTGCGCGAACTGTCCGATTCTCTGCTCGAGCGTCGCGTGATCGAAGCTCCCGGCGGCCTTGCCGGCACGCGTATCGACATCGTCGGCCTACAAGCGACGATCACCGATGTCCTGGTGCGTGTGCAGATGCACGATGGCAGCCATTCGACCACTCTCGTCCATCCCTCGCAGCCGTGGCTGGAAATCGCCGCGGAGCGCGGCTGGCTGTCGGTCAGCGGCGCTTACCTGCGGCATGGCATCGATCATATCCTTTTCGGCTACGACCACCTGCTGTTTGTCCTGGCACTGATGCTTATCGTGCGTCAGACTCGCATGTTGCTGTGGACGATCACAGCATTCACGGTCGCGCACTCGATCACGCTGGCACTCGCAACGCTTGGACTGGTGCACCTGGCGGGCCCGCCGCTTGAGGCCAGCATCGCACTTTCCATTCTGCTGCTGGCCAGCGAGGTCGTTCGCTTGCAGCGCGGCGAAGCGAGCTTGACGGCGCGCTTGCCATGGCTGGTCGCGTTCTCTTTCGGCTTGCTGCATGGACTCGGATTCGCCAGCGCGCTGGCCAGCATCGGCCTGCCGCGCGGCGACATTCCGCTCGCCCTGGTGGCCTTCAACATCGGCGTTGAACTCGGTCAGCTCGCTTTCGTTCTCGTCGTGCTGGCGTGTTTGGCGTTAGCCAGGCGAATCAAGCTGGCGACGTCATTGGTGCGCTACGGCCGCGCCACCACGCCCTATGTGATCGGGATTCTGGCATCGTTTTGGTTCTTCGAGAGGCTGGCGACGTTCTGAGCAACTGATGCCCTTCAGCAGCTTGGCGACGTCGCAACTTGCGCGACCTGCGCGCGTCGCGAGGCGCTACACTGCGTTCTCGCAAGCACCAGACAAGACGTCATCCACCCACCCCGGATATGCCAAGACAATGCGCCGCAATATGTCCGTAAATCAGTACCTTGGCGAGCTGTTGCTCGGCACCGACCCGGCCATGCGCTTGCGCGTGGCGCAGACCGGACTGGGCCTCTTGCTGATGCTCACCGGCATGGCGGTCGTACTGTGGGCAGCTTGGGCGCTGCACTTGCCGCGTGCTCCGCTGCATCTCTGGACGCTGAGTTCGTTGTTCGCCATCGTCATGGTCTATATGACTATTCGCTGCGGTTGGTCACAGCACTTCAAGGACCCCTCTCTTACCTTGCCGCAGATGGCCATTGCCATTATCTGTAGCGCCAGCGGTTATGCGCTGATGGGCCCGGTGCGCGCAATTGCGTTCCCTAACTTGCTGATCATTCTGATGTTCGGCATGTTCGGCCTACGCGCGGCCAGCGCCTTTGGGATCAGCATTTTTGCTTTATTGGCCTTTGGCCTGAGCATGGCTTTGATGACTTCGATCGATCCCGATAGCTACCCGCCGACCGTCGAATTGGCGCATTTCATGATGCTGAGTATCGTCGTTCCCGCGGTTTCGGTCCTGGCCGGGCGTTTGAGCCGCATTCGCCGCCGCCTGGGCCAGCAAAAGCAAGAGCTGACGGTGGCGCTCGAACAGATCAAGCTCATGGCCGCACACGATGACTTGACTGGCTTGTTGAATCGCCGCCACATGCAGGTCCTGCTCGAGCAGGAGACTCAGCGCAGTCTGCGCTCCGGACGGGGCTTTTGCTTGGCCCTGCTCGACATGGATCATTTCAAGCGCGTCAATGACCGGCATGGCCACGCCGCGGGTGATGCCGTACTGCGCGCCTTTGCCAATAGCGCGCAGGCGGTCTTGCGCCGCTCGGACGTACTGGCGCGCTGGGGTGGTGAAGAGTTCGTCTTGATGCAGGCGGACACCAGCATCGAGTTTTCTAGAGCCACCATGGAGCGGCTGCGTGAGCAGGTGACGAAGCTGGAACTCACTTTTGGCGAAAAGCGCTTGCACGTCAGCTTTTCGGCCGGACTGACCGAACACCGTGCCGGTGAGAGCGTGACCCAGACCCTGGAGCGCGCCGACCGCTTGCTCTACGACGCCAAGGCACAGGGCCGCAACCGCGTGCTGGCGGACTGACCGAGCCAGCAGGCCAGGGAGGCAAGGCGAGCAGCGAGCCTGCTCGGTGCGCGCCACGGAATCCCCCCCTCTCGCCTGCGCCAAGCTGAGCACTCCGGAGGAGACTTCGATGCCGGCCCTGCCCGCGCCGCCAGCCGGCAAAGCGTGGAATCGGACGCCCTCGAACACGGCACGCTCCTTGCTTAGGGATCTTCATCGACAAGGAGATCACATGGAAAACATTCACTATCCGACGCCCTATCTGCTCTACACCGCCGACGCCATCGTCAGCGATGCCTGCCTGCCGAAGGCAGCGAAGCACAATCGAACCCTGGCGGCGTGACGATCATGACCAAGATCGGCATTTTCTTCGGTACCGAGAGCGGCCGTACGCATCTGGTCGCCAAATACATCGCCAAGAGTCTGGGTGACGCAGCGAGCACGCCGATCGATATCGGCCGCGCAACGCTGGCCGACTTCCTCGCCTACGACGCCCTGATCCTTGGTAGCCCGACGCACGGCGGCGGCCAGCTGCCAGACCGCTCCGTCGCCGCGTGCCCGCCAAGTTGGCAGGCATTTCTGCCGCAACTGGCGGGCGCCGACCTGTCCGGAAAGGTAGCTGCCATCTACGGTGTCGGCGACCAGAAACAATATCCTGGCGCTTTCGTCGACGCGATCGCTGTTATCCAGAGCACCCTATTGGCAAGCGGAGCCCGCGTCGTCGGGCGCTGGCCGACCACCGGCTACGATTTCGCTGCTTCTCGGGCAGTCGCCGGCGAGCATTTCCTTGGCCTGGCGCTTGACCAGATCAACCAGCCGGGATTGACCGGACAACGCGTCGAAAGCTGGCTGGCGCAGGTCCGACCGGCCCTGCTGCCGGGTGTGTGATGACGACGCTTGGCGTTTTGGCAAGTCTGCAAGCTTGCCGCGCCTTGCTGATCGTCGGCGCGCCCGCCCCGGAAAGCGGCGGCAGGAGGGCGCAGTCCGGTCCCTGCAGCGATCGGCTGAGGTCTCCCGGAATGCCCGCAGATGGTGCCCTCCCAGCTCGGTTTTGCACCACCACCGAGCACCTGCCGCAGAGAAGTGACGCTGCTCGGGCAGAAATCGCCTACGACTTGCTGCCCCCCTTGACCAATTCGATCTCGCTCGGGCGCCAGGCCTTGGTAAAGAAGGATTCAAGCGGACTGTAGAGACGCAGGATGGTGAACCAGCCTTTCCCCGGCAGGGTCTGGATCCAGTTGCCGCGCTTGATGCCTTCCGGCTGGGTAGGAGCGAAGTAGATCGTCGTCGAGCCATCGGCGTTGGCTTCGGCTGCGGGTGACGGGTAAGTCTGGCTGCCGGCGCGCGGGTAGCGCTGCGGCGTGTCGAGCATCGAACGTGTCTGATTGTCGTAGACGGTGAACGACCAGAAGGCACGCGCGGGGATATCCTTCGGCAGGGTCAGCTTGTAAGTCTTGCCGCCGTCGAAGGGCTCGCTGTTGGCGTCGAGAAAACCCATCAGGTACTGCGAACCAACGTCCGGGATGCGCATGATCATGCCCGGGGAGTCGAGGGTGTAGCCATAGTAGAACGCCGTCCGCGAGTCCAGCGTGCGCGCCCCGGTCGGCGGTAGCGGCTTGAACATGCCCTCCTTGGTCAATTGCGGCGGCGGCGTCTCGAAGTTCGCCCCGCCCTCCCACAGCATGTTGCCCCACTGCGACCCCGGATAATAGTTCCAGTCATGCGCCTGGCTGTAACGCCAGTTCAGGGCGCGCCCTGCGGCGTTGCCCACGGCCGCCGCGTCGGTGAGAATCTTTTTCATCCGCTCGTCAGGATTGAAAGGCTTGCCTTTGACGATGCCGATTGCCGCCAGTTGCCCGCTGAGTTCCACGTCGTAGCTGCCGGCCGGCTCCTGCTGGACGTTTTCGTTGATCATTTCGAAGAACGAGTAGTCGTTCGGCGGAATGGTGTTCATCACCCGGCCACTGGCCTCGACAAATCTGGTCTCGGGAATCGCCGCGTTGCGTCCCAGGCGGACCTCGCCGGCGAGCGCGGTGGCAATGCTGGTACCGACGCCGCCCGCGGTGTAGGGGTAGATCTTGATGCTCTTCTTGATCAAATCGACGGCCGGCTTCGGGTCGTTGTCCACCAGGAAGGAACGCGCGGCGTAGAGTACCCGTGTCGTCTGCGCACGTGCGATGAAGAAACCACCATCCGGAAGCGGGCCGTCGTAGCCCGGTGGCAAAAGCAGGTACTTGCCGCCCTCGCCGCGGTCAGGCCCGGGGAAGCCGATATCGATGACCCAGGAGAACCACATGTCGTTGATCGTGCCCAGACCCTGCGGCGGCTGTTCGACGACCATCGGCCCTTTGCTCAGATCCACCACCGCCATATAATAGACCGTGTCGGCGTTGGCGGTGAGAAACAGCGACTTGGCATCCATCAAGTCGGGGAAGATGACCACCGTGTTGTCCTCGGCACCAATGCTGAGGAAACCCTTGCGAATCGCATACGCCGAAGCGCCACGAAAGCTGTTGTTAAAGACGTTCAGGGCACGCGTGAAGTCGAGCGTGTCATAGACCTTGCTGGCCGTTTCCACGCTCGGCGCACCATCCTTGAATTCGAGCGTGCCAATGCGCGTCTCGACCTTGTCGGGCGTCGTCAGCGAAGCCGGGATGGCGCTCTTTTCCTGTGCGCTCGCCAGTTGGGGAAGCGCCAACAGCAGGCACGAGGCGAGAGTAGTCAGCGGTTTGATGAGTGGCTGCATTGCTTTGTCTCCTTGAGTATCGGTCAGTCTGACGCGCCAGCAGCGTCGTGGTTCTGTGCCCACCGGAAGGCGATGCGGGGAGCCGCGCAGCCCACGGCCAGCCGGGAACTGGCGTCTATCTGCCGGGCCGAAAACGCCCACCTCGGTCTCAGTAGCGGGCGCTGCACGGCAGATGGGACGTGCTGGACGGGATCGCCGATGGCGATCAGCAGAGCGATTGTAGGGCGGGATCGGCCAAAGTCAATCGTTCAGCATAGAGGAAGCAAGCGTCGATCATCGCTCTACACCGAGCGCTGTTGCGAAGAACATGCCCCCTGGAAGAGCGCGCCCAGCCAGCACCGCTTCCCCTGCCGGCTGCTTCGTATTACGCTCCGTACTGGCGGTCGTGCTTCGTCCCTCCAGGGGAGCCAGGAAAACCCAGCGAGTCACGGTCGATCCCGACAAAGCACTGGGGTGGTCGCGCCGAGCGCCGAAGCGAAACGTAGCGACGACACCCGTGTACATCCTCCACTACTGGCCCAAAAGCCACTGCCCGTGACATGACAAACACAAGCGCGCCCAATTATTTCGATCTCAACGCCGCCACCTGGGATGCCGATCCCGCCAAGCAGTCCCGCGCGCTGGCGGTCGGCAAGGCCATTCAAGCCCAGATAGCCCTGTCGCCGCAGATGCAGGCGCTGGAATACGGCTGTGGAACCGGTTTGCTCAGCTTTGCCCTGCAGCCGCAGCTCGGCAACATTACCCTGGCCGACAGCTCGGAAGGAATGCTGGCGGTGTTGAACGAGAAGATCGCCGCCCACGCCATCACCAACATGCGCGCCACGAAGCTCGACCTGGTCACCGATCCCCTGCCCCCGGATCGCTATGCGCTGATCTACACCTTGATGACCTGTCATCACATCGCCGACACCGACGGCCTGCTGCGCAGCCTCTACGCCTTGCTGGCGCCTTCAGGCTACCTCTGCATCGCCGATCTCGACGCCGAGGACGGGTCTTTTCATGGTCAGGGATTCGCGGGCCACAATGGTTTTGATCGTCGCGAACTGGCGGCAAGAGCCGAAGCGGCGGGATTTGAAAAGGTGGCTTTCACGACCGCATTCAGCATGACCAAGGGCGCAGGCGCAGCGCAACGCGAGTACCCGGTCTTCCTGATGGTGGCGCGGAAGTAGGGCCGTCCACACGCGCATCGCCTGCCCGACCGGGGACGATGCCTGGTCTGCTGGTGCTCCCACCGCCCCTCCCTTGATTGCTTTATCTCCTTTGCACTGAACGCCGCCGCGCGCAGCCGCACTTTCCTCGCCAGCAAGCATCTACTACGCAGACTTTCAGCCATGAATCGAAACCTCCTGCCAGCCCCCATCACCCGCGCCCTCCTGCTCGCCACCTGGCTCACTGCCGGGGTGACCGGCACTGCCCTGGCCGGGCCCTGGGCTGAGGTAACGACCCCCAGCGCCGGCCCCACCAAGGTCATCGGCGGGGTTTCCAGCGGCTGCATTGCCGGCGCCCAAACGCTCCCCGCCGAAGGCGACGGCTACGTCAGTATCCGCCGCTACCGTAACCGCTTCTACGGACACGCAGATCTGTTGCACCTGGTCTCCGACCTCGCCCGCAAACAGGCCACGCGCGGCCCGGACCTGATTATGATCGGCGATCTGAGCCAGCCCCGAGGCGGGCTGATGTCCAGTTCGCACCGCAGCCATCAGAACGGACTGGATGTGGACATCTGGTTCCAGCTCGCCCCCTCCGCCGCCGTCGCCAACCGTGATACCGCCAACCAAGCCGACCCGCCAAGCATGGTCACCCCGGACGGCGAGGGCTTGAGCGCCCTCTGGGGCGACGATCAGCTGGCCCTGCTCCAGGCCGCAGCCGAAGATCCCCGCGTGGAGCGCATCTTCGTCAACGCCGCCATCAAGCGGGCGCTGTGCGCCAGCGATGGCGACAGGGCGTGGCTGCGCAAGCTCCGCCCGTGGTTCGGACACGACGCCCACTTCCACGCCCGCTTGCGCTGCCCGCGCGACAGCAGCGAGTGCACGCCGCAGGCCGCCATCCCGGCCGACGACGGTTGCGGCAGTGAACTGGACTGGTGGTTCAGCGCCGAGGCCCGCCAACCGGCGAAAAAAAGCTCAACTCCCAGGGCCGAGCCGGCGACGCCGGCAGCTTGCCGGCCGCTCCTCTCGATCAACTGAGAGCACGGGGCCGCGGCGCAGATCGCTGCGCCGAGAAGCGCTTTTCTCATCGCCCCCGATGGCACGCTCACAGCTTTTTTGATCACCCCCTGCTCGGGTAAATTGATGACTGACTCCGCTCTCGGACGGGCCGGCAGCGACCATCGGCCAGCTTTGTCGTGCCTCCACCTTGACCGCTTCCGGCTCAGCGATGACCGCTAAGTTTGACGAAACCAGCGTCCGTAGCAAGTCGGCGAGCCGACGCTAGGCGCAAAGACGCAGCAGCAACGAGCGCCATATTCTCGCCGACCCTTTGCTCGGCTCACACAAGGAAGCCCCCGGCAAAGCCGGAGGCTTCCTGTAGCGGAGACTGATCAATCCGGCAACGCTCGCTTGCCGTTACGCCGCCACTCCACCGTGGCCTCAGGAGTTTTCGATCAGGATCCCTTCAATGATCTGGGCTGATTCCTTGCAGCGGGCGAGCACCCTTTCCTGCTGTGAGTAAAATTGCCGCATCCGAATGGCCAGCAAAGCGGCATTGTCGTCGCCCTCATTCTCGAACAGCGTCTTGATCGCCCGCTGCATCACAGCGTCGGCCTTTTCCTCGATACGTTCGATTTCCAGGCACAGGTTGACGGTCTCTTCGCTACGCTCCTTGTCCTTCAGTGAATTGATGGCGCGATTGAGGCGGGTACAGGCGTCAACGGCCATCGAAGCCAATTCACGCGAGGCGGGCGTGGCCTCCGAAACATCGTAGATCGCCACCGACTGGGCAACATCCTGGGCTGCGTTTACCACAGCGTCGAGTTCGAGGGTCAGTGCATAGACCTGTTCCCGATTGAGCGGCGTGACGAACGCCTTGTGCAGCATGTTGAGCATGTCCTTCTTTATCTGGTCGGCGCTGGCTTCGTTCATGTTGACTTCTTCGACCAGGGCGGCGACATCGTCCTTGCTGACGCCCAGGCTGGTAACCAGGCGGAGCACGGCGTTGGCACTTGCCAGAACGCGCTCGCTATGTGCTGTGAGAAGAGAAAAAAACTCGGAACGCTTTGGTAACATGGCTAGTTCCCCTTGATAGGCATTTGTATGACAAATTTTGGTGACAGGAAGCAATGACTGCGGCAATACACCAGAAGCGAGCGGGCAATGGCGATCCGCGCTCACTATGGGCTCCGCAGCCCCCCTGACGTGGCGCTGCAGCGATGGCGCGAGCAAGGCGGGACGGCGCCCAGGCGGGGCGCCGTTCCCGACCAATACCGCGTCGGGGCCTAGAATGATTTGGTTCCGATATACCAGAAGACCGCCGCCATCAGCCCGGCAGCGGGAATCGTCAGGATCCACGCAACCAGGAGATTGGCGGTGATCGCCCAGTGCACCGCCTTGACGTCGGTCGCCGAACCAACACCGATGATGGCGCCGGTAATGGTGTGCGTCGTCGACACCGGAATGCCCCCGAGCGTCGCCAGTCCAAGGGTGATCGCGCCGCCCATCGAAGCACAGGAACCACTGACCGCATTGAGCTTGGTGATCTTGGTGCCCATGGTCTTGACGATTCGCCAGCCGCCCAGGTAGGTGCCCCAGGCGATCGCGAAGTAGCACGAGTAGATCACCCACGTCGGCAGGGTGGCCACGTCCTTGGTTGCGACCCCGGCCGTAATCAGCAGCAGCCAGATGATACCGATCGTTTTCTGCGCATCGTTGCCGCCGTGACCCAGGCTATAGGCCGCCGCCGCGAACAACTGGCCGCTCTTGAACCATTTCCCCGCCTGATGAGGTGAGTGCTTTCGGAACACCCAGGAGACCAGAACCATCAGCAGCCCCCCGATGATCACCCCGACCAGCGGTGAAATGATGATGAACGCCAGGATCTTGCCGAACCCCTCCCAGACGATGGGCGCACCCGAGCCAGACTTGGCGACCGTCGCGCCAACCAGGCCACCGACCAGGGCGTGCGAGGACGACGACGGGATTCCGTAGAACCAGGTGATGATGTTCCAGGCCAGCGCCCCCATCAAGGCACCGAAAATGACGTAGTGATCAACGAACTGCGGACTCACCGTGCCCTTGCCGATCGTGGCCGCCACCTTGAGCTCAAAAACCCATAAGGCGGCAAAGTTGAAAAAGGCGGCGAAGATTACCGCCTGCTTCGGCGTCAGCGCACCGGTGGCAACAATTGTCGATATGGCATTCGCGCCATCATGAAATCCATTCATGAAGTCAAACGCCAAGGCGATCGCGATCAGCAACCCCAGCACCCAAATGCTGATAGTCAAACCTTCCATCTTGGCCTACCTCTCAGGAGTTTTCGATCAGGATCTCTTCGATCATTTTGGCTGCGTCCTGGCAGCGATCCAGGACGCCCTCTTGAAGCGAGTAGAACTCCCGCATCTTCATGGCTTGCCAAACATTGACCCCATCCTGGAAGAGGGCGGTGATCGCCTTGCGCTGCACCCGGTCGGCCTTGCTCTCGATCTCCTCGATTTCCTTGCACAGATTGAGTGTTTCCGCGCTGCGCGTCTTGTCGGACAGGGCCATGACGGCGCGGTTGAGGCGCATGCAGGCATCGGCACTGAGAGACGCCATTTCGCGGGCTTCGACGGTCGATTGCTTGATGCTGTACATGCCCAGGGCGTTGGCGACGTCCTGCAGCGCATTCAGCGTCTTGTCGAGATCCGTGGTCAGTGCGTGAATCTGGTCACGGTTGATCGGCGTGGTAAAGGATTTGTGCAGTCGCTCGATCAAGGCGGCCTTGATCTTGTCGGCCTCTTTTTCATTGAGGTTGACCTCGGCGACCAGAGCCGGAATATCCTCGCCACCGTCACCCAGGCCGTTGATCAGGCGCAAGGTCGCGTTGGCCCCTGCCACTACTCGTTCGGAGTGTGCGGAGAGAAGTTCAAAAAATTCTTTGCGCTTCGGCATCAGACTACTAAACATACGACTAACCCCCCGTGCTATCTGCCCTCTCGGGCACCCACCAGTAAGAACCCCCACGCCGAGCGAAGCTCGGCACCCTTTGCGGCGACTATCAGATCAACCACCGACGGTTTTCGACACCTTACCGATTCCTCTCGGCCGGAAATCCACCATCTGGACGACTCCAACACATCGCCCGTACCGCAAGCTGACTCTTGTTATCAGCCCTTCTGCTTGCTCTCTTCGTTCACGACGCGCTGCTCCGGCCCTTCGCCCTGACCATGGAACCTCGAACAACGCGAGTATCTCGCCGGGTTTCTGCGCGCCAAAGCCGGCCGGTTGCGGGGCGGAATCGCCGCACAAACGGCTGGCCATGCAAGCTCGCCGACCGAGCACGCCATTTGCGGCGTGCCTGGTTCGGCGACAACGTCACTGCGCAATGGATGGCCTTGCGCCACCCGCATGGACCTCTCCTGCGGACTCCCGAGCACCGCGAACTGGTCTTCGAGGGCCTCGCCAGAGTCCGAAAAGCTAGCCCTCCCGACCAAGAAGCACGCGCCGGGTGCCATCTCCTGCGAAAGTACGAACTCCCGTCCTTCGCGCCGTCGCTGCTGGTGGAAGCGCAACACCCCGTGCTGCCCTGGCGAGCGCCTGAACCGGAATTCGACGCATGGCCTGGGGGCTAAGCTTGCCGTTGCCTTGGCGGTAGAGATGGCGATGTGCGCCCGCGCTGGTGCGGCAGCCGCACTGACGGGGGAGGAACGATCACCATCGGAAAACGCGGTCCCGGACACGCCGAAGAGCGATGCTTTGGCTCCTGCCAGGCAATCGCTCAACGTATCGCGGGAAGGCGTGGCGAAGGCACAGATGCACGACAGACGCAGACAGGCTGCACGGACACGCACACCTTTTATTCGAGCGTTACGAACGTGATCGCCATTCACCTGACAAGAAATACGTGGCACTCGCGGCAAAGACAAAGGCATCAACGTTCTCAAAAAACCAGTTTTGTAAGCGAAGCGAAAAGTGACCGCAATTATGCCACCCACGAAAGAAGAAAACAGTAAATATGTAAAGTTGTTTTTTGTATTTTTTTAGCCTTCGGAGTGGAGATTTCTGCTCGGCGCCAAAGACATCCCCCTAAGGAGGAAACTTGCCGCAGCAGAGCATCGTCGAGCACGGGGAAGCTCCACACGACCAATCTATCGCCGATGGTTCGCCGCGGCCACGCCGTGAGGCGGTCGATTGAACGTGACCCGCCGGCCGCATACTCGATCTGGTCTCCGATCCCCCGCCCCCAGAACGCTATGCGCCGATCTACACCTTTATGACCTGTCATCACATCGCGGACACCGACGGCCTGCTGCGCAGCCTCTACGCCTTGCTGGCGCCTTCAGGCTACCTCTGCATCGCCGATCTCGACACCGACGGCGGGTCTTTTCATGGTCAGGAATTCGCGGACCACAATGGTTTTGATCGTCGCGAACTGGCGGCAAAAGCCGAAGCGGCGGGATTTGAACAGCCAGGTTTGACGACCGCGTTCAGCATGACCAAGGGCGAAGGCGAAGGCGCGGCGAACCGCGAGTAGCCGGTTTTCCTGATGGTGGCGCAGAAGTAGGGCCGTCCACCAGGAGTCCCCAGGCCACGGCCTGTCTGACCGAAGCTGCAGCATTTTCCGCTGCGGCCACCATACCCACCCTCCCCACCCTCCGTCATTGCGAGGAGGCGCAGCCGACGCGGCAAACTAGAGGTTTGGCTTTTCGCATGGCCACTGTATCAATGTGCCAATCTGTCACTGCGGCGGAAAAGAGTGAGGCGATGAAACTGGATTGCCACGTCGGCTGCGCCTCCCCGCAATGACCTGCGGGCAGATTGCCGCGCCGAGAAGCGCTGTTCTCACCGCCCGGGATGGCACGCTCACAGCTGTTTTGATCACGCCCTGGTCGGGTATCTGATGACTGCCCCGCTCTCGGACGGGAGGCCCGTCGGCAGGCCGCCAGCAACCTGCTATGTCGTGCCCCCCTTGGCCCGACGAGCGCAATGCGAAGCATGACCGCGCTTTCCGCCACGACGATGGTCGCCGATGGTCGCCGATCGTGCGCCGCCGTCAGGCGAGCTGCCTGAAGCGGTGAATCAAGGGTGGCTGCGCCAGCAGCGCGCTGGCCAGCCTGACAGCCTCGGCGACATGCGGCGTCGCCAGGTGCGCGTCGGCGGCGGCCTGATCGCTCCACTGCTCGACCGTCACGAACTCGCATGGGTCGTCCTGATTGTGGAACAGGTCGTAGCCAAGGCAGCCGCCTTCGTCACGACTCGGGCCGCACAAGTCGCGCAAGATCGTTGCCAGCACTGCCTCACTGCCTGCCCGGGCTGTCAGCCGGGCCATGATCCTGATCGCCATTACCTCGTCCTCCTTGGTCCTGCTTCGATCCTTGCTCCTGGGCGCGGCGTGCAATGGCCATGCCGCAGCTTGATTATCTCTCCGTAGCCCTTCCCACGACCCTGTTCTCGCCGGAAAACGGGCAGCGCAGCGTCGCCGCCCCGTCCGCCGGACCCGAGGGTGGCGGCCCCAGCCCTTCGATCCGATAGCCACCGGGATAGTCGCGTCGTGGCACTTGCGTGCGCAGCTTCGGCTGCCGGCGCTTTGGCAGCCAGCGCAGCACCCGGGCGCGTGTGCGCAGCGCGTTTTCCGCGAGCCATGCCAGCCAGCGCGGAGCCGGGCGCAAAGCGAGCGCGGCAAGCAATGGCGGATCGAGCAGGGCGTGAATGCTGTTGCGGACCAGTGGCCGCAGTAGCGCGGGAAACCAGGCGGCAAAGAGTTCACGCGTCGCCAGGGCGACGCGCTGGCTGGCGGCCGTGCAGTGAAAATTGTCGGCTTCGTATTGGCGGCTATAGCCTTCGAATTCCGCATAGTCGTCGGGAATGTCATGGATCGACATGTGCTCGCCGACCTGCCGCCAGAACCAGAACCAGAACCAGGCCAGCTTTTCGGTTTCAGTCATGCGCCGCCAGCCAAAACGCGCGTTCCAGCGGATGGGCTCGAAGACGAAGCTTGACAGCACGTACAGATAATCATCGTTGGCGATCCGAAAACGTCCATGCAGGGCGTTGATTCGCGCGATGGCTCGCGAGCCGCGCGGACTGTCGCAACCGTGCTCAATGATCTCGCTCACCAACAGATCGGTGTCGTCGTAACGTTTCTGGGCACGCCTCTCGAATTCCCCGCTGCCGTGCAGCAAACCGCCAATGCGCGCTGCCGCAAAGGTGCGGAACAGGGCCAGTTCGAGCGCCCGCGTGGTGTCCCAGGGAAAGGTAATGGTTGCCAGCCGACGGGCAATCGTCTGGCAGTCTCTGCGGGGATCGGGTTCCTGCTCGGTGGCCATCGGCTTCGCCTCGCGACCTTATGTACGCACATCATTATAGGCGGCACCGGGTCGGCGCGGCGCTGCCATGGGAATGGCCCGCACTTCTCGCCGCCACGGCCTGGACGGCGAGAGCCGGAAGGTCCCGGTTGAGGAGTCGATGGAAGCACTACACGAAGTTTCAACGGCCCAACAGGGCGAGCGCCTGAGGACAACTCCACAAACTGAATCGTCGTCCGCCAGCTTTCTGGTGTCTGGCGGTCATCGGAAAGGGTTCGCTTGCCGGCAGGTCATCGCCCAGAACTGACGGTGATGGCCTATTGCGCCTACGACGGGTATCGAGTCGTTCAGCGCCTGCAACGGGGGACGGCGTTAGCGGCGGCGTCGAAGCGCACGGATTTGGCGGCGATGAATGCACGCAAACGCAGTCGGAGCGACGACAATCAGCGTCCGGTACTTGCTGCGAAGCGGGCATTCCGAGAGGAACGGTCTTCATCTGGTCGTCTGCCTGAACGGACCTTGGCTACTCAAGCCGGTTCAGGCCGCGATGAATCGCGTGGCGGACGCTTTACGAGCGTAGGGCTTGCCTCAGCAGCGCCGATCGTTAATGTGAAAGTCGCGCAAGCGACTCACGAAACTCCCTTCTCCCTCGCGGGAGAAGGGTCAGGGGAAGAGGGAAAACGGTCATGGCTTTCATCATCAGGGGTGTCTCGACATGTCATGACCGTTAGCTTCTGCCACCGAACCGCAGCGCCAAACCATCCAAGGTCATGTTCTCCACAATCTCGTCATGCGGTATCAGTAGATATCGCCACGGCTTGCCGACATGGTTCGCCGCATGATCTGAGGCATTAGTGCACCACTTGACGGCGGCCTCCTTCTTGGCAATGACAATCGGGTCGTCAAGCTCTATGCGCTTCTTGGGTTCCAGCACGTAGATCGTGGCCGTCGTTTCAGCAACGAAGTCGGGCTGGTATTCGAAGTCCTCCGCGCCGTTCCGGTAGTAGATCTGGAACTGGCCCTTGGCCGCCTTGAACCACTTGAGAGCATCGCGTTCCAGAATCACGGCCAGTTTACGTTCCGAGTCGGAGTCGAATTTCTGCACCGGGTACAGGCATTTCGAAAAGCCGCCGAACAGGTATTTCGCCATGTTGCTCTTGTCCGCCGGCTCCACCCGGTAATTGGCAGGCGGTTCCTGCACCGAATAGGTGTAGGCGCTCTGCTTAAGCTCGGTATAGCCCTTGCTGATCTTCACTTCGTAGCCAGCCACGTCTTCCCAGTAATGCGCCTGCATGTGGGCATGGATGAAGCGCGCAATGTCGCGCTGGTAGCAGCGCAGCACCTTGCGGGTATCGTCCTCGGACAGGTAACCCTTGAAATGCTGCACCGTTTGCGTCGCCAGTTCGTAGAGCAAGTCGGCGTGTTTGTCGTAGGAAATGTCGTCGAAGTCCACCAGGCCACTGACCACATAGTCTTCGACGCGGGCTTCCTCGAAACCATCACGGCGCAAGGAAACGACATCCAGCTGATTGGTGCGCAAGTGCTGAATCCATAGCTCGTCAGATACCGCCGGATATTTCAGCGTGGCCAGCTCCAGGGTAAACGGTTTGAACCCGGATTTAACTTCGCCTTTTGGCACCACCAGGATGCGCGGAATGTCGATGGTTTGCTGCGTCACCAACTCGACGGTCATTGCCACCACAGCCGCAAAGTCCGGCTTCTCGGTCACACCCTCCAGCTCCAATTGGGTCGGCTGATGCTGTTCCTCGACCGCTTTGACGATGGCGGCCTGAATTTCCGGTTTCTTCAGATACTCGATGGTGGGCACAGTCTGCGGCTGGTTTTCCAGCTGGCGGATGATCTCATAGGTGATCTGCGCCACTTTCTGCTCTGCCGGCTTGGTGAACACAGGCGCCTGATCCCGCCCGGCCACCGTCGTGCTGCTCGTCGCGTGGGCTGGCCTTAAGCCCAGCTTGGTGGCCAGTTGCGATTGCGACACCAGCGTGGTCGTCTTCTGCCCAAGGGTATCCGTATCCAGTACCACCGCTTGCAAGTGAATCGCCGAGTCGGGCTTGTTGGCCTCGCTGATGATTTCCTGGAACTTGTCATGGGCAACGATGTTCAGCCGATCCACAACCGTTACGCCGGTGCGTTTGCCATAGGGCAGGCGCAGGCCGCGCCCGATGGATTGCTCGATGAGGATGCGGGCGTTGGCCGCCCGCAGCGGCACGATGGTGTAGAGGTTGGTCACGTCCCAGCCTTCCTTGAGCATGTTGACGTGAATCACCATCTCCGTTGGCTCGTCGGTGCGCTCGACCTTGAGCAGGCGGCCAATCATCGCCTCTTCTTCCGCACCGGTCTTGCTCGAATCCACCTGGATGACCTTGTCGCGGTAGCGCCCCGCGAAAAAGTTGTCCGACTTGATCAGCTCGGTCAGTTGCCCGGCGTGGGTGGTATCGCGCGCAATCACCAGCAGAAAGGGTTTGACGATGGCGTTGTCGCTCTCGCGGGCGTACGTCTCCAGCTCGACCTTCACGCTTTCATGCAGCCGAACGCCGTCTTCCAGCTTCAGCCGCTCTATCTCCTCAACCGACATGCCCGCAGGATTGAAGTTCTTGCGCGTTACCACGGCCGGTTCCTTGACGAAACCATCCTTCATTGCCTGACCCAGTGGATAGTCGACAATCACGTTCTTGAACGCCACGGCACCTCGCGGGGTCTCGACAAACGGCGTGGCGGTCAGCTCCAGCCCCAGGATCGGCTTCAGCTCGTTAATGGCGCGAATACCGGCGCTGGCCCGATAGCGGTGTGATTCGTCCATCAACATCACCAGATCGGGCAAGCCGGCCAGATAGTCGAAGTAACTTTCGCCGATGTACTCGGAAAGCCGCTTGATACGCGGCGACTTGCCGCCGCGTACCTCGGAATTGATCTTCGAGATGTTGAAGATGTTGATCCGGACGCCGCCGAAGAGCGTACCGCTGCGCGGGTCACGCTGATCGTAGTTGTCGCCGGTGATGATCGAAGGTGCATCGATGGCGAATTCCGCGATACCCCGGAACACGTATTTGGGATGATTGCGGTCGCTGAAGTCGGCGATCAGCTTGTTGTAGATGGTCAGGTTCGGCGCCAGCACGAAGAAGTTGTCGATGCCGTGCGCCAGGTGCAGATAGCTGATGAAAGCCCCCATCAGCCGCGTCTTGCCGACGCCGGTGGCGAGCGCGAAGCAGAGCGAGGGAAAATCGCGCTCGAAGTCCGTCACCGAAGGAAACTCGCTGCGGATGGCTTCCAGCGTTGCCGCGACATCGGCGCCCTTTGCGGGCGGAGCAATCTCCGTAATGCGGTCGAGAATCTCCAGCGAGCGGCGCTGCGGATGGCGCAGGCTCAGGCGGCCGGCAATGGCGTTGACGTGGCGGTTCATCGGGGCATTGGCTTTGCGTTCGGCTTCACATGCACGCACTCGCCGTTGCGCTGGACGACAAGCTCGGTATTCGTACTCAGCGCCACTTGCTCCGCCCGTTTTGCAGCACGGCGGATGGCAACCCAGGAAGCCGCCGAATCAGGGTCTTTCGCGAGTTCGATTTTTTTCTGGTTCATGGTTTTTCTCCCCAATTGCTCAGCACCGG
Source organism: Candidatus Accumulibacter phosphatis (assembly GCF_012939955.1). GTDB lineage: Bacteria > Pseudomonadota > Gammaproteobacteria > Burkholderiales > Rhodocyclaceae > Accumulibacter > Accumulibacter delftensis. The sequence continues at coordinate 27,925 of NZ_SPMY01000014.1, forward strand.
CTCATCGCCCGCATTGTCATAGATGGCCCAGGCATCCACTGCATCGCGCTAGACCTGCTCAAGATTCCGTAGCCCCGCCACAAAACGCCTGCGGATACCATCATCGGGCACGTCATGCCCACCCTGGCGCACGCGCTCTGCCACCCGGTCAATCGCCATTTCCGAGTTTGGCAATGACAGGAAAAACAGCGTGACGTGATAGCCGGCCTCGCGCCAAAGGCGAACGCGGCGCGCATAAGCCACACCGGAAAGTGTCGTCTCGAAGGCAAAACTCGCGCCACGTCGTTCAAGCTGAGCCATGCTTTCCAGCATGATGCGCGCCGCCTTCAGCGCCGCCACCTCCGGCGCAAACGGCGATAATCCGGCCGCAATCAGATCGGCATTGATGAACTGCGGACATTCCGCCTCATTGGGCAGAAACTCGCGCGCGAAGGTCGTTTTCCCCGCACCGTTCGGCCCGGCAATGATGATGATTTTCTTCATGGCAGCATCCAGCACCTTCCGAGAGATTTCCGACACGCTGCGTCGGAATTCGCCGCCAGCATCAGTTGCAGACAGGCCCGGCATGTGCGGCGGCGCAGCGCCACTTTGTACACGCCAATCATGTCTCGTCCCCGTCAAAAAGGCTCCGCTGGCCGGGTTTGTGTGGTTCCTTGGGCAGGTTTTCCACCTGCAAGGAATAATCGTCGTGCCCCCACTCGCAGCGGGCGAGCACCTGGTTGGGAATCTTCTTCACCGTCAGATTGGGGTAGGCATCGGCTGCATTTATCCCCATCACGCGGAATGACGTGCAAAGGACAAGCAGCGACCGATCCGGTCCGACCGCGTCGGAGAGTTGCTGCAATTGCTCGTGGGTCAGGCTGGCGGTAGTGACATAGACGAAGTCCCGCTCGGTGGAACGGCCGTGCTGCCAATACACCGCGTCCGAAGGCGCATAGGTGAATCCTTCGAGCTTGCACAACGCCTCGGCCAGCATGGCGGCGTTGTAGTCGTGGTTGATGACCCAGTTGCCCCACTTGTCCTTTTCCAGCAGCGATGGCGCCAGACGGTAATAGCGGAAACCGCCGCCGCCTTTCCAGATCACTGCCTTGCTGATACCGCCGGTGTCCTCGCCGTCGATGACCTTTTTCAGGCGCGGAATGATGTGCGTATGGCAGTGCTCGCCCAGTTCGACCATGATCCAGCGCCGGCCCATCTTGTGAGCAACGGCGCCGGTGGTGCCGGAGCCGGCGAAGGAGTCGAGGACAAGGTCGCCGGGGTTGGTGGCGATCTCTATAACGCGCTTCAAGAGGCGCTCGGGTTTGGGAGTGCCAAAAGATTCGTCCTCTGGGAACAGCGAACGCATTTCATTTTTCGAGGTGCGATTGCTTCCCACATCGTCCTTTGACCACAAGGTCCGTGGAACCAAGTCGCCAACTTCCGACAGATACCGTTTTATACTCGGCCGAGCATTTCCGGTCGGGCCCCACCAGACTCGCCCATCCTTGTCCAGCTCACGAAGTTTCTCTTCCGAAATTCGCCAAAACCGGCCTGCCGGCGGCGAAAACTCCCGACCAGTCGGTCCTGTTATCTTGTATTGACCTTTGGAGTACGGCTTGTTGGCATATGGGTCTCCCGGTAACCAAGCCCCTCGTGGGTCGTTGTCTTGATTTGCATAGATCGAATTTGCCGCATCAGTGCGCGCAAGCTTTCTAGGAATCCAATCTGGAAGCTTTGAGTAAACCAACAAGTGGTCATGGTCAGTTGAAAACTGTCGGGCAGAGTTTCGAGGTGAGTCTGCTTTCTCCCAAATAACATTGCAGACGAAGTTCGCGCGCCCAAACACTTCATCGCACAACACCTTCAGGTAATGCGCCTCGTTGTCGTCAATGGTGATCCATAGCGAGCCGTCCTCCGACAACAGCCGCCGGATGATCTCCAAACGATCCCGCATCAGCGACAGCCAGATCGAATGCTCGACGCCGTCGTCGTAGTGCGTGAAGGCGCTGCCGGTGTTGTAGGGCGGGTCGATGAAGACGCATTTCACCTTGCTTGAAAACTCGGCCTCCAGCGCCTTCAACGCCAGCAGGTTGTCGCCGAAGATCAGCCGGTTGTCGAAGATGTCCTTGTCGCTCATTCGATGGGCGGCGTGATAACACCGGGCCGGGTCTTCCAGCAGGATGCGCGGCTCCAGCTGCGGCCGGTTCTCCTTGCCGATCCAGGTGAGTTCGAGTTTTTGTTTTTTGCTCATTGCATTGCTCTTCTCGATATTTTTTGGTCAAGCACCTTGAGGCGGCGCCTGAACCTGCTGCTGGGCATCCTGCTCGGCCAGTCGGCGCAACACATGGTTGGCGCGTGGCTGAAAATCCGTGCGATTGCTCTTGGCGCTCACCACGAAGTCGATGGCGCTGGTCGGCCTGGGGTGCTGCCGAAGTTCGGCGGCACTTCTGACCTTGAAGCCCTGGCAGGCCAAGGCGACGGCGGGCACGGGTGATTTTCAGGCCGATTTCGTCCGCACCGTTAGCGATCTCGATGCGGGTCACCAGCAGCTTGGCATCCGGCGAGATTGCGCCAGCCAAGGTCGCGTTGAAAATAGCCCCCGCCGTCTGTGCACCGTTGACGATGGAGAGCTTCTTGAAGCCGAAAGTGCACCTTTCCGGGGCTCCTGCCGCCGGCGTGATGGTTTCGGCCATGGCCGTGATGCCGTTGTTGAGATAGAAGAAGTCGCCGGGGCGACTGCGTACTGTCTAGCACCCAGCACCTCGTCGCTGGCGCCGAAAACGCCTTCGAAGAGCTGGAACTCTTCTGATAGCAAGTCGAAGACGCGTTGGTCGGCGAGCAGGGCGCCCTTCGATAACGGCGAATTGAATGTGAACAGAGCGCCATCCACCTGGTGCGGCTTGAGATCGACTTGAGCATCGACCAACACTCCGGCCAGCTTTTCGCCGCTGTCCGGCGGGCAGCGGCGCGTCAGCTCGCAGGCAAGATATTGGCGGTGGTAGGCGGAAATCACTAGCCGGGTTCTATGGGTATTTTGGGGATTGTCCTGCAACGCAGAGGAAAATCCAAAATAATCTCGAAGGGAAGTGTAGCGCTGCTTTCCTGAAGATGGAGACGCTTTCGGCAGACGTGGAATCGGCGCTGAATCCTGGCGCTGCTGCAATTCATAGTTGCCGGTGGGGCAGGTTTCAGAATTCAGCCGACGCTCAAGGCGCATACCCCCAATGACCGCAGTGGCCGACCAGTGGTCGTTGGAAGCGAGCTTGACCTTCCCCAGCGTCCAAGCTCGCCCTTGTGCACGCATCGATCCGCCCGGCAACGATGCAAAGCGATTGACCTCTAGCGAAGCGGCCTTAAAATCCGAATGACGACCGCCATCCTGGCGATTCAATCTGTCCACCAGGAGTCATTTGCCACCAGCCGCCGGCGGTCAGGCTGAGCGCTTTTGGCGCGACAGATCAACACTATCAGGCCGCAGATCGCAGAGGCACCGATGATGCTCCGCTCCGTCTTCGTTACGGGTGCTACCGGGTATATGGGGAGCGCTCTCGTTGCGGCCCTGTTGGCGCGTGGTCATCGGGTTCAGGCGCTCGCCCGAAAGGAAAGCGCACACCGCATCCCGCCTGGCGCGGAGACGGTATTGGGAGACGCCCTGGATTCGGCGTCCTTCGCAAGTGCCATCGCGGCCGACACCCTGGTGCACTTGATCGGTACACGCCACCCCAGTCCGGCGAAAGCCGCCAGTTTCCAGGCCGTGGATTTGGCCTCGGTCGACGCCGCACTGGATGCTGCTCGTGACGCAGGCATTCGGCACCTGGTCTATGTCAGCGTGGCCCATCCCGCGCCGCTGATGCAGGCCTACATCGCCGCGCGGCAAGCTGCCGAAGACCGTATTCGCTCGAGCGAAATCAGTGCCTCCATCCTCCGTCCGTGGTACGTGCTGGGTCCCGGCCACCGCTGGCCGGTTCTGCTTGTTCCCTGCTACGCAATGCTGGAACGACTGCCGGCGACCCGAGAAACGGCTCTGCGCCTCGGCCTGGTCACGCGCGAGCAGATGCTGCGCGCGTTGGTCGCCTGCGTCGAGCAGGGGCCGTCCGGGATACGCGTGCTCGACGTTGCGGCAATCCGGAGCGCGCGTGAAACCGCCTGAGCTATTGCTGCCGTTCGCTTTACTGCCTTGCGCCGGCTGTGCCACCGGGCACCCCGTTAACACCGTCCTCCGTCTTGACCGAGGAAGCGTTGCGCTGCGGCCATGAGCCTGCGAAAACTTGGCCTCATTTGCGGCATCCTGAGCCCGCTCCTTTGGCTGGCACTGATCGGGGTGGCAGGAGCGATGCGCCCGGAGTTCAGTCACCGCACGCACTACATCAGCGAACTCGCGGAACATGGCAGCTCCACGGAATTCATGATGCGGATCGCGGCCTTCGGATTCACCGGCTTTCTCTACGTCTGTTTCGCCCTGGCTTTACTGGCGACCTTTCGGGACGGGGAGTGGGGATGGCGCACACTGACGGCCGTGCTCATCGCGCTGGATGGCGTCGGGCGGATAGGGGCCGGCGTGTTCGCCTGCGACCCGGGCTGTGCGGGGTTCTCGATGAGCCAGGAACTACACCGGCTTTTCGCCACGCTGGGCTTCCTCGCGGGCATCCTGGCTACCCTCGCCTGGGGCATCGCTTGCCGACGCCACGCCTGGTCGCCGGCCCTGAGCGGGTACTCTGTCGGCAGCGGGGCCCTGGCGCTGACTTGCCTCCTGCTCATGTCGTGGACGCGAAATCCGGTGCCTGCTCCCGGCCTGTTCGAGCACCTCGCCACCTTGATTCTTTCCTTGTGGGTCCTGGTTCTCGCCGTGCGCTTGCTGCGCTCCCCGGAGCGGTCCTGCCAGGGCAGCTCCCGCAGCCGCGGGGCTGACTGATCGGCTCACCGGCGGTCTCTCTCCGGCAGCCCCGACGCCACAGCGAGTGCCCGCCTGAGCCTGAGGTGGCGCCGAATCTGCGCGACGAGGCGATCAGCAGCTCGTGTAGGGCAGGAACTTGCCCGACATGACGATGCTGACGCGGTCACTCGCTGGTGAAATAGGGGCGGCGGCCGATCGAATACGCATCCGCCGGGCGTAGAATGGCCGGCGTCAGCCGCTCTCCATCGCGGCCCGGCTCGAGGGCGCCTCACTTCAGCAATGCGCCACCGCCAGTTCCCTCGCCGACACCAAGCCCGCTTGCCGCGACGGGCGAACCTCCTTCCTCACGCTTGCAGCCCCCACCGTTCATGAACATCACCCCCTTCCAGGCGCTGGCCTGCCCGCTCGACGGCGCACCGCTGCAGCGGTGCGGCTCGACCTGGCGTTGCCAGGCCGGGCATAGCTTCGACATTGCCAGCCACGGCTATGCCCACTTGCTGCCGGTGCAGCACAAGCGCTCGCGCGACCCGGGTGACAGCAAGGAGATGGTCGCCGCGCGCCGCCGTTTTCTGAATGCTGGTTACTACCAGCCGATTGCGGCCGCAGTCAGCGCGGCCGCACTGGCGGATCTGCCCGCTACGGCAAGGGCTGCTTGCCTCGACGCCGGTTGTGGCGAGGGCTACTACCTGCGCCAGTTGGCGGCGGCTACGGGAAAGGGACAAACGCTGGCCCTGCTCGGTCTGGACATTTCCAAGTGGGCGATCCTGGCGGCAGCGAAACAGGAGCCGCGGCCGAACTGGGTCGTCGGCAGCAACGCCCGCTTGCCGGTGCAGACGGGCAGCATCGACCGCCTGCTGTGCCTGTTCGGCTTTCCCGCCCATGCCGAATTCGCCCGCGTCCTCAAGCCGAACGGCCAGTTGCTGCAGGTGGATGCCGGCCCGGATCACCTGCGCCAACTGCGCGAAATCATCTACCCAAGGCTGAAACCGGAAGCGACGGCCAAGGTGCAGCCACCGCCCGGCTTTGCCAGCCTGGCGAGCGAAAACCTACGCTACGCGCTGCACCTCGCTGGCCAGGAGACGATTGCCGATCTGCTGGCGATGACCCCGCACCTCTACCGGGCCAGTACCGAGCGCCGTGCGCTGGCGGCAGAACTGACGACGCTGTCACTCACCGTCGATGTGCGCCTGACGCGCTTTGTCGTAACTTAAAAAAGGTCGCGCACACGACACAGCGGGGACAAGGAAGGACCACGACGCCTGCCGCTGCGTAACAAGGCCTCCCGTTCCCCGGCGCTGGTGATCAGCGGCTCTTCAATCAGCGGCTCTTCAGATACTTGAGCATGGTGTCGGCGTCGGATACTTCGAAGGGGTCGGTCGGGCAGTTGTCGGTGAAACCTTCTTCGGAAAACAGGCGCTTGATTTCACCGTTTTCGACATACATCGAGTAGCGCCAGCTACGCTGGCCAAAGCCCAGATTGTGCTTGTCGACCAACATCCCCATCTTGCGGGTGAACTCGCCATTGCCGTCGGGCAGCAGGAAGACATGCTCGGCATTCTGGCTCTTGCCCCACTGGTACATGACGAAGGCGTCGTTGACCGATATACAGACAATGGCATCGACACCCTGCGCCTTGAACTCGTCATAGAGCGCCTCATAGCGCGGCAGATGCGAGGTCGAGCAGGTCGGCGTGAATGCGCCGGGCAGTGAAAACACAACGACGTTCTTGCCCTTGAAGATCTCGTCGCTGCTCAGATCCTTCCATTCGAACGGGTTCGGCCCACCCAGGGCATCATTGCGTACGCGAGTCTTGAAAGTAACACTAGGGACAGCATGCGACATCTTGTTTCTCCTTCGTTGAGTTTGAAAATCAGCAGTTCTTGCGGGTCAGACGAAAATTATTGTATGCCATATTCGGCTTCGACCAGGGGTCGGCAAGGCATTAAACAGCCACCATCAGTCTTCCCGCCAGGCTTCGCGCATGGTGACGAATTCTTCGGCCGCGGTCGGATGGATGCCGATCGTCGTATCGAAAACGGCTTTGGTGGCCCCCGCGCGCATGGCGATGGCGATTCCCTGCATGATCTCGCCGGCGTCCGGACCCATCATGTGCGCACCGACGACCCGGTCGCTGGCCTTATCGACAATCAGCTTCATGAACGTCTTCTCTTCCCGCCCACTGATGGTGTGCTTCATGGGCTTGAAGGTGGACTTGAACAAGCGAACATGGCCGAACCTGGCGTGCGCTTCCTCTTCGGTAAAGCCGACCGTGCCGATATTCGGCTGGCAAAACACGGCCGTGGGGATGAAGTCATAGTCGACCGTGTTTTCCAGCCCGCCAAACTGGCGCCTGGCGAAAGACATGCCTTCGGCCAGAGCCACCGGCGTCAGCTCGATGCCGCCGGTGACGTCGCCAAGGGCGAAAATGCTCGGCTCGGAAGTGCGGAAATCCTCGTCGACCTTGATCGTGCCATCATCGTTGAGGGCCACGTTCACGCTTTCCAGACCCAGGCCTTGCAGATTCGCTTTGCGCCCGGTCGCGTAGAGCACGGCATCGACTTCGATGACCGTATCGTCGCTCAGACTGAGCTGCAGGCCACCGGGTCCCGGGGTGATGGACTCGACATTGACTTCGAAACGCAGGTCTACGCCGGTCCTGGCGATCTCCTGCGCAGCATGCGCACGGATATCGGCATCGAAGCCGCGCAGGAACAGGGGGCCGCGGTACAACTGCGTGACGCGCGCCCCCAGGCCGTTGAAAATGCCGGCGAACTCCACCGCGATGTAGCCGCCACCGACGATGGCCAGGCGCTCGGGAAAAGTCTCCAGGTCAAAAACCTCGTTGGAGCTGATGGCGTGCTCGCTGCCCGGGAAGTCCGGGATATGCGGCCAGCCGCCAGTGGCAATCAGGATCTTGCCTGCCGTGTAGCGCCGCTCGCCGACAGCCACGCCATGCGCGTCGACGATGCGTGCACGGCCGTTGATTACCTCGGCCTGTACCCCGCTCAACAATTTGTCATAGATCCCGTTGAGGCGCGAGATTTCCGCTTTCTTGTTGTCGCGCAGGGTTGCCCAGTCAAAAGCGGGGGTTTCACTGGCCCAGCCGAAATTGCGCGCGTCCTTGAAGGACTTGCCGAATTCGGACGCGTAAACGTAGAGTTTCTTGGGCACGCAACCGACATTGACGCAGGTGCCTCCCAGGTAGCGATCTTCGGCGACCGCCACCCTGGCGCCAAAACCGGCCGCCATGCGCGCAGCTCTTACACCGCCCGAGCCGGCGCCGATCACGAATAGATCATAGTCATAGTTCTGCACAGGTATTTCCTCCTGATTTGTGCACTCCAGCCTGCTGGTTCCGGCGACCTCGCCAGGCACCCGACAAGGCGTTCAAATCCAGGGCAGCGCAAGCACTCAATCGGCCCGCACACCCTTGATCGCAAAGTCTACCCTGAACGATTTTCCCGCCAGGCACGACACCCTCTCGTTGCTGTCCTCGTAGAGCCAGTTTGGCCCCAGAGGCCCGACGCGAAACTCCTGATTCCCGGGCACATTCGGAAAACTGTAGCTTCCTTGCGCATCGACTCGCGTGCTGAGGGCCGGTTGCCGTTCGCCGGGAACGAAGACCCCTACGTGCGTCAGCTTGAAGGTTTCCAGCGGCCCCGCGGGAGAGAGGCGAATGCGCACCGGCGTGCCGCTCACTTTCCCGAAGATCCGGCAGCTGACTGACTGCCCATTGAGCAGCCGAACCGTCGTCGTCGCCGCCACCCGCCGCCCCTGACGATCCACCGCCAGCAGCCTGAAGGTCGTTGCCTTGTCGATCGACAGGGACTCTGAACCCGAGATCGACAGCGGCCGGCCGCGCTGACCGCCAGGAACCAGGTTCCTGGTCTCGACCTCGCCGGAATCGTCGAACAGGCGAACGCCGTCCGCGTCCTGCACTTCCCAGGATAGGTTTACCGAGCCGCCGCGCTGGACACGATCAGGCGTCACTTTGAACGACAAGATCTGCGGTGGTCCCGCTTTTTTCTCCGGCTCGTTCGCGCTCTCTTTCGCGCTCTCTTTCGCGGTCTCTTTCGCTGGATTTCTCGCTGCTTCTTTCGCTGCTTGTTTCGCTGCATCGCTGTCGCAGGTGCTGATCTTTTCCAGGCGGATCCCGGCCGGAAACGGCAAAGCCTTGCGGTAGGCAACAGTCGTCTGCGAGCCCAGATCTTTCACTTCCACAGAAAGCATTCCAAGACGCTGCGACGGCTGCCCGGGAGCCTTCTGATCGAAGCGCGTGAATAGGCCGAAGTCGAGAAAGACGCAGGAGAAGTCGTGCCTGGCCGTCTTGCCCACCTTGCTGACCTCACCGACGACGAAACCGGCGCCTTTCTCGCTACCTTCAGTCGAGAAGCTCACGTGCACGTCGCGCTGCGGCTCAAGCTCGGCCGCCAGCGCCTGAGCGACAGGCAGGAGGCAGACCGAAACCAGTAGAAGTGCGCGACTGACAAGCTTGGCTGATCCGGGCATGACTGTTGACCTCCACAAAGAGTGAGCGGTGACGGCTTGCCGCGCCGCACCTCTGCTGCACGCTGCACGCTGCACTCCGACCAGATAGCGGGCGAAATCGGGCCTACCTTGCCGGTGGCACACCCATCGCCTCGCGCGCCCGTTGTTTGGCAGCGATATAGTCGCCGTGGCCGACGTAAAGCAGGTTGGCAATCTTGCGCATCAGGTGCGCTTCGTGGGCGTCCAGGTGGCCGTCGGCCAGCGCGACCTGCCACATATTCTCGATGATGCGGATCTTCTGTTCCGCACCACAACTGGCATTGATCAGCGACGTGAACTGATAGTAGCCGCTGGCCCCACGGGCTTCCTGTTCGGCAAGGTCCATCAAGGTCTCGAGCTCTGCGGCATCAAGCTTGAACTGCACACGCAAGGCGCTGGCGATGGCCACCTGTTCTTCATCGGTGATGCGATCGTTCATGCGCATCATTTCCAGGAGCAAGGCGGCCGTGGCTACCTGCAGGCCATGTGCGGCGCCCGCCGCGCCCTGCCGCGTGCCGGGTTCGATGAACTGGTTGAAGAATTCCTTGATGGTGGCGATCATGTCTGTTTTGTCGCGTGGCTGGCAAGCGACGTATTCTAGCAGCCTGCTCGCTCGCGCGTTTTTTCGGGTCGGCTGCCGGGCAGTGAACCACTGCTTGACCCATCGACTGGAGAAAGACAATGACTGACGGAACCCCGCCTGGAAGCGCGCCTTTTTCCGACCAACTGGCGAAGACGCTCGGCGCAGCGATTGCCCGGCGCGGCGCGGACTATGTGCCGCGCACGCATCACCTCGACGACGCAGGCCGGCCCCGCTTCAGCAACCGCCTGGCGCTGGAGAGCAGCCCCTACCTGTTGCAGCACGCGCACAACCCGGTCAACTGGTTTCCCTGGGGAGACGAGGCCTTTGCTGAAGCGCGGCGACTCGGCCGACCGGTATTCCTGTCGATTGGCTATTCGACCTGCCACTGGTGCCATGTCATGGAAGCCGAGTCCTTCGAAGACGAGGAGATCGCCCGCTTCCTCAACCAGCATTACGTAGCCGTCAAGGTCGATCGCGAGGAGCGTCCCGACATCGACGCGGTGTACATGAGCGCCGTGCAGCAACTGACCGGCTCCGGCGGCTGGCCGATGAGCGTCTGGCTGACCGCCGCGCGCGAACCGTTTTTTGCCGGCACCTATTTCCCGCCGCGTGACGGCGTCCGCGGTGGCTCGCGCGGCTTCCTGTCGCTGCTCGGCGCCTTGTCCGAGACTTTTCATCGCGATCCCGAGCGCGTCGGCAAAGCGTCGGCGGCACTGGTCGACGCAGTGCGCCAGGACATGCAGGGCACGGCCGCGGTGAACGGAGAGAACCCAGGGAACGCCGCGAAAGACATGGCCGAGCTGCCCGCCCGTCAGCTGATAGCCGCCACCGTCGCGCATTACAAGGCCTCCTTCGACAGCGCGCACGGCGGCCTGCAGCGGGCGCCGAAATTTCCTTCACACGTTCCGCTACGCCTTCTCCTGCGGCACGTTCAGCGCACGGGCGACAGCGACGCGCTGCACATGGCGACCCTGACGCTCGAGAAAATGGCTGCCGGCGGGCTCTATGATCAGCTCGGCGGCGGCTTTCATCGCTACTCGACCGACACGCAATGGCTGCTGCCGCACTTCGAAAAAATGCTCTACGACAACGCCTTGCTGGTCGTCGCCTACGCCGAGGCCTTCCAGGTCAGCGGCCGCGCCGACTTTGCCCGCGTCGCGCGTGAGACCTGCGACTACGTCCTGCGCGAAATGACCGACGGCGGCGGCGCTTTCTATTCCGCCACCGACGCCGACTCGGAAGGTGACGAAGGACGCTTCTTCGTGTGGACCGAGGACGAGATACGCCGCGAACTGGCCCCGCTTGGCAGCGAGACGACGCGGCTGTTTCTCGCCCACTATGACGTACGAACCGGCGGCAACTGGGAGGGGCGCAGCATCCTCAACGTCCCTAGCCCCGATGAAAGCCGCTGGGCAGCGCTGGCCAAGGCGCGTGCCATCCTCTACGAGGCGCGGGCGCGGCGCCTTCCGCCCTTGCGTGACGACAAAATCCTGGCCGCCTGGAACGGCCTGATGATCTCGGCACTGGCGGTCGCCGGACGGATTCTCGACGCACCCCGCTACATCGCCGCGGCGGCACGCGCGGCCGATTTCGTGCTCGCCCATTTGCGCAGCAGCGACGGCGAACTGCAGCGCAGCTTCAAGGACGGGCAGGCGCGGCACCCCGCTTTTCTCGACGACCACGCGTTTCTGGCCGCCGGCCTGATCGACCTCTACGAGGCGAGCTTCGACGCGCGCTGGCTGGCAGAAGCGCTGACTCTCGCCCAAGCCACCGAGCGCCTGTTCGCGGACCCGACGGGCGGCTGGTTCATGAGCAGTCCCCGGCACGAAACGCTGATCGCGCGCGAAAAACCGGCCTACGACGGCGCCGAGCCGTCGGGAACCTCGGTGGCGCTGATGAACGCCCTGCGCCTGGGCGTGTTCACCGGCGACGACCACTGGCGACAAATCGCCGAACGCGGCCTGCGAGCGCACGCCCAGGTCCTCCGCGAAAGGCCGATCGCCATGACCGAAGCACTACTGGCACTCGATTTCCTGACCGACACGCCGCTCGAAATTGCCATCGTCTGGCCCGAGAGGGTGGCTGACACGGCCAATGCGGCCGACGCGGCGGCGCCGCTACTGTCGGTCCTGCGTCAAACCTACCTGCCGTCACGCGCCATCGCCGGCGGCCCGGAATCGGCGATCGCAGCGCTGGCCGAGACCGTCACCTTCGTGCGCGGAAAAGTGGCGCAAGGCGGTCGCCCGACGGCCTACGTCTGTCGTCAGGGTCGTTGCGAGCTGCCGGTCACCGATGCCGCAGGGCTCGCGGCGCAACTCGGGCGAGGTGCTCGCTGAGCAGACCGCTCGCTTGTCATTTTCTTCCTGGAGCGATCATGAACGACATCAAGGAGTGGATCTTCGACGTCTTCGGCACCCTGGTTGACCGGCGTACGGCGATCGCCAGCGAGGCCCGGATGCAGCGGTCGCCACTCGGCATCGAAGTCGACCGGCTTGTCCCCTGCGCCAACGGCAACATCGCGCTGATTGTCGCCGCGCATTCCTCGGCCGTCGGATTTGGCAGCCGCCGCGGCGGCAGGCCTGCGCACCGCCTTCATTGCCCGCGCCGACGAGTACTGGCCAAATTCGGTGGAGAGCTCGGCAAACGTTCCTGTCGATGCTTCGGCAAGCAGCCGGCCCGACCTTGGTCGCCTTCTCGCGGGTTGCAAGGCAACGTTACTGTACTGAGTTAATTTACTCACAACAGTAATCGAGACCAAGATCGGAGCGAGAACCAACACTGCGGCCCCGCTCTCACGACCGAGGGAGGGAGAATAGTCAGTCAATGCCACGATCTTCACGAGCCGGCAGCGACACCATCGCCGCCTGCCCCGGCTGCGAACAGCCGCTGTCACAGCAGCGCCCCGGCTGCCGGTTGCGGGTAATCGGCCGCGCGGGGTCATCGACCAGACCGCGATCGAGCAGGCGTTCGACCAGCGCCACTTTGTCGCCGACCGGGTAGTTGCGCCAGATCTCCTGCTTCATGGCTGCCGGTGAGCCGCCGCCGTGCAGGCTGATCACCGAGTACCAGCCGGCCTGATATGAGGCCGTGAGGTCTTCCATGAAACGCGCCACTTCGATGCGTTTTTCATAGGGAACGTCGGGATTGGCGCGCAAGACTTCGGCCAGGCGGGCGGCAGTAGCCGGATTATGGTCTTCGTCCGGGCCCGGCAGGGCGACGATCAGGCCGCCGGAAACTTCGTGCGCCAGGCGGTGCATGTCGTAGATTTTGGTCGCCAGCAGCAGCTTGCCGATGTTGGCGAAGACCGGGTCGGGCATGAAGCTACCGCTGGCCTCGTCGGCCTGGCCATAGACACTGGCCGCGACGCCGCAGGCGAAGAAGCTCTCGGTGATGGTAATCAACTCGACCATTGCTTCGCGCAGATTCGACTGCGCACCGGGATCAGGGAAGCCGTTGGCCTCGCACATCAGGGCGCCGGCGCCGATCAGGAGATCGCCGAAACCGGCCCGTGCGGCGATGCAGCTATGGCGGTGGTGGGTGGCGTAGTTGTAGGTCAGCACTCCCGAGTGCTCCCAGTCGCCGGCGTAGAACACCCGCTCCCAGGGGACGAAGACGCGCTCGAAGAGGACTACTGCGGTGGCCTGGCCGTAGCGACGCGAAAACAACGGCTGGCCGTGTTCGGGCTTCTCACCCGGCCGGCCGGCCGGCCGCGAGACGATGGTGACACCCGCGGCGTCGACCGGTACGGCGCAGCACACGGCAAAATCGGCGTCTTCCGCTCCCATGTTGCGACAGGGCATGACCAGGAACTCGTGCATGTATGCGGCGCCGGTGACGATCGCCTTGGCGCCGGAGATGACAATTCCCTTGCCATTGCGTTCGACGATGTGCAGGTAGGAATCCGGATTGCTCTGTTGATGCGGGCGCTTGCTGCGATCCCCTTTGGCGTCGGTCATGGCGATACCGAGCGACAGATCCTGATCCTGCACCTGCGTCAGGTATTCGGCGAAGCGCGCGCGATGCTCGCTGCTGCCACGCGCATCATCGATGCGCGCGCTGACCTGATGGATGGCATTGAGCGCGTCGTGCGCGAGATAGCGCTGCGCGCAGCCGGTTTCCTGGCACAGCAGACGCACCGCTTCGAGCTTGTTGAGTAAATCGCCGGCCGATTCATTGATGTGCAGCATGCGGTTCACCGGGCTGGCGCGCTGCGCCTGGCGGGCGATCATCAAGGGCGCTTTGGCGGTGTCGAGTGCGAAATCGTAAGTCACTGCCAGCGCGTTGATCCCTGGCTGCAGTTCCGGCGCATCGGCGACCGATGCGATCTGATGGCCATCGACATAGACGAGTGGCCGATAGCGGCGCAGCGATTCACGGTAGTCGCTGCCACTCATCAGCAGCCCGGACGAAGCTTCCTGCGTTGCGCGGTTCATGGTCCTGGCTCCTTCCATCGAGGCCACCTTTGAAGAGAAATTGAACGGCGTTCAGTTTTTTAGCAAGCGTATAATGCGCTCATGCGAAAGTCAATGAAGAGCTCGGCGGACACCACCGCAACGGCGGCACCCGGCGCGCCCGAGGCACGCAGCGACGATGCGCGTCGCCTGCGTACGGACACCATGGCGCAGCGGCGCCGCGAACTGATTCTCGATGCGGCGCGCGCCGCTTTTTTCGAGTTGGGGCTGCAAGGTGCCAGCATGCGCGAGATCGCCAAGCGCGCCGGTTATACGCCGGGGGCCATCTACAGCTATTTTGCAAGTCGGGAGGAAATCTACGCGGCCCTGCTCGGCGAGTCGCTGCTGCGCCTCAACGCGCAGGTCGCCAGCGCGCCAGGTGACGGAAACGCGGCGGAGCGAGTGCGCAGCAAAGCCAGCGCCTTCTTCGATTTCTACCGCGACAACCCGCGCGATCTCGATCTTGGCTTCTATCTGTTCCAGGGCGTGCGCCCGAACGGCCTGACTCGCGAACTCGACGCGCAGCTCAACGAGCAGTTGCGCGCCGCGCTACAGCCGACCGCCGAGGCACTGCGCGACTTCGACCTCAATGCCAGCGCCTGCGAAACCGAGGTCACTGCGCTGTTCGTCCACATGGTCGGCTTGCTGGTGCTGATCCATACCGGGCGTATCCGCATATTTCGGCAACACGCGCCGCAACTTCTGGCGCAGTATCTCGACCAACTGACGGAAAGACTGCAGCGCGCCGGGCACTGACGATGAAAAGGCATTGTGTTATGGTGCGCCGATACTCCCGCTCCCCCTCGCCGCCCCTTCCCACACACGTCACTGATTGCCAGGCAACTCGACACCGATCCCCATGAATGTGACCATCGACATTGCTTCCGACCTCGTCTGCCCCTGGTGCTTCGTCGGCAAACGAAGACTGGCGCAGGCGGTCGCACTGGTCCAGGCCAGCCATCCCGAGAGCCGCTTCCAGTTCAACTGGCTACCGTATTTTCTCAACCCGAACACCGCGCCCGAAGGCGAACCCTACCGCGCTTTTCTGGAAGCCAAGTTCGGCAGCTCGGCCGCGATAGACAAGATGCAGAGCGATGTCGCTGCTGCCGGACATGAGGCGGGCGTCGACTTCGACTTTGCGCGCATCGTCACCCGCCCGAACACGCTGCGTGCGCACCGCCTGGTCTATCGCGCACAGTCCATCGGCCATCGACCGGCGACCATCGAAGCGCTGGTCGAGCGGCTATTCGTGGCGCATTTCCAGTGTGGCGAAGATATCGGCGACGTCACGACGCTGGCCGATATCGCCGCTGCCTGTGGCGATATCAAGAAGGACGTTGCCGATTATCTGGCCAGCAGCGAAGGCGAAAAGCCGGTGCGGTCACTGGCCGACAAGGTCACCGCGCTTGGCGTAAGTGGTGTGCCGTTCTTCATCATTCAGCGCCGCCTGAGCATCTCCGGCGCGCAAAGTGGCGAAGTGCTGGCGGCGGCAATCATCGAAGCACTGCAATAGAACCGAACCGCGGGAGGCGAGGCTAGCGATGCACGTCCATTACAACATCACCCATACCACCTGCTACCGTTACAGCTCGCTGGTGACTTTCGGCGAACACCGGGTGATGTTCCGCCCGCGCGACAGTCACGACCAGCGCGTGCTGGCCACCGACCTGCGGGTCAGCCCGGAAGCGGTGGTGCGCATGATCCAGGATCCGCACTCCAATTCGGTGGCGCTAGTGACACCGCTCGGTGCCGCCACCGAACTCAAAATCGTCTGTTCATTCACCATCGAGCACGCGCTGAACCCCTACCCGGAACTGCAGCTCTCGCCAAGCGCGCAGATCTTCCCGTTTGCCTATTCGGTCGAAGAGCGTTTCGACCTCGAACACTACATGCGCCCTCACCACGACGACCCCGAGGGCGTGTTGACCCACTGGGCTCGCCAGTTCATGCGCACCGATGGTCCGACCGGAACGCGTGAACTGTTGCTGAACATGAACCAGTTCATTCGCAATTATTTTGGCTACGCCCAACGCGAACAGGAAGGCACACAGACACCCTTGCGGACCCTCGAACTGGGGACCGGAACCTGCCGTGACTTCGCACTGCTGATGATGGAGGCGGTACGCCGCCTCGGTGTCGCTGCCCGCTTCGTATCCGGCTACCTTTACGATCAGGCGCTGGACAGTGGCAACGAAAGCGGCGAAGGCGGTGGCGATGCTAGCGAAAACACCATCGGCGCCGGCACCACCCATGCTTGGCTGCAAGTCTATCTGCCGGGCGCCGGCTGGGTGACTTTCGACCCGACCAACAACCTGCTCGGCAGCAACCAGCTGATCCGCGTCGGCGTCGCACGCGACCCTGGCCAGGCGTCACCAATCTCGGGAAACTGGTTCGGGGCGGCGAACGCCTACCTCGGAATGACGGCAACGGTGCAGGTGCGGCGGGTAACGCCCGGCGACTGAGCGCGCCAACGCACGCTGCGGCTCGTTCAGGATTTCTGGACTTGCGGAGTTCAAAAGCTCAGGACGGCACTGCCGGGTCGATGCCTACGACCTTGCTGCCGTGAGTTCGTCCCGGCGAAAGAATAGCTTCGATCGCACGCCCGTCGTCATCGCCGAGCAGCCGCTCCAGACGCAGCTCGACTTCCACTTCCAGCACCAGCGTGCGCTGTGCCGGGCCAGGCGACGCGCCCGAGCTGAACCTCAGCGTCTTCAGCGTGCCGTCAGCCTGATAGCCACCGGCAGTCCAGCAAAAGGAGGCCGCACGCTGAAGTGCTTCGCGGTTCATCACTAGCACAGCAAGCGAGAGGGCGAAGGCTCGCTCGGCACTCTCGGCGTCCGCGCCGGTAATCTGCAAGCCCAGCTTGTGTAGCGACTTCAGGCGTGTCCCTGCGGCGATGACGCCGTACATCACGTGCAGATAGTCGAATCCCGAGAGAACCCTGCCGGCGGCGGGAACAACCGAGAACGACGCCGCGTCAGCGACGTTCCAGACAACCTCGGTGTTGCGCAAGGCCACCAACTCGCCACTGGTCGAGCGCAGGTAGACACGTTTCGGGCCCGGATACGGCAGCCGCGTCAGCGCGTAGGGACCGGCCGGGGCTGCTGGGTCGAAGAGCAGCTCGTCGACCGCGTCCTCGGGCCCCGGTTCGCCAGCGATCGGATCGGCCGCGAGGCGATCGAAATCCCAGCTGTCGGCGGAAAAAGTCGCTGCCGCCGCGCCGCTACCGGTGAACAGCGACGGCAACGCGCTCTTCAGCAACGTGTCGATGGCGTTTTCTAGCACAAGCAGCATGAGCGTCTACTCAGCGTCTATTTGGCAACGGCAAGCGAAGGAGGCCGGAGCGATTCGCCATCAGCCTGCCGTTCGCCAAGGTCCTCCGCGACAAGCTTGACGGCAGCAGCGATGCACGCACGCCTCTCGAAGGCTCGTAAGGCAAACAAAGATCAGAAACGGAGAGCGCTCAAGTGACGGTACGCGACGAATATCCCAGAAACGCCATACGCGGTCAACCGCCGTCAGCGCGGCATTCGCATAGAGTAACTGGATCAAACTGACTGGCCTTTTTGAGATTCATGGCCTCTATGGGCTTGCAGCCATGGCCAGCCGCCGTGCCGCAGCAGGAGCTGAAAGGCCGCTTGCGCCGGCCTCTTTAAACGACCGGTCAACGCACAAAGCCCCCGACGGGAAGTTGTCGGGGGCTTTGTCAATGGGGAGCCTGGCGGTGACCTACTTTCACACATGAAGTATGCACTATCATCGGCGTACCTTCGTTTCACGGTCCTGTTCGGGATGGGAAGGGGTGGGTCCAAAGGGCTATTGCCGCCAAGCATAACTGTCTCGCACACCGCGGTTGGCGGGGTGCGCAAAATGGGAAGAAGGTTTTTGTGCAGCGTTGTGATTGCACTTCGTTGCTGAGTTGCTGCTTAAGGTTATAGGATCAAGCCTCACGGGCAATTAGTACTGGTTAGCTTAACGCATTGCTGCGCTTCCACACCCAGCCTATCAACGTGGTGGTCTACCACGACCCTTCAGGGGGATCAAGTCCCCAGGGAAATCTTATCTCAAGGCGAGTTTCACGCTTAGATGCTTTCAGCGTTTATCTCTTCCGAACTTAGCTACCCGGCAATACGACTGGCGTCATAACCGGTACACCAGAGGTTCGTCCACTCCGG
>NZ_SPMY01000015.1 GCF_012939955.1 Candidatus Accumulibacter phosphatis
TTCTCGCCGTACGCCTTGAGCGCCACCTCGGACTGCTCGGCACGCGCCAGTTCGGCGATGGCCCTGACCGCTGCCAGCTTCATCGCTTCGGTGATGGTTGTCGCTCCGACGTCAAGGGCGCCCCGGAAAATGAACGGGAAGCAGAGGACGTTATTCACCTGGTTGGGATAGTCCGAGCGCCCGGTGGCCATGATCGCATCGCTGCGCACGGACTTGACATCCTCCGGGAGAATCTCCGGATTGGGGTTGGCCAGCGCCATGATCAACGGCGAAGGCGCCATCTTGGCCACCATCTCCTTCTTCAGGACGCCACCGGCCGACAAACCCAGGAAGACATCGGCGTCGGCGATGACCTCGCCGAGCGTGCGCGCGTCGGTCTGCTTGGCGTAGCGCGCCTTGATCTCGTCCATGTCCTCGACCCGCCCCTCGTACACCAGCCCCTTGATGTCGGTCACCCAGATGTTCTCGACCGGAATACCGAGCATCACCAGCAGATCGAGGCAGGCCAGGGCCGCAGCGCCAGCGCCGGAGGTAACCAGCTTGACCTTGTCGAGATCCTTGCCGAGCAGGTGCAGCCCATTGAGAATGGCCGCCCCAACGACGATCGCCGTACCATGCTGATCATCATGGAAGACCGGAATCTTCATCCGTTCGCGTAGTTTCTGCTCGACGTAAAAACACTCCGGCGCCTTGATGTCCTCAAGATTGATGCCGCCAAAGGTCGGCTCCAGCGAAGCAATGATCTCGACCAGCTTATCGGGATCGCGCTCTTCGATCTCGAGGTCGAAAACATCGATGTTGGCGAACTTCTTGAACAGCACCGCCTTACCTTCCATGACCGGCTTGGCCGCCAGCGGGCCAATCGCGCCGAGTCCGAGAACGGCCGTCCCATTGGTGATCACACCCACCAGATTGGCGCGCGACGTCAGTGTGCTCACCTCGGCGGGAAACGCTACAATCTCTTCGCAGGCGGCAGCCACCCCCGGTGAATAAGCCAGCGACAGGTCATAATTATTGGTCAGTTGCTTGGTTGGCAGTATCGCCACCTTGCCCGGTTTCGGATTACGGTGATAAAAGAGAGCGGCGGCACGCAGCTGGTCCTTTTCTTTGCTCATGACTTTTTCTCCTGGCAGCGTATGACAAGCCACAGCGGATGCTGATGGCGCCCCCAACAGTCGACTAACGATCAGCCCCGAAGTGCTCCAGGCAGCCTTGCCGGCAGCGCGGCAGGTGTCAAAGGATCGTCAGTGCGAGTCGGACCTGTGGCATAATTACACAAACACAGACAACCTTGCAGTACCAACACCTAGCATGTCGAGTACCCCCGCCTGCACTGCGCTTTTTGTTTTCCAGCCGCGACCGACGCGTCGCCCCCGACCGAGCTGGACGGGCCATCGCCGGTCCGGGCTCCGTTGGTCCGCTTCTGCGCGCGCCACGCCACGGTAAATTCCGCTCCTCCACCTACTTTAGAGAGTGATTACCATGAATCAGAGTGTTTCCATCAACGCCCCGGACTACGTCAAGCATGAAGGCCTGAAAAAATGGGTGGCCGAAATTGCGGCCCTCACCGAGCCCGCCCAAGTCGTCTGGGCCGACGGCTCACAGGCAGAGTACGACCGTCTCTGTGCCGAACTGGTAGAAGCCGGCACCTTCACCAAGCTCAAGAAGCGCAAGAACTCCTTCCTCGCCTTTTCCGACCCGTCAGACGTGGCCCGCGTCGAAGACCGCACCTACATCTGCTCCGAGAAAAAGGAAGACGCCGGCCCAACCAATAACTGGGAAGACCCGGCCAAGATGCGCGAGATGCTCAAGGGCGTCTTCAAAGGCTGCATGAAGGGTCGCACGATGTACGTGATTCCCTTCTCGATGGGCCCGGTTGGCTCACCAATCGCCCAGATCGGCGTCGAGATCAGCGACAGCGCCTACGTCGTGGTCAACATGAAGATCATGACCCGTATGGGCAAGGCGGTGTTCCCGGTCCTCGGCACCGACGGCAGCTTCATTCCCTGTGTGCATTCGATCGGCGCACCCAAGGAAGTCGGCCAGAAAGATCCGCGTTGGCCATGCAACCCGACCACCAAGTACATCGTCCATTATCCCGAAACGCGCGAAATCTGGTCCTACGGTTCCGGCTACGGTGGCAACGCGCTGCTCGGCAAGAAGTGTCTGGCCCTGCGTATTGCCTCAAACATGGCGCGCGATGACGGCTGGATGGCCGAGCACATGCTGATCCTGGGCGTCGAATCGCCCGAGGGCAAGAAGCATTACGTCGCTGCCGCCTTCCCGTCGGCCTGTGGCAAGACCAACTTCGCCATGCTCGTCCCGCCAGCCACCCTGAGCGGCTGGAAAGTGACCACCATCGGCGACGACATCGCCTGGATCAAGCCGCGTAAGGATGCCAACGGCGTCACCCGTCTCTACGCCATCAACCCGGAAGCGGGCTTCTTCGGCGTGGCCCCAGGCACCAATGACAAGACCAACTTCAACGCCATGGCCTCCCTGGCCGAGAACACCATCTTCACCAATGTCGCGCTGACCGACGATGGTGATGTGTGGTGGGAAGGCATGGGCCCGGCACCCGAGCACGCCATCGACTGGCAGGGCAACGACTGGACGCCAGCCATCGCCAAGGAGAAGGGCACCAAGGCCGCGCATCCAAACTCCCGCTTCACCGCTCCCGCCTCGCAGTGCCCGTGCATCGATGAGCAGTGGGAGAGCACGGAAGGGGTGCCAATCTCGGCCTTCCTGTTCGGTGGCCGTCGCGCCTCGACGGTGCCACTGGTCTGTGAGACAGTTGACTGGGATCACGGCGTCTATGCTGCCGCGACGCTCGGTTCGGAAACGACGGCCGCCGCTTTCGGCGCGCAAGGTGTCGTTCGCCGCGACCCGTTCGCCATGCTGCCGTTCTGCGGCTACAACATGGCCGACTATTACAGCCACTGGCTGAAAATGGGCAGTGCCGCCGACACGCCGGTACCGATCTTCATGGTCAACTGGTTCCGGATGAACGAAAAAGGCGAGTTCGCGTGGCCGGGCTTCGGCGATAACGCGCGCGTCCTCAAGTGGATCATCGATCGTTGCGAAGGCAAGGTTTCAGCGAACAAGACTACCCTCGGCTGGATGCCCAACTACGAAGACATCGACTGGTCCGGAAGCGATTTCTCCAAGGAGGAATTCGCCAAGGTCACCAGCCTCGACAAACAGGCATGGAAGAGCGAGCTCGATGGCGTCAAGGAATGGTTCGAGAAGATGGGCAACAAGTTGCCTCCCAAGCTGGCAAGCATCCGCGACGAACTCGAGAAGGGCTTTGCTGCCTGATCATCGATCCCGACCCAAGCTGGGTCGTGGAAAGCCGCCTTCGGGCGGCTTTTTTTTTTGGCCTCGATCGCACGTCCTGTGGCTAGACTGTTCTCTTCGCTCAAGCGACCAGTTTCCGCTGCCTTTTGTACAAGGTCCTGCGCCAGCGCTTACCCCCGCCGGGCGACCAGCCGCCCGGCGACCCTGCAGCCTGCATTAGGCACTGGACACGTTCGGCGACCGACCGAACTTCCATTTTGTCCATGACGCGTGCACGATGCACCTCGACCGCTTTTTATGCTGATACCGAGGTCATCGGCAATCTGCTTGTTCAGATTGCCGACGTCGATCGACTCCATCACTTCCCGCTCGCGCCGCGCCAGGGCGCCGCCACTGCCGGAATGTGGGAAGGGACGAAGAAAATCGTAACGCCGGCCCTGGTTGCCGAAGCCACTCATTTCCGCACCGAGTATGAAGCTGGCAAGTGCAAGGATGAACAGCAGAAGTACGTCGAGAGCTTCAAGAAGATCACCGTAGCGCTTGATGGGGTAATGAGCAACTTCAAATAAGCAAGTGTATTACCCAAGGCCGGACTTGGCGCCGAACCTTGGTGATGGTGACTGGCCGCGAGTCGGCGTCCGTTCCTTCGGTGGCGCTGGCGTCTCGCCGGCGCTTGCTGGAATCGATGCCGAACCTTAGACTCACCCGACGGCAGCGCGGGACCTCTTGGCTCATGAGAGGTGGCATTGCTTTGTCGCTGATCGAACGAGCCACCCCCACGTAGTGGCAGCCCGCTGAAGCCAGCGCCAAGACGCCTGTATGGAACTGCTCAAGGAGAGAATCATGAGTCCGTTGATTGAAGCGCTTTTCCGCATCCTGCCGCGACGCCAGGTCATCACCGACAACCTGCGACGCCTGGCCTACGGTACTGACGCCAGCTTTTACCGCCTGATCCCCGAGGTCGTCGCCGTGGTCGAATCCGAGGAAGAGGTCCAGGCCGTGCTGCACGCTGCGCGCGCCCACCGGCGCCCGATAACCTTCCGCGCCGCCGGTACCAGCCTCTCGGGCCAGGCCGTTACCGACGGGGTTCTTGCACTGATAGGCGAAGGCTTCGCCAGCTGCGAAATTGCCGCCGATGCAACAAGCGTGCGTCTGGGACCGGGGATCATCGGCGGCGAGGTCAACTACCGCCTCGCACGGCACGGGCGCAAGATCGGCCCGGATCCGGCCTCAATCAACGCCTGCAAGATCGGCGGCATCGCTGCCAACAACGCTTCCGGCATGTGCTGCGGCACGGCGCAGAACAGCTACCACACGCTGGCCGGGCTACGGGTGATCCTTGCCGATGGGGCGATGCTGGATACCGAAGACGAGTTCAGCATCACCAGTTTCAGGCAGAGCCACGCCGCGCTGCTGAGCGAGCTGGAGCAGCTCGGCGCAGCAACGCGCGCCGATGAGGTACTGGCCGCGCGCATTCGCCACAAGTTCCGAATCAAGAACACGACGGGCTACAGCCTCAACGCGCTGGTTGACTTTGAAGACCCGCTCGACATCCTGGCCCATCTGATGATCGGTTCGGAAGGCACACTCGGTTTCATCTCGCGCATCACCTACCGCACCGTGGTCGAAGACCCCTGCAAGGCCAGCGCCCTGGTGTTCTTTGCGACCATCGAAGCCGCTTGCCAGGCCGTCATCCGCCTCAAGCCGGGGCCGGTATCCGCTGTCGAACTACTCGATCGCCCGGCCTTGCGCTCGGTCGAAGGTAAGCCCGGGCTGCCGCCCCTTATTCACACGCTGAGCGACGATGCCGCCGCTCTACTGATCGAGGTACGCGCTGAAACGACAACGCTCCTGCAGCAGCGGGTTGACACCGCGCTCGGGGCACTCGCGGGTATCCCCACCATCGAAACGCCGGTGTTCTCGACTGACCCCGAGACTTGCGCGATGTACTGGAAGGTGCGCAAGGGCACCTTCCCCTCGGTCGGCGCGATGCGCCGCACCGGTACCACGGTAATCATCGAGGACGTCGCCTTCCCGATCGAGTCTCTGGCCGTGGCTACTCTCGATCTGCAGGCGCTGTTGCGCAAGCACGGTTACACGGAGGGGATCATCTTTGGTCACGCGCTCGAGGGTAACCTGCACTTCGTGTTCACCCAGGATTTCAGCAATGCCGAGGAAGTGCAGCGCTACGCCCGCTTCATGGAGGACATCTGCACCCTGGTGGTTGACAAGTACGACGGCTCGCTCAAGGCCGAGCATGGCACCGGGCGGAACATGGCGCCCTTCGTCGAAAGGGAATGGGGGCAACAGGCCACCAACCTGATGCGCCGGATCAAGACTCTCTTCGACCCCGACAACCTGCTCAATCCGGGCGTCATCCTCAGCGACGATCCGCAGGCCCACCTCAAGCACCTGAAGCCGATGCCAGCCGCCGAGGACATCGTTGATCGCTGCATCGAATGCGGTTTCTGCGAGCCGCTGTGCCCGTCGCACCGACTGACGCTCTCGCCGCGCCAGCGCATCGCAAGCTGGCGCGAGCTCTCACGCCGCGCCGCGGCCGGCGAGGAAGCCGCCGACGTCGGTCGCGACTTCGCTTACTACGGGCTCGACACCTGCGCCGGCTGCGGCCTGTGCTCGACCGCCTGCCCGGTCGGCATCGACACCGGAGAGCTGACCCGCCGCCTGCGCGGTCGCGGCCTGGGCAGTGCCTCGCAGAAAGTCGGCAGCTGGACGGTGGACAATTTCGGCAAGGTCGCCAGCGCATCGCGCGTAGGTCTGGCCATCGGTCATGTCGTGTCGAGCGTGGTCGGTGACCGCGTCGTCGGACGCGTCTCGAGAGGCGCCTGGAAGCGCGGCATGCCGCAGGCCGGCAAACGGCCGACGCAAGGCATCGGCAGCGGCGATCCGGTGGTGTATTTCCCGGCCTGCGGCGGCCGCATCTTCGGCGCCAATAGCCCCGAGGAGGCGACGCTGCCCGAAGTGATCATGGAATTGCTGACGCGCGCCGGGTATGCGCCGCGCCTGCCGGAAGGCTTCGACAAGCTTTGCTGCGGCCAGATGCTCGCCAGCAAGGGGATGGCCAATGAAGCGGAAGAAATGGCCAATGCGGTTACCGAGGCAGTGATGAAGGCAGCGGACGACGGTCATGGGGGCTTTTTTCCGATCATCATGGACGCCAGCACCTGTTCGGTGCGCATGCAAAAACACCTCGAGGGTCGGCTGCCGCTACTCGATTTCCACGAATTCGCTCACGACGCGCTACTGCCCCGTCTGCTGCTCGTCCGCAAGCCAGGGCCCGTTGCCCTGCACATCAATTGCAGCGTGCGCCGCAGCGGCTCCGACGACAAGCTGCGCACGCTGCTTGCCGCCTGCGTCGCTGACGTGGTCGAACCCGCTGGCGTCACCTGCTGCGGCTTTGCCGGCGATCGTGGTTTCGTCGTTCCGGAACTCAACGCGCACGCCCTGCGCAAGGTCCATGAAGCCCTGCCGGCAAAATGCTGCGAGGGAGTCTCCACCAGCCGCACCTGCGAGATCGGCCTTACCGCGGAAACCGGCCGCCCCTATCGCTCCATCGCCTACCTGCTCGAGGAATGCAGCCGTGGCGAGGAAACAGCGTGTTGAGGATCGATCCTGCCCTGGGCCGCCATGGTCGGCACTGGCGTCCGCTTGAACCTCACGATAGAGCAGTAAAAATTCCTTGCCCACAGCCAGCAGCAACCCATTCCACCACCGTTATCGACGGTAATCCAGTGACCCGGCCCATCAAGAAAATCCTTGTCGCCAATCGTGGCGAAATCGCCATCCGCATCCTGCGGGCAGCCTCTGAGCTCAAGCTGTGTACCGTTGCCGTCTATACCCGTGAAGACCGTTTTTCACCCCACCGCTACAAGGCTGACGAGGCCTACCAGATTGGCAAGGATGACGAGCCGCTGAAACCCTACCTCGACATCGAAAGCATCATCAAGGTGGCGGCCAAGGAAAATGCCATCGCTGCCTGCCTGCCGGTTATCGAAGACAGCCGCGAACCGCTGAATACGCTGGAAATCGCCCGGCGCGAAGCCGAGGGCATTGGCTAAGGACTTGCCATGGCCTGGGCGAAGCTGCGGGTGCGGATGCGGCGGAACAAATCGGCGGTATCCGCGGCAACCTTCAATACCCATGAGCCGGCATGGCGCACCACCTTGCCCGGCCGATGAAACAGACGCCAGCGGATGGTGGCGACCTTGTGGCGCTGCCAGTCGGTGTTCAGAGCGGAGTGCTTGAACAGCACGAACAGGTTGTGGACGATGATGCCGATGCGGAAAAAAACGCCGCGTTGGCGGCAAACTGCCCGCAGGGCATGCGCTCCATACCGAAGCCAATCTTCAGTTCCTTGATGCCGTTCTCGGAAGTTTCGCCGCGTTGGCGATAGCAGATCAAGGTGTCGGCGGTTGATGCGACCCGGTTGCTGACGATGACGTGGTATTTCGGTGCGTCGGCGAACAGTTCGGCCTGCCGTCGGTACTTGACGACGATCAGGCGGAACGCTTTCCGGGTCTCGTTCATGCTGTGCAGCGTCTCGGCAACGGCGCAATCGGCGTAGGTCTTCCAGGCGGTTGCGGGGATTCCGGCAATGGCCTGTTGTGTGGGTGCATCCAGCCGCCCGCCGATGGCGAAGGTCTTGCCGGTGTCTTCGCAGTCATTGACGATGTCGGCCTGATAGCCGTGCCGACTGTGCCGGGCTTGGGCATCTCGGTACTCAGCCAGCGATTCAGCCCCAAGCCACCCATAAACTCCCCGAACGGCACCAGCCCGGCATTCGCCGTCAGCAGTTCTTCCGTCGCTTGAACCTTGAACGGAAGCACCGTTTGTGCCAAAGTCCCCATCGCCCCGCCTCCTTCCTTCTGCAAGTAGGTGACCGTCTCAATAACATCACTCTATCCAAGATCAAGGCCTGGCGGGACCTTCTCGCCCTCTATTCCGATTGCATCGCGGAACCTGGGCTGTTCCCTTTGCCAAGAAGCGCTACCGACGAACCATGCCGACCTTTCCCGCCAGTCGCCTTGCTCACATCGCCCCCTTCTACGTCATGGAACTGATGGCCCGCGCCCGAGCGCTGGAAGCCGCAGGGCGCGACATTATCCATATGGAAGTCGGCGAACCTGATTTCCCGACACCCGAGCCGATTGTCGCCGCCGCGCAGGCGCAGATTGCCAGCGGCCGTGTGTTCTACACGCCAGCTCTCGGACTTCCCGAATTGCGTGCAGCCATCGCTGCTTTCTATACCACACGCTACGGCATCGACGTCCCGGCGTCGCGAATAGTGGTCACTGCTGGCGCTTCCGGCGCCTTGCTGCTGAGCATGGCCTGCCTCGCGGAAGCAGGCAGCGAATGGTTGCTCTCCGATCCGGGTTATCCCTGCAACCGCAATTTCGTGCGCAGCTTCGACGGGCGACCGGTCAGCATCCCGGTTCGTGCCAGGAACAACTTCCAGCCAACGCTCGCCGAAGTGGAAACGCATTGGACGGAGCGTACGGCAGGTGTTTTGTTGGCTTCGCCGGCCAACCCCACGGGCACCCTGCTTGATGACGACGTACTGGCCGATATCGCCGACTTTGTCCGCCAGAAAGGTGGACAACTGGTGGTCGACGAGATCTACCACGGCCTGACCTACGAGCGTGACCCAGCAACGGCTTTGCAGTTCGGTGATGACATCTTTGTCGTGCAGAGCTTTTCCAAGTACTTCAACATGACTGGCTGGCGACTGGGCTGGCTGGTCGTTCCCGAGCGTTTCACACGCGAAATCGAGAAGCTGGCGCAAAATCTGTTCATTTCGCCATCAACACCGGCCCAGCATGCGGCGCTGGCCGCATTCTCGCCAGCCACCCTCAGCATCCTCGAGGAACGGCGCCGGGAATTCAAGCGCCGCCGCGACTTCCTGGCGCCAGCGCTGGACGACCTCGGTTTCCGTCAAGCGGCCAAGCCGGAGGGCGCTTTCTACGTCTACGCCAATTGCAGCGAGCTGACCGACAACAGTGATCGCTTTGCTCGCGACTTGCTCGATGCAGCGGGAGTGGCCATCACGCCCGGCCTCGACTTCGGTAGCAACCAGCCCGAAAAATACTTGCGCTTTGCCTACACGGCCAGCGTCGAACGTTTGGCTGAAGCCGTCGACAGAATTCGCCGCTTTCTGGGCTGAGTGCTCTCGAAAACGGCGCCCCCTCGATGCGCCAGGCCGTCAGCGGCAAGCCCCCGGGAAATCACCGATCGACGCCAGCTGACGCCAGTCGAAACAAGGGCCCGGGTCGGTCTTGCGCCCGGGCGCGATATCACTGTGGCCAACAACGGCTTCAATCGGGTAGGCCACGCACAAGGTGCGGATCAGCTCCCGAAGAGCGCCGTACTGGGCCGTTTCGAAAGGCATCTCGTCGCAGCCCTCGAGTTCGATTCCCAGAGAAAAATCGTTGCAACGCTGGCGCCCGTTCCAGCTCGACACCCCGGCATGCCAGGCACGTTGCGCGCAGGAGACGAACTGAATCAGCTCGCCGTCACGACGAAGCAGAAAATGCGCCGAGACCCGCAAGCTACTGATCTGCGCGAAGTAGGGATGAGCGGACGCATCCAGGCAATTGCTGAATAGACCAACAATCCCCTCACCACCGAACTCTCCCGGCGGCAGGCTGATCGCATGCACGACGATCAATGACACGACTTCTCCGTCCGGGCGAGCGTCATGATTGGCGGATTCGACTCGTAGTGCGCCGGGCAACCAACCATCAGCCCCCGGCTCGCCAACGGCAGCATCGCGCCGCAGCATCACTCCTCGATGCCCAGGCGCTCGATGCGATAGCGCAATGAACGGAAGCTCACACCGAGCAGCCTGGCGGCCGCCGTACGATTGAAAGCGGTCTTGCTCAAGGCCTCCAGAATCGCCTGCTTCTCGATACGGTTGATAGTGTCGTCGAGTGTTTCCCCGTCCCGGCCGACGCTGTCACCAGGTACGGCGGTGGGCGCCAACTGCAGATCGTCAACGACCACCGCATGGCCAGCGCACAAGGCGGTGGCACGTTCGAGAATATTTTCAAGCTCGCGTACATTGCCTGGAAAACTATAGTTCTCCAGCGCGCGCAGGGCTTGTGGCTCCAGACGCGGCGGCTTCTCGCCACAGATGCGCGCCAGCAGAGCCACGACCAGCGGCACTACATCTTCGTGACGTTCGCGTAGCGGCGGCATGCGCAGCTCGATAACGTTCAGCCGATAGTAAAGGTCCTGGCGAAAGAGCCCCTCATCGACGCAGGCCTTGAGCGTTTGATGGGTCGCCGAAATGATGCGTACGTCGACGATTTCTTCGGCGGCACTACCCACCTTGCGGACTTTCTTTTCCTGCACTGCGCGCAACAGCTTTACCTGCATCGCCAATGGCAAATCCGCGACCTCGTCGAGAAAGAGCGTCCCTCCTTTGGCAGCCTGGAAGAAGCCATCACGATCACTGTCGGCCCCCGTAAAAGCGCCCTTGCGATAGCCGAAGAACTCGCTCTCCATGAGATTTTCGGGAATCGCACCGCAATTCACGGGGACAAAGGGCGCCGCACGTCGTGAGCTCTGATCGTGAATCAGGCGCGCAGCGAGTTCCTTTCCGGTTCCCGACTCGCCCGAGATATAGACCGGCGCCTGACTTCGCGCCAGCTTGTCGATCAGCTGGCGAACATTCTCAATCGCCGCCGACGCGCCGATCAATTGCCCGGCCGCGGCGGCGGCCTGCCGGTCGCCGTCGTCGCCGTTCTGGCGCGGCAAGCGCAGCGCCGATTTGATCAGGCTGCGCAACTGCTCCAGGGCGACCGGCTTGGCCAGGTAGTCAAAGGCACCCGCCTTGAGCGCAGCGACGGCGTTCTGAGCGCTGCCGAAGGCCGTGATCACCGCCACCGGCGTCTCCCCGTAATGTTCACCGATCAGCTTGACGATTTCAAGACCGTCACCATCGGGTAGGCGCATGTCCGTGATACACAACTGATAGTGCTGCCCTTCGAGAAATCCCCGCGCCTCGGCAACGCTTGCCGCACAGTCTGCGGACAAGCCCATACGCGCCACCGTCAGGTCGAGCAGTTCACGAATGTCTGCCTCGTCATCAACCACCAGCACTCTCGCCAACTCGCCGCGCGGGCGACGCTCCGTCTTGACTAGTGACACCCTGAAGACCTCCCCAACAAACGAAAATCGGCACCCGGCCGGGAAGCGTGCAATTCGAGCAGGGTAGCGTTTGCATCGCACAACTCGCGCGCGATGTAGAGACCCAAACCGGTACCGCGATGATGCGTGGTGAAGAACGGCTCGAAGATGTGTTCGCGCTGCCCCTCGCCAACCCCCTCACCGTCGTCAATCACGTGCAATTCAACCTGCGCGTCCGCCTTGCCGTCACAAGCCACTAGACGCACGCTGCCAGCCATGCGCTGCGAATGCCGTAAGGCATTGCCGAGAAGATTTCCCAACACCTGATGGAAGTGCGAGCGATCAAAACAAAGGGCCGCCACACCCGACAACTCCAGGCGCACCACATCGGCCGACAGCGCCTCCTTGGCCAGATACTCCTCGACCAACAACGGCAAGGTCGCACGCAAGTCAATCAGTTCCCGATAGGTGCGATCTCGACGCCCAAGTTCCAGCACATCGCTGACGATACGCTCGAGCCTGCGGGTATTATCCAGCATGATGCGCAGCAAGCGCTCGTACGTCTCGCCACGTCGTTCCTCACGCAGCAGTTCGCCGGCATGACTGATCGCCGATAGTGGATTGCGGATTTCGTGCGCGATATTGGCCGTCAGGCGCCCGAGGGCGGCCAGCTTCAGCTGCTGAGCCTGTTCCTGCAGGCGACCCAGATCCTCAAGAAAAACAAGCACATCGCTTTCCGAACTCTCAGTCGGCGCAAACCTCGCTCGCAACTGCATACCACTGGCTGGAACGTGCACCAGCACCACGTCGTCACTGCCGCTCCGACACCACTCGACGAAACCGAGCGCCAGTTCAGGCGAATATTCGGCCAACAGATCTTCGCGGCTGCTGTCGAGGCCCAGCACTTGCCTGGCGCGCGGGTTGCACTGCTTGACCCGACCATCACGGCGAAGGACCACCACGCCGTCCTGCATTTCCTCGATGACCCGCTGACTGATCAGCGTCTGGTTGTTCAGATCGACGCCACGCTGAAGCGCCAGGGCCTCGTTGGCGATGACCCGGCGGGCCAGCAAGCGAGCCGAAACCGCC
Organism: Candidatus Accumulibacter phosphatis; assembly: GCF_012939955.1. Lineage (GTDB taxonomy): Bacteria > Pseudomonadota > Gammaproteobacteria > Burkholderiales > Rhodocyclaceae > Accumulibacter > Accumulibacter delftensis. The sequence goes on from NZ_SPMY01000015.1 coordinate 12,532, forward strand.
ACCGCAAAGAAGCCGGCACTGAACAAGCCGGCGTGAAAGAATCCGGCCACATCGATATCGTGCTGTAGAGCCCGGTAGGAGTGCTCGAACAATAGCGCCAGAGTGGCCATCGCCGCATAGAACAACACCAGGCGCCCCTCCCCGACCAGACCGGCACCGGCCAGTGTCACCAGCAACATCGCGCCAAGGCCGCTGTCCAGACCGCCGCCAATATGGATCAAGAGCGTCATCACCAGCACATCGACGAACACACTGGCCGTCAACTGCATTCTGGCATGCCAGCGATGACGAAACGCCAGGAGCACTGCCAGCGTCGTGCTCAACAGGTACACGCTGGCCAAGGCCAGGTGCTGCAGACTCTGGTTCGGACTAAGAATGGGAAAAGCCGAGGGATAGAGCAACGCCGACGTGAACAGCAGCGTGGCGACAACGAAGCGGTAGAGGTTGAAGTAGCGCAGAGACTTCCAGTGCGTCGCGGAGAAATGCTCAACGCCGAGCGTCGCGGAGATCAAGATGGCCGCTCAGGCGTCGTCGGACGCGCTATCGTCAAGATGGGCTGCGCTGCAGTAATAGCGACCCTTGACGAGAATACTCTCGCTCACCGGCTGATTGACGCCGCAGCGCGTGCACTGCACCATGCGTTCAGCATCGCGCTGGACAGTGGTGTGGCTGGCAGCGCTGCCGCGTGACGACATCCGCGACTTGCGCCAGAACCACCACACGGCCCAGACCAGCCCGATTAGCAGTAGATATTTCGTCATTGAAAGACCAGCCGAAAGCAGCGTTCAAGCATAGCCTAGGCTCCCCCGGACGGAGAGGCCGCACAGCACAGGATCACAGAAACAAGCCTCGCCAGCGAAGACCCGCAGCGGCGACAAACTCGCTCGCATCATGGCGCAGGCCGCAGGAATCGCGATTACCGCGAGGAGGATTGCGGCTCGCCACATCGCGGAGCAAGCGCAATCACAACGGTCACGCCATGCAGCAACGGCCAGAAAAGGCCGTGGTGAAACGGTTGGTCGGGGCGAGAGGATTCGAACCTCCGACTCCTGCGTCCCGAACGCAGTACTCTACCGGGCTGAGCTACGCCCCGACCGAGGCGACAACTGCGCTAATGATTTCTAGCAACAGCGAAGAGGCATAATTCTAGCAAGGAATCCTTGTATTGAGAAGCAGGAAGAACATCGAGAGCGGCGGCGGCAAGTTCAGCCTCGGCCTTGGCCTTCTGCTTTGCGTATTGCAGCGCGCCGCTTGCACGAATGGCGGCCAGGACCAGCGGGAAATCGTTGCGGCCGCCGTTCTCGATGGCGCGCCGTACGCAGGCAGCCTGTTCCGGGTTGCCATTGCGTAGAACAAAAATCAGCGGCAGAGTCGGCTTGCCTTCAGCCAGATCATCGCCCAGATGCTTGCCGGTCTCCACTTCGGACCCCGAGTAATCGAGTACATCATCAATCAACTGAAACGCGGTACCCAAGTGGAGGCCGTAAATGGCCATCGCCTTTTCGACCGCTGCGTCACCACCACCAATGATCGCACCCAGTTGCGCAGCCGCCTCGAACAACTTGGCTGTCTTGTAGCGGATGACCTGCAGATAGCCTTGCTCATCGATCCCCGCGTCATGGCAGTTCATCAACTGCAGCACTTCGCCCTCGGCAATGACGTTCGTCGCATCCGACAACACCTGCATGATGCGCATGTCGTCGACCACCACCATCATCTGGAACGCCCGCGAATACAGGAAATCGCCAACCAGCACGCTGGCCGAATTGCCGAACAGGGCATTTGCCGTTTCACGGCCGCGCCGCAAATCTGAGCCATCGACCACATCGTCATGCAACAAGGTCGCCGTATGGATGAATTCAATTACGGCCGCCAACTCGTGATGATGGCGGCCTCGGTAGCCCAATGCCCCGGCCGACAGCAACACCAGCGCCGGGCGCAGCCGCTTGCCACCACTCTGAACGATGTACTCGGCGACCTGACAGACCAAAGCCACCTCTGAATGGAGGCGCTGGCGGATCACCGCGTCAACGGCCTTCATGTCCGCCCCGATCAGGCTATACAACTGCTCCATTCTCACGAGAAGGCACCTTGGCACAAAACCCGCGAATCTTAGGCGCCGGCCGGTCTTGCGTCAAGCGACAGATGGCCGTGGCGATCGCAAACTCTTTGACGGAGCGGGAAGATTACGTATAATGCGCGGTTCTTCGTCTCACTTCGTTCAGTTCTTTGGAGTCCAACATGTACGCGGTCATAAAAAACCGGTGGCAAGCAATATCGCGTTGTCAACGGCGAAAAAATTGAAAATAGAACAGATACCGGCAGACGTTGGCGCAGAAATCACCTTTGACCAGGTTCTCATGCTTGGCGAAGGCGAATCGGTGGTCATTGGCACACCGCTTATCGCCAGCGCCTCGGTCAAGGCCACTGTGCTTTCGCAAGGTCGTCACGACAAGATCCGGATCTTCAAGTTTCGTCGTCGCAAGCATTCCCAGAAGCATCAGGGGCATCGTCAGAATTACACCGAAATTCGGGTTGACGCGATTGCCAATGGCGCGACGCTCGACCCTTCAGCCTGATTTGAGAGGAGTCTGACTCATGGCACACAAGAAAGCTGGCGGCAGCGTACGTAACGGCCGCGATTCCGAAGCAAAACGCCTGGGCGTAAAGCGCTACGGCGGTCAACTCGTCCGCGCCGGGAATATCATCGTCCGCCAACGTGGAACGGCCTTTCACCCAGGCGAGAACATGGGCCTCGGCAAGGATCACACGCTGTTCGCGCTGGTCGACGGGCACGTGCAATTTGCCATCAAGGGCGCGCAGCGCCGACGCACCGTGAGTATTGTTCCTAGCGCGGGGTGAAGCAGAACCCTGGTTGGCGCAGCAAGCCAGCCCGGCGGCACCACCAAGCCCTATCCCTGGCGATAGGGCTTTTTTCTTTCACCACTGGCAATACGGACAGAGCGGACAGACGCAGTCATGAAATTTATCGATGAGGCGAGAATTCTTGTTGGCGCGGGCGACGGCGGCAACGGCATCGCCTCGTTCCGGCGCGACAAGTACGAGCCCGAAGGCGGCCCGGACGGCGGCGATGGCGGCAACGGCGGCAGCGTTCATTTCATCGCCGACCGCAACATCAACACCCTGATCGAATACCGCTACGCGCGCCGGCACCGCGCCCAGCGGGGCCAGAATGGCGGGTCTAGCGACTGCTACGGCAAACGCGGCAAAGACCTGACACTGCGCGTCCCTGTTGGCACCACCATCGCCGATGTAAACAGCAAGGAAATCCTTGCCGACCTTGACGTCGACGGTAAGAAAGTACTGCTCGCCAAAGGTGGACGCGGCGGCCTCGGCAACATCCATTTCAAGTCCAGCGTCAACCGTACGCCCCGCCAATGCACACGTGGTGAGGAAGGCGAGCAGCGCGAATTGCGCCTCGAGCTGCGTCTGCTGGCCGATATCGGTTTGCTCGGCCTGCCCAACGCCGGCAAGAGCACCTTCCTGCGCGCCGTGTCGGCAGCACGGCCCAAGGTTGCCGACTACCCGTTCACCACTCTGCAACCGCATCTCGGAGTGGTGCGCGTAGACCACGACCAGAGCTTCGTCATCGCTGACATTCCCGGACTGATCGACGGCGCCGCCGAGGGTGCTGGCCTCGGCATACGCTTTCTCAAACACCTCGCACGAACCCGCTTGCTGCTGCACATCGTCGACCTGGCGCCGGTCGACCCCGACGCAGATCCCGTGCGCGATGTCGAAACGATTATTCGTGAACTCGATAAGTACGATTCCGAGCTCGCCACCCGGCCGCGCTGGCTGTTGCTCAACAAGCTTGACCTGATCCCCGAGGACGAACGCGAGCAACGTATTGCCGACTTCCTGCACGGCTGCCAAGCAAGCGCGACGGGCATTCCGCATTTCCGCATCAGCGCCATCAGCGGTGCCGGTTGTCGCGAACTCACGCACAAGCTACATGAAGCGCTGCAGAATTTGGCCGCCGCCACCCCCGCGCTAGAAGCGACGAGCGCAGGCGCTGCCACAAGCGTTTTCCCGGACGACCTTTTCGCCGACCACCACGACAAGGCAGAAGATGACTAGCAGCCGCATCGCCACCGCCCGCAGACTGGTCATCAAGGCGGGATCTGCGCTGGTTACCAACAACGGTGAAGGTCTCGATCTTGCGGCCATCGACGAATGGGCAAGACAGATTGCCGGGTTGCGCCAGGCCGGCAAGCAGGTCATTCTGGTCTCGTCGGGAGCCATCGCCTGCGGTATGCAGCGTCTTGGCTGGCGCAAGCGCCCACGCGCCGTGCACGAGTTGCAGGCAGCGGCGGCCGTCGGCCAGATGGGGCTGGCACAGGTCTACGAGCGCGCCTTTGCCAGGTACTCGCTGCACACCGCGCAAGTGCTGCTCACCCATGACGACCTCGCCGACCGCAAGCGCTACCTCAACGCGCGCTCGACCCTGAACACACTGTTACGCCTCGGCGTCGTGCCGATCGTCAACGAAAACGATACGGTGGTCACCGACGAGATCAAGTTTGGCGACAATGACACGCTCGGGGCCTTGGTCGCCAACCTCGTCGAAGCCGACTGCCTGATCATTCTCACCGATCAGCAAGGCCTGTTCACCGCTGACCCGCGCAAGGATCAGGCGGCCAGCCTGATCCGTGAAGCACGCGCCGGGATTGCGGCGCTCGAGGCCATGGCTGGCGGAGCCGGTACCCAGTTCGGCACCGGCGGCATGCTGACCAAGGTCATCGCCGCCAAGCGCGCAGCACGCAGCGGCGCGCATACAGTCATCGCCAGTGGCCGCGAACAGGACGTCATCCTGCGTCTGGCTCGGGGCGAGCCCCTGGGCACCTTGCTGGTGGCCGAAACGCAGCCGTTGACGGCACGCAAGCAATGGCTTGCCGACCACCTGCAACTAAACGGACAACTGCTGCTCGACAACGGCGCGATCAGTGCCCTGCGCGAAGGAAAAAGTCTCCTGCCAATTGGCGTCGCCGCCGTCCGCGGCGATTTCGAACGTGGCGCCGCGGTGGCCTGCGTCTCCAACGAAGGTCACGAGATCGCGCGTGGCCTGATCAACTACGGCAGCAGCGACGCGCGCCGCATTGCACGCCGCGCCAGCGGGGAAATCGAAAGCCTCCTCGGCTACATCGAGGAGCCCGAGATCATCCACCGCGACAACCTTATCCTCAGCTAGCAGCCTGTCGGACTTTCCCAGCGCCGTGAACCGCACATGATAAAATCATACTTTGTTCGAGCTACCGAGTCGTCACATGGCCCACTTCATTGTCGCTGACCGCAAGACCGACTATCTACTCCCGCCGTCACTGGACGATTGGCTGAACCAGGATCATCTGGCCCGGTTCATTGTTGACGTGATCGACCAGCTTGATCTTTCCAAACTCATTCAACAGTACGCTGGGCGCGGATCGAAAGCCTATCATCCGGCGACGCTGCTGGCGATTCTGGTCTATGGCTACGCGACGGGTATTTTCTCCAGCCGCCGGCTGGAACAGGCGACCT
>NZ_SPMY01000016.1 GCF_012939955.1 Candidatus Accumulibacter phosphatis
GGAAACGGTCATGACTTTCATGATTTGGGGTGTCTCCACGTGTCATGACCGTTAATGTGAAAGTCGCGCAAGCGACTCACGAAACTCCCTTCCCGCTCGCGGGAGAAGGGCCGGGGGTGAGGCGGGGAATTCAGGGAGCATGCTCCCTGCCCGGCGAACGATTCCGGCGTGCAAGCCGGAATGCGCACTGCAAGTGAGAGGGGGGCGGTCCTGACTTTCATGATCAGGGGTGTCTCGACATGTCATGACCGTTAGCCACAAGGAGATCCAGATGCATCTGAACGCATTGCTGCCGCGTTACCCGGTTCCCGCCCTGAATGTGGCGCTGACCTCCGGCGGGCGTTTCGTCCTCGGTGCGTCACCCGCCGAGCACTTCGACCTACTGGTTTTCTATCGCGGCCTGCATTGCCCGATCTGTGCCAAATACCTGCTCGAGCTCGAACGCCTGGCGCCCGAGTTTGCGTCGCGTGGTGTGCAGATCGTGGCCATCAGCAGCGACGGTGAAGAACGTGGCCGGCAAATGGCCGAGAAAGTTGGTGCCAAAGGCGTGCAGTTCGCCTACGCCCTGAGCCTGCGCAGCGCACGCCAATGGGGGCTGTATATCAGCACTTCGCGCGGCCAGACGTCGATCGGGATCGAGGAGCCCGAGCTGTTCAGCGAACCCGGTGTGTTCCTGGTTCGTCCGGATGGGACGCTGTACTACGGCGCGGTCCAGACGATGCCCTTCGCGCGTCCGCAGTTCCAGGATCTGCTCGGGGCGGTCGACTTCGCCATCAGCAAGGACTACCCGGCGCGCGGCGAATTCACCGGCGCCGTCTAGCAAGCTAGCCAGCTGGCAAGCTTGCCGGTCTCGGCCCGCCGTCAGCGTCAGCCGGCGGCAGCCAGTCGCTTGAGTACCTCTTCGCGCGGGAAAAGGGCGACTAGGGCATCGACCGACGGCGTCTGTTCCTGGCCGGTCAGCAGCACCCGCAGAGGCATCGCCAGCTTGGGCATTTTCAGCCCGTGCGCGGCGACGCTGTGCTTGATCAGGGCGCCAATCGCCGCCGGCTCCCAGGCGATGTTTGGCAGGCCGGCGACGAAGTCGGCCAGCGCCGGCAGGGCTTCCGGCGTCAGATGCTTGACCAGGAGTTCGCTTTTCGGAGTGATGTCGATGTAGAACACCGCCGCCGCGTCGGCCAGCTCATTGAGGTTGGCGACGCGCTCCTGGTATAGGGTGATCACCGCCGGCAGGGAAGGTGTTGCGCTGACCGTCACGCCGCGCGCTTGCAGGCGCGGCAAGACCAGCGCCGCCAGTCGCTGTGCCTCGGCGCGCTTGAGGTAGTGCGCGTTGAGCCAGTTGAGTTTCTCGGTGTTGAACTGCGCGGCCGACGGCGTGATGTGGTCGAGGTCGAACCACTCGCAGAACTGCGCCATCGAGAAGATTTCTTCGTCACCGTGCGACCAGCCCAGGCGCGCCAGATAGTTGAGCACCGCTTCCGGCAGATAGCCTTCCTCGTCGTACTGCATGACGCTCACCGCGCCGTGGCGCTTGGAGAGTTTCTGGCCATCGTCACCGAGAATCATCGACAGGTGCGCGTATTGCGGCACTTGCACGCCCAGCGCCTGCAGGATGTTGATCTGCCGTGGCGTGTTATTGACATGGTCGTCGCCGCGAATGACCTGCGTGATGCCCATGTCGAAGTCGTCGACGACGACACAGAAGTTGTACGTCGGTGTGCCATCGGCGCGGGCGATCACCAGGTCGTCGAGTTCGGCGTTGGCAATTTCGATGCGCCCCTTGACCAGGTCGTCCCAGGCGACGACGCCGTCGCTCGGGTTGCGGAAGCGTACCGCCGGCGAGACGCCGGCCGGCGGCGTCGGCAGGACCTTGCCCGGCTCCGGCCGCCAAGTGCCGTCATAGCGCGCCTTCAGTCCTTGCGCACGTTGCTCCTCGCGCAGGCGATCGAGTTCTTCGGGGGGCATGTAGCAATGGTAGGCCGTGCCGGCGGCGAGCATCTCGTCGATGACCACCTGGTAGCGCGCCATGCGCTGGGTCTGGTAGAAAGGCCCTTCGTCGTGGCTCAGGCCCAGCCAGTTCATGCCGTCAAGGATCGCCTGCACGGCTTCAGGTGTCGACCGTGCCAGGTCGGTGTCCTCGATGCGCAGGATGAAGCTGCCGCCGTGGCGACGGGCAAAGGCCCACGAGAAGAGCGCGGTGCGCGCGCCGCCAATGTGCAGGAAGCCGGTCGGGGAGGGCGCAAAACGGGTGCGGATCATGGCTGGGGGTCGCAGTCTGGCAAAGCGCCCATTTTAGACCCTAGACCCCCCGTCGTCCCGCTGCTGTGCCGGCGGCTCTCTGCCGCGCTGTTCGCCATCGTAAAAGCGAATGAAATTTCGCCCGGCCTGCTTGGCTTCATACATGGCCGCATCGGCCCGCTGCAGGATCTCGTCCTGCGTGGCTTGGTGACCAATGAACAAGGCGACGCCGATGCTCGCCGAGCACCGGTGGGTCAGCGTCGTGGCGCACTGTCCTGAGGACGGGATGCTCAGTCGATAGGGTTCTCGCAGGGCGACACGAATCTTTTCGGCGATGATGGCGGCTTTCTCCATTGACGCGTACTTGTCCGCAGCCAGCTCGCTGATCATCACCACGAACTCGTCGCCACCGAAGCGGGCGACGGTATCCACCTCGCGAACGCAGCTCTTCAGACGCCCAGCCGCCTCGACCAGGAGCAGGTCGCCGATGACGTGCCCATGCGCATCATTGAGCGGTTTGAAGTTGTCCAGGTCGACGAACATCACGGCACCATGGCAGGGTGCTCGCCCGCTGGCGGCCATCGTCTGCTGTAGACGGTCGTTGAGCAGGCGGCGATTGGGGAGCGCGGTCAGTGGGTCATGAAACGCCAGTTTGCGGACCTGGTCCTCGGCGTACTTGCGTTCGGTGATTTCCCTGCTGACGCCGTGATAACCGATGATCGTGCCCTGCGCGTCACGTTCCGGCGTGGAGAGGACTTCCAGCCAGATCAGGCTGCCATCCTGGCAGCGCTGTGGCAGTTCGAAGCGGGTAATCCCGGTGCGCACGCCCCGCCGTTCGGTTTCTGCGCGCAGCGCCTGTTTCTCCTTGAGAATGGCGATGCCCTCGGCGGTCAGCACTTCTGTCACGTGCCGACCGATGACCTGCTCTGCCTTGTAGCCGCGCAAGCGTTCGTCGGCCGGGCTGATATAGGTGAAGTAGTGATCGCGGTCCTGCCGCCAGACGATGTCGGCAACATTCTCGGTGAGCAGGCGGTAGTGCGCCTCACTGGTGCGCAGCCGTTCAGCCGCGAGGTTGCGCTCGATGGCGATGCTGGCCAGGCGGGCGGATTGTTCGATCAGCTCGATATGGGCCGCGCTCGGGCTATGCGGGTGACGATGATAAATGGCGAAGGTACCGATTACTTTTCCCGGCGATGAGCGAACCGGTTCGGACCAGCAGGATCTCAGGCCGGCACTGGCCGCCAGCTCTCTGGCGCGCTCCCAGTAGGGATGCGTGGCGATATCTTCGACGATGACGCGCTGGCCGGTAAACGCCGCCGTTCCGCAGGAACCGGCTGCGGCGCGGATTTTCATCCCGTTGACCGCGGCGTTGAAGGAGTCTGGCAGGCTTGGGGCGGCGCCGGTGGTGAGGCGCTGGCCATCGTTGTCGACCAGCAGAATGCTGCACAGCATGCCCGGATTGAGTTCCTCTACACCCTGCGCCAGCGCTTCAAGAATGCCGTGTAGCGGCTCGCCTTCCGCAAGCAGTTGCAGGATGCGGCCGCGAAACTGTTCGTATTGCTCGGCGCGCTTGACGGCCGTGATATCGCTATGGGTGATCACTACGCCGCGCTCGATGTCGGGACCCAAAGGCATGACCGTCATCGTGAACCAACGCAGTTCTTGCGGCGAGTGGCAGGCATATTCAAGACTGAAGGAGGGCAAGCGGCGTTCCAGAACCGCTTCGATTCCAAGCCTGGGGTTGGCTGCATCATCGGCCAGGGCCGCAGCGTCGAGCGTGCAGAAAGCGAGGTAATTCGTGCCGGCTTCGGTATGCGCTGCGGGCTGCCCTGGCTGGCTGCTGTTCTCCCGCGAAAACCGCCGCCAACGCTTGTTCACCGCTTGTATGACGCCGTGCTGATCGAGGACGACGATTTCGGCAGCCATGGAATTGAGGATGGTGTTCTTGAAGGCTTCGCTTTCCTGCAACGCTTTTTCGCGATTTCCCAGGCTGTCGACGAGGTGATTGAAGCTGGCGATGAGTTCGCCAACTTCGTCATGGCGGGCTATCGGCAAGGGTTTCGGGAGCTGCTGCGTAGCCGACAAATGGGAGAGCAGCTTGGCGGCAGAAAGCATCGGCGCAAGCTGCCGATCCAATATCCACCACGTTGCGGCGGCTGCCAACAGGGTCAGTAGCAGCGCCGCCAGCAGCATGCGCTGCTGCATCGCGCGAATCGGGGCAAAAGCTTCAGCGGTCGGAAGGATGGCCACCATGTCCCAACCTGAAACCGGGATTCTCCTGGCCGAGCTCAGTACCTTGGTGCCAACGCTACTGACGAAGACGATGGGTCCCTCGAAACCTTCGATAAAGCGATCGATCGTCGGATTGACGCCTGGCGACGGCAAGTGGGCCATGACGCGACTCTTGTCGGTAGCGGTGATGATCTGGCGGTACTGCGGTGCAACAAGAAGAAAACCACCGGTCTTGCCGTAGCGGCCGTCGGTGATGTGGTCGAGAAAGTTGGGTATGGCCAGATTGACGACCCCACTCACGGCGCCAATCACATGGTCACGTGGGTCACGAATGGCTACGGTCATGCCAAAAACCGGCGCCTGCAGTTTCTTGCCTATCACAGGCCGGCTGATCGTCAATTTTCCTTCCTGTAGCGCCGTAGCGACGCTGTCGATGTCCGTGTAATTGACACCGAGTCGCTCAGGGGCGGGAGGAAATTCGGCGACCGCTGTACCGTCGAGTCGATGGACAATGATGCCGGCGTTGAATGGTTCGCCTTCGAGAGTCAGGCTCTGCGCCAGGAAAGCCTGCAAGGTGGTGGTGTTGGCCAGCATCGCCGGAGTAATTCTGCTGGCAATTCTCGCCAGAATTGCCAGGCGGTCGCCCAATTCGTGATTCAGCTCGTCGGCCAGCAGGGAGACCGTCGACAATTGCTGGTCACCCAATAGACGTTCCATATCCGCCCGCAAGGTCTGGCTGCTGTAAAAAGCCAGTGACCAAATGCTGACAAGGAAGATGGTCAGCGTAAACAAGGTGATTCTCGTCTTGAGCGAGCGCCCTTTGAAGCGAGTCCAGTTCACGAGGTTTTCACGCAGTCGATAATATTTTTGGATTGGCAATGGGGAAGCTTAATACATTTTCCGCCAGCATGGTTTTTCAAAAAAAACTTCTTTGGCAGCGCCTGCCTGCGTCCGGGAGGGCCTGCAGGTCTCTTGAATAGCGGCAGAGGGGGCGGGTGCCTTGTCGGTCGTCAGCTTGCGTGGAACCACCTTGCGCCTCGGCTGCCAAAGCTCCGTCAGTCGCGGCAGCGCGAAGAGGGTGCCGGCACGATAATTTAACAAGAGTTCGCGCTGCGGACGCTGGCACTGAATTAGGGCGTGGCGCCGAGAATGGCGGCGCTTGACAGGGCGGGCATGCGAACAGATACTGCCCTGCCGTCGACTGCACTACCGACGAGTCTCCCACGTTTGGGGTTTCAAGCTGTTTGTGTCCGTCAGGAGAGAACGCATGAAACGTACTCTGCTTGCCGCTTTGGCGGCGACGCTCATTCTCGGTGCTGGCTTCGGTGTTTTCTACCAGCGCGACATCAATTTCGGCGACGCGTATGCGCAAGGCGCAGCGGGTTCCCCGCTTGCCGCTCCCGCTGAACAAAGCCTTCCGGAAGCGTCGATCATCGACCAGGATGCTCCGTATTACGAAGCTTGTGCCCGCGAAGGACTGAGTGATTCGGAATGCGTCGGACGGCTGATCTGGTTCAAGGCCACCGCCGGTAACGACCGCTTCCATACCTATACCCTGCAGCAGCGCATTGGCGTCCTGGTCGACTGGTTCCGCGTCCTGCGATCCGATCAGCGCGACGATCGTTTCTGGGCCTGGGGAATCATCAACGATCCCTCGTGCTGCAAACCCGGCGATCCCGACTGCCCGGCCAAGTCGGTGGCGGAAACCTATGGCTTCGACTGGTGTCCTGGCGACGACGTGCTCCTGAAGTATGTCGGCAAGCCGGGCTACATCGACCCGGCCTGCGGCCTCAAGGATGCGGCCCTCGACCCGGACGACCCGCACAGCCAGGGCGGCAAGCTCGACCAACGGCACTCCGCCTGCGATCTCAAGTTCGGCACCTCCACGGGAGCGCTGGGAATTCGCAAGTTTCCCAATCCACGCTTCGACGCCGCCAAGTGGCAGGCCTTGAATGGCGAACCCGGAAGCTGGTCGGGCTTTGACCGCCCACTGATCGACAAGACCGGCATCGCCTCCGATCAGCGCGTCAGTCGGCTGTCCGATGGCTCGGTCGAGCCGCCATTCCTGATCGGCACTTCCTGCGGTTCCTGCCATATCGCGTTCGATCCGCTCAACCCGCCAGCCGACCCGGCGCATCCCAAGTGGGAGAATCTCAAGGGGCTGATCGGCAACCAGTACACGCGCATGTCCGAACTGCTCGGTTCGGGCCTGCCGATGAGCAGTCTCGAGTATCAGATGTTCGCGCACGCCCGTCCCGGGGTCACCGACACTTCGGCGATTTCGCATGACCAGGTCAACAATCCGGGGACCATCAATGCCCTGATCAATGTCGCGCAGCGGCCGGTATTCAAGGGTGAAGTGGTAACCAAATGGCGCAAGGCGGCGAGCTGCGGCAGCGAGACCGACGCGGGCAAGTGCTGGTGCGAGCCGGGTCGCGAAGGCAAGTGCTGGGAGAAGAGCACCCGCGACGACGACACCACGCCGGTCAATCTCGGCGGCCAGAAAGTTGTATTGCCCGGCGTCCATCACATCCTCAAAGGCGGCGAAGACTCGACCGGCGCGCTGGAAGCGATCCAGCGCGTGTACTTCAACATCGGCTCCTGCTCCGAGCAGTGCTGGGTCAATCACCTCGCCGACATGCGCGAGGTGGACCCGGAGCAGCGCGGTTTCGGACAGACACCTTTCGACATTGGCCAGTGCCGCCGCGATTGCCCGAACTTCCGGGCCGTCGAGGACCGCTTGCAGAACGTGCTCGATTTCTTTGCCTCTGCCGAGTCGGATCAGACCGACCTCTACGCGGCGTTGGCCAATGTTCGCCAGGCCGGTTCAAGTGGCCTGGTTTATGGTCGCGCCGATTTGGTCCGCGACCTGGAAAGCGAATTCGGCGCCGGTGCCGTTGGCCGCGGACAGCTGGTCTTCGCCGAAAACTGTGCGCGCTGCCATTCGAGCATTCCCGAGAGCGAAGGCGGCTCGTTCAAGAATCGCGACTTCGCCGCCGCCAGCGAAACGCATCCGCGCCAGGTAAGGGCCGATTTCCTGGGCAACGATCAGGCGACACCGGTCACCGAGGTCGGCACTTTCCGTTGCCGCTCGCTGCACTCCAACCACAAGGCGGGCAACCTGTACATGGAATCGGCGTCGGACACCCTGCGCCAGCGCGAGGTCGTTGCCGACATTCCCGAGCGCGACGAACTCAAGGATGCCGGTCGCGGCTACCTGCGCAATGTCTCGCTGGTCAATATCTGGGCGACCGCGCCGTTCATGCACAACAACGCCATCGGGCCGGAAATCTGCGGCAAGCCGGCGAACAAGGCCAACGACTTCCACCGCGCCCGCTATGTCGATAGCGCTGGCCTGCTCCTCGCACGGCAGCCCGATTGCCTGCGCTACGACCCGAGCGTCGAGGGCCGCTTCGACCTCTACAAGCTGTCGATGTTCGAGCTGCTGAACCCCAAGGAACGGGGCAGCAAGCGGACGTTGACCAACGCCGACCTGATCATCGACGTCGGCATACGACCGCTCGACGGCAAGACCGAGAAGCCGCTGTTCGATTTCGGGCAGGTGAAGATTCCGGCCGGTACCAGCGCCGGTTTCCTGAATGGCCTGATGCACAAGCAGCTGATCGGCGACCTGTTCCTTGCCAAGCGCCACCCGGACAAGCTCGAAGCGGCCGGCAAGGCGAGCCTCTTGCCGACGCTGCAGACAATCGCCGACGAGATCATCAAGAATCCGTCGCGCTTCGTCGAAATTCTGCGTGAGCAGCGCGATTTCATCAGTGCCAATTACCAGAGCTGCACCGAGGAGATCGAAAACCAGGGTCACCGCTTCGGCGAGGATCTTTCCGAGGCCGACAAGAAAGCGCTCACCGCTTTCCTCGCCACGCTGTAAGGAAACGGGAGATCACATCATGCGACTGCCGCACACCTTTGCCCTGAGCCAACTGCGCACCCAGCGCACCCAGCGCACTGACCGGATGTCACGCTTCGCGCTTGGCGCGCTAGCCACCCTCACCGCGCTTGCCCTTGCCGCGTGCAGCAAGCCGGAACCCCCGGATATCAAGTTCGCGCCTTATGCCAAGAGCTACCAGACGAAAATGAGCCTGGCGCAGGTCGACTATCAGTATCCGATTCCACCGGCTGAGCTGGCGAAGATCACGCCCGACTATCTGGCGACGCTGGACGAGGAGCAGATTGATCAGATCTACGCCCGCCTGACTGCCGGTCCGATCCCCGATGGCGCTTTCGAAGGTCGCATCCTGCTGCCGCGTGGAAGCAGCGGCAAGTTCCGGCTTTCCGAGCTGGTCGGTGGCTTCAGTGGCACCGTCCTGCACCTCAAGGGACTGGTCGTCGAGGAAATTGGCGAAGTCCTCTGGCGCGGCAAAGTGTTCTTCCGCGACGAAGGCGTGCTGCGCAACCGCATCGAGGATCTGTCACTGCTCAAGAAGCTCGGCCTGGTCGAAGGTGAGCCGCAGAAGATGAGTTATGCGGGCAAGGAAACCTGGTTGCTGTTCCCGGCCAAGCTCTATTGCGGCCAGAGTCTGCTCGACTCGCGGCGCGAATCGATCATCATCGATTATTTCTTTAGCGACGAAATTCCCGGTTACCAGGAAAGTCCCGATTACCTTGCCGGCCGGCGCGGACTCAAGGTGCGCGACGAAATCCGCATGATCCGCCCCGGCTTTTACCTTGGCCGCGCCTATCTGGACCGCGGTTTCGCGCTCAATTTCACGCTTTACGACAAAGCCACCGACGAGAAGGCTCAGGCGAATTTCGTCGCCACCGGCAAGGTGCAGGAAGACTGCTGGCCGGGAACGCAGCAACGCACCGTGGTCGCTGCTGCTGGCAAGTCTGCCAAGCCCTGAGTCTGGCAAAGCCTGGGCATGGCAGCTGACGATGCGTCCGCCCGTGACCTCGCTGGTGATCCTGCGGCGGCTTGCCACGGGTCTGGCAGCGGCGGGCTTGGCAGCGTGCTTGGCCACACTCGTCGCCATGCCGGTGTCGGCGACTGAAGCGCGCCCGACGGGGCCGGTGCCGGTGGCTGCGCTGCCCGTCGTCAATCCGGCCGACCCCGGCGAGCATCTCCCGAGCCAGGGCCGTTCATTGTTCGAGGAGCTGTTTGCCGTGCGCCG
Source organism: Candidatus Accumulibacter phosphatis (assembly GCF_012939955.1). Classification (GTDB taxonomy): domain Bacteria; phylum Pseudomonadota; class Gammaproteobacteria; order Burkholderiales; family Rhodocyclaceae; genus Accumulibacter; species Accumulibacter delftensis. Next base: position 9,597 of record NZ_SPMY01000016.1, read on the forward strand.
TGGTGCCGCCGCCGAAATCGAAGTGCCTTTTCCTTTTGCGGCCTTGCTCGCCCGCATCGATTCCCAGCTGCAGCGTGACCCGGCCAGTCCGCTGCCGCCTGCCAAGCGCGTACTGATTCCGCTGGGTCGCTCGCTGCAGCGGACGGCCGCCGCGCCCGACTACTTTGCCTATCCGCGCGTCCTGGTGGCCGTCGACAGCCCGCCGCTCGCCGCCGGCATGCCACTGCTCAAGGACCGCCTCTACATCGGCTACCAGGAGCAGTCGGCGGTCATCGAGATCATCAGTTACAACGAGGCCGCCGGGCGCTTCGAATTCCAGTTGCTCAAGGACTACCGAGCTGGCGGCAAGCCGCGCCTGGTTTACGCCAACCGCAGCATCTGTTTTGCTTGTCATCAGAACGGCTCGCCGATTTTTTTCGCGCGCCCTGTGGGACGAGACCAACGCCAATGCCCAGGTGGCGGCGACGCTGCTGGCCAGCGCTCAAAGCTTCTACGGCATCCCTCCCGACCGTGGCATCGACGTTCCCTACGCCATCGACAACGCCAGTGAGCGCGCCAACGGCTTTGCCCTGACCCAGCTTCTGTGGCGCGCGGGCTGCGGCGGCCATTCGGCCGAGGCGCAAGGCTGCCGCGCCGGCCTGTTCGCCGCCGCCTTGCGGCACGCGCTCTCAAGCGGTCAGACCTGGACCCCTGACGCCCGCTTCATGCAGGCGGTTGACAAGCCGCTGCGCGAGCAGGCGCGACGCCGCTGGCCGGGCGGCCTGAGCGCGGGCAATCCCGACATCCCCAACCGCAACCCCTTGCAGGCGGTTAATGGCTGGCCCGCGGAGAGCGCTGCGCGGGCGGCTTTGGCGGCGGTGCCGGCTCGCTTCGACCCGCTCTTGCCGCGCTCCGCTGGAGCGCTCTGGCGCCCGCACGCCCCGGATGCGCTGCGGCAGCTGGTGGCTGGCCTGGCGGAGTTTGTCGCCGACAGCGACCGGCGGCAACTGGAGAGTGCACTGGCGCGCTTGGCGCCACCTGACGCAGAGCGATTCGGCGTGCCCTGCCGAATCGATACCCGAGTCGCTGCGCGCTGGTCCTTGCGCTGCTCCGCTACGGGTGGAACGTTGCTGGCGGGAACGCTGTCGGTGCCGGCCGGTCGAGCGAGCGGAGGGCGGCTGACGCGGCTGACGCTGCCCGGCGGCACGGCCCTGAACAATCTTGAGCTGACACTGGTCGGCACGGGGACCGCCGCCGGCGCGACCTTGTCGCCGCAAGCCGACGGGCTGCCCGTGAGAAACGCTGCCGCCGACGTGATCTCCTCGATCGAAATCCGCCGCAGCGAGGCCAATGCGGGCGATGGCTGGGTCGATGGCGAGGCGATACTGGAAGTCCGCCCCGATTTCGCCATCGTGCAGCAGGCTATCGACCGCCTGTCCGCCGGCCCGCAAGCCGCAATCCTGTTCGGACCTGCTCCTTTCCCGCGCCAGTCGCTTTTTTCAGCACTGTTCGCCGAGCTCGGCACGCCTGCCGCGGCGCCCTGCTGCGAGGCTGCCGAGTATTTGCCACCGGCGCAGCTGGAAGTCGCTGCCGTGGCGCCGGGTCAGGCGCCGAGCAGCGCCGGCGATCCGCTGCTGCGCAGCTTTCAACCCTATTGCGCCGCTTGCCACCAGACCGCCGAGACTTTTCCGCCGAATTTTCTGCAGGGTAGTCCGCCCGAAGTGGACGCCAGTCTTCGCCACTGCGCCCCGCGCCTCTACGTACGCCTGGCGATGGCCGACATCGCGCCGGCGCAGCGTGCGAAGACGCCGATGCCGCCGGAAAGCATGTTGCCGGCGTTTGCCAGCGACGCTCAAGCATGGCGCAGCAGCCCGGTGCGCGCCGCACTGCTCGCTCAGGTGACACAATGGCTGCGCGCCGAAACCGGTCAAACCCCGCAACTTGAAACGCTGCTCGCCGCCGGCTATGAGGCCCTGCGCCCGTGTTTGCCGGCGCATTAGCCGGCGAGAAGAAAAGGGAGAAGATAGATGAACGAAAACGACACAGCGAAAAGCCCCTGGAAGCGACGCTTCATCATTCTCTTCATCGTCACCATCGTACTTCCGCTGCTGGCCGTGATCTGGCTGGTGCAGCGCTTTGGCGGCGACGTGCCGGTGGACCACGCCAGCCCGACCGAGCACTTCAAGTACGGTTCCACTGGCGGCGAGCACGAGATGGGTTTCCCCTACTGGATCTGGCGGGTGCTGCCCGACGTCTGCCCGCAATATCTGCCCGGCAAGGGCTACCAGTCCCTGGGAATGGTTTTCGAGAAGAACGCCGATGGCAGCGACCGCGACCTTCCGGTCGGCACTTCGCAGCGCCGCTACCAGGGCATCGATCGGGTCTTCGTCAACTGCGCCGTCTGCCATACCAGTACCGTGCGTACTGCCGCCGCCCAGCCGCCGACGATCGTCCTCGGCATGCCGGCCGCGACTTTCAACATGAAGGGTTTCGAGGAATTCTTCTTCCACTGCGCCGCCGACCCGAAGTTCTCCAAGGAATTCATCCTGCCGGAGATCGAACGCCAGGGCGGCCAGCTCGACCTGCTCGATCGCTACGTCGTCTACCCGGTGGCCATTGCCATCATGCGCGATCGCGTGCTGGCGCTTGCCGGGCGCTTCGACTGGGTCGCCAGGCAGCACGCTTGGGGCCCGGGACGCGTCGATACCTTCAACTCGGCGAAAGTGATCTTCAATTTCCCGATGGCGCATCTCGACCCCGCCGAGTTCGACGCCCCGGCCGACTTTCCTTCGCTGTGGCGGCAACGCCAGCGCAAGGAGCCGCACGAGATGCAGTTGCACTGGGACGGCAACAACACCACCGTCGAAGAGCGCAACAAGAGCGCCGCCTTCGGCACCGGCACGACGCCGCCGACCATCGACATCGAACGCATCAGCCGCGTCGAGGACTGGATCCTCGACGCCTCGCCACCGAGCTTCAGCCAGTTCTTCCCGGTCGACGCCGAACTGGCCCTGCGCGGCGCGCCGATCTACAAGGCCTATTGCGCCAACTGTCACGGCGCTTCGGGCAGCGATTTCAGTGGTGAGCTGGTCGGCAAGGTGACGCCGCTGGCCGAGATCGGTACCGACCGGCGCCGGCTCGATTCCTACAGCTACACGCTGGCGGTGAATCAGGCCACACTCTACGCCGGCTACCCGTGGCGCTTCACGCATTTCCGCAAGACGCACGGCTACGCCAACATGCCGCTCGATGGCGTCTGGCTGCGCGCGCCCTACCTGCACAACGGCTCGGTGCCCAGCCTGCGCGAACTGCTCGAACCGGCGGCCGCCCGGCCCGCGAGCTTCTATCGCGGCAACGACGTCTATGACCCGCTCAAGGTCGGTTTCGTCTCCGATCAGCCGCAGGGCAACGGTCAGCCGTTTTTCCTTTTCGACACCAGCGCTCCCGGCAACGGCAACGGCGGCCACACCGGCAAGGCCTACGGCACCGAGCTGAGCGCCGACGAAAAGACCGCCCTGGTCGAATTCATGAAGACCTTCTGAGGAGCCGACGATGAGCATGCGATCCTGCAGGAACTGGTTCCGCGCCATCGGCGTGGTGATCATCGTCACGATTGTTGTTGGCGGGGTGATCGGCTACGATCGCGGCTTCCGCGAACGTCCCCAGCCCGACTGGGTAACCGCCGATTTCGAAACGCGCTTCAAGTACGGCTCGATCGGCGCCGAGCACGACGCCGGCATCCCCTACTGGATCTTCTACGTCCTGCCGCGCGTCTTTCCCGAAAAACTGACCCAGGACGGCAAGGTCCTTCCCGGTGGTTACGCCGCACTCGGCGTTCCCTGGGAGCAGGGCCAGGAACTGCCGGCCGGCTTCAGCAAGAAAACCATCGGCTTTCCGCGCGTGGCCAATAACTGCGCCGTTTGCCACACCACCAGCTACCGCGAATCGCCTGATGCCAACCCGGTCTTTGTCGTCGGCGGTCCGGCACACACCACCAACGTCGAAGCCTTCTTCCGCTACCTGATCGACTGCGCCAAGGACCCGCGCTTCAACGCCGACATCCTGATGGCCGAAATCAATCGCGTCACCGATCTCGACCTCATCGACCAGCTTCTCTACCGCTTCTTCGTCATCCCGATCACCAAGAAGCGCCTGCTCGAACGCGAGCAGCAGTTCGCCTGGATCTACCGCCCCGACTTTCCCGACTGGGGCCGCGGCCGCGATGACGCCATGAACCTGACCAAGTACTTCATGATCGGCGCTCCCATGGACGATACCTTCGGCCCCACCGACATGCCCTCGGTATGGAACCTCAAGAAGTACGTCTGGGATCAGGGTCACCGCATGAACTACGCCGGCGACAGCAGCGACGCCTACTCGGTGATCATGGACTCCGCCCTGGGCCTGCTTGGCGCCGCGCCCGCCAACAAGCAGGACTTCGTCGGGCAGGTGCAATGGCTGCACAGCTACCTCTCCGAACTGCCACCACCGAAATACCCCTTCGCCATCGATCAGGCAAAGGCGGCCGAGGGCAAAACCCTGTTCGACGCCAACTGCGCCAGCTGCCACGCCAGCGAACTCACCGGCCGGCCGCTACCGCTGGCTGAAGTCGGCACCGACCGCGGCCGCTTGGACTCGTGGAACAAGGGCGCCGCGATCAAAGCCAACCAGGTGGTCAAGGAAATGGGCCTCGAGCGTCGCGGCCTGGTTGAGGAAGATTTGATCGGTTACGTCGCGCCTTTTCTGGACGGTATCTGGCTGAAGGCGCCGTATCTGCATAATGGGTCGGTGCCGACGCTGAGGGACTTGCTGGAGCCGGTTGGGCAGCGGCCGACGGTTTTCTGGCGAGGTTATGACGTGTATGACCAAGCGAGGGTCGGGTTCGTTACCGACACGCCGGCGGCCAAACGTGTCGGGACGAAGCTCGATACCGGCAGCAAGGGCGGCAGCAATCAGGGGCATGAGTTTGGCACGGGCTTGTCGGAGGCCGAGAAGGATGCGCTGGTGGAGTTCTTGAAAACCCTGTGATGGGAACAACCACAGGGAAAGACCCCATCTGCTGCACAGATGAACCGCCGTATGCGGAACCGCACCTACTGTGGTGTGAGAGGGCGACGGAGGTAACTCCGTCCCCTACTCGATCCCCGGTTTGTCGGCTAGCCACCAAGCCGACGCTCTTGACGTCAAGGAAGACGAACACAAGGAATCCGCAAATGGAATCCGGGGACAGACCACGGTTTGTCCGCTGCAAATAGCTCAAAACAGATCTTCAGAAACTGGGTCGCTACGCTACGCTGCGCGGCGTGCAACGGCTGCCATGCCCGCTCAGCGAGGGAGGCCGTGAGGTTTTCTCCTATCCCGATTAGCCGGCACAGGGCTGCGCTGTGCCGTTCCCGCGGGTTTGACGAGGCGTACGTACGCTAAAAGCCTCGAACCGGAGGCCCACTGACCACCCTGACCGCCAGCGAAGCAAGAGCGAATCTGTATCGCCTGATCGATCAGGCATCGGAGTCGCATCAGCCGATTCACATCTCAGGCAAACGCAGTAGTGTGGGCATGCATTCTTGATGAGACTTTCGCCAAGCATCTCCCACCCTCCGTCATTGCGAGGAGGCGAAGCCGACGCGGCAATCCAGAGATTTGTCTTTTCGCGTATTCAGTGTTCACGATGTCAATGCGGTGGGAAATAGTGAGAGGATGGAACTGGATTGCCGCGTCGGCTGCGCCTCCTCGCAATGACGTGGGGGGCTGGTGTGGCGCCGCATTTACTATTCCCGACGCGGCCTTGAGGTAAGGAATAAGGATAGATCGTGCGAAGCCACGATCTATCCGTTGTGCGCCCAGCATGGGCGCGATCCTGGCGGTTAATGTGAAAGTCGCGCAAGCGACTCACGAACCTCCCTTCTCTCCTTGCGGGAGAAGGGGCAGGGGAAGAGGGAAACGGTCATGACTTTCATGATTTGGGGTGTCTCCACGTGTCATGACCGTTAATGTGAAAGTCGCGCAAGCGACTCACGAAACTCCCTTCTCCCCCTGCGGGAGAAGGGCCGGGGGTGAGACGGTGAATTCGGGGAGCATGCTCCCTGCCCGGCGAACGATTCCGGCGTGTAAGCCAGAATGCGCACTGCAAGTGAGAGGGTGGACGGTCATGACTTTCATCATCCGGGGTATCTCGACTGTCATGACCGTTTGCTCATCGCGCTCGGGAAGGCAGCATGCCGCGGTTCAATCAAGCGCGGCGGCAGGAGGTATACTACGCCATCCCTCCAAACCAAGCCAACACACGCCTCGACCATGAAATATCAGATCATCCCGGTAACCCCTTTCGCACAGAACTGCAGCCTGCTGTGGTGCGAGCAAACAAAACGTGGCGCGGTCGTTGATCCGGGCGGCAACATGGCGAGCATTCTGCGGGCGGTAGAGGCAAACGGCGTGACCCTGGAAAAAATTCTCGTCACCCATGGCCATGTCGATCATGCGGGTGCGGTTGCCGAACTGGCCGAGCGCCTGTCTCTGCCGATCGAGGGACCACATCGCGAGGATCAGTTCTGGATCGATGGCATGCAGCAACAGAGCAAAATGTTCGGACTGCCGGCAGCGCGCCCTTTCACACCCGACCGCTGGCTCGAGCAAGGCGATACGGTAGGCTTCGGCGAGGTCGAAATGGATGTTTTGCATTGCCCGGGGCATACGCCGGGGCATGTGGTCTTTTTCAGCAAGGCAGACCGTCTGGCGATCGTCGGCGACGTGCTCTTCCAGGGTTCTATCGGTCGTACGGATTTCCCGAAAGGCGATTTCGACACCCTGATCTCGTCCATCCGTGGCCAACTCTGGCCACTTGGCGATGACGTGACCTTCCTGCCAGGCCACGGCCCGAGTTCGACTTTCGGTGCCGAGCGCCGCAGCAACCCCTTCTGCGGCGACTAGCGCCCGACTACCCTGACCGGCGGGGGCGGCGAAACGAGAGGTGAGAGGTGAGAGCCGAGAGGTGCTTGTCGCACCTCTCGCGCCCTCCCCTAGCCGGGGGGCACCCGTCTTAAAAGTGCAAGGGCCGCTTGTCGCAGGCCAGGGCCGCCTCGTGAACCACTTCCGACAGCGTCGGATGAGCATGACAGATGCGCGCCAGATCTTCGGATGCAGCACCGAACTCCATGGCCACGACACCTTCAGAGATCAATTCCGAAGCATTCGGACCGATGATGTGGACGCCAAGGATACGATCCGTCTGCGCACAGGCCAGGATCTTGGCGAAGCCGCTCGAATCGCCCATTCCCAGGGCCCGACCATTCGAGGCAAACGGGATCTTGCCCACCTTGAAGGCCGTGCCTTCGGCCTTCAACTGCTGCTCGGTCTTGCCAACCCAGGCGATCTCCGGGCTGGTGTAGATCACCCAGGGAATGGTGTCGAAATTGCAGTGCCCGGCCTGCCCGGCCATGATTTCGGCGACCATCACGCCCTCTTCCATGGCCTTGTGCGCGAGCATCGGTCCAGCGACCACATCGCCCACCGCCCACACCCCGGGAAGATTGGTACGGCAGTGTGCGTCGACCTCAACCTGACCGCGTTCGGTGAGTTTGAGCCCGACCTTGTCGGCATCCAGACCTTCGGTATTCGGGATGCGGCCGATCGAGACAATCAGACGATCCGCGTCAAGTCGCTGCTCCTGCCCGTCCTTGTCCGTATAGTCGATCGAAACACCCTTCTGCGAGATCTTGACGTCACCAATCTCGATACCGGTGATGATCTGCAGGCCCTGTTTGGCAAACAGTTTGGCTGCTTCCCTGGCCACATCGATGTCGGCTAGCGAAAGAAACTCGGGCAAGGCCTCGAGGAGCGTCACTTCGGCACCGAGACGCCGCCAGACGCTGCCCATTTCGAGACCAATGACACCAGCGCCGATGACCGCGAGCTTCTTCGGCACCGCCGCAATGTCGAGCGCGCCTTCGTTGTCGCAAACGATCTCGTTATCGACCGGAACACCGGGCAGGTGACGCGCCCTGGAGCCGGTGGCTACAATCACCTGCTTCGCCTCGACGACGCTGTCACCCACCTTAACCTGCCAGTTCTCGCCTTTCTGGCCAAGGAATGCGCCATGACCGTTGAGCAGGGTGACCTTGTTCTTCTTGAACAGCATCTTGATACCGCCGGTGAGCTGTTTGACGATGCCGTTCTTGCGGCCCACCATCTTGGCGACGTCAATGCTCGGCGTCCCGACATCGATCCCCTGCGCAGCAAAGCCGTGCGACGCTTCCTCGAAAAGATGGGAGGTATGCAACAGGGCTTTCGACGGGATGCAGCCCACGTTCAGGCAGGTGCCACCGAGGCGCGGCTCGCCCTTGGGATCGGCGTAGGGATTGGATTCACAACAGGCGACACTGAAACCCAGTTGTGCCGCTCGGATGGCGGCAATATAGCCACCGGGCCCACCACCGATAACGAGAACGTCGAATTGCTTGGACATGATAGTTTCCCTTTCCAGCCGCAGAGACAGCGAGGCACGGACTTCGCACAGTGTGAAACTCTGCGACTCCGTGCCTCGGTGGTGAGAGTTTATACGCCGAGGAGCAGGCGGGCCGGATCCTCCAGCGCCTCCTTCATGGTCACCAGGCCAAGTACGGCTTCACGACCATCGACGATACGGTGGTCGTAGGACATTGCCAGATAGTTGATCGGGCGAATGACAATCTGACCGTTCTCCACCACCGGACGATCCTTGGTGGCGTGAATACCGAGGATCGCCGACTGCGGCGGGTTGATGATCGGCGTCGACAACATCGAACCGAAGACCCCCCCGTTGGAGATCGAGAAGGTACCACCGGTCAGATCCTCCATCGACAGCTTGCCGTCCTTGGCTTTGGCGCCAAACTCGCCGATCTTTTTCTCGATATCGGCGATCGACATCTGGTCGGCGTCGCGCAGAATCGGGACGACCAGGCCGCGCGGGCTGCCCACGGCGATACCGATATCGATGTAGCCGTGGTAGACGATGTCGCTGCCATCAACCGAAGAGTTGATGATCGGAAACTTCTGCAGCGCGGCGACGGCAGCCTTGACGAAGAAGCCCATGAAGCCCAGGCGAACGCCATGTGCCTTCTCGAAGCGCTCTCCGTACTGCTTGCGCAAGGCCATGACCGGACCCATATTGACTTCATTGAAGGTGGTCAGGATGGCGTTGCTGGCTTGTGACTGCAACAGACGCTCGGCAACGCGGGCGCGCAGGCGCGACATCGGTACGCGCTGCTCCGGCCGATCACCGAGCGCCACGGTCACCATCGGCGCGGTGGCCAAGGCAGGTGCGCTCACTTTCGCAGCCACAGCGACTGGCGCGGCGGCAAGGCTAGCGGCAAGGCCAGCGGCAACCGGCCTCACCGCCGGACGCTCAGCGGCCACGGCATCAGCCTTGCTTACCCGCCCACCACGGCCCGTACCGACAACGTCGCCAGCGGCAATACCCTTTTCTTCGAGGATTTTGCGTGCCGCCGGCATGGCAACTCCCGCCGCCGCAGCGCCAGCTGCCTCCCCGGCAGGCGCCGCTTTCGCAGGCGCCGCTTTCGCAGGCGCCGCTGTGGCCACTGGCGCGACCACAGCACCGGCCTGCGCCGTGGTATCGATACGTGCAATGACTTCGCCCGCAACAACCGTGTCGCCATCGCCCTTGACGATTTCAACCAATACGCCACTATCCGGTGCCGGCAGTTCGAGAACCACCTTGTCGGTCTCGATGTCGATAAGATTCTCATCCCGGGCAACCGCTTCACCGGCTTTCTTGTGCCACGAAACCAGCGTCGCTTCAGCGACAGATTCCGAGAGCTGTGGAACTTTGACGTCGATGATCATGTTCTCTCCGTTCTAGGGCAATTTGTAGTACTCGATCTCACCAAGCGCGGAGTCGATCAGAGCCTTTTGTTGGGCATTATGCTTGCTGGCATAGCCAACTGCGGGGGAAGCGGCCGCCGGGCGGGAGACGAGCAGCAAATGCTGCTTGTCGTTGAGCTCGCGCGACAGATGCTGGCGTGAGGCGATCCAGTACCAGGGACCCTGATTGCGCGGTTCGTCCTGACACCAGACGATTTCTGTTGCCTTCGGATACTTGGCCACTTCGTCGTGGAAAGACTTCTCCGGGAAGGGATAGAGTTGCTCGAGGCGGGCAATCGCGATATGGGCAACTTTCTTCTCCTGCCGTGCGGCAACCAGATCGTAATAGATCTTGCCGGAGCAGAAGATGACGCGGGTCACTTTCTTGGCGTTGATCGGCTCGACTTCGCCAATAACACGCTGAAACTCGCCGTCACTCAACTCTTCGAGGCTCGATGTTGCGTCTTTGTGGCGTAGCAAGGACTTTGGCGAGAAAACGATCAGCGGCTTGCGCTGATTGCGCACGGCCTGGCGACGCAGCAGATGGAAGATCTGCGCAGGCGTCGTCGGCTGGCAAACTTCCATGTTCATCTCGGCAGACAACTGCATGAAGCGTTCGATGCGCGCCGAAGAATGCTCCGGGCCCTGCCCTTCATAACCGTGCGGCAGAAGGAGGACCAAGCCGCTGGCACGACCCCATTTGGCTTCACCGGCAGCAATAAACTGATCGATGACCACCTGCGCGCCGTTAACAAAGTCGCCAAATTGCGCTTCCCAGACCACCAGTTCGTGGGGGTTGGCAGTCGAGTAGCCGTACTCGAAGGCGAGAACGGCCTCCTCCGAGAGGACCGAGTCATAGCACTGGAAGTTGGCCTGCTTTTCCTGGAGATGAGCCAGGGGAACATAGGTGCCGTCGTCCCACTCTTCACGATTCTGGTCGTGCAGCGCCGCGTGGCGGTGGAAGAAAGTGCTGCGGCCAACGTCTTCACCAGAAATACGAATACCGTAACTGGACACCAGCAAGGACGCGTAGGCGAGGTTTTCGGCCATCCCCCAGTCTACCGGCAGTTGCCCCTCGCCCATCGCACGACGATCGTCGATGATCTTCTTGACCCGACTGTGCAGGGTAAAACCCTCGGGCAGGGTCGACAAGCGTTCGCACAGGCGCCGCAACTCCGTGATCGGCACCTTGGTATCGCAGGTTTCGATATAGCGCGGCGAAAGAAAAGGCGTCCAGTCGATGGTCATCGGATGCTTGTAGCCGGCGAGCACCGGGTTGTACAAGAGCTCGCCGCGGTCGAGATGGGCGCGGTAATCGGCAATGATCTCGTCTGGGCCTTCGACCACCAGAACCCCTTCGTCAACCAGTTTGTCTGCGTACAGCTTGCGTGTCCCTGGATGCAACCTGATCTTCTTGTACATCAGGGGTTGCGTGACCATTGGCTCGTCTTGCTCGTTATGCCCGAGCTTGCGGTAGCAGACGATGTCGACGACGACATCTTTCTTGAAGGTCCGACGATAATCCATGGCGATCGCGGTGACCAGGGCGACCGCTTCGGGGTCGTCGCCATTGACGTGGAAGATCGGCGCCTCGGCCATCTTGAAGATGTCCGTGCAGTACAGCGATGAACGGTAGTCGCGCGGGTCGGAAGTGGTAAAGCCGATCTGGTTATTGACCACGATGTGCACCGTACCACCGACGCCATAGCCCCGCGTTTGCGCGAAGTTGAGCATCTCCTGGTTGACGCCCTGGCCAGCCACGGCAGCGTCACCGTGAATGAGCACCGCCAGCACCTTGTCCTTGCCGTCCTCGCCGCGACGCAGCTGGCGTGAAAACACCGAGCCAGCGACCACCGGGTTAACGATTTCCAGATGCGAGGGATTGAACGACAGCGTCAGATGGCACGGTCCGCCGGGTGTCGAGACATCGGACGAGTAACCCATGTGATACTTGACGTCGCCAGCAGTCAGATCCTGCGCCTTCTTGCCCTCGAACTCGTCGAAGAGCATCGACGGCGCTTTACCCAGCGTGTTCACGAGAACATTGAGGCGACCACGGTGGGCCATGCCCACGACGATTTCGTCAACGCCGCCGCTTCCCGCCACACGGATCAGTTCGTCGAGGGAGACAATCAGCGACTCGCCACCTTCAAGGGAGAAACGCTTCTGACCGACGTAGCGTGTGTGCAGATAGCGTTCGAGGGTTTCAGCAGCCGTCAGGCGCTCAAGCATGCGCAGGCGCTGCTCGGGGGTATAGCTGGGTTTGGAGTGGATGCGCTCAAGGCGATCCTGCACCCAGCGCTTCTCGGCGAGCGTGCTGAGGTACATGTACTCGACACCGATAGAGCCGCAATAGGTGGCTTTGAGGGCATCGAGAATCTGCCCGAAGGTGGCATGCTCAGGCACGCCCTTGAACGAACCGACGGCGAACATGGTGTTGAGGTCGGCGTCCGAAAGCCCGTAGTAAGCCGGGTCAAGCTGCGGCAGATCCGGACGTGGCGTGCGCTTCAGCGGGTCCAGATTGGCCCAACGATCACCCGCAAAACGATAGGCGGTGATCATCTGCAGAATGCCGACCTGCTTCTTGTCATCGGCCGGCGCCACCGCTGCGGCGCGGTAGCCACCCTTCTTCGCCTGCTCGGCAAAAGCGTTGATCACCGGCAAGTGCGGCACATCGCGCGCGACGTGACCGGGAAGCTGCGCCAGCTTGTCGAAATACTCGCGCCACTGCTCGGAGACGGAACCGGGATTATCGAGGTAGTTTTCGTACAACTCCTCGACGAAGGGCGCGTTACCGCCAAAGAGGAGGGAGTTACCAAAAAGCTGGTTCATCATGGCTTTACCTGTCGTCACGGTCCTGGTGCGGAGAGCGAAAACCTGTGGCCGAAAGCCACAGCATGAAAAAAGGGCGGCTACCGTCGCCGCCCCTCGGAGTCGATATCAGCTCTAGCGCTGGTCAGCCGGAATAACGTCGCGCCTTGCTGCCCCCACGTAGAGCTGACGGGGACGACCGATCTTGTATTCCGGATCGTTGATCATCTCTTCCCATTGCGTCATCCAGCCTACCGTACGGGCCAGGGCAAAGATGCAGGTGAACATCGTGGTCGGAATACCGAGCGCCTTCTGAACGATACCTGAGTAGAAATCAACGTTCGGATAAAGTTTCTTCTCGATGAAGTAGTTATCCTCGAGAGCGATCCTTTCGAGCTCCATCGCCAGCTTGAACAGGCGGTCATTCTCCAGCCCCAGCTCCTGCAGAACTTCGTTGCAAACAGTCCTCATCAGGGTCGCGCGCGGATCGAAGTTCTTGTAGACGCGGTGCCCGAAGCCCATCAACTTGAAGGAATCGTTCTTGTCCTTGGCCCGAGCGATGTACTCGGCAACGCGCGAGACGTCGTGAATTTCTTCGAGCATCTGCAGGCAGGCCTCGTTGGCACCACCGTGCGCCGGGCCCCACAGGCAGGCAATGCCCGCCGAGATACAGGCATAGGGGTTGGCGCCGGAAGAACCCGACAGACGCACGGTCGAGGTCGAGGCATTCTGTTCGTGGTCGGCGTGCAGGGTGAAGATGGTATCCAGCGCACGCACCAGTACCGGGTTCGGCTTGTACTCCTCGCAGGGATTGCCGAACATCATGTGCATGAAGTTCGCCGTGTAATCGAGATCGTTACGCGGGTACATGAAGGGCTCGCCGACGTGATACTTGTAGGCCATGGCGACGATGGTCGGCAGCTTGGCGACAATGCGGTTGAAACTGATGTTCTGGTGTTCGAGATCGGAGAAATCCTCGGCCTCATGGTAGAAGGCAGACAGCGCGCCAACGACCCCAACCAGAATGGCCATCGGGTGAGCATCTCGACGGAAGCCCTGGTAGAACTTCACCAGTTGCTCGTGCACCATGGTGTGATTCTTGATGTTCTTCTCGAAACCGGCCTTCTCGGCAGGTGTCGGCAACTCGCCATTCCACAGCAGATAGGCGACCTCGAGGAAGTTGCAGCTTTCGGCCAGTTGCTCGATTGGATAACCGCGATACAACAGCTCGCCCTTGTCGCCGTCGATGAAGGTGATCTTTGACCGACAGCTCGCCGTCGACAGGTAGCCGGAATCGTAGGTAAACAAGCCGGTCTTGGCGCCCAAGGTGCGGATGTCGATGCAATCATTGCCGTGGGTAGGCGTCATGATCGGAAACTCGACGGGGTCACGCCCTTCGATGTTCACAATTGCTTTACGTTCGGTCGTCATGGTTTATCCCCGTTCAGGTATTGAAGGCACAGCATGGATCGTAAAAGCGCCAGATTAGGGCAGCTTCCTTACTTAACTCTTACGTTGCGCAGCAAGGCAACGACTTCGGCCTGTACAGAGTCCGTACATTCGCGGCTACCGTTGATCAGCGGCCACAGCTCCAGGTCTTCCATATCGGCCAGGATGATAAAGGCATCCGCCTGCGCGGGAGCAAGGGTCGGGAAAATGCGCTCGAGGAACTCCCCGAGCAGCAAATCCATTTCCAGCATCGCACGCCGCGTACAACGCCAGCGCAGACGGTTGATTCGCTCGCGTTCGTCCATCAGATTGCGCGACGAACCATCATTTCCTTGATTTTGCCTATCGCCCGCGTCGGATTCAGATTCTTCGGACAGACATCGACACAGTTCATGATCGAGTGACAGCGGAACAGTCGATACGGATCCTCAAGGTCGTCCAAACGCTCGTTGGTGGCCTCGTCGCGCGTGTCGGCGATGAAGCGATAGGCGTTCAGCAGACCGGCAGGGCCGACGAACTTGTCCGGATTCCACCAGAACGAAGGACAAGAGGTCGAACAGCAGGCGCACAGGATGCACTCGTAGAGACCGTTGAGTTCGTCGCGCTCCTCCGGCGACTGCAAGCGCTCGCGCTCCGGGCGCGGGCTGTCGTTGATCAGATAGGGCTTGACCGAGTGATACTGCTTGAAAAACTGCGTCATATCGACGATCAGGTCGCGGATCACCGGCAGGCCGGGCAACGGCCTCAACACCACCGGCTGCTTGAGATCGCGGATGTCGGTGAGACAGGCGAGGCCGTTCTTGCCGTTGATGTTCATCGCATCAGAGCCGCAAATACCCTCACGACAGGAGCGGCGATAAGACAGCGTATCGTCCTTCCCTTTCAGGCGGGTGAGGATGTCAAGCAACTTGCGATCGATCTCGAAATCAACCTCAACCGAGATGTCCTGCATATAGGGCGCATCATCCTGGTCAGGATCGTAGCGGTAAATCTTGAACTCCATGGTACTGGTGGCCATAATCATTAACTCCGTGGCATACGATCAGTAGGAGCGCGTCTTCAGCGCGATGGATTCGACAGTCAGCGGGGTCATGGTCACCGGCTTGTAGCTGAGACTGCTGCCCTCGCGTTGCCAGAGCGTATGCTTGTGCCAGTTGGCGTCATCGCGCCCGTTCGGGTTTTCCGGCGTATCGGGCGCGTCGTCCCGCACATGCGCACCGCGGGATTCCTTGCGCGCCTCTGCAGAAACCAGCGTCGCCTTGGCGACCTCAATCAGGTTGTCGAGTTCCAGCGCTTCGACGCGCGCCGTATTCCAGACCTGCGACTTGTCCTTGATCTCGGTCCTGGCGACCGCTTTCTCGATGTCGACGATCTTGGCGACCCCTTCGACCAGCATGTCCTTGAAACGGAAGACACCGCAGTGCTTCTGCATCGTGCGCTGCAACTCGAGACGGGTTTCGTTGACGTCACTTCCGCCAGTCTGAGTATTGAGGCGATGCAGGCGCGCCAGGGTGCGTTCGGCGAAGTTTTCCGGCAATTCCTGATGCGCGACCTTGCCCGAAGCCAGGTCCTCGATCACCGAATCTCCGGAAGATTTGCCGAAGACCAAGAGGTCGAGCAGGGAATTGGTGCCCAAACGATTGGCACCATGGACCGAGGCACAGGCCACCTCGCCGGCTGCGTAGAAGCCCTTGACCGGCACTCCGTCGGCGGCGACCACCTGACCTTTGTAGTTGGTCGGAATACCACCCATCTGATAGTGGCAGGTCGGCACCACGGGAATCGGCGCCTGGATCGGATCGATACCGGCGAACTGGATCGAAATCTCGCGAATGCCGGGCAAACGCTTCATGATCGTTGCCGGGTCGAGGTGGGTAATATCGAGGAGCACGAAATCCTTGTTCGGCCCGCAACCGCGGCCCTCGTTGATTTCGGTGACCATGGCCCGGGAAACCACGTCGCGCGACGCCAGATCCTTGGCGTTCGGCGCATAGCGCTCCATGAAACGCTCGTTGTCCGAGTTGCGCAGAATGCCCCCCTCACCGCGCACGCCTTCGGTAATCAGCACCCCGGCACCGGCGACGCCGGTCGGATGGAACTGCCAGAACTCCATGTCTTCAAGAGCAATGCCGGCCCGCGCCGCCATACCCAGACCGTCGCCGGTATTGATGAAAGCATTGGTCGAGGAATAGTAGATGCGGCCGGCACCACCGGTGGCAAAAATTGTCGCCTTGGCGTGGAAAGCGACGACTTCGCCGGTTTCCATTTCCAGGGCGATGACCCCGAGCACCTGACCCGACTCGTCACGAATCAGATCCAGCGCCATCCATTCGACGAAGAACTGCGTGTTGGCGCGCACATTGCGCTGATAGAGCGCGTGCAGCATCGCGTGCCCGGTGCGGTCGGCCGCGGCGCAGGCACGCCGCACCGGCTTCTCGCCGAAGTTCGACATATGCCCACCGAATGGGCGCTGATAGATCTTGCCTTCGTCGGTGCGGTCAAACGGCATGCCGAAGTGCTCGAGCTCGACGACCACCTCGGGCGCCATCCGACACATGTACTCGATCGCATCCTGGTCACCGAGCCAGTCGGAGCCCTTGACCGTATCGTACATGTGCCAGTGCCAGTGATCCTCTTCGGAGTTGCCCAGGGACGCGGAAACCCCGCCTTGCGCGGCCACGGTGTGTGAACGGGTCGGGAAGACTTTTGACAGCACGGCCGTCTTCAATCCACCCTCGGATAGCTGAATCGCTGCGCGCAGCCCAGAACCGCCTGCGCCAACGATGACAGCATCGAACTTACGTACCGGTATGCTTGAATTGCTCACTTACGTTCTCCACAGAATCCGAATCGCCCAGCCGGCGTAACCGACCAGCACCGTCGCCGTCGCAATCATCAACAGCAGGCGTAAACCATCCGGCTTGATGTAGTCCATCCAGATATCCCGGATGCCGATCCAGGCGTGGTAGAACAGGCTGATGAAGAAAAGGAAGGTCGCGAAACGCATGAAACCACCGGCAAAGACACCGCGCCAGCTTTCCAGCGAGTCTGGCCCAACGGAACCGATGACCACCAGGAAGATCACCGTGTAGACCGCCATGACGATGGCAGTCGCGCGCTGAATGATCCAGTCCTTGAGGCCGTAATGGGCCCCGACAAGAATACGATTTACCATAGCACTTGCACTCCCACGATCAGCGTCAGGGCGATGCTGACGCCGAAGACAATCTTGCTCGAAAGAATCGCTTCCTTGAGGTCGACACCGATGTGCACGTCAAGCAGCAGATAGCGAATGCCGGCGCAGAAGTGGTGCATGTAGAACCAGATCAGACCGAGCAGGATGATCTTCACCAAGCCGTGGTCAACCACCGCCTTGAAGCTGGCAAAGGTCTCCGCCGAGCTCAGACTGCTCTCGAACAGCCATAAGAGGAACGGCAGCAGCAGAAAAAGCGCAGCCCCGCTAATTCGGTGAATGATCGACAGAATACCCGGAAGCGGTAGCCTGATCGTCGGCAAGTCCAGATTCTTTGGACGCTTTTTCTTTATTGCCATCTCTGCCATGGACGTCATCCCTCATGTGTAGTACAGCAGCATGCGTGTTGCATGCGTTCCCCTTGAAAACTACGCCCGATTATAAACCATTCGGGCGCCCCTTACTTCCTCGCAATGGCGCTTACGGGCCTTCACCCCAGCTCGTTGCGATAATGATGATTGCGTGTCGAGTAGTAACCCCGCCGCCATTCGACCGGCTTCTGGGCATAGGAGAAAGTCACGCGCTCGACCAGTAGCAGCGGGCTCCCCTCGGCAACTTTCAGGAGCTCGGCGCTGACGCGGTCAGCAGCAACGGCGCGCAGGCGCTCGTCGGCACGAACCATGCAAACACCATAGCGACTTTCGAACAGGCCGTAGAGCGACTCGCCCGCGCGCACGACCTCCAGCGTCAGGTCGGGGAACAGCTCACTCGAAAGATAGATTTCGTCGAAGACCACCGGCTCATCGCCCAGCTTCAGGAGACGGCGCAGAATGGTGATCGGTGCCCCCGGCTCGAGGGCCAGCGTACGCGCCACGTCAGGGCCGGCTTTGGCGCGCCAGCATTCGAGCGGAATGCTCTGCGAGACCTGCGGCACACCGTCATTGGCGACCAGGCGCAGAAAACGGAAAGCAGAGCCGGGATCCTTGTGCGTCGCAACGAAGGTGCCCTTGCCTTGCTGACGGACCAGGAGGTTCTCGGCAGCCATTTCGTCGATGGCCTTGCGCACCGTTCCCTGACTGACGCCAAAGCGGCCGGCGAGCTCCGACTCACTGGGAATCGCGTCGCCCGGGCCCCATTCCCCGGACTCCAGATTGCCCATGATCAATTGTTTGATCTGCCGGTAGAGCGGGCTGAAGGTCGGGGCGTGCATTGCTGAGGCGCGGTTCATGGAAAGCTATTTCAGCACAATTTCGCACGTCCGTCCATCCCGTTCTTGTTACTGATATCATATATAAGACATAAGATAGACGCCATTGATTTGACAGTGCACACCTCCGGGTCTTATGATTGCTCTGATTGGGCGCCCGGCGCAGCGAACGGGCATGCGGGCGTCGTCGATCGCTTTTTGATCCCTTGTTTTGCTTGCTTGCCTGTTTACTCTCGTTCAATTCTTCTCGCTCACCATTAACGACAGGAGCCGTATCATGTCCAAAGCCCCCATGCGCGTCGCGGTCACCGGCGCAGCCGGCCAAATCGGTTACAGCCTGCTTTTCCGGATCGCTTCCGGCGAAATGCTCGGCAAGGATCAGCCAGTCATCCTTCAACTACTCGACCTGCCGCAAGCTCAGAAAGCCTGCCAGGGCGTGATCATGGAACTCGAAGATTGCGCGTTCCCGATGCTCGCCGGCATGTTCGCTACCGACGATCCCAACGTTGCCTTCAAGGATGCCGACGTCTGCCTGCTGGTTGGTGCACGTCCGCGCGGCCCGGGTATGGAACGTGCTGACCTGTTGACCGCCAATGGCGCCATCTTCACCGTCCAGGGCAAGGCAATTGCCGAGAACGCCAAGGAAGACGTCCGCGTCCTGGTCGTCGGCAACCCCTGCAACACCAACGCCCTGATCGCCGGCTCCGCAGCGAAGAAAGTCGGTCGCACCAACCCAGCCAACTACCATGGCATGCTGCGCCTGGATCACAACCGCGCCCTCTCGCAACTCGCCGCGAAAACCGACCGCCCAGTGGCCAGCTTCAAGCAGCTCACCGTCTGGGGCAACCATTCGCCGACGATGTACGCCGATTACCGCAACTGCACGTCCAACGGCGACAACGTCAAGGATCTGATCAACGATCCGGTCTGGAATAACGACGTCTTCCTGCCCACGGTCGGCAAGCGCGGCGCTGCGATCATCGACGCCCGCGGCCTGTCCTCGGCAGCCTCGGCGGCCAACGCAGCCATCGACCACATGCGCGACTGGGTACTCGGTTCCGACGAATGGGTGACCATGGGCGTCCCGTCCGACGGCTCCTACGACATCCCGACGGGTATCGTTTTTGGTTTCCCCTGCGAGTGCAAGGGCGGCTCCTTCAAGATCATCCAGGGTCTCGAGATCGACGGCTACTCGCGCGAGAAGATCAACAAGACGCTCAAGGAACTGACCGACGAAGCCGAGGCCGTAAAAGACATGCTCTGAGCAGGCCTTGCTGCTGACGAGAAACCGCGGCCTGGCCGCGGTTTTTTTTTTCGCCTGCCAGCTTGCCTGCCACCTTGCTACACAGCGCGGTAGAATATCGCTCTCCGACGAACCAGACGCTATCGAAAAACCATGCGCCATCCCAGCCAAGTCCTCTTCGCAGGCGAAAAGCCTTTTCCGATGATCCCCGCCGTCGACCACTACGCGGGCTCCGAAAAGCTGATCAACAAGGCCCTGCTGTTGCAGAACGAGTTGGGCCCGATCTTCGACGTCACCTGCGACTGTGAGGACGGGGCAGCGGCAGGCGCCGATCGCGAGCATGCGACGATGGTTGCCGAGCTGATCATGAGCGATGCCAATCGGCATGGACGGGTGGGTGTCCGCATCCACGACATCGCCCACCACGGCTGGCAGCAAGACATCGAGATCATCGTCGCCCACGCCGGCCAGCGCCTGGCCTTCGTGACGCTGCCCAAAGTCAGTTGCGGTGAGGACGTGCGCATACAACTCGACGCTTTGCGGCGAGCGACGGCAGCCGCCGGCATCGAGCGCCAGATCCCGGCACATGTACTGATCGAAACCTACGGCGCCCTGCGTGATGTTTGGGAAATCGCCGCCCTTCCGGAGGTCGAATCACTCGATTTCGGGCTGATGGATTTTGTCAGCGGCCACCATGGCGCCATCCCGGCTTCGGCCATGCGCAGCCCCGGACAGTTCGAGCACCCGCTGATCGTCCGCGCCAAGTGTGAAATCTCGGCCGCGGCGCTGGCCAACGGCGCCGTCCCCTCGCACAACGTAACCACCGAACTGCGCGATCTGGACTTCATCCGCAACGATGCTCGCCGCGCACGCAACGAATTCGGCTATCTGCGCATGTGGAGCATCCATCCCAACCAGATCCGGCCGATCGTCGACATGATGCGCCCCGACTTCTCGGAGGTTGAAAGCGCAGCCGAAATCCTGATCGCCGCGCAAGATGGCGATTGGGGACCGATCCAGCACCAGGGCCTGCTGCACGACCGCGCTTCCTACCGCTACTACTGGGAGCTTCTCGCACGCGCCCATGCCACCGGCATGACGCTGCCAACAGCGGCACAGAAGCGTTTCTTCGCCTGAAAAAACACATGGACCTGCCAGCGCTGACGGCCAAAGTACTGGCGTTTCGCGACCAGAGGAACTGGGCCCAGTTCCACAGCCTGCGCAACCTGATCGTTTCGCTGAATCTCGAAGCCAGCGAGCTGCTCGAGCTGACGCAATGGAAGAGCGACGCCGACATGGCGGCCCTGGCCGCCAGCACCGAAGCGCAGGAAGCACTGCGTGACGAATGCGCCGACGTGCTGATTTATCTGCTGCTCATCGCCGAACACGCCGGCATCGACCTGGAAGCCGCCGCGCACGCCAAACTGGTCAAGAACGCGGCGAAATATCCGGTCGAAACCAGCTACGGCTCGAGCCGCAAGTACCTGGCCGAGGCGGCCGGCAAAGGCTGAGCGCCTGGGACGCTCTGGCCGGATCGCCCGGGGCGCTCTGGCCGTGACCCAGGCTCATGCAGTGCCCTAGTCATGCAGCGCCGTAGTCATGCATCATGCAATGCCCCTATTTCGCCGGGCATTCACCTTCACGAGGCCTGACTCTCGAGCGTAAAGGCCGCCCCCGCATCCAGCCCGAGCACTTTGACCAGCCACGGCATCGCCTCCTCCAGACTGGCCTGCAAAGTCCACGGCGGGTTGATCACGAAAACGCCGCTGCCATGCATCCCGAAACCATCCGCGGCCGGTGTCCTGACGCGCAGCGTGACGTGCAGCCAGTTGCTCGCCGGCAGGCGTTTCAGGCGTCCGGGCAGATCGTGCGCCTCGAGCCGGGTCAGCTGCGGGTACCACAGCTGGTAGGTGCCGCCCGGGAAACGCTGCAGCGAATCCTTGAGCGCCTGCACGACGCGCTCGTAATCGTGCTTTTCTTCGTACGCCGGGTCGATCAGCACCAGAGCCCGTCGCGGTGGCGGCGGCAACACGGCTTTCAGGCCGGCGAAGCCGTCGCTGTGCTCGACGACCACCCGCGATCCCTCGGCCTCGAAGCGCTTGCGCAGGTGTAGAACATCACGACTGTGCAGCTCGAAAAGCCGCAAGCGGTCCTGCGCACGCAGCGTTGCCAACGCCAAGTCAGGTGAACCCGGATAGACTTTCAGCGCGCCGCCGGGGTTGATCGCGCGCAGCAGCTGCAGATACTCGGCGACCGCCGGCGGTAGATCCTGGCGCCCCCATAGGCGAGCGATCCCTTCCCGGTACTCGTGAAGCTTGGACGCCTGCGCTGAATCCAGGGCATAGGAACCCGCCCCGGCGTGGCTATCCACGTACCAGAAGGCCTTCTCCTTGCGGCCCAGGTAGCGCGCCAGCTGCACCAGGATCAGATGCTTGAGAACGTCGGCGTGGTTACCGGCATGAAAGGCGTGACGATAGCTGAGCATCGACTAATGCCCTTTCGCGCGAGCGCGGGGAAACGCGGGGGTCAATGGCCAGCGCCCTACTCGGGAGCCAGGATCTTGCCGTCGGTGCTGAACTGATAATCGCGGAAGATGTGCTCGGCGCTGAGCAGTTGGTAGCTGCCGTCAGGCAAGCGACGGGAGGTATCCTTGAGGCGATAGGTGTAATGACCGCAGGTCCAGCAATCGAAGTTGCGCATCTGCGTACAGAGACAGGTCTTGTCCCGCACCGATATCCGCTTGACCCCGGGATTCGCCTCGACTTCGCGATTGTAGGCGTTGATGTACGAGCAATTGCCGGTGCTGTCGAGCAGGTAGCCGTAGGCTTCGCAGTTGGGTCGAATACCGTCGCCGATCGCCGGGCTGTTGCTCAGCATGCGCATCGGATAGCCGGTCGGTGAAATCTGGTTGACTTCGATCCCCTCTTCGCTGGCTTCAAAATAACGCTGCTTGACGTCCTCCGGAAGGCCGCATTCCCGGGACACGGTAAAGCGCGTCGCCACCTGCACGGCGGCCGCTCCCTGCTCGAGAAAGGAGACCGCGTCGCTGCCGGTGAAGATGCCGCCGGCCGGAATCAGCGGAATGTCCAGTTGCTCGGCCTGCAGATAGCGATGAATCTCGGCGAAGATGGTCGCCAGATCGTACTCGGCCCAATCCATGCCGAAGCCCAGGTGACCACCCGCCAGCGGCCCTTCGACCACCACATAGTCGGGCAAGCGCTTGCAGCGTGCCGTCTTGCGCAGAAAAAGCTGCAGCGCGCGCAAGGACGAGACGATGATGCCCAGCTTGGCGTCGCGGAAACGCGGATGATCCTCGATCAGCGCGAAGGAACCGAGATGCAGCCCGGCGGCCAGCGTGATGCCGTCGGCGCCCGCATCCAGCGCGCCTTGCATGCGTACGCGCAGCGTTTCCCGCGGCGAGTTCATGGTCAGCTTTTCCATGCAGTTGACGAAGATCAGGCCGTCGCCTTGCTTCGCCTCCATGGTCCTGCCGACGTGCATGCGGGTCGCCTCGGCGAGCTGCTCGAGATCGAAGCGGACGACCGACTTGTCGGAATTGGCGACGTTGAATTTGTACTGCTTGAGTTTGTCCTTGACGAACTTGGCGTTGAAGCGCCGATCGGCCACGGTATTCACCATGGCATCGGAAATATGTCCCACGCCACCCAGTCGCGCGGCTTCAAGCGCCAGCTCGGCCGTCGAAATATCGACCCCCATGCCGCCGATCATGATCGGCACCAGTTCCTTGCTGCCAAACTTCAGACGGTAATCATCAACGCACTTCATGCATGTCCTTCCCAACTCGGCGCAGCGTCTTCGGCCTGCCCGACAGGTGATCACGGCAACTTCCACGAGCTCGCCATTATCACTCATCCCGCGCCTCGATGGCTTGCCGGATGCAAGGAAATCGCAATCCGCGAGCACCCGGCGCAAGCAATCGGTCGCCAGCCGCGGCAGCCAGGACGAAGCACAGCACGCGCGCGTGTATCATGCCCACTCCCGGAGACGCCAAGCGGAGCCTCGCCATGCCCGACTGCAACAGCCACGACCAAGCACTCGCCGCCGCCACCGACATCGGCATCGCGCGCCAGGCACTTTCGACGCCGCCGCTTTCGAGCGCGCCATCGCCGACCTGCTCAGCGCCTGCGGCCTGGCCGCCGCTGGCCCGCACCTGGGCAGAACGCCGCAGCGCGTGCGCGAACTCTGGCAGCGCCGCCTGCTCGGCGGCTACGACCTCGACCCCGCCGCAGCGCTCGGCGAAGGCTTTGCCGATCCGCGCGGCGACATGGTCGTGCTGCGCGGGATCGCCGTGCATGGCGTCTGTCCGCACCACCTGGTCCCTTTCCGCGGCCTCGCCCACGTCGCCTACCTACCCGGCGGCCGGCTGCACGGCTTTGGCCGCATTGCCCGCCTGGTCGACGCCATCGGCCACCGCTTCACCTATCAGGAATGGATGACCCGCGACATCGCCGACGCCCTGATGCAGCACGGCAAGGCACGCGGCGCGGCCTGTGTCGTCGAGGCCGAACAGCTGTGCCTGCTGCTCGGCGAAGATCGGCGCGGCGACGAACGGGTGATCACCCAGGCCTTCAGCGGCGAGTTTGCACACTCCGAACAGGCGCGCAACGAATTCCTGCGCGCCATCGCCGGCGGCCGCCGCGAGTAAGGAAACGCCGACACCAGCGCAGCAGGGAAAAGAGATGACAGGTAGGCAAGCGGCAGAAGCGAACTTTCGTACCTAGCGCAAAAAAATGGAACGTAGCCTCCGACCGTGGCTGTCGGGATTCTTTACACTGAACCTTCTTCGACCAAGGCATGTCCATTAAAAACTTATTTTTAATCCAACAGCCAACACTTCAGGCATCAAAACAGGCTTAAAAATTTCTTAGCGTTCGCCGACGATCCGCATTGCCGTGGATGTTCCTTACTCGGGAAGAACCATGAAACTTAGACTCGAAACATTGACACAGAAATTTCTGCCCGTTGTCGCGGCCGCCGCACTCGTATTTGGTGCCACTACCGCCAGTGCGTCCGTGATCACCTCATTGCCGGGCGGCACAGCGCACGCCTTTACCGCCCAGGATCTTGTTACCAGCGGACCGGTTGCCGAGAACGGCATGACTTGGACATCAACCTATGCCCGTTCAGTGTACGGCTACACAAGGCTTTACGGCCTCGTTGACAATGGCGATTGGACTGGTGACACCGGCCCCTATATCGGGCTGGACACGGACTACGGCTCGATGACCATCGTCTTCGACAACGCGGTGTCATCGGTGTTGGCGTTCATCAACTATGCGGTCCCCAACTTCGGGGCGGCGAAGATCGCCATCTACGACGCAGCCAACAATCTACTTGAGAGCCATACCCTCGACATCAATACCCCGTCTGGAGTCGACGCCGGCTTCGACTTCGGCTTCAGCCAAACTACGGCCAACATCAAGTCTTTCGTCCTTAGCGACGGATACATTGTCGCCGCCAATGTGAGAACCGACGGGCGTCGCATCGACGTTCCGGAACCGGGCACGCTAGCTCTCGCCGGCCTTGCCTTTGCCGGTCTGGCAATGCGCCGTCGCAAGGCCGCCATCTGAGCGAGCCATTGCTCGCCAGTTAAAACAGCCGAGCACAAGCTTGGCTTTTTTTTGTCTGTAGTTCCTTAGTTTTCCAGCATTTCAGGCGCATGCTTGCGCGTGGTCTCGGTGATATCCACGTTTTCGGCTGCCTCCTCGGCGATGAACCCCAGCGCCACGAGGCCAGCAAGCCTGTCAACTGAACGCCCAGCGCTTTGACGAGCCGTTCCGACTCCCGGAGGAATGAAGTCGAGTCTTTGTGAACCACTGCGAACTCGCTGCGTCATGAAGTGGAGTCTCTGCGGCTCACCGCTGATTGTCGGGGGGCGCGCATGGGGTCGATGGTGCGTCAATGAGTTTGCCGTCACCCCCAGGGCAGTCACGCCCAACGCGCTTCCCGGGACTCGCTGCCGGGGCTCTCAGCTTCCGGTCAGGGTCATCAGCAGCGGCGTGCTCAGCGCTGCCAGGGCGGTCGACAAGACCAGGCTGCTGGCCACCGGCCCTTCCAGCGTCTTGAACTGACGCGACATCAGATAGACGTTGGCGCCGACGGCCAGCGAGGCGAGCAGCACCACGACCTGCGTTTCCATCGCCGGCAGACCCATCAGCAGGGCCAGCGACCAGACCACCAGGGGTTGCACGATCAACTTCAGGCAGCAGATGGCAACGCTGATTTGCCAGCCGGCGCGCACGCCATATTCTGCCAGCCCCATGCCCAGAGCGATCAGCGCCAGCGGCGCCGCGGCCTGCGCCAGCATCGCCAGCGGCTGCGCCAGCAGGGTCGGCAGCGGCCAGCCGGTGAGGCCGAACAAGGCTCCCGAAAGGATGCCGGCAACGATCGGATTGGTGAGCACGCCACGCGCCGTCTTGGCGAAGCCGTGCAGCGAAAAACTGCCGTGCTGCGCCCACTCGATCGAGACGCTGAGCAGGGTCCACAGAATCAGCGCGTTGAACACCAGCACCAGGGCCACCGACGGCACGGCCGCCTCGCCGAGAGCAACCTTGGCCAGCGGCAGACCGAGCAGCACATTGTTCGAGAACACGCCACCGAGGGCAAATACGGACTGCCCGACACCGTCCAGGGCAAACAAGCGCCAGGCGACCAGGCGGCCGATCACGAACACGATCAGGCAGCCGCCAAAGAAAGCGATCAGCAAACGGGCGTCGACCGGCGGCAACTTCGAGAAGTCGCTCATCATCCGGAAGAGCATCGCCGGCAAGGCCACCGAAAAGACGAAGCGCGAGAGATTCTCGGACATCGACGGCGGCCAGCCACAGCCGCGCATGAGCAGGTAGCCGGCGAGCACCAGAACGAAGAGCGGTGCGGCCAGGCCGACGTGGCTGACAAAAGTTTCCATTAATGTGAAAGTCGCGCAAGCGACTCACGAAACTCCCTTCTCCCTCGCGGGAGAAGGGTCGGGGAAGAGGGGAAACGGTCATGGCTTTCATCATCAGGGGTGTCTCGACATGTCATGACCGTTAGCGCCGAGCGGGCGCGCGCCTCAGTCGCCGAAGCACGGCGGACGCTTCTCGCGCATGGCGCTCATCGCTTCCTGGAGATCGCTCGAGAGGAGCATCGCCGCATTCCAGGTGGCCACGTAGTTCAAGCCGTCGGCGACTGAATGATCGCGTCCGTAGTTGAGCATTTCCTTGCTGCCACGGATAGCCAGCGGCGACTTCGCGGCGATCGTCCGGGCGATCTGGCGAACACCGTCGAGCAAGGTCTCGGGAGTCTCGAAAAGCTGATTGATGAGGCCGATCAGCTTGGCCTCGAAGCCATCGACCTTGCGCCCGGTATAGGCCATCTCGCGTGCCATGCCGTCCGGAATCAGGCGCGGCAGTCGTTGCAAGGTGCCCACGTCAGCCGTCATTCCGACGTCGATTTCACGCACCGCAAACTGTACGTCAGCGGCCGCATAGCGCATGTCGCAACAGCTCACCAGGTCGATCGCCCCGCCGATACAGGCGCCGTGGATCGCCGCCAGCACCGGCTTGCGACAACGCTCGACGCTCGACAGGCAATCCTGCAAATCGAGGATCACGCGGCGCAGCAGCTCGCGTCCGCGCGCCGCGTCGCGATGCGCAACGCGCTCGCTGACGCCAGCCAGCATCGCCAGATCGATACCGGCGCAGAAATTCCGCCCGGCGCCGCTGAGCATCACCACGCGTACCTCATCGCTCTCGTCGGCCCAGGCGAAAGCCATGCGCAGCTCCTGCCACATGGCCTGGTTGATGGCGTTCGACCGCTCCGGGCGATTCAGGGTGATTTCGGCAAGCCCCTCGTTCAGCACGATGGCCATGGTCGTCAACTCTGGAATGGCAGTGCTCAAGCTGTTCTCCTGGAAGTGATGATTGTTTGGTCGAAGCGCTTCCGGCGCGCTCCTGGCGAGGCGTCGCCGTCGTCGCATTCACAGCCGCAGCCGCCGTCGCCGTGCCCGTGCAGTGTAATTGATTTGTCGGCTCGCGCCGTCGGCGGCCAATTGGCGCGACAATGGCAGCCCTCACCGGCCCCCTTCGTCCCCGTCGACAAATTCAACCATTGCCTTGCCCTAGCCTCCCCCCTCGCGCATGCACTCGACCTCGACCACCGCTGTTCCCGCCACCCTTGCCACCGCCCGCTGTTCCGACCTAGGCCCCGACGCAATCGAGATCCTCTACGGCGACGCGGCGCTGCTGGTGGTCAACAAGCCGGCCGGCCTGCTCGCGGTACCCGGTCGCGGCGAAGACAAACAGGACTGCCTGAGCCGACGCGTGCAGGCCGAATTTCCCGATGCCCTGATCGTCCATCGCCTCGACATGCACACCTCCGGGGTGCTGGTATTGGCACGTGGCAAAGAGATGCAGCGGCGCTTGAGCAGCCAGTTCGCCGAGCGAAAGGTGAACAAGCGCTATGTCGCACTGGTCGCCGGCCGGCTGCCGGCGGCCAGCGGCGAAATAGACCTGCCACTGAGCGCCGACTGGCCGCGCCGGCCGCGCCAGAAAGTCGACCCGCTCGCCGGCAAGCCCTCGCTCACCCGCTACCAGGTGCTCAGCCACGACCCCACTACACAGCGCTCGCGCCTGCTGCTCGTCCCCCTGACCGGGCGCACGCACCAGCTGCGCGTGCATCTGCTGGCCATCGGCCACCCGATCATCGGCGACGCGCTCTACGGCCGCGCCGAACTCACGGCGACGAACACACGCCTCATGCTGCACGCCGAGGTGCTGGCCTTCGCCCACCCCGCGAGCGCCCAGCCGCTGCGCTTTTTGTGTCCGGCCCCGTTCTAGATCAAAGCCAGGCGCGGTCCGCCAGGCGACAATTCCCGCCTAACGAGGCGCGCCGGCCGGCGCCCTACTCGGCGCCCGACTCGGCACCCGCCTCGCTACCCTGTTCGTTTGCCTAACGGTCATGACATGTCGAGATACCCCGGATCATGAGAGTCATGACCCGTTTCCCCCCTTCCCCCTACCCTTCTCCCGCGAGGGAGAAGGGAGATTCGTGAGCCGCTTGCGCGACTTTCACAGTAAACGGCCATTTCCAGGCAACACTCACAGCGAGGCAAGCTGAACATGCGCTTTTCGGATCAACCCCTCTGGCTGGTCGGTTTCAGACCGTTCTTCGCCCTCGCCTGCCTGTCGGGGCTGACCCTGCCGGTCCTCTGGGCGCTGCTCTTCGCGGGCACTCTGGCGGCACCGGCGGCACCATTTTCGCCGACCCAGTGGCACGCCCATGAGATGTTCTTCGGCTTTGGCTGGGCCGTGATGGGGGGTTTCCTGCTCACCTCGACCAAGAACTGGGTGAAGATCCGCGGCTACCACGGCACGGCGCTGATCCTGCTGGTCAGCGCCTGGCTGCTCGAACGCGCGGGCATGTGGTTTGCCGGCGCCCTGCCGCCGCTACTCTTCCGCCTCTCCAACAACCTCTTCCTGGCCACCATTGTCGCCATGCTCCTATGGTCGCTGATCCGCCACCGGCAGAGCGACTCCTTCCGCGACAACTACTTCTTCCTGATCATCCTGCCCCTCTTCCTGGTCGCCAAGAACCTGCTGCTCAGCGAAACGCATTTTCAGGCCGGCGCGAGCATGGCCATGGCGCTCTTCCGGGTGGCATTTCTGGTCATGCTCGAGCGGACGCTGACGCAGTTCATGAAAAATGCGATGCAGGCCGAAATCCTGCGCAACGCAGTGCTCGACACCGCCATCAAGCTGCTCGCCGTGGGACTGGTTCTTGCCAGCCTGCTGCCTGCCCCGGTCTCGGCATGGAGCGGTCTCTTGCTGGCGCTGCTGCTGCTCGTCCGCTTCGCCTTCTGGAAGCCGCAGCTGGCGCTGCGCCGGCTGGACATTGGCATCATGTATCTCGGCTACCTGGCGATCGTCGCGCAACTGCTGCTCGAGTTCGTGGCGCTGGTCGCGCAGCCGGCGTGGATTGGCTCGCTACCAATGCATGTCTTTACTTTCGGCGCCATGGGCCTGATCATCCCGGCCATGTTGATCCGCATCGTCAACGGTCACACCGGCCGAAAAGTCGCTTTCGATCGTCTCGACAAGACGGTGCTATGGATCATGATTGCCGGCTTCGTGGTGCGCATCGTCATCCCGCAGATCGACCCGGCCAACTACCTGCGCTGGATCGATCTCGCCGCGGCGTGCTGGTTCAGCTGCTTCGCGATACTCGGCTGGCGTTATATCCCCTACCTGCTACAAGCACGGGTCGACGGCAAGGAACACTGAGCGAGGCAAGCAGACATCATGCGCTCGGCTTGCCCGCCGTCAGCCGCAGCACTTCTGCGTAGGCGGCGGTGACGATGGGGTGATCATGCGTGCTTGTGATGAGCACCGTGAACGCTGTGATTCAGCGCCAGCTCCCTGCTCGCTTCTTCCTCGATGTCCTTGAGATCGGCGAGCAAACCTTCATCGGACAAATCCACCGGCGTGGAATGCTCCCAGTCATGATGAACGACCTGGCGCAAAGGCTTGGCGACCTCCTCGTCATGCACAGCGATGGCCAGTTCGCGGCGGCTGTCGAAGCTGCCCGGCGCCAGGTTGATCGAACCGATCAGCGCGCGAGCACTATCGGCGAAGGCCATCTTGCCGTGCAGTTTGAGCCCTTTTAGCTTGTGCACCTTGGCCCCGATATCCTGCAGGATGCGCAGGCCTTCGACGCCTTCCACCAGCTTTCCCTTCTTCAGCGTGTGCGCCGGCCGTGCCAGGATGTGCAGTTTGACGCCACGGCGAAGCGCCCGCACCAGACGCTCGATGATCACCTCGTCCTGATAGCGCTCGTTCTGCAGAAACAGGGTTTCCTTCGTTTCGTCGATGAACTGCGCGACCCGGTTTCGCCCGTTGATATTGCACCAGATAAGATGCGAGTCCTGGCCCGGGTCGAAGGGCTGGCGGTCCCAATCGGCATCGAAGCACTGCACGACCTCGTCCACCTCGTGGCGATGCGTCGTCACAATCGCGTAGTCGCGGGTTTCAGTGAAATTCCGCGTTTCCCAGTTGAGCGACTGGATGAATGCCAACTGGCCATCGACGACCATCGACTTTTCGTGGGTGATGTCGATTGCCGGGTTGCTGTCGAGCACCTCGACACCCGCCTCCTCCAGTAGCGCACGCGTTTTCTGGTTCTCGGGTTCGCCACTGCGCCGGGCCGGATTCAGCATCACACGGACCATGACGCCACGCTGATGCGCGGCAATCACCGCCGCCAGCAGCGTCGGCTCGGAAAACAGGAATATCTTGATGCGAATCGACTCCTGCGCCGCCTCGATGGCGTCAAGGATGGGCTTGCCGGTGTCGTCGGGCATTACGATGAGCGAGCGTGAAGCCATGAAACCTCCTCGAATTCAGATGGTTGCGGCCAATCGTCAGCCTGGCAAAGCGTCGGAGATCCCTTGTTCCTTGGTTTCCTTGGGCTCCTTCGCTTCCTTGGGCTCCTTGGCCTCCTTGGCCGGAGCATTTGCCGAGAATTCCTCCTGCATGCCGGTCAGCTTGCGAATCCCGAAAAACACGGTAATCGACATGAAAATGACCAGGAAACCGGTGAACATTTCTTCGACGTGAAACTGCGCCGTGCGATTGGCGACATAGGCGGCAAGAATGGTTGCGAGTATGGTCAGGTTGAGTAGCCAATTGGTCGTCTTGGACACCAGATAACCAAGAACACCGAAGCCGGACAGCTGGTAGATCATGAACGGCAGGATGGCAGCAAACGGAATGAGCTCGGAGGCTCCAAGCGCAACATCCGCGGCACCGGGTGCCTTGGCATGCAGCAGCGTGCTGTTCGCCAGCTGGTGGAACAAGGCTGGCAAGGCGCAGAGAAAGGGAACAACAGACAGGAATGCGATGACCAGTTCCCCACACCACAGACTGATCTGCGACTGTGTGTCGGCCCCCCCACTCGCCGCCTGCGTGGCGATGAAGAGTCCGGCAACGACCGCCGTTGCGCAGGAAAGCAAGAGCAGTTCGATGGTGACGCCGAATGCGGCGGGCTCGCCGGCCTTGATCAACAGTAATGCGACAAAGCCCGGGGTGAAGAACATCACCCGTACCAGTCTGGTCCACAAACGCGGATCACGGTCGGGGGGAAGAATCGGTAAGGCGTTGCCATCCGCGCCGACGCTTGGTCTTTCTTTTGACATATCGTGTTTCCTCCGGGATGTTTGAGAAGCTGATCTGCCGATTATATTGGCTTCACTCGACCGGCGGCGCGGGATTTCGTTCGAGCTTAGATCGCGGCCTACTCCTTTACTCCTCCCCGCTATGGAGCTTCTGGACGATGACCGCCAGTATCGCCGTCGACCAGCCGAACATCAGCATCGCCGTCATCGCTTCGAATGCCGACACGCCCTGCCATTCGTGAGGTAGGGTGATGCCCGAACTGCCCAGGGTGGTGTAAGCATTGACCGAAAAAAGCACGGCCTCCCTGCCTTTCGGCAGTATGCCCATCAGCAGATAGAACCATCCCCACGCCAGTACCTCGACCCAGTGGGTCACCAGCATGATGGCGACGACGCCGACGACAACCAGCCAACGACCAAAGGCACGGAAATGGCGCCCCAACAATTCGAAGCGCCGGAAGAAGGAACGGGCGAGACCGATTCCCAGGGCATGAATGACGACGCAGATGGTCACCGGAACGAGGGCGCTGGCGCTTTGCTTCAGGTAGATGAAGTGGAGCGCCCACAACTCCAACAAAGTCTCTTCCATCGTCCTTGGTTCAGCCTTTCCCCTGCTGCATTCTGCAGTGACGCACTGCCCCAAAATTATACACAGCCAGGCGAGCGCGGGATCCTCCTCCTGTTGCCCTGTTGCTTTCCCGGCAGCAGGAGAACGACAGGCTCGGACGCTGGGGCTGCTCCCGTCCGTCGGGAACGCCATGATTCAGCGCGAGTTCCGTGCTCGCCTCGTTTTCCATTTGCTGTCGGTCGGCGAGACACGGGTGCTTCCCCCACCGGTTCAAGTGGCAGCAGCATTCACCGGCGACTGCGCGTCGCCGTGTACCGAATCAAGTCACCAGAAAATCCGCACTAGTCAATGCCAGTCCGCTGCTCAGGCTGGCGAACTGCACCGCCAATCCGGCACCGTTGCCGTCGGCATCGTAGTGCAGCGCTCCCGAGACGTTGTCGTAGAGGATGAAGTCGTTGGCATCGACAGCACTGACGCCTGCGGCCGAACGGAACGACCCGGCGGCCAGGGTGCCGGTGCTGCTCAGCGAGCTGAAGATGGCGTTCTCGAGTTCGATGCTGTCGGCGGCGACGTCGAAGTCGCTGATCGTGTCGCGGTTGCTCAGCGCGTTGAGCAGGGTGTCGAAGCGGATGCTGTCGCTGCCCGAGCCACCGATCAGGGTGTCGTTGCCCAGGCCACCGTTGAGGGTGTCGTTGCCGGCGTAGCCTTCGAGGCGGTTGGCGGCGCTGTTGCCGGTGAGTTGGTCGGCATTGTTGCTGCCGCGCAGGTGTTCGATGCTCGTCAGGGTGTCGGTACCCGAGCCGCCGGTGGCTTGCGCGGCGGTCGTGGCAAGGCTGACGATGACGCCGGTGCTGCCGCTGACACCGTAGTAGTAGGTGACGGTGTCGCTGCCCGCGCCACCGTCGATGACGTTGTTGCCGGCACCGGCGTAGAGGTAATTGTTGAGGCTGTTGCCGCTGAGCTTAGCAGCGGCGCTGGTGACGATCCGACCGTTCTCGACGTTGGCGCCGAGGGTGTAGCTTGAGACATAGGTCAAGACAGTGTCGGTACCGCCGGTGCTGGCGGTGGCGTTGCTCTCGCTGACGATGTCGCCGCTATCGCGAACGTAGTAGTAGTCGTTGCCGTCGCCGCCGAGCATGGTGTCGTTACCGGTGCCGCCGTCGAGGGTGTCGTTGCCGGCGTAGCCTTCGAGGCGGTTGGCGCCGCTGTTGCCGGTGAGCTTGTCGGCATTGTTGCTGCCGCGCAGGTGCTCGATCGCCGTCAGGGTGTCGGTGCCCGAGCCGCCGGTGGCTTGCGCCGCGGTCGTGGCGAGGCTGACGGTGACGCCGGTCGTGCCGCTGACGCCATAGTAGTAGCTGACGGTGTCGCTGCCCGCGCCACCGTCGATGGCGTTGTTGCCGGCGCCGGCGTAGAGGACGTTGTTGAGGGGGTTGCCGCTGAGGTTGGCGGCGGCGCTGGTGACGATCCGGCCGTTCTCGACGTTGGCGCCGAGGGTGTAGCTGCTGAGGTAGCTATAAACGAGGTCCGTGCCGCCGGTGCTGGCGGTGGCGTTGCTCTCGCTGACGATGTCGCCGCTATCGCGAACATAGTAGTAGTCGTTGCCGTCGCCGCCGAGCATGGTGTCGTTACCGCTGCCGCCGTCGAGGGTGTCGTTGCCGGCATAGCCTTCGAGGCGGTTGGCACCGCTGTTGCCGGTGAGCTTGTCGGCATGGTTGCTGCCGCGCAGGTGCTCGATCGCCGTCAGGGTGTCGGTGCCCGAGCCGCCGGTGGCTTGCGCCGCGGTCGTGGCAAGGCTGACGATGACGCCGGTCGTGCCGCCGACGCCGTAGTAGTAGCTGACGGTGTCGCTGCCAGCACCACCGTCGATGACGTTGTTGCCGGCGCCGGCGTAGAGGAAGTTGTTGAGGCTGTTGCCGCTGAGGTTGGCGGCGGTGCTGGTGACGATCCGGCCGTTCTCGACGTTGGCACCGAGGGTGTAGCTGCTGAGGTAGCTATAAACGAGGTCCGTGCCGCCGGTGCTGGCGGTGGCGTTGCTCTCGCTGACGATGTCGCCGCTATCGCGAACATAGTAGTAGTCATTGCCGTCGCCACCGAGCATGGTGTCGTTGCCGGTGCCGCCGTCCAAGGTGTTGTTCGCGCTGTTGCCAATCAGGGTATCGTCGCCGGCTCCGCCGATGGCTTTCTCGATGGTCACGCCAAAAGCGATCGCCAGGTTGTCCGTACCATCGTAGGTTGCCGGCGGACCAGAAGCGCCGGCAGGAAGCGGATCTGAATTGATGGCAATGTCCGAAAAGCAACCTGCCCGCAAATCGATTCTGCACGCATCGGTAAAATTGGCAACCGACACCGTGTCTGTTCCTCCGGCATCCCAGATGGTCATCAAGAACGGCGAGCCAGGGGTAAAGGTGTATACATCATCGCCGGCGTTATAGCTGGTATTCGCGCCGTACAGGTGCTGGATGGCGGCGATATCGTAAAGCATCGGGGTTTGCGGCGTAATCGGGAAATACGACCAGCTAAACGAGCCGCCGCCGTGATCCACGACCTCGCGAAACAGCGCGTGCGGATGATCGGTGTAGGACATCAGCGTGTATTGTTCGGAGTCTTCAGCCGTTGCTAGAACGGGCGTGCCTTCAAAGGGATGTTTGAGTCCCAGAGCGTGGCCAATCTCGTGCAGCAAGGCCGAAAACTGGCCGCTCCCGACCGACCAGTCATCCGCCGCGCGTGCCGCGTTGACCCAGATGTCGCCAGCCGCGGGCCAGAATGCGTTCGGGTAGCTGGACCAGCCCCACCACGCTGCAATTGCCGGGGTTTGAGTATAGGCAAAGCGAATATCTCCGACGTCGCTCTGGGTCTCGGTGGTTTCCACGAAGCGCAGGTCGGCGACGTTCGCCCATTGCTGCAAAGCCTGCCGCGCGGCTGCCTGGTGATCACTCCCGAAACCAGACGCAGTGTCCGGTTCGTCCTGGCTTGAGTAAGCGCTCGCCCAGACAGCGTCGCCGTTTGCGTAGGGAAAGCTGTAGGCGATGGTCGCGCCGGTCCCGGCGCCCCCCCACTTGATGCCGGCCGCAAGCGCATCAATCGCCACCGATCCCGACAGAGGCACAGGCGTCACGGTCATGCTCGACAAGGGGCTGGTCATAAGGTATTTCCCACAAGGTGTGCCTGCATTTTACCGTATTGCGTTCGGCTACCGGTCGGCCAAAGCCAAGGGAAAATCGCAAAAGCCAAGCGACCTTCGTAGCCGCCCTTGCGGTGAGCAGCGAGTCACTTACGCGACGTTCTCATTACTGTGAAAGTCGCGCATGCGACTCACGAAACTCCCTTCGCCCCTTGCGGGAGAAGGGCCGGGGGAAGAGGGGGGCGGTCATGACTTTCATGATCCGGGGTGTTTCGCCATGTCATGACCGTTAGCGCATGCGGCGCACAACCACCGCGACCACACACCACAGGGCTACCGGCAACCAGTCGAGCACCTGCGCCCCGGCAGCGGCAGCACCGCCGGAAGCGGCCAGCCCGATGCGTGAAAAAGCCGCCACCGCCAGTGTCGCCATCAAGGCGCCGGTATGGCGGCCGGTGTGCATGGGATTGCCGCTCTCGGCGGCCAGACCGATGGAAGCGCAGAGGATGGCGGCCCAGAAGATCCCGGCGACAAACTGACTCAGCAGCAAGGCCGCCAGCGAGACGGCAAGCGCCGTGCCGGCCAGGGCCAGCGCACCGAGCGGACAGGCCACCCGCAGCACCTGCAGCGGGCCACGCGCACGCACCAGGCGGCCGACACCGAGCAGACCGAAGCTGAAGCCGATCCAGAAGACCGGCATCAGCCACGGCAGCAGCGCCGGGTCCGCCAGCCGCTTGAACTGCACCGCCGAGTTGAGCACCGAGTGCACCTGCTGGCCGAAGGCGAGCAACAAGGCGAGCAGCAGCAGGAAGGCCCACGAGGCCTTTGCCCCACCGGCCGCTGTCTGTAAGGCCTCTGCCGCGGCCAGCGTCGGCGCTGCCGCCGGCAAGCGCCGCTCGACATAGACCAGAGCCAGCGCGGAAGCAGCCACTGCCAGGGCGCTGAGCAGGAACGGCAGCGCCGGATCCACCCCCTTGAGAACGATCGCCAGGTAAGGTGCCAGTGCCGACGCCAGCGCCAGCCCAAGCAACTGGATGCCCGCCAGGCGCGGCAGCGTCGCCCGCCCCGCGTAGCGCGAAAGCAGCACGTACGGCGGCGCCCGCAGGGCCGACGAGGTCGCCACCCAGACGCTGATGGCCAACAGGAAGAAGATCGGCGTTGCGGCCAGCCAGGGCATCAGCAGCATCGCCAGCGCCGAAATCGCCGACAGCAGCACCAGCAGCGGCCCGATCCTGCGCAGCGCCGCACGCGCCCGATCGACGGCCACCCCCATCCACCAGTCGGCCAGCGCAAAGATCAACTGGTCAGCGGCAATGATCCACGGCAGATAGCGCTTGTCGATACCGCCGCGCGCCAGCAATTCGGGAAGAAAAATGACATAGACCACCCAACTCAGCGCAAAGAAAAACTCCACTCCTGCCAAGAACCAGGCAGCGCGGGTGTCGCCAAGGGGGGATGAGGCAGTCATGCGCATAATCGTGGCATGAAAATCCGCGTCGCGAAACGTCGTTTTTGCTTCTCACAGCAGATCAGCACTTACGGCGATTGAGCACTCGGCCACCTGCTCGCCTGGCCCCAGACCTTTTCTCTCGACGCCAGCCGCGTAGGCGCTGCCCTGCCCGGCCCCGTCGCCTCAGCGCTGGCGCAAGGGGTCAAGCAATCCGGAGAGGCCGTTGTGGTCGAGCTCGTGCATCAGCGCCAGGAGCTGGCCGAGCTTGCCCGGTGGGAATCCTTCGCGGGCGAACCAGTTCAGGTAATTGCCCGGCAGGTCGGCGATCAAACGGCCCTTGTACTTGCCGTAGGGCATGCTCCAGGTGAGCAGCAGTTGCAGGTCGTCGGGATTCACTTGCCGCTCAGCGCATTGACTCGTCGCGTCGTCGCGTCGTCGCGTTGTCAAGCCATCGACTCGGCGACGCGGACGCGCAGCAAGTCATCGCTCGCATCGCTCGCATCGCTCGCGGCGCCGGCGCCGACAGCCGCCAGAATCGCCGTCAGGAGTTGCCAGGCGCGTCCGACCGATTCGATCTCGACACGCTCACCCGGCGCGTGCGCGCCGCGGATGGTCGGCCCGAAGGAAACCATGTCCAGACCCGGGTAGCGAGCGGCGATGAGACCACACTCGAGACCGGCGTGAATCACCTGCACCGTCGATTCAGCGCCGAATTGCCGCCAGTAGACCGACTGGCACAACGCGAGCAGGGGCGAAGCCGGATTTGGCGTCCAGCCCGGATAGTGGCCGGCTTTTTCGGCGGCCGTTCCCGACAGGGCGAAAAGCGCCACGATCTCGTCAGCGAGGGCGCTGCTGCCGCTCTCGATCAGCGAGCGGACCATGAAATTGCAGCCGCCGCGGCTCGGCGTGATGGCCACCATGCCGAGATTGTTCGAGGTCTCGACCACGCCCTCGACGCTCAAACTGCGGCGGCGCACTCCGTGCGGCGCGGCAGCGAGCGACGCCAGCCAGATGAATTGATCGCCTGGAGACATCACTTCCTCAACCGAGGCCGCGGTGAAGTCAATTTCCAGCGCCTCGTCGACGCCCCGCAATTCCTCGCGCAGCAAGGACTGCCACGCCACTAGGCTGGCTGCCAGGGCATCGCCATCGCGGACCGGCACGGCCAGCGTCGCCGAGGCTTCCCTGGGCAGGGCATTGCGGGCCGACCCCCCATTCAGTTCCGCCAGGCGAAGCGGAAAGCGGCTCTCCAGATCACGCAGCACGCGCACCAGCAGTTTGATGGCGTTGCCGCGCTCGGCGTCGATATCGATACCCGAATGTCCACCGCGCAGGCCGCGCAAATCGATGCGCCAAGCCGTGAAACCGGCTGGCAGAGCTTCCGCGCGACCATCGCGGTGCACATTGACGTCCAACCCGCCGGCGCAGCCGAGATAGAACTCGCCCCACTCCTCGGTATCCAGGTTGAGCAGCAGCCGACCCTGCAGCAAGCCGCCCTGCAGACCGTGCGCGCCACCCATGCCAGCTTCCTCGTCGACGGTCAGCAGCGCTTCGAGCGGCCCATGCGTCAGCGAGTCATCCGCGAAGGCGGCCAGGATCAGGGCCACGCCAATGCCGTTGTCGGCTCCCAGCGTCGTCTCCTCGGCCAGCAGCCAGCCATCGCGGCACAGCGGTTGAATCGGATCGCGGGAGAAATCGTGCGCGCTGCCGGTATTCTTCTCGCAGACCATATCCAGGTGCGCCTGCAGAACGACGCCCGGCGCCTCTTCCATGCCGCGGCTGGCCGCTTTGCGGAGCAGGAGGTTGCCGGCCGCATCGACCGTCGCCGACAGCCCCCTGGCCAGCGCCCAGTTCTGAATCTCGTCGCGCAAGCCCCCTTCCGCTTTCGACTGGCGCGGAATACGGCACAGCGCGGAAAAATGCGCCCAGACGGCGGCCGGCTCGAGGGTGGAGAAAACGGGGTCGATACGTCCAGGGAAGCTGTTGTTCATGGCGGATGAGCGCGTCTTGGCGCCAGGAAATGTGTGGCGTGCAGGATACGCGCTCCTGGCCTGCGCTTCCAGATGCCTGAAGCCTGATTCTTGCCTGCGGATTCGCGTCCGCGTCCTGCCCGAAGCTCGCTGCTCAAGGACGCCCCCTTGCCGAAGCCTTAGAATTGGCGAACAACAACGCCCCACAGGAGCCCGGATTGGAGCACAGCACGCCGAATCGAGATCAGCACAAGCAGGCCACGGTCATCCTGGTGCACGGCCTGTGGACGCCGGCCGCCGTTTTCGCTCTGCACAGCCATTGGCTCAAGCGCCACGCTTACCGCACGCGACGTTTCGGCTACCCCAGCGTGCGCGCGACGCTGACGCAGAACGCGCAGGCGCTAAAGACCTTTGTCGCGGCAACGACCGCCAGCGAGATCCACCTCGTCGGCCACAGCATGGGTGGCCTGATCATCCTCGACCTCCTCGCGCAAGCACCCGACCCACGCCTGCGCCGGGCGGTCTTTCTCGGCACACCCAGCCTCGACAGTCACTGCGCGCGCCGGCTGGCCAGGATGGCCGGAATGCCAACACTGCTTGGCCGCTCGATCATGGAATGGTTGTCGCGGCCAACGGCGACCAGCGTCTTGCCGCAGTCATCGATCCCGATCGGCGTGCTTGCCGGCACGCGCAGCGTCGGCCTGGGGCGCATCGTGCCCAGCCTGCCACAGCCCAATGATGGCGTCGTCAGCGTGGCGGAAACGCGCCTGCCCGGTGCCGCCGACTTCATCACCCTGCCGGTCGCACACTCGGAAATGCTCGCCTCACGTGCCTGTGCGGCACAGATCGTTTCTTTTCTGGAGACGGGTCGCTTTCGGCATGATTGACCGACGGCTTGGAAACACGGTCTTGCTGCCATTGCTGGCCGCCTTGCTGCTTGGCTGCGGCAACGCCGGCTACTACGCGCAGGCGGTCGGCGGACACCTGGCCGTGATGCGTGCCACGACACCGATCGACGCGCTGTTGCACGACCCGGCCGACGATCCGCGCCTGAAAAGCCGCTTGCAGGAGGCGCAAGAGATACGCGACTTCGCCAGCCGCGAACTGGCACTGCCCGAGAACGGCAGCTATCGCAACTACGCCGACCTCGGTCGCCCCTACGTGGTATGGAACGTCTTCGCCGCACCCGAACTGTCGCTGCAGGCCAAGACCTGGTGCCTGTGGATGGTCGGCTGCGTCAGTTACCGCGGCTACTACGAGCAGCACGCAGCGGAAGAGCTCGCCGCCGAGCTGCGCGAGCAGGGTTACGACACCTATGTCGCCGGCGTCCCGGCCTACTCCACGCTCGGCTATTTCGACGACCCGCTGCTGAACACTTTCCTGCGCTTCGGCACGCCGGAAGTGGCACGCATCGTCTTTCACGAACTGGCCCACCAGCAGCTCTTCGTAAAGGACGATTCACTGTTCAACGAATCCTTCGCCACCGCCGTGGAAAACGAAGGCATGCGCCGCTGGCTGGCGGCAAACGCAGCCCCCGAGCAGCGCGCTGTCTTCGAGACGCAGCGGGCACGCAAGGCGGCCTTGGCGGCGTTGATGCGGGCGTATCGCGAAAAGTTTCGCGTGCTCTATGAGGCTGACGGTGCTGACAGCACTCGCCCGACCGTCGAGCAGCGCGCGGCCAAGGCGGCGCTGTTCGACGACCTGCGGCGCGACTACGCCGAACTGAAGACCAGCTGGGGCGGCTACGCCGGCTATGACCGGTTCTTTGCCGACGACCTGAACAACGCCAAACTGGTATCGCTCGCCCTCTACAACGAGTTGGTGCCGGCCTTCGAGGTCCTGCTCGCGCAGCAGGATTACGATCTGCCGCAGTTCTACCAACGCGTCGCCGAGCTGGCAGCGCTCGACAAGGCGGCTCGACGTGAAGCGCTGATGCAGCTCCTGCCGGCAGCCAATGAAGCCAGGCAGGCACAAGGCCGAGTAACGGTCATCGTTCCCGCCACAAAAGGCATCAGCAGAGGCAAGAGCGCTGCGCAGTGAATAGAGCATTGATCCGCGGCAGTCCTCGGCGCGACCTCCCTTGCCACCGTTACACGCAACAGGCGAGCCTTTCGGAGTGGCGCGACCGAGGCAGAGGCTTCCCGATAGCCAGACAGGGTGCTATCCTCTTAAGCGGATAGATGCTTATACACGGATGAGAGCCAATGGCCAACGAAGACACTACGCGGCTAACCGTTACCTTCTCGCGAGAAACGGACCTCGCCTTACGGGCTTTCCTCGGGGCTCAGGGAATGCGCAAGGGCGACCTTTCCAAGTTCATCGAGGACGCAGTGCGCTGGCGAATGTTCGACCAGGCGGTTCAAGGCATGAAAGCTCGCAACGCTGATATCGACCCTGACGACCTGCAAGCAGCGATTGACGAGGCCTGCGCCACAGTACGCGAAGAAATGTGGCCGACCCCAGTGAAGGATTCGTAGTTGGAATGCGCTTGATTCTCGACACCAACATACTTATCGCAGCACTGATCACGCGCGGTACGCCACCCGATCAGCTGTATAAGGCATGGCGGGACGGCCAGTTCACCCTTATTACCTCAGAGCTGCAAATCGAAGAAATCCGCCGCGTCACGCGTCGCGACGGAATCCGCTTCCGAATTCACCCTGCAGAGGCAGGCCGATTGGTCAACGATCTCCGCCGCTTGGCAGTGACCGTCGAGAACCTGCCGACCATAGACATTTCACCAGACCCCTACGACAATTTTCTATTGGCGATGGCCCAGGCAGGACAAGTCGACGTTCTGGTTACCGGTGACAAGCGAGACCTACTCGCCCTCTCACGCCATCAGCGGACGCACATCCTGACCGCACGCGAGGCTCTTGTTTTTCTGAAGAGCTAACGGTCATGACATGTCGAGACACCCCTGATGATGAAAGCCATGACCGTTTTCCCTCTTCCCCTGACCCTTCTCCCGCGAGGGGAGAAGGGAGTTTCGTAAGTCGCATTCGCGACTTTCACATCAAACGGTGCAAAATGGCCGATTGCACTCATTCGGCATGTTTTTACAACAGCCCTTCAGGGTGCCTTCGGAATGAGTGCCGCGCCCAGCCAGGCGTTTGTCGTGCAGAGGTTCTTGGTCAGATCTGGGGTGAGTCGGGCGACGGCGGTGGCGGCAGCAGAGAGCGGGATATGCTTCGAGGCGCAGAGCGCCAGACGGCGCGTGAGCGTCGGGTTGTCGACGGGAACGGCACACAGCGTGCCGGCCGCCAGTTCATGCTGCAAGGGCATCACCGGCAGCAGGGTGTGACCGAGGCCGGCGAGCAAAGTCGTGCGCAGGATGCTGACCGAGCTGATGTCGGCGATGACGTTCGGCCCCGCTAGCCCATGCGCGCGCGCCGCCGCCTCGATGATCGGGCGCACGCCGTGTGGATTGGCGGGCAGGATCAAAGGCAGCAGCAGAGCCTGCTGCAAGCTCACCGCCGCCTGCGGGCGATCCGCTGCCGAGGCGGGCGAAATCAAGGCCAGAGCTTCGTCGAGCAGGTACTCGCAGGCAAACTCGGCGATGCTGCCGTCGTCGAACAACAGGGCCAGGTTGATCTGGCCGCTGCGCAGTTGCTGGACGAGGTTGCCTGTCAGCTCTTCCGTCAGTTCGAGTTCGACCTTCGGCAAGTGCTGGCGGACGGCCTGCAGTAACGGCAAGGCCAGTGCATTCGAGGCACTGTGCGGTACGCCGAAAACGACCTTGCCGCTCGGATCGTCGGCGTTGTTGCGAACGCTGGCGATGGCGTCATCCACCTGCCGGAGGATGGCCGTGGCGTGAGCGAGGAAGATGCGGCCGGACTCGCTGAGTTCGACCCCACGCCGCGAGCGGTGGAGCAGGCGCGTCCCCAGCTCTGCTTCGAGCTGCGCGAGCTGATGGCTGAGCGCGGACTGGGCGACGAACACCTGCTCGGCCGCCTTCGAGAAGCTGCCGTGCTTGGCAATGGCCACGAAGTATCGCAACTGGCGGAGTTCCATGGTGACGCAATGGTACACGTTCAATCGTAATTCGAGATACGACTATCTCCATTCAATGTTTTTCAGATGCGCCGTGTTCGGGTCTAATAGGGCCATCTGACCAACGCGAACACCTGCAGCCACCCGCTGCCAGAACCCAGGCCCACCCGGCCACCGTTCGCCGAGGAAACACTTTCTACAGAAAGTGGGATCGCAAGGCTCTCAAGCCCGAGCCTGCTGACGGAAGCCAAGCAAAGGCCCGCATATGGCGGGCCTTTGCTGTTTCTGCGCGCATCGCTCCCGTTGGCGTGAACACTTCCGTGAGACCATTTGGCGTCGCCGCCCTGTCGACTGCGCGGGGGCCAGCGGCAATGGCAGGACGGGCGGTGGTCATGGCGAACGACGTGAAGCGATCCAGGAGCAAGGTTTGTCGCGGCGAGTCAGCTTTCATGGCCGTGCCTGCAAGCTTCACTGGTCGACTTGGCAAGCCCCCCCCGCAACGGATAAGCTAGACGAGCTAGTGGCTCGCCTGGCGGGCGCATCCTGCCCAAGCACAGTTGTATGTAACCCTTGTCGCTTCGCTCGTAAATCGTTGTTTTGTACCCGAGGATCCTTGATGAACTCAAAAACCTCCCGATCCTGTGCGCTGCTTACAGCACTGATATTTGCGCTTTCCCCGACGCTGGCCCAACAAGCGCCGTCAGCGCCGCTAGCCGAGCCAGCGTCGACCAGTGCGGCGCAGCAAAGCTTCTCGCAGGAAGACCTGGACCGGCTTCTGGCGCCCATTGCCCTCTATCCGGATGCGCTGCTGGCGCAGATCCTGATGGCTTCGACCTACCCGCTCGAAGTCGTCGAGGCGGCACGCTGGTCGAAGGCCAACCCCGAGGTCACCAACGAGAAGGCGCTTGAGGACGCAATGGCCCAGCAGCAGTGGGATCCGGCGGTCAAATCGCTGACGGCGGTACCGGAAGTCCTCAAGCAGATGAACGACAACCTCAGCTGGACGCAGAAACTTGGCGACGCTTTCCTCGCCCAGCAGGCGGCAGTGATGGACACCGTGCAGTCGCTGCGCGCCAAGGCCGATGCCACCGGCAACCTCAAGACGACGCCGCAGCAGGTGGTCAGGACCGAGACACAGGGCAGCCAGACGATCTATGTCGTCGAGTCGCCAAAGCCGGACGTGATCTACGTACCCACTTACAATCCGAGCGTGGTCTACGGCAGCTGGTGGTATCCGACACCGCCTTACACTGTCTATCCGCCGGCCTACGTCTATCCACCCGGCCTGGTCTTCGCCACCGGCCTGCTCGTTGGCGCCGCAATCTGGGGAGGCTGCAACTGGGGCTGGGGCCGCGGCTCGGTCGACGTGAACGTCAATCGCTACAACTCGTTCAATCGCAGCAACATCAGCAACAAGAACTGGAATCACAACGTCAATCACCGCCGCGGTGTCGCTTACGGGGACAGGAACGTGGCGCGCCAGTACAACCGTGGCAGCAACGCCGCCGCAGCCAAGTCGCGCGAGAACTTTCGCGGTCGCGCCGAAAGCGGGCGCTCGGAGCTCAAGGGCATGGATCGCAAACAGCTGAACGATCGCGTTCAGAACGCT
Organism: Candidatus Accumulibacter phosphatis; assembly: GCF_012939955.1. Classification (GTDB taxonomy): domain Bacteria; phylum Pseudomonadota; class Gammaproteobacteria; order Burkholderiales; family Rhodocyclaceae; genus Accumulibacter; species Accumulibacter delftensis. Next base: position 54,214 of record NZ_SPMY01000016.1, read on the forward strand.
GATCGTGGCGCTAGGGCAGCGACACGCGACAAGACCGCCGGTGTCGGTTCCGGTGCTGGTGGCAGAGGAGCAACGGCAAGCGACCGCATGCAGGGCGGCGGCGGAGCGCGGGCATCGGCAAGCAACCGCATGCAGGGTAGCGAAGCACGGTCGACGACCAGCAACCGCATGGCTGGCAGTACCGCGCGCAACAATGCGAGCAGCAGCGCGAGGGGTAGCGGTTTCTCGGGCGCCGGCAACGGACACTCGACACGCGAAGCCAGCCAGCGCGGCAACGCCAGCCGCGCACAGATGAGCAACCGCGGCGGCGGAGGTGATCGTGGTGGCGGTGGTGGTGGACACCGTGGCGGCGGTGGTGGCGGCCGTGGTCGCTAAGCAGCCCTGCCCCCCACCCCCACTTCTGCGGAGAACAAAACGATGAAACTCAAGCACACGCTCAAGACACTCGCTGCCGCCCTGTTGATCGCGACAGCTCCCCCCGACCTTCGCCGCGACAGCCAGCAAGGCTGCGCCGGCGCCGAAAAAAGTCATCAGTGCTTTTGCAACGCCTGACGATGCCGCCATGGCGCTCGCGGCGGCGGTCCGCGCGCAGGATGCGAAAGCACTGCTGGCGGTCGTCGGCCCGAACTCGGGAAGCTGGCTTTTCAGCGGCGACAGCGTCGCCGACCGCGCGGACTGGAAGAAATTCCTGGCCGCGTACGATGCGAAGCACGGCATCAGCAAACAGGCGGATGGCCATGCGCAGCTGGTCGTCGGTGACGACGACTGGTCCTTCCCGGCACCGCTGGTGCACAGGGCCGACGGCTGGGTTTTCGACGCCGATGCCGGACGCGAGGAGATCACCAGCAGGCGTATCGGCCGCAACGAACTTGACACCATCCAGACCTTGCTGGCGATCGTCGATGCGCAGCGCGACTACGCCGCCGACGATCTCGACGGTAACGGATTCAACGACTACGCACGCCGTTTCGTGTCGACCAAAGGTAAGCGAGATGGCCTTTTCTGGCCGGTGCAGGAAGGCCAGCCGGCGAGTCCCCTCGGGCCACTGATCGCCGACGCCACGGACGAAGGCTATGCCGTCAAGCAGTCGAAAGCCAAGCGTTATGAGCCAAAGCCCTTTCACGGCTATCTCTACCGCATGCTGACCGCCGAGGGCGAGAACTCCCCGGACGGCGCCTACAACTACCTCGTTGCTGACAAGATGATCGGCGGTTTCGCCGTTGTCGCCTACCCCGCCAAATACGGAGCGTCGGGGGTGATGACTTTCCTCGTCAACCACAATGGCGTCGTCTACCAGAAGGACCTCGGCGATGACACCACGCCCGCAGCCAGCACCATGAGCCGTTTCAATCCCGACTCCAGCTGGACGGCAGTGCCCTAAGCCAGGCACGTACAGTCGCCGGCATGACGACTGACGACGACGACAACCATGCCGCGCAGGGCGCCGCCGGGCAGTTCTTGCGCCCTAAGCGCTTGGCTGACGCTCGAAAAGGGCGATCGACTCGACGTGGGAAGTGTTGGGAAACATGTTGACCACGCCCGCGCCACGCAAGCGGTAGCCCTTCTGGCTGACCAGAATCGCCGCGTCGCGCGCCAGGCTCGGTGGACTGCACGAAATGTAGACGATGCGCCGCGGGCCGTCAGCCGCCAGTGACTTGACCAGCTCCAGCGCCCCATCGCGCGGCGGGTCGATGAGCATCTTGTCGAGCCCGCCGAAGGCGGCAAAGCTCTCCGTAGTCACTTCGAAGAGATTCGCAATACGATACTCAACGCGTCCATCGAGACCGTTCGCAGCGGCATTCTCGGCCGCCCGAACGACGAGTTCAGGACTGCCTTCGACACCGAGAACCTGCGCGCCCGAACGCGCGATGGCCAGCGAGAAGTTCCCCAGCCCGCAGAACATGTCGCCGATCCGCTCGCCTGGCCGCGGTTCCAGGAGGCTCATTGCTCGCCGCACCAGGACGCGATTGATCGCCGGATTGACCTGCGTGAACTCGGTCGGCGAGAAGAAATGCTCGACGCCGAAGTCGGGCAGCAGATAGGAAAGCGGTGGCCCCTCCTGCGGATGGAAGCGGTAGGCCGTTGCCGGCCCCTTCGGCTGCAGATAGAAGACGACCCCGTAGCGGTCGGCAAAGTCGCGCAGCAGAGCCTCGTCATCCGGACTCGGCGCTTCCAGCACGCGCAGAACGAGAGCCGTTACCCGCTCACCGACGGCGACTTCGATCTGCGGCAGGCGATCGCGGATCGAGAGCGCCCCGATCAACTCGCGCAGCGGCAACAGCATCGCCGAAAGATGTGGCGGCAGCACCGCGCACTGCTGCATATCGGCGACGTAACTGCCTCTCCGCTCGCGAAAGCCGACCAGCACGCCGCCTTTCTTGGCCACGAAGCGAACCGACAGCCGCGCGCGAAAGCGGTAAGCCCATGTCGGACCATGAATCGGCGCGTACAGCTGCTCGGCACTGATCTCGCCAAGATGGCGCAGATTGTCTTCGAGCAAGCGCTGCTTGGCCGCCACCTGCGCACTGGCATCGAGATGTTGCATGCTGCAACCGCCACAGACGCCGAAATGCGGGCAGCGCGGCGTCACGCGATCCGCCGACGGATCGAGAATACGCAGCGTCCGCGCCTGTTCGTAAGTCGGTTTGCGGCGATGGACGACGTATTCGACGCGCTCGCCCGGCAAGGCGCCTTCGATGAAAACCGTCGTGCCGTCGACCACGATCAGCCCGCGCCCCTCGTGGTCCAGCGAGTCAATAATTCCGGTGGGCATGCTCTCTATCCGCAAAATAACGGGCGATTCTACCGCAACGGCAATGACTCATCGGAAGACCACGACAAGGAAAGCCACTCGCTTGCAGCCAGCTGGATGCGCTTACCCGATGCACAAGCTCAGCAAAGTCGACGATCACCGCCCGGTGCCGCCGACGACAATCGACGATGGCTTGCCTGGGCGGCGGCAAGCCTGCTATCTTCGCCGGCGAATGACCTGAAAGATTCGCCGTTAGGCGCTTGCCGGAAAAGACAAGCAAGATGGGTTGCCCTTGGACAGAAATCGCCCAAGGCACGCGGAGGACTCCTGATGACCAGTCGCCTGCTCACCACCTGGACCGAACACGACAGCGCGGTACAGGAAATTCTGGACCTGTCAGCGAAGAGCTTGCTGATCTTCGACGAAGACCTGTCACCCCTCAAGCTTGAAAACCCGGCGAGAATTGCCGCCCTGAATCGTCTGCTGAGCTCCCGGCAGCAAGGCAGTCAACTGACGATCGTCGTTCAGAAGACCGAGTTCGTCCGGCAATACAGCCCGCAATTGATGAAGCTGTTACGTGTCTATTCGCCGACCCTGCAGATCATCGACGCGCCACCGCAACTCGAAGCGCGAAATGACTCCCTGCTGATCGCCGATGACAAACACGCGCTGCTGCGCTTCCACCGCGACCATGCCCGATCCCGGCTGATTACCGACGATGTCCACGAGTGCAAGCCCTACCGGAAGCGCTTCGACGAGATCCTCGGCGAAGGCGGCGACCCGATCAGCGCGACCACGCTCGGGCTGTAAACGCCGCGCCAGCATCTGCCAAGGGCGGCCGACCACCTGGCGCCGATCTGGCGAGTCCGCCAGGCACTTCACGAGTGCGGCGAAGACTGCCAATTCGGCTACACTTGCCGGCTTTTCCCGGAAACCTTCACCTTGACTCGCGCCCAGGCCAATCTGCTGCTGCTCGCCGTCGCCCTGATCTGGGGTTCGGCTTTCGTCGCCCAGGCCGAAGGCATGGCCGGCGTCGGGCCGCTGACCTTCACCGGCACCCGCTTCCTGCTCGGTACCGCCGTCATCGCCCCGCTCGCCTGGCGCGAGTGGCGCCAGTTGTCGCTACGCCAGGCGCAGCCGCGGCCCACCGACGCCCTCGGCATCAGCGCCCTGGGCGTGCTGCTGATGCTTGGCGCCGTCTTTCAGCAGATCGGCATCATCAGCACCACAATCACCAACGCCGGCTTTCTCACCGCGCTTTACGTGCCGCTGGTACCGCTGCTCGGCTGGATGCTGCTGCGCACACCCGCGCACTGGTCGGTGTGGCCGACGTCGATTGGTTGCCTGGCCGGCACCTGGCTGCTCTCCGGCGCGCAAGGTTTCGAGCCCGTCGTCGGCGACCTGTGGGTGATGGCCAGCAGCATCTTCTGGGCCTTGCATGTGATCTTTGTCGGACGCATCGCCGAGCGCCTGCACGCGCCGTTCCTGATCGCCAGCGGGCAATTCTTGGTCTGCGGTGTCATCAGCCTGCTTTGGGCCTTACTCAGCGAAAGCATTACCCTGAGCGGAGTCGTCCAGGCAGCGCTGCCGATTGCCTACGCCGGCCTGGTGTCGGTGGGCATCGGCTACACCACGCAGGTGGTCGCGCAAGGCTATGCACAGCCCGCCGACGCGGCAATCATCCTCTCCGCCGAAACCGTCTTCGCCGCCCTGTTCGGCTTCCTGCTCATGGGTGATCGGCTTAACGCCAACGGCATCGCCGGCTGTGTGCTGATCCTGGTGTGCATCGTCGCCGTCCAGATCGCGCCGCTGGCCGCAGCCGGCAGGCAAGCGCTTGCCCGGCGAGCGCAATAGGACGGAAAGCGCGGGAAGACCGTCCCCTTCTCGCGACGAATGGCATCGAGGTTGTTGACGTTGTCGTTGAGGACGATGCCGTCGATGACACGCCAACTGTGAAGTCGATCACCTTCTCGGCCTCTCAAGCACCGTCTGCGAAAACGTCGTCGAGATTGGCTGCATCGAGCAGTTCAAGACCCCACCTTTCGAGCTGAGCAGGACTGGCCTGCGCCAGTCGTTCCGGCACCCAGGCCGGTAGCACCCCAAAACGGCGCGCGAGTTGTTTTTGCAGCAGGGCTGCCTCGCCCTGTTGCATGCCCTCCTGGCGACCCTCCTGGCGACCCTCCTGCAGACCCTGCTGCAGACCCTGCTGCCGCCCCTCGCGCAGGCCATCCGCTTTCCACTGCCGGGTCCATTCTTCGACGGTTTCTGCGAGCATGGTATCAATCTCCTGTAATTCCTTGACTTCGGGTATTTCCTGCCCGGGCATCAGCCGGCGAAGGACTACGCGGTTGATCCAGACGGCGAAAGCGCGGCGCAGGCTCGCGTATTGCGGCCCCCGCAAACGCTTCTGCAATAGTGAGACCGCTCGCCGCACGTCCGCTGGCGCGCGGCTAGCTTCGAGACGAATGATACCGGCGACCGTGTTCTCCGTGTCGGTCAGCTCGTCATCGCCGAGCGCCGCCTCCTCCAGCAGGAAATAACGTTGCGCCGGGTGATAAGGCTTCAGGCTGGCCGGCAAGGGCTCGATCAGTTCGCTGACTTCGCGTGCCGCGGTCCAGCGACGGCGCCCGTTGTAGAGAACGAGCGGGAAAACCGCCGGCAGCTTCTGCTGGCTGCCGATCTCGCCGCTCTTGATCAGATCCTGATACAGCAATCCGGTATAGACCATGATGCGCAAGGCCATCCACGGATCAACGCTGCTCTGGAACTCGAGCAGCAGGTACACATAGAGCCAGTCGCCGCGGTGGCGCAGGCGCCAGACGATGTCGTCCTCACGCTCGCGCAAATCGTCGCTGACGTAACTGGCAGCGACTTTTTCGAGCGTCGCGAAGTCAAGCTCGGCGACCCAGTCCTCGGCGACGAAACCGCGCAACAGGTCTTCGACGACCTGGGCGTGCGAAAAGAGCAGCTTGTAGCCCGAGTCGTAGCTTGCGGCGGCGGGCGGTGGCGAGTCGGCAAGCATGGGGTCGATGGCTTCCAGGCTGGAGATCGTTGCTCGTGCGAATGCGCTTCGACGTACATTCTCGCACAGCGAGCCACTTTGGGGCAGCCACGGTAACGATGGCAGACAATGCGCCGCCAGGCGCGGTCGCCACCGGCGACCACCTGCCGAAAATGGTTTTCGGCTAACGGTCATGACAATCGAGACACCCCAGATCATGAAAGTCATGACCGTTTTCCCCTCTTCCCCGACCCTTATCCCGCGAGGAGAGAATGGAGATTCGTGAGTCGCTTGCGCGACATTTACGATTCGATAGACCAGAGCGGTGCGACGCGAGAGTTCACCCTGCGCTGCGTCCGTAATCTGCTCGAACGCGGCTTCGCCGGCTCGCGGCATTCGTTGTGCTGCTGCTGGAGGTCGTGCAGCGCGATGCCGGCGACGAGAAACACGCGGACTACGGCGCACTCGTTCGCGCGCTCGACGCGCTCAGCGAGCGCCCGCCCGACGCCGACTGCCCCTACCGCGACCTGCGCGCTTTCCGCGAAGAAGACCAGCCGCTCTTCTTCGGCCGCGACGCGTTCACCAGCGAACTCGCCGCCGCCGTCGTCGGCGCTTCGGGCAGCGGCAAGTCGTCGGTGGTGCAGGCCGGGCTGATCCCGGTGCTGCGCGCTCGCGGTGGCTGGGCGGTGGGCATCTTGCGGCCCGGTCGCGAACCCTGGCGCAGCCTCGCCGCCTGCCTTCTCGAACTGATCGAAGGCGAGCCAACCGCCGACGAGCGCGTCAAACGGGTGATCGCCACGGGCGAACTAGCCGCCAGGCTTGCCGATGTCGGCGACCAGCCGCTGCTCGAATTCTGCCTGACGCAACTGTACGCCCGCAGTCGGGACGGCACCCTGTGCCAGGCCGCTTTCGAAGCCATCGGCGGCGTCCGCGGCGCCATCGTGCAACGTGCCGACAGCGTCATCGACGCCATGGAGAGCGAGCATCCAGGCCGCGCGGCGATGGCCCGCGACATCTTCCTGCAACTCGTGCAGCTCGGCGAAGGCAGCGAGGACACCCGCCGACGCGCGCCGCTAGTCGACTTCGACGATGTAGCGCGCGCGCTGATCGGTGAGTTGGCGACCGCCCGTCTGCTGGTCACCGGCCGCGACCCTGGCAGCGCAACGGAGACCGTCGAGGTCGCCCACGAAGCGCTGATCCGCAACTGGCACCGCCTGCACCAGTGGCTGCAGGAAGACCGCACCGATCTGCACCAGCGACGCGAAATCGGACGTGCCACCCTGGCCTGGCGGGCGCACGGCGACAGTTATCGCTGGCCCGACGAGCGGGTGATTCGCGAAACCGCGCCGATGCTGCAGCGCCTCGGATCGCGCTTCGAGCTGAACGACGTCGAGCGCGATTTCCTCGGCCCGCTCGCCGCCGACGCAATGCTCGCGCTGCTCGACGAGGCCTCCACCCCGCAGGCCTTGCGCGCGCAGATCGGCGACCGCCTGGCGCTGCTCGCCCGCGGCCACCCGCGCCCCGGCGTAGGCGTCGGTGCCGACGGCCTGCCGGAGATCGCCTGGCACGCGATTCCGGGCGGCGAGGTCGAACTGGACATCGACGCCACTGGCCTGTGGAAGCGCTGGCGCGGTCGGCCGCGCTTCCAGGTTGCGCCTTTCCACATCGCCCGTCATCCGCTGACGATCGCCCAGTGGCGCGTCTTTCTCGAAGCCGCCGACGGCTACGACGAACTGCTGCGCAAGGTTTACAGCTGGCTGCCAGCGTTTCAGCGCGGCAGCGACAACCAGCCGGCGGGGAATGTCACCTGGATCGAAGCAATGGCTTACTGCCAGTGGCTTTCTGTGACGCTTGGTTTTCCCGTCCGCTTGCCGACCGAGTGGGAGTGGCAGCAGGCGGCGACCGGCGGCGACCCGCGCAGCGAGTTTCCCTGGGGCGAGTGGCAGGAAGGACGGGCCAACACGGTCGACAGCGAATTGGGCCGGATGACTGCCGTCGGCCTATATCCGCAGGGAGCAAGCGCCCAGGGTGTGCTGGACCTTACCGGCAATACCTGGGACTGGTGTCTCAACAAGTTCGATACGCCGAGCGATGCGACACTGGCTGTTGACGCCCGGCGCGTGGTTCGCGGCGGCTCGTGCGGTGGCGATCGTCACCACGCGCGTTGCGCCTCCCGCAACGTCGTCGCTCGCGACTACCGCGGCGGCGATCTCGGCTTTCGGGTGTTGTGTGTTTCCCCCATCCCGAAGCGCTGAGCACCGCAGCTCTGATCTCTGTCAACTCTGTTTCGCTGACCCTCTGGAACATCGCGCAGCGACGTTCTGCGGGGCGCGCAGCGCCCCGCGCCTATGCCGTCGGATAGCCGGCCTGCTCGATGATCTCGCGGATGTCGCTCTCACTCACCATTGCCGTGTGCTCGATGACCGCCTCGCCGCTTGCCAGCGAGACCTCGACGTGGCCGATACATGGCAGATCCTGGATCGCATTCATCACCAGGCGCAGGCAGTCGTCGGATTTCATTCCGGTGACTTTCAGGGTAGTGGTCGGCATCGCAAGCTCCTCTTCGGTGTGGCCGCTCATTGTATTCGCTAAGCCCAGCGTCACCGCAATCCACCCCCTTCCCCTTCCCCTTCCCTCCCCCCTCGCGCCGACCTTTACCCTCACACAAGTCAAAGATGTCGGATTCCCGATCGCCGATGCTCACCAGCTGGGTTTTCGCACACAGCGCCTGGATCCCGGAGAGCCGGGCGAAGCTGCTCAGCCACTTCATGCTCGGCTCGATGGGCAGCTCCTTGCACCGGTCGCGCTCCGCCAATCGAGCCACGCGCACACCCGACGCGACAACGCGCGGGGGGATATGTCCGGCACCGACACAACCACCTCCCGGATTCACTCTCGCTCTGGCATTCGCTCCAGGATGTCGAGGGAGAACTCCTGCCCGCAATTCCGCATGACCATACGCTACGGCTCCGCTGCCACGGAGTTAAGTGTGTGCGACGATCAGCCCGCGAGGGGGAGCACGGCCTTGGCTCACCGGGCCGTTTCCTGCGCTCTGGGGACGCCCACAAATTGGCGCCGCGTTCGTCGCCTGGATGGCGTCGTGGTTTACCCGCACTCCTCTCTGGCTGGTCGCGCAGCGCTGGCTTATGGGCTGTGTTCTCGCCGGGCTCGCCGTACGTCTGGCGCTGGAAGAGCGGCGAAACCTTCAGGCTCGATGGTCGGAAAAAGCGTTCCCGACACAAGGAGGCGAACGTCCGCGTATGACCAGGAGTAGAGCTTGCCACCTCGGACTTGAGTTCCTGACCCTGCTTGCAGCCCGGCGAGGCGCAAGTATCCGAGGTCAGCGCTTTGACCCACACCTGGCGGGGCGTGCTGTGATAGGACTGGCCAGGGCGGGCAACGGGGACTCCGCCAGGCGGGCAACAAACTCCCACCCGTCACCAGTGCTAGAATCGCGCCTCGTACTTTCCCGTCCGGTGTTGGCTTCCCTCTCGCACCTCACACACCGCCGGGGCAAACAACAAGCCAACAACAAGGAACAGCACACGATGGCTGAGGAAGGTCAGTTTTTTCGCCCGGTGAAGGATTTCTGCCAGCGCACGGTCGTCACCTGCAAACCGGATGACGCACTGGTGGACGTGGTTGGCATCATGCGCGAGAAGAATATCTCCAGCGTCGTGGTCTGCGATCAGAAACGACCGAGCGGCATCTTCACCGACCGCGACCTGCGCAACAAGGTGGTCGCCTCGGGTGTTGACCCGTTGACGCTCACCGTCAGCGCGATCATGAACAGCCCGCTGGCAGTGATCGGCGAGGATGACCTGCTCTACGAAGCCCTGTATCGCATGTCACGCCAAAAGATTCATCGCCTGGCAGTGGTCGATGGCAAGGGCCGACTCTCCGGAATCATCACCGACAGCGACATCATTCGCCTGCAATCGCACTCGCCGCATCAACTGGTTCTGGACATCGAAGTGGCCCAGGACATTGAGGAAGTGAAGGTGGTGTACGGCAGGATCCAGAGCCTGGTCCTGCACCTCAGTGGTAGCGGCACCAGCACTCGCGACATGGTGCGACTGATCGCCCACCTCAACGACCAGATCCTCTTGCGGCTGATCGCGCTGATGCGCGCCGATCATTTTTCCGACTTGCCTGCGCGCTTTGCCTTTGTGGTCCTTGGTAGCGAGGGACGCGGCGAGCAGACGCTGCTCACCGACCAGGACAATGCCATCGTCTACGGCGACGAACTGGGGCCCGAAGAAATCGCCCGCATCGAGGCCTTCTCCGAAGAGCTGGTCGCGTCGCTGATCGCCATTGGCATCCCGCCCTGCCCGGGCGGAATCATGGCCAAGAACAAGGAGTGGCGGCGCAGCATCGGCAAGTGGAAGGAGCAACTCGACCGCTGGCTACGCACGCCGACGCCGAAACACGTTCTCAGTTGCGGCACCTTTGTCGACATCCGCACGATCTACGGCGATCGTTCGTTTGAACAGGAACTCAAGGCGCAACTCTACGAGCATGTGCAGCGCGACAAATTGTTCCTGATGCGAATGGTCGAGAGCACCTTGCGTTTTGCCCCCCCGCTGGGTTGGTTTGGAAAAATCAAGGGCGAAAGCGGCGGCGAGCATTCCGGAATGCTGGAGATCAAGAAAGCCGGCATCTTTGCCATTTCCGAGGGCGTGAAAGCGCTGGCCATTCTCGCCGGCAAGCTCGAAGGGAGCACGCACCAGCGCCTTGAAGCGCTGGTCAAGGAGAAGGTGCTCAATCCGACGATGGCCGAAAACATTGCCGAAACCTTCGACTTTCTGGTTCTGATGCGGCTGCGCGGTCAGGTCGAAGCAGTACGTGAAGGGCGCAAACCGGACAACTACATTCCCCTCAAACGTCTCAACATGATGGAGCTCGGCCGCCTGCAACTGGCGCTGAAGGGGGTCGAGAAATTCCAGGAGTTCGCCAAATCCCACTTCAACCTGAATCTGCTCAGGTAGGCCTGTGCCGGCGGGGCCGGGGTCGCCCCCACGCGGGTCTTTTCGAGCAACGCCGTCCCTTGGCGCGCAGAGCAGCGAACTCAGTAATTATTGGTCTCGCTATTGTCGTCGGCCTTTTTTACACCCGGCTTGCGCCCACGCGCCGGCGTCGGCGGATCGCACGACAGCCGGCAGCTGGTACCCTCAATCTTCCGGCCGTCGATGAAACGGGTCACCCGGCAACAGATCAGGTCCCCCGATGAAGCGAGCCGCGCGACCTCGTCGCGTAGTTCGGCGATCGGAATATCGAGCGACGCTGCCATGTCGACATCGAGCTGCTCGCCGTTGGCTCTGAGGAAAGCAAGGATCGAATCGGTCATCTGAACTCCCAATAAATGCCTTTGCCAGTCGGCAAAATGTGTCAGTGTGCGCCGCAGATGCCATTCTGGCAAATCGCGCCCGGGCACAAGCCGGTTCTGACGCCTGCGCAGGGCGAATCACCGCAGCTATGCGCAGGCATAAAAGCAACGCGGAAACGCCCACTGTGCCAAGCGCAAAAAAGCCCAGTGCTGTAACACCGGGCTTGAACGAAGACAGCCGCCAGAAAGCAGTGGCGACTGGTCGGTCTGGTCAGGCAGTCTTGGCAATCATTTTCACTGCCGGTTCGGCACTGACTTCGGTCGCCGGCTTGGCGATCTGGGCCAGGTTGGCAAGCATCGAGTTGACCGTCGACAGCATAGCTTTGCCCGACGACACCGCAAAGTCCACACCCGGAGGGGTGTTCTTCTTGGCTTCCTGAAGGAATCCGACTGCACCCCTGCCGGCCTGCGACAACTGGCCACCCAAGACCTGGACGACGGCTGACGAAGTCTCGTTGGAAATATGGTAAGCACGACGCGAAAAGGCGACCGACTGCGAGACGGCAGCAACCGCCATGGGTTGTTGCAGCGCCTTGAGGCCGTCCATATCGCGAACTTCGGACAAGGCCTTGAAATTCTCGGCCCCCTGTTTGGCGACGGCACGTGCCGTATGAAGATTCAGCGCAGCCAGTTTGCCCATTCCGTCGAGCGACGCATTGACCACCGACTTCCACGCTTCCAGGCCGACCTGGCTCTTGCTGGTGAATTGCTCAGCTACGTTGTACACGGTACTCTCCTTGAAATTGCGAAACCAAAACACCGCCCAGGCGGCTGCCGCCTGAAGCTGTTTGCTGCACTGCAGCGGATGACCCATTCTAGCCTTCGGGCAGTGATTGTCAAGCCTTTTTGTTGCGTTGCAACAAACACAATTCAGCGAGCCGCGGGCGACCGACCGAAGGCAGCCAAGCGCGGACCACTCGCAATATTCGGCACAGCGACCAGCACACCCGCGTTGCAGCACATCATCGACCTTGAGTGAGCACCATGCAGGAACAGACGCCCTACCTCCTTATCGGCGGCGAAGCCACCGTTGCCAGCCTCTGCGAACGCTTCTACGAACTGATGGCAACGGTCCCCCAGTTCGCAACGATTCGCGCGCTGCACCCTGCCAACCTGCAGTCCTCGCGTGACAAGTTGTTCATGTTTCTTTCCGGCTGGCTGGGCGGACCCGACCTCTACGTGCAGAACATTGGCCAGCCGATGTTGCGCCGACGTCACCTGCCTTTTGCGATCGGCGAGGCCGAGCGTGATCAGTGGGTGGCGTGCATGCTGCTGGCCATGGAAGCGGTGGGAATCGAGGAAGCACTTCGCCAGAAGCTGCTGCTTTCCTTCTTCAAAACGGCCGACTTCATGCGCAACCAGGCCACCTAGGCGAGCGGTATTTTGCAGCGCAGCACGGTTTGCCCGCCTGTGATAGAATAACCGCCCCTGTTGAGAGGCTTGACCCCTTATGTCCCGTGCCATCCGTAACATTGCCATCATTGCCCACGTCGACCACGGCAAGACCACGCTGGTCGACAAGCTGCTGGTTCAGGCGGGCTCCTTCTCCGCGCACCAGCACATCACCGAGCGGATGATGGACTCGAACGATCTCGAGAAGGAACGGGGGATCACCATTCTGGCCAAGAACCTGGCGGTGGACTACGGCGACGTGCACATCAACATCGTCGATACGCCGGGACACGCCGACTTCGGTGGTGAAGTCGAACGGGTGCTGTCGATGGTCGATGGTGTCCTGCTGCTGGTCGACGCCGTCGAGGGTCCGATGCCACAAACGCGCTTTGTGACCAAGAAAGCGCTCGCCCTCGGTCTGAAACCAATCGTGGTGGTCAACAAGATCGACCGCGACGGCGCGCGGCCGGACTGGGTGGTCGATCACACTTTTGACCTCTTCGACAAACTCGGCGCCAGCGACGAGCAGCTCGACTTTCCGGTGATCTATGCTTCCGCGATCAACGGCTATGCGACGCTGGATCTGGCACAACCCTCGCCGGACATGCGGCCGATGTTCGAGACCATTCTCAAGCACGTTCCGCCACCGCACGCCGACGAGATCGATGGGCCCTTGCAACTGCAGATTTCAGCGCTCGATTACTCAAGTTACGTTGGGCGCATTGGCATTGGCCGCCTGCAGCGTGGCCGCCTGAAGCCGGCCCAGCAAGTCACCATCATGTACGGCCAGGCAGATGCCGACGGAAATTTCGAGCACGGCGCACCAAAGACGGCGAAAGTCAATCATGTGTTCGGTTTCCAGGGCCTGGAGCGAGTACCGATGGACGAGGCTGTTGCCGGCGACATCGTGCTGGTAACCGGCATGGATGACCTCTCGATCGGTTGCACCATCACCTCCACCGAGCAACCCGAAGCACTGCCGATGCTGCGCATCGACGAGCCGACACTGAACATGACTTTCATGGTCAACAACTCGCCCTACGCAGGTACTGAAGGCAAGTTCGTCACCAGCCGGCAAATCGGCGAGCGCCTGCGCAAAGAGCTGCTCACCAATATGGCGCTGCGGGTCGAGGAGACGACCGACACGGACAGCTTTCTGGTTTCCGGTCGCGGCGAATTGCATCTGACGATCCTGCTCGAGACCATGCGCCGAGAGGGTTACGAACTGGCCGTCGGGCGCCGCGGGTGATCGTCAAGGAGATCGACGGCGAGGCGTGCGAGCCTATGAAATGCTCACTCTCGACGTCGAGGAGGCGCATCAGGGCGGGGTCATGGAAGCGCTCGGCTATCGGCGCGGCGATCTGCAGGACATGTCTTCGGACGGACGCGGCCGCGTCCGTCTCGAATATCGCATCCCGGCGCGCGGCCTGATCGGTTTCCAGGGCGAGTTCCTCAACCTGACGCGTGGCACCGGGCTGATCAGCCACGTTTTCGACGAGTACGCACCGGTCAAGGGCGACATTCCGGGCCGCCGCAACGGCGTCCTGATCTCGGCCGAGCGTGGTGAAGCCGTCGCCTACTCGCTGTGGAAGCTACAGGATCGCGGGCGGATGTTCAGCAGCCCTGGCGACAAGCTCTATGAGGGCATGGTGATCGGTATCCACAGCCGCGAAAACGACCTGGTGGTCAATCCAATCAAGGGCAAGCAATTGACCAACGTCCGCGCCTCGGGCACCGACGAAGCGGTGCGCCTGGTGCCACCGGTGGCGCTGAGCCTGGAGTCGGCCGTCGAGTTCATCGCCGACGACGAACTGGTCGAAATCACCCCCAAGAACATTCGCATCCGCAAGCGCCTGCTGACCGACAACGAGCGCCGACGCGCCTCGCGCTAAAGCTGATCGCCGGCAAAGGCGGGCCGCTGACCGGATAGCTCGGCGGTGTTTGAGCGTTTTAGCGTTTGTCTACGCGCGCTGTCTGCGGAAGTGCTCGGCGAAGGCCACGGCTGCCGGAAAGAACTCGAGGAAGTCGCTTTCAAACTGGGCGTAGCGCTGCATAAGCTCGCCACCCGCGCCGCTCAGCGTGTTGCTGCGTTTGAGCCGGTGCACGGCGATCTGGTCGAGCGCCCGGCCCACCGCCGCCGGCTCACGATAACTGGCCAGCCAATCCTCCTGGCGCATTCTGGGCAGAATCCCGGCCAGACGATCGGGGAGCCGTCGCCGGGAGAGCAGCGCATAGACGGCGGCAGAAAAGGATTCCAGCGGCTGCGTCGAAAAACGCGCCCAGTGCGCAGCCAGGAAATGATCGTAAAACATATCGACGACGATGCCGCTGTAGCGACGACGCTCGACGCTGACCCGTTGCCGGCTGCGCGCAAAAGCCCGGTGCGCATCCGCGAAACTGTCGGTCCGCCGGTGCAATAGCAGACCTTGCACGACGGCCGCGCTGAACTGTGGCGGCGCTGGCGACAGCGGCCCCTTGACGAAATCGCCGAGCAAGCCACCGAACCGGTAGTCGTCGTCGGGCCCGGCCAGCAGCGCGTGTGCCAGGTAGTTCAAGACGGCAGGCGGGGAAACGGTCGATTCTGCTCGTCGTCTGCCGTGCCTACCAAGCGCAGACGCGACCGCTCCGAGTGCGGCAAGTGCAGCGCCACCAGCTCGCTGCCGAGCAGCGTTACCTGACCATTGCGACGATTGTTACCGGTATCGCTGAACTCGAAACGATAGACGCGACGCAGTCGCAAGCGACCCTCATCATCGCGTCCCGGGCGCAAGGAAGCGAGTGCAACGGTGTCGTCGAGAAGCAGCAGATCCTCGGCAGCACAGGCCGCGCGAACGGCTCGCATGCCAGCCTCACGCGACTGGAAGCTGTCGAACCACAAGGCACAGCCGGCAAGCATCGCCAGCAGGCTGAGTACCTCCACCCAGGGCATCAGCGGCTGCCGCGGCCGCGGCCAGCGACAGACATGCTGCCGCCGGAGATGGCGGCCCGGCGGCGCCGGGCGCCGAAACCTGAGCACTTTAATGTCATCACCAATGGCCTCATTATCGTAAGTCGCGGCAGCGCCGGGTCACCGCCTGCGCGGCTGCCACATTTACCCATCGGAAAAGCGACGCCGAGCGCATCGCTCCACTGCGATCGCGACGAGCTTGGCTATACTAGCGAAAAATGGCCATCACCACATCCCGACCGGCTTCGCTGCCACCGCCCGCGGCTCGCTTCCTCGCCCCCCCTCGTCACTCCTGCTCGCTGCGCTTCCCAAGCCGCTTTCGGCCCTGGAAGCGAGTGATCCCTTTGCCACCAGGGCCATCACCCCACCTCGCCCGGCCCTCGATCTCACTGCCACAGAGAAGGCCTATCTGCCATGCCAGGCGCTGCCCAGCGACACCCCCTTACGGCGTCCTCGAAGTCGTCGACCTGGCGCTGTGCAAGAACCCGACGACGCGCGAAATATGGGCCATCGCTCGCCTACAAGCGGCTGAGGTCGGCGTCGCGCAGGCCCAGTTCCTGCCGGCGATCGACGGCCAACTGGCGGTCAATCGCCTGCACGGCAAGTCGCGCAGCGCCACCCCACGCAATGCGTCGCTGACCCTGTCCTGGCTGCTGGTCGATTTCGGTGCCCGCTCGGCCAATCTCGAAGTCGCCCGGCAGCTGCTCAGCGCCGCGTCGGCAACGCTCGACGCCACCGTGCAGAGTGTTTTTCTCAGCGCCCTGCAGTCCTATTTCAACACCCAGGCGGCGCGGGCTGCAGTCACGGCTGCGCTGGAGTCGGAAAAAGCCAGTCGCGAAAGCCTGACCGCCGCCGAAGTGCGCTACCGCGTTGGCAGCGGCACGCCGGCCGACCGCCTGCAGGCACAGACCGCCTGGTCGCAAGCGACGCTCAACCGAATCAGGAGCGAGGGCGTGCTACGCAATGCGCTCGGCAGACTGGCCAAGGTGATGGGCCTGGACGCCAACCATCCGCTGCGTCTCGACGACATCCCAAAGACCCTGCCCGACAGCGGTTTCGACCGCGACGTCGCGGCGCTGATTAGCGAAGCGCGCCGACGACGACCCGAGATGCAGGCCGCCGCAGCGGAACTGAAAGCGGCTGAAGCGGGCATCGACTACGCGCGCGCCGCCGGTCGGCCGACGATCTCACTGAGTGGCGGCCCGCAATGGGAACACCTCGACGGTCTTTCGGGCCAGGGCAATTCGATCGGCCTGAGCGTCCAACTACCGATTTTTTCCGGCTTCAACACCACCTACCAGATACGCGCCGCAGAGGCGCGCAGCGAAGTTCAGGCTGCGCGCCTCGAAAACACTCGCCAGCAGGTGGCGCTGGAGGTTTGGGAAAACTATCAGAGCCTGAGCACCGCCACCCAGACCATCCGCAGCAGCGCCGACCTGCTGAGCAGTGCCGAGCAGTCCGAACGCGTTGCCCTGGGGCGCTACAAAGCCGGCGTCGGCAATATCCTCGACGTCCTCAACGCGCAGAGCGCACTCGCCGCGGCGCGCCTGCAGCGCATCCAGGCGATGCTCGACTGGCAGGTCTCGCGCGCCGCACTGGCCAGATCGATCGGCGCCCTCGACAGCAGCCTGCTGCTCTCGGTCAGCGCAGAACCAAATGCCCGTAAACCATGAAAATCTCACTCACAAAATCGCTTCTTGGCCTATTCGCCGTCACCCTCGCCACTGGCGGCATGTACTGGCAGCACAAGAACGCCACCCTGTCGCCGGAGCAGCGCTACAAGCTGCAGCCCATCGAGCGTGGCGAGATCACCCAGACCGTATCGGCCAACGGCACTCTCAACCCGGTAGTGCTGGTGAACGTCGGCACGCAGGTCTCGGGAACGGTGACCCGGCTATATGTCGATTTCAACGACAAGGTCGAAAAGGGACAGGCCTTGCTCGAACTAGACGACTCCTTGCTCGCCGCCCAGGCTCGGCAATCGGCGGCCAACGTGCGTAACGTCTCGGCAGCACTCGATCTGGCACGCGCCAACGAAGCACGCATGCGCGCCCTGTTCGCGCAGGAGTACGTTTCCCGCCAGGAATTCGAGCAGTCGATCCAGACGCGCCGCTCGTCCGAGGCGCAGTTGGCGCAGGCCAGGGCAGCGGCCGACAAGGATCAGGTCAATCTCCGCTACACCACGATTCGCTCGCCGGTCTCAGGCGTCGTCGTCGACCGCGTCATCGACCTGGGCCAGACGGTCGCCGCCAGTCTGCAGACACCGACGCTGATCAAGATTGCCCAGGATCTGTCCGAAATGCGCATCGATTCGAGCTTCGCGGAAGCCGACATCGGCAAGATCCGTGAAGGACAAGCCGTGCGCTTTACCGTCGATGCCTTCCCGGAGCGTAGTTTCGAGGGCCGCGTGCAGCAGATTCGCCTCAATCCGACCACGCAGCAGAACGTCGTCACCTACAACGTCCGCGTTTCGCTCTCCAACCCCGAACACATTCTTCTGCCCGGAATGACCGCCTACGTCAGCATCGCCGTCGCCCAGCGCGACGACGCTCTCCTGGTCCCCAACGCGGCGCTGCGCTTCAAGCCTCCGGAGGACGCCAACAAGTCGCTCCCCGCGGAATCGGCGGAGTCTGCGGAGTCCGCGGAGCGCCCCGCAGAGGCCAGCAAGGGCACCGGCAAGGGCCGCACGCGCGAAGCCAACCGCGGCGGCAGCAGCGGCACCGTACACATCGTCGATCGAGGCCAGCTGAAAGCCGTACGTCTGCAACTCGGCATTACCGACAACCGCAACAGTGAAGTCCTCGCTGGCGAGCTGAAGGTCGACGAGCGGGTGGTCATCGGCGAGAACGCGCTCAATTCGGGCGGCAAGCCGAGCAGCGTCGGCCTGCGCTTGTTCTGATGCCGCCGCCACTGATTCGGGTCGCCGCACTCGGCAAGTCCTACGCCACGGCTGCCGGACCCTTCGCGGCGCTCGGGGGCATCGATCTGAGCATCGAAGCCGGCGAGTTCGTGGCCATCATGGGTCAGTCCGGATCCGGCAAGTCGACCCTCATGAACGTGCTCGGCTGCCTCGACACACCGACCAGCGGCGATTATTTTCTACTCGGCCGCAATGTCGCCCATCTCGGCCACGACGAACTGGCAGCGCTGCGCAACCGCAGCATCGGCTTCGTCTTCCAGGGTTTCAATTTGCTGCAGCGGATGACGCTGACCGACAACGTCGCCCTGCCGCTGGTCTACGCAGGCGTCGAGCGCGCGCAGCGACGCCTGCGAGCGCAGCAGGCACTCGACCGCGTCGGGCTCGCCGGCTACTTCGACTCGCTGCCCAGTCGCATCTCCGGCGGCCAGCAGCAGCGCGTGGCAATCGCCCGCGCGGTGGTCAATTCGCCGGCACTGATTCTCGCGGACGAACCAACCGGCAACCTCGACAGCCATACCAGCGAGGAAATCATGGACCTGTTTTCGGAGCTCAACCGCGCCGGGATCACTATCGTCCTGGTCACCCACGAGGCCGACATCGCCGCCTATGCACGGCGGCAGGTGCGTTTCCTCGACGGGCTCATCGTCAGCGATGTCGCCAGCCCGGCAAGAGCGCTCGGCGAATGCTGAAAGCCATGCTCGGTGAAGCCTGGCAGGCGATGGGTGCCAACCGCATGCGCACCGCCTTGACCATGCTCGGCATGGTCATTGGCGTCGGCTCGGTGGTCCTGATGATGGCCATCGGCCAGGGTGCGCAGTACGCCGTGGCACAGACCATCAGCACCATGGGCAGCAATCTGTACATCGTGATCTCGGGATCGACCAGCTCCGGCGGTCTACGCAGCGGCGGTGGCGGCGGCCCATCGCTGAACGTTGCCGACGCCGAGGCGATAGCCCAACTCGACGGCGTCAGCCACGTGGCACCGGTCCACCAGGGGCGACAACAACTGGTGCATGGCGCGAACAACTGGAGTGCGACGGTGGTCGGCACGACACCCGCGTATTTTGACGCACGTGCGTGGGCGGTGACCAACGGTTATCTTTTCGGTGACTCCGACCTGCGCTCGGCGACCCGCGTCGCGCTGATCGGCCAGACCACCGCCGCCAACCTTTTTGGCAGCGACGACCCCGTCGGCAAGACCATCCGTATTCAGCAGAGCCCCTTCCTGGTCATCGGCGTTCTCGCCAAGAAGGGCCAGAACCTCGACGGACGCGATCAGGACGACACGGTCATCGTGCCGCTGAGCACCGCCCAGCGCAAGGTTTTCGGCACGCCCTTTCCCGGATCGGTGCGCGTGATGCTGGTCCAGGCCGTGTCCGCCGAAGCCATGTCAGGCGTGGAAACCAGCATGATTGCCCTGCTTCGCCAGCGCCACCGCCTGCGCGACGGACAGGACAACGACTTCTACGTTCGCAATCTGACCGCTGCCGCCGACTCCGCTGCCGAGACGACGCGCGTGATGTCGCTGCTGCTCGGCGCCATCGCTTCGGTATCACTGCTCGTCGGCGGCATCGGGATCATGAATATCATGCTCGTTTCGGTGACCGAGCGAACGCGCGAAATCGGCATTCGCATGGCCATCGGCGCCCGCCAGAAGGACATCCGCAGCCAATTCCTGCTCGAAGCACTGATGATCTCCATCGCTGGCTGCCTGATCGGCCTGCTGCTCGGAATCGGCGGCGCGCTGCTGATCAACGCCATCTCCGATATGGTGATCGTCATCTCCGGTGGCTCGGTGCTGATCGCTTTCGGCGTTGCGGCGGGGATCGGCATTTTCTTCGGCTTCTACCCGGCGCGTCGGGCCGCCGCGCTCGACCCGATCGAAGCACTTCGCCATCAATAGTCCTGGCAACTCCTTACAGGCTACAATCTGCAGTCCGCAACGACCGCGAGACCCCTGCCATGCCCATTTACGCAATCGGCGCCCGCCGCCCGCAACTCGACCCGCAGAGCTGGGTCGCCCCCACGGCGATCGTCATCGGTGACGTCCGCTTGGCAAAGAATGCCTCGATCTGGTGGAACGCCACACTACGCGGCGACAACGACCCGATCAGCATCGGCGAAAACAGCAACATTCAAGACAACTCGGTGCTGCACACCGACGAAGGTGTGCCACTCATCGTTGGCCGCAACGTTACCGTCGGCCACCTGGTCATGCTGCACGGCTGCAGGATCGGCGACGGCTCACTGATCGGCATCGGTTCGGTGCTGCTCAACCATGCGGTGATCGGCAAGGGCTGCATCGTCGGGGCCAACACCCTGATTCCCGAAGGCAAGGTCTTTCCCGACTACTCGCTGATCATTGGCTCACCGGGCAAGGTGATCCGACAACTCAGTGACGCCGAGGTCGAGCGCCTCGCGCATAGTGCCGACCACTATGTCGCCAACTGGCAGCGCTACCGGCTTGAGCTCGCAGCCCAGTAGCGGACGGGCGGCCATTAGAGTAAGCGTTTGGGTCCAACATCTCACTGAAGCGACGAAAGGAGAACATGGACATGTTTGACTATCATGACGCCTTTTCGAGAAATATCGGCTGGGTTACCGAAGCCGAACAGGAGAAACTGCGCAACTGCAGAGTGGCGATTGGTGGGCTTGGCGGCGTTGGCGGCGTTCACCTGCTGACGCTGGCGCGCCTCGGCATCGGCCGCTTCACGATTGCCGACTTCGATGTTTTCGAGATGGCGAATTTCAATCGCCAGGTCGGCGCCCGAATGAGTACCCTGAAACGCCCCAAGATAGACGTGATGGCCGCTGAGCTTCGCGATATCAATGCGGACGCAGAGCTCCGCTGCTGTCCGGCGGGAATCAATACAGAGTCACTCGACGACTTCCTGGATGGTGTAGATGTTTACGTCGACGGCCTCGATTTTTTTTGCTTTCGCCGCACGTCGGATGACGTTTGCCGCGTGCGAAAGGAAAGGCATTCCGGTGGTCACCGCAGCCCCTCTCGGCCTGGGGACCGCAGTAGTGAGCTTTGCGCCTGGTGGGATGTCCTTCGAGGACTACTTCGGATGGGACGATAGCGACGAGCTGGAGATGTCGATCCGCTTCCTGGTCGGCCTGTCGCCAGCGATGCTGCAGCGCGGCTACATCGTAGACGAAACGCGGGTGAACCTGGCCGAACACCGGGGCCCCTCAAGCATTGCCGCCTGTCAGCTCTGCGCGGGAGTCGCCGCGGTTGAGGTCCTGAAGCTGCTGCTCGGTCGTGGTGGCGTGCGACTGGCTCCGTGGGCGACCCAATTCGATGCGTATCGCATGCGTCTGGTGCGCACTTGGCGCCCCTGGGGCTACCGAAACCCGCTGCAGCGCCTGATGATCATGCTGCTCAAAGTGCAGCTCAAGGCGATGGTGCAGCGTGCAAGCAAGCGGAGCGCGCCATGAATCGTGACATCCTGCTGCAAGTGATCGACCTCGCCCGCTGGGCGCCGAGCGGCGACAACACCCAACCATGGCGCTTCAGCATCGTCGGTGAGCAACATCTGCGCGTGCACGGCCACGACACGCGCGACGAAGTTCTCTATGACTACGAGGGCCGCGCCAGCCACATTGCGCACGGCGCACTGCTCGAGACGCTGCGTGTCGTGGCCTCGAGTTTCGGTCTGGCAACGCACTGGACAGTCGAAGCCGATAGCGAAGCGCGCAGCCCGGTCTACGACGTTCATTTCTCGGCACAGTCGGATATGTCGACCGACCCACTCTTCCCGTACATTGAAAAACGCGTCGTACAACGACGGCCGATGCGGACCACTGCGCTAACACCGACGCAGCGCGCCGCCATTCAAGCATCGGCCGGTGACGAACTGGAGGTCCAGTTTTTCGAATCTTTTTCCGAGCGCCTGGAAGTGGCGTCGCTGCTTTGGCACAACGCCAGAATCCGCCTGACCTGCCCGGAGGCATTTGCCGTGCACAGAAAGGTCATCGAGTGGCGGGCTCGTTTCAGTGAAGATCGCATCCCAGAGCAGGCGGTCGGCGTCGATCCGCTGACCGCGCGCTTGATGGAATGGGTCATGCAGAGCTGGGAGCGCGTGCGCTTTTTCAATCGCTACCTTCTCGGCACCGTCGCCCCGCGCGTCCAGCTCGATTTCCTGCCAGCCGTTTTTTGTGCCGCACATCTGCTACTGCGCCCCGCCCGCGCACCCACCGAACTGGAAGACTGGGTACGTCTGGGAATATCCCTGCAGCGGCTCTGGCTAACGGTCACCAAGGAAGGACTACACCTTCAGCCCGAACTAACACCGGTGATCTTTCGCTGGTACGCGCGCGACAATCGCCGCTTCTCGTCCGCTCCGGCACTGTTCGAAGATGCGCAACGCCTGTCGCATGTCTTTGAGCGCCTGGCACAGTGCGGGCCGGACGAGCCGTTCTTCTTCTTCTGCCGCGTCGGCGTGGCGGCGGCGCCCTGGAGTCGCTCTCTGCGCCTGCCACGCGAGCGGCTGATGCGCTAGCGGAAAGCTGCCGGACTGCCGGCAGTGTATGTGCCCGATCAATGTACGACCGCACCGAGAGCAAAGTTTTCCCGTACCGACTGCGCGCTCACCGGCCCGCCATGCCCCAGAAAATACTGCCGGATCGGACGCTTGGCGAGGGCGACAATGTTGGCATGATTCTGCGCTACGTTCTGGTGGAAATAATGCTCACCGGCGCGATGCGGGAACAGTGCGCCACCGAGCCAGCCACCAAGGATCATGTCGCCAACGAACGCGCGGCCATCGTCGAGTACGACGACCAGCGACCCGGGCGTATGTCCCGGCATAGGCAGGGCGCGACCCGCTAGGCCGTAGACCGACAGGTCAAGCTCGGTGTCGACTTCGATATCGGCGCTGAAAGGCTCATAGCGAGCGTCAAGTGGGAACATCAGGATCAGCCTGGCGAAAAGGCCGGTCGGCGTCACCGGGTCATTGACGCCAGCGGCCATCATCAAGCGATCGCCCCGCCCGGCAATCAGCACGGCACCGCTGCGACGACGTATCTCTGCCGCCAGGCCGGCGTGGTCGGCGTGCCCGTGCGTGAGAATGACAGCGCGCAGATCCTCTATGCGCACACCCTCCTCCGCCAACGCCGCGACGAGAGGAGCCATCTCGTTCTTGGAGCCGGAGTCCACCAGCACCGGCCCCCGCGCCCCCTTTAACAGATAGACGTTCGACATGCTCAGGCGGACGTGGACGACCTGCGCGGCAGTGGCCGCTTCTGCCGGCGCGGCTCCCGCGGCGATTAGCAAGCCCAGGTGGAGAATCCTGTACCAGGTCTTTATCACTCGGTCAGCGCCACGATCTGTGGTCCCAGCCGCGGTCAACCCGTCCGGCGGCACCATCCAGGAAAGCATCGAGCGATTCTGCTTGAATGTCTCTTTGACCCACAAAGCAGTCGCGCGCGAACGTGTTGGCATCGAGCTTTCTTGCTCTCCTTGCCCACGTGTGCCACTGCAAAGTCTCCGTCGTAGCGCTGACGTAACACCGACACCAGCGCTGTCGAGAGGAGCGAAGCAGGCCTCTCGAAGGCGCCCGGAAGGCCAGCGTGCCAAGGCCAAGGCCGCGAACCGGCAGTCGCTGCATCAAACCGGGAAGCCGTCTCTCCAGGACCCACGAGACCCAGTCGGTAGTTTTTGAAAGCGCCGGATGGTAGTAAACGGCCGCCATGTTCTCGTCCTCTCCCCGAAATCACGCCGGATTAGGTTTGGTAGTACAATTTCCAGCCCTACCATCCTACCATTCTTCCTCGGAGCATGGCCCGCGTGCCAATGAGCAGCTTTCTGATGATGGACTTGCGCCTCGCCGCGCGAAGCCTCAGGCGCAACCCCAATCGAACGCTGGTTGCGGTCTTGACGGTAGCAATGGGAATAATAGCCTTTCTGCTCGCGGGCGGATTCATCGAGTGGATATTCCAGAGCATGCGCGAGGCAACGATCCGCTGGCAACTGGGCCATGTCCAGATTGTCAGGCCCGGGTACATGGTGAAGGGAGTGGCGGATCCGTACCGCTTTCTTCTCCCGGCAACTTCCCCCGAGTTCGAGACCATCCAGCAGGCAAACGGAGTCGTCAGCGTTGCGCAACGACTTGCGTTCAGCGGATTGCTCAGCCACGGGGACTCGACAGTCAGCTTCATCGGTGAAGGAGTCGAACCCGAAAGGGAGGTCGCCATCAGCGATGACATCAACCTGCGCTCAGGAAAAAAAGCTGAGCCGCTCGGACGAAAAAAGCGGCCTTGCTCGGCGAAGGCCTGGCCAAAAACCTCGGCGTGGAGCCGGGAGACGATATCGTCCTGTTGGTAACAACGGCAAGCGGCGGGCCAAACGCGATCGAGATCAAGGTTGCCGGAATCTTCTTTACCGCCTCAAAGGAGTTCGATGACAATGCCTTACGTTTGCCAATCGAGCTGGCTCGCAAGCTGATGCGCGTGGACGGTGCCACGTCCTGGGTGGTCTTGCTTGACAGAACGGAGCAAACAAAGGCCACGGTTGAGCACCTGCGCGAGGTTCTCCCAACCGAGAGTTTTCAGGTAATCCCGTGGACCGATTTGGCAGACTTCTACAACAAGACTGTTCTTTTGTACAGCAAACAGATCAACCTGATGAAATACATCATCGCGACGCTCATCCTCCTTACGATTTCCAACACTCAGACCATGAGCGTCCTTGAACGAACAACCGAGATTGGAACAATCATGGCAATTGGGCAGCGTCGATCGCGAGTGCTGTCCACTTTTCTTGTCGAGGGCGTCTTGATCGGCGTGATTGGTGGCGTCGTCGGGGTTTCCGCCGGCTGGTTACTGGCTACCATTATATCTGTGGTTGGTATTCCCATGCCGCCTGCACCTGGAATGACCACCGGCTTTACAGCAGAGATCCTTGTTACGTCTGGAATGGCAATTGACGCTTTTGTCTTGGCACTGGTGACGACCCTGCTGGCAAGCACATTGCCGGCTGGGCGGGCCAGCCGCATGAACATCGTAGACGCGTTAAGGTTTAACCAGTGAGGTTCGCTGCTACGGGTCGATTCGCGCTCGCCATGCGAAATATCTTCCGCCATCGTACACGCACGCTGGCAACGTTGGCGGCGATCGGTCTCGGGGTCGCCAGCCTGATTGTTGCTGGCGGCTTCGTTCAAGACAGTTTCATACAGCTCGGTGAGGCCACCATTCATTCGCAGACTGGGCACATACAGCTGACGCAAGAGGGATTTCGTGAAAGCCGGAGGCGCGCATCCGACTTGCACCTGATTTCCCAGCCAGAGCGTATCAAGAGCTTGCTTGCCGGAGAACCGGGAATCGAGCAGGTGGTTTCCCGGATAAACTTTTCTGGAATGTTGAATAATGGCAAACGCGACCTCGGCATCATAGGGGATGGTATCGAGCCCGACGGAGAGGCGAAAATCGGTAGCTTCTTGCGCTACATCGAAGGGCGCGCCCTCACCGACAATGATCTCGATGGGATGGTCGTCGGAGAAGGCGTCGCGCGCACTCTGGACCTCCAAGTAGGAGATCGTGTCACCCTTGTCGCCAGCGTCGCACAAGGCGCCCTGAACACGCAGGACTTCCTGCTGGTCGGCGTCTTTCAGAGCTTTTCCAGAGAGTTCGACGCTCGATCGGTGCGCATTCCTCTGTCTGCGACACGCCAGCTGCTCGACACTGAAGGCGCACACGTGGTGGTCATAAGCCTCGAGCACACGCATGATACGCTGCGCGCCGTCAATGCCGTTCGGGAGAGGATGTCCGGACAACAGCTTCAGGTCATGTCTTGGATGGAGCTTTCGGACTTCTACGAGAAAGCCGTCGAACTGTATGCCGCACAGTTTGGTGTGCTACGCCTGATCATATTGGCAATGGTCCTGCTGAGCGTCGCGAATAGTATCAACATGACGCTCTTTGAGAGAACGCGAGAATTTGGAACACTGCAGGCGCTGGGCGACAGACCGGCACGCGTATTTCAGCTGATCATTTTGGAAAGTACGCTGCTCGGCCTGCTTGGTGCCACCGTCGGTATGGCGCTCGGAGTGGTGTTAGCCTGGATCGTTTCAGCCATTGGCATCCCCATGCCCCCTCCCCCGAATTCCAACATCGGCTATACCGCTGTTATTCGCCTGAATCTTGATGACGTATTGAGTGCTGGTAGTGTCGGCCTTATTGCCACCTGCCTGGCGGCTATTATTCCCGCTCGCCGGGCATCACGCTGGCCTGTGGTTGACGCACTACGGCAGGGCGCATGACAAAGCGCTGGACAATTCCTGCGAGTATGAGACCAAGGAACGGTGTTCGGGACAGAAGCGATACGCTCACCTTGACCATGGCGTCGGCAGCCTTGGCTCAGTGCACACCGTTTTCTCAGGACTCCGGGGGGCGCCAGTGAAGCCGCACAAGAAGCGTATTCTAATGTTCGCCGAAGCGGTAACCTTGGCGCATGTCGTTCGACCGCTCGCTTTGGCTTCCACTCTCAACCCCCTGGACTATGCGATTTGTATTGCCAAGGACGACCGCTACGACGCCTTGCTCGGTCGGCACCCTTTTGCCAGCCGCCAGATCAGATCCATACCGACACAGGACTTCTTGCAGGCCCTCGCCAAGGGGAGCCCCGTCTATGATGTCGAAACCCTGGAACGTTATGTGCAGGAAGACTTGGAAGTCATGCACGAATTCGATCCCGACATCGTGATTGGGGACTTTCGCTTATCTCTTTCGGTAAGCTGTCGTCTGGCGAAAAAACCTTACATCGCCATCACCAATGCCTATTGGAGTCCCTATGCGCAACCCCGCTACACCGTGCCCGACCTACCCATGGTTGGATTATTCGGCAGCGGCGTAAGTCAACTCATTTTCGACATCACCCGACCGCTAGCCTTCGCATACCATTGCCATCCGCTTAATCGCGTACGCCGCCGGCATGGGCTCCGCAGCCTCGGCCATGATCTCCGCCGGACCTACACCGATGCCGATCACGTGCTCTATGCCGATCTGCCCGAATTGGTCACCACGCATGCCTTGCCGCCCAATCACCACTACATTGGGCCAGTCCTCTGGGAACCCTCCATGGATCTCCCGGATTGGTGGCACACTATTCCCCTGGACGAAAAGACGCTGTTCATCAGCCTGGGCAGTTCCGGTCCGGTGGCGTATCTACCCGAAATTCTCGCCGGCTTATCGAGCCTTCCGGTCCACCTGCTGGTGGCTACTGCGGGGCGAATGCCCATCGACAGGGTATATGGAGAACGACTCCATGTGGCGAATTACCTCCCCGCAGCCCAGGCCATCGCCCGGTCCGATCTGGTGATCTGTAATGGCGGCAGTCCGACCAGCTATCTTGCTCTCGCGGCGGGTCGTCCGGTCCTTGGGATTCCCGGCAATCTCGACCAGTTCCTCAACATGCGTTACCTGCAAGACTACGGCGCAGGTATGATGGTACGCAGTGAACAGGCCTCGGCAACCGCGCTGGCAGGCTTGGTCATGGCCATGCTGGCAGACGAGAGCCCCTATTGCAGGTCCGCACGACAGATTCAGACACTGTGCTCAAAACGCCGGGTCGAAGAAAGCTTCCCCGCTCTGCTTGCCAGCCTCCTGTCCTAGCAATGAGAGGCGCCTCAGCAATGAACCCAACCGATCAAACGTGGGACGTGGTTATTGTCGGCACCGGCATGGGCGGGGCGACGCTGGGCTACGCACTAGCCAAGGCGGGTTTGAGCGTACTGTTCTGCGAACGAGGGCGATCGTACCCAGGGAGCGGGGCGAAGAACAGTCTCTGCGGAGACTATCCCGAGACTTTCGCCGACGACCCGTGGCATGATCAGGTCGAGTTCAAGGACATTCTCAGGCGTGGAGGCCGTCACGACGAGGAGATTCTTGACCGTTCCGATCGCCGCAGCAAGCCATTCATCCCGTTTATCGGCTCGGGAATCGGGGGCTCCAGCGCACTTTACGGTATGGCGCTGGAGCGCTTCTTCCCCGCCGACTTCGTCCCGCGCCGGAATCACCCGGGCGCATACGGAACCGACCTGCCCGAGTCCTGGCCCATTTCTTATCAGGACCTCGAACCTTACTACGCTCGAGCCGAGGCCCTCTACCGCGTACGAGGAGAAGCAGATCCGCTGCGCAACGAAGCGCCCGGTCAGTTGCTGACGCCTAGCCCGATGCCTGGCGGCCAACAGGAGTTGTTCGATTTTCTTGCGGGCCGTGGCCTGCATCCCTACCGGCTACATATGGCCTGTGAATATGTTGCCACTTGCCAACTCTGTCAAGGTTACCTGTGCAAGCAAGGCTGCAAGAACGATAGTGCACGCATCTGCCTTGAACCCGCGCTTACCCAATACGGTGCGACCTTGTTGGATGAATGCCAGATCGTTTCGCTGCAGGCCTCGGACACCCGGGTCACAGGCGTAAACTGTATCCGCAAGGGTCGACAGTTTTCTGTTCAAGGAAAAATGGTGGTACTCGCGGCAGGTGCCCTGCACACCCCCGCCATCCTGCTTGCTTCAAAATCATCGCAGTGGCCGCTCGGCTTGGCAAACACCTCCGGATTTGTTGGCAGATGCATGATGCGCCACTACGTTGATCTTTATGTCATGAAGCGGAATCGCTCCGATGGCAACGCGGACAAGACGATCGCCTTTAACGACTTCTATCAAATGGGGGACGAGAAGCTGGGCTCGGTGCAGTCTTTTGGCCAACTGCCTCCGGCGGCCCTGCTGGCTGAAAACCTCTGCAGCGATATTCGCAACGGTCCGGCACCATGGTTGCTAGGGCCGTTCAACCTGCTCAAGCCTCTCGTAACGGCGTTTCTTCACCGTCTCTCGGAACGCGGCGTAGTGTTGGCCAGCCTCATGGAGGACTTGCCCTATTACGAAAACCACGTCTCACTGGAGGAGGGCCAACTGGCGTTTCAATACCGCATCCGCCCCTATGACAAGGAGCGGATCAAGGCCATGCGGGCGCTCCTGCGGAATACCCTGGGCCCCCGCCGACCGATGCTGATCAAGCAGGCGGAGAATAATGAACGGATCGCACATGTGTGCGGCACCTGTCGCATGGGGACGGACAAGGCCGATAGCGTTCTTGACCCGGACTGCCGGGCGCATGATATCGACAACCTATATATCGTTGACGCCTCGTTTTTCCCAAGTAGCGGCGGAAGCAATCCCGCGCTGACGATTGCCGCCAACGCCTTGCGGGTCGCTGAGCGAATCCTTGCGTAAGCTTCACCACGAGCATCGAACATGCCAATGAAGGATCGACAAATGCCATCTGACACACCCGCTATTGCATGTGCCCTCTGTGGTCATGTTGCCGAACCCCTGCTAACAAGGGAATATGGTAGCGTCAGGGGAAATACCGCGCGTTTCCTGGAACGGCTATTCCGACTATGGAAATGCCCGCAGTGCCTCACCCTCCACAGCCTGGATGCGGTGGATATGGTCGACATCTATCGCGACTATCCTCCCAACAAGCGACGTCTGGACGTCTTCGCCAGGGGCACCCTGAACAATCTGTTAAGCCGTCTCACGGAGGCTGGTCTTAGCAAGGATGCGGCAATTCTGGACTACGGCTGTGGTAACGGTATTTTCCTTGAGTTCTTAGAGCGGCGCGGTTACCGAAAGCTGACTGGATACGACCCATACGTAAGGGAATTCTCGCGGCCGCCCACAGGGCAGTTCGACTGCGTGCTGGCAAACGACGTCATCGAGCATGTGGACGACCCGCGCGCGATGCTGGCGGATTGTGTCCGCCATGTGCGACCAGGAGGGCTACTCTATGTCGGCACCGCTGATTCGGAGCCGGTGGACATGAGCAATCTGGCGCCCCACCTGATGCGACTGCACCAACCTTTTCACCGTGTGATCCTTACCGAACAGGGACTACAGCAGCTCGCTGCCGAAACAGGCATGAATCTGGTGCGCAACTGGCGACGGTCCTACATGGATACCCTCATTCCTTTTGCCAATTACCGTTTCCTTGATGAATTCAACGCGGCGCTAGACCACAACATGGACCGGGCCATGGCTCCGGACGCGGCAAGAGTTTTGCTGAGACGACCGAGCCTCATCTTTTACGCTTTTTTCGGCTATTTCGCCCCTTCCGCATGCGAGCCAGCGGTGCTCCTGCGCCAGCCCGCGCCTGATTGAGGAATTACCCATGAAGATGAACAGCGTCGAGAAGTTCCTGATGAACAACCCGATCCGGGCGGCCTTTCAGCGCCAATACGAGGCCCCTCTCTTGGAAAAACTGGGCGGCCGCACCGACGGACTAGTGGTCCTGGAGGTGGGTTGCGGCCGCGGCGTAGGCACGGAGGAGATCCTGGAACGCTTCGCTGCCAAAGAAGTCCACGCCCTCGACGTGGATCCTGACATGATCAAGCTGGCCCGCAAGAGGCTAGCCGGCTATCCCAGCGACCGCCTGCGCTTGTCGTTGGGCGACGTGACCCAACTTGATGTCGAGGATGCCACCTATGATGCCGTTTTTGACTTCGCTATCCTGCACCATGTCCCGGTCTGGCAGGATGGCGTGGCCGAAATCCGCAGGGTACTGAAACCCGGGGGCCGTTTTTATTTTCAGGAGGTGACCCGCCACTTCCTGGACAAGTGGTTCGCTCGAACCTTCCTGGAGCATCCTGCCGAGAACCGTTTCAGCACACAGGAATTTATCGCGGAACTGGAGCGACAGCGTTTTTGCGTCGGGAACAACTGGGTCGGAGAAGGGGGGAGGCGACTACGTGTACGGTGTCGGGTGCTGCACATGACTTTCCACAGCCACACGGAAGGGCTCGCATGCATCTGGAGGATCTGAAAGGGGACTGGGCCCTGGTAACCGGCGCCTCATCGGGAATTGGCCAGGAGTTCGCCCTGCAACTGGCGGCTGCCGGGGTTAACCTGGTATTGGTCGCGCGGCGCGCCGATCGGCTGAAATCCCTCGCCACAAACCTGCGTGCGCGACACGGCATCGAGGCCTTGGATCTACCCATCGATCTCGCGCAAGCAATGGCTGCGGAAGAACTGCACCAGCTTTTGCAGCGGCAGGGGATCAAGATCCGGCTTCTTGTAAACAATGCCGCCCTCGGCCATTGGGCACCCTTCGAAACCGGTACGACACAGGCCTACGAAGCGCTGATCCGGGTTAACGCCCTGGCCGTCGTCAATCTATGTCACAACTTCCTGCACGACCTGGCTTCACATCACGATAGCGCGATCATCAACGTCTCCTCGCCGGCCGCTTATCAACCGGTCCCGTTCCTGGCCGTCTATGCAGCGAGCAAGGCCTTCGTGCACAACTTCAGTCAGGCCCTGCACGAAGAGTGGCGCAAGCACGGGGTGCTGGTGCAGACCCTGCTCCCCGGTCCAACGCCAACCGAATTGCCAGGCGCACAGGCAGGTACTCGTGGAAAAGGCATTGGCACGACAGTAGGGGCCTCCTATCCGGTACGCCTATCGCTGCCACATCTCGCGAAGGCGACAGCAGTGGTGACCGCCGCCCGTGGCACGCTGTGGCAACGGCTATTTGCTTTGCTCCCTGCCAAATTCGTGATTCGACAGGTCAGCCGGATGTTTTCCCCCGGCAGCTAAGCACTAAGCACGGAGAAAACCGCGCCCTTGCGAACATGCCCGTCAGTTTGACGAGGCGCGGCAGCAGATCGACTTACGACGGTGACTTGCACCCGCAAGAGTGCGCCCATGCTGGGCGCACCACAAAAAAAACCCGACCTCGCGGTCGGGTTCCGGGGTTGCCAAGTATTGGCGAACTCCGTGCTGTCAGGCCTGGCGGCGGCGCGTAGCGCCAAGACCCAGCAGCCCAAGTCCAAGGAGCACGAGGCTCGCGGGTTCCGGTACATCCATTGGGACAGTGAACTCGCTCTGGCCATCGACTTTAAGCAGCAGGTCGCAAGTGGTGGCGCCAGGCGTGCAGGGAACCACGGCATAGCTGGGATACATAGGGTCCCCACCAACATGAAAACCAATCGTCGACGAAGTACCGGACGGGTAGTTGAGGTTGCTTTGGAACTCAGAGTCCCAGATGAAATCAAGCAGGCCCTGGAAATAGTTCTCGTCGACAAAGTCACCGAAAGCCAAGTCCTTGGCGGCATGTATCTTGGCCGACCCTTGCCCGGTACCCGCCCCTGGGCCTGCGGTCGTCGCAAGGAAACTGCTCAGCGTCGCGAAGCCCGGAACACCGGTATCCACGGTCATGCGCAGGACTTCCAGGCCGTCATCGAAACCGGTGCCTGTTGCGGTACTAGCATTAAGGCCGCCGCCCGCCGCCGAATCGTAGTAGATCGAAATGGAACTGTGCAGAGACGTATCAAGCCCAAAAGATGCGAAGTAGCCGACGTCTGGATCGCCTGGAGCGCCTGGAATCGCAGTAAGGGTATCCACGACCTCGTTGATCGTGGCAACCAGCGTGAATTCGAAGCTGCTAGGCGAGGCCCAGACACCATTGGAGCTGGTGTCAAGACCCGCAACAGGAGTACCGGTCGGGTTCACGTTAACCAGGTTGGACTGGTAAAGGAACTGGAATTTCTGGCCCGGCAGCAAGGCGGGGACGTTCCCGAAGGGACCGCGGCCCTTGGCGACGCCGCTACCCTGCTCGTTCCAGTCAAGGCTGGTCTGGTTCAGGGCCAGATTTCCGGGCACACCGTTACCCCAGTTGAAATTGGTTTGCCCAGCATGGGCGCTGCCGGCCAGACTCAGTCCAGAGACAACCAGAGCCGACAGAAGAGATTTCTTAAATTTCATATTTACCTCCAAGGGACTTATCGTGTTAATCGTGTGGTGCCACTAACGCTGCACCTGTCAAGAACAAAGCAATCTCCATGCCAGTCTTTTTTTTTTCTTTTAGGTCAATCACTTACACAAAGACAACCCAGACACTCTTACAAAAGTGTAAAAAAATACCGACAGTGGAAACTAGTGCAGGAGCCATAGAACGTTCGCTGGCAGCCGCGTCGTTCAGCCGTGCTGGCGCAGTGTCTCTCCCATGCCTCGATCTAGCCAACATCTGATCGATACGGCAGGGACGCGCTCGTGGAGGACCGAGCAATACCGACAACATCGATTGTGCTTGATGCTGAAGGCGCACGCAAGCCAGTCCGCGGCGATTCCAGACCGCTTGCGCGCGCAGATCATCCTGCCGGCCTCCGCAGACCAGAAACCGGAAACCATCGGCGCCGCATTGAGTGTGACGCGGGTGAGCATGGATCATCACTGGTGCCGGCGCGTTGCGCAACAGCGACCTGCTCGCCTGCCAGATGCCGCCGACCGGGGCCGGAAGCCAAATGTACCCACGCTGGCAGTCGGGCAGTTGATCGAGACCGCTGCCCGCAAACGGTGGGACGCAGGAGCTGCCGCGGCATGGCTGCCGGCACCGGCAAGAAAACTTCTGGGTAACGGCACCCTCACGCCATTCACCGAACTCTCTGGAAGGCGAACTGATCACGATCAATGGCGAGCGGCAGCTGCATCATGGAACGTTTGCCCTTCCGCAAGAAAATCGACCGTGAAACCTCCAAAGAATTGCCCATCCGCTTGGTCGGCAACAACCATGCGAGCGATAAGCATGCTGAGGTAAAGGCCTGGCTGCAGGCGCATCCAATCCACACGTTCACGCGCACTTCGCACGGACCTCATCGTCCGGGCTCGATCTGACGGAACGATTCTTCGGCGACGTTTCAATGCGCGGCACTGCCGATCGCTTTGCTTCCGTCAAGGAACTGGCGAACACCATCACCAGTTTTCTGACGGAGCGCAGCGACCATCCGACGCGATACGTCTGGCGTCTGGCGTGCCAGCGGCGAGGGATCCAGCGCGCCCGCGAAGCGATCGGCGCGCCACCGGCACCGACCGCAGCCCAACAAGTACGTAGCTTTTTTTTTGAGGCACTCTAGACCCGTGCGAAACTCGCCGCCGGCACCGTCGTGGCACGCCGTCCGCTCCTTCTCAAGGAAAGCGCCACCAGGCCAATGCCGACAAGCAGCCAGCTGCCTGGCTCGGGAATCGCCGACAGCATACCGTTCGCCAGAATCCGCTGGGTAGCAGCACTCGGATGGTTGATGTCCCAAAACAGGAACTCGTCGGGGTTGGGGCAGACTGTGACGGGCTCAGCGGGATCGATGGCGCCGCCGACGAAGAAATTCACCAGGCACGGCTCGGTCACGTTGGTGAATCCGAAGTCGCCGGGGTGAGCGGCCACCTGTTGCAACAGAGCAAAGGTATCGAAGGAATAAACGGTAAGGTTGGGGTTGATGCTGAACAGACCCGCGATGATCCCCTCGAGCGCAGCATTGTAGGCCGCCGACAAGCCGGTGGCCAGGAACGCGGCTCCAGGGCTCACATTAAGCTCGGGAGTCAGACCCAGGTCCGGAACGTTAGGTACCAACAGGTACTCGGCGCCAGCGGTGACCAGGCCACCGAGCACCGTCCCGACATCCTGCAGCGCTTCTTGCATGCGAAGATTGACATTGGCAAACGGGTCAGCGGAAGCGGGGTCGAACAGCAGCAGCGCGTCGCCAACGTCGTTCGAACCGGACCAGACGACGAACAGTGCGCCGGGGTCGACGAACAGTGCGTCGGGATCGACACTACCGCTGACGTCCATCGCAAACTGGGCAAATTGTCCACGCAGACTGAACGGATAAAAAGTGGCAGCGCCTAAAGGCGTAGTCACCGGGGGCACGAGTCGCTGCGTTTTCGGATCGGTTGGTACGTCAAAGCGGTGGTAACGCGAACGGGCGCCACCGACAGCGTAGTTGGTCCCGGCCGGAGGATTCGGGTCGAGCGCAGGCGGCCCCCACGGCAACAAGCCCCGCGGCTTGAGGTCGCCCCCAGCCGGCAGGTGATTGGCGGCCTGCAGCCCAGTCCATAGCAGTTCGGAATAACTTGGACCATTCTGGAAGCGCCCTGGCGAGTACGGTGGTGCGACTGGAATCGGCGTCACGCCAGTAACCGGGTTCGGAGCCCCGGTCCAGCCATACAGATTGCCGTTGTCGGACAAACTGTCGCCAAAAACGTACATGTTCGAGAAACCTGCCAAGGCCGCAACAGGCATGACAAGTGCGACGGCCGCCAGGCAGCCAATGAGATATCTACGCATGCGTAAGTCCCCCCAAAACAACATTCACCCGGATGGATTTGCTGCCCAGCACCGCCCCGACTGCCACGACCCGCCTACTGCTTTGTCACCAATCGAGACAAGTCGACAGCGCCCGGACCCTGGGACGCAAAAAAACGTGCCATCTATATATTTCATACACTTAGCAGCCGCACAGCCTGAGACTGTAAAATTTCCCGACACCTACGAGTGCCATTGCGTCTTGGCGACGCAGGGACCAGGCTCGCTTCGGGAGGCCCGGCGGCGCGCGCCTGCAATGCCTCAGGCGTGTCGACGTCGGCTGATCGCCAAGCCCAAACTGGCCAGCGCAGTCAGCGAAACAATCGGCAGTGCGAGGAGGTTGAGCGTCGCCCAGCCACCGTCGCTGATCAACAGGCCGGCGGCAAATGAGGTCAGCCCCTGTACGCCAAGCACGATGAAATCGTTGCTGCCCTGCACTTTCGCTTTCTCCTCGGGGCGGCAGCTTTCAATCAGCAGGGTCGTGCCGCCGACGAAGAGGAAATTCCAGCCGATGCCGAGCAGCAGCAAGGCCCACCAGAAGTGCATCAGGCTGACACCGGACAGCGCAACACCGATGCACACCAGCACCAGGGCTGCACCGACGAGCAGCACAAGGAGCACGCCAAAGCGCTTGATCAGGTGGCCCGTGAAGAACGATGGGGCGAACATGCCGATCACGTGCCATTGCAGGATGAAAGCGGTGTCGGCGAAAGGCAGACCACAGATATCCATCGCCAAGGGCGTCGCCGTCATCAGCAGGTTCATCGTCGCGTAGCCGCAAGCGGCAGCGACGACGGCGACGATGAATGTCGGCTGGCATGCGATCTCCGCGAACGGGCGCCCGGCAGCCTGCTGTTCGCGAACAGCCGGCAACGGAATATCGAGCCGGCTGGCGATCAGCATCGCCAGCGCA
Organism: Candidatus Accumulibacter phosphatis; assembly: GCF_012939955.1. Taxonomy (GTDB): domain Bacteria; phylum Pseudomonadota; class Gammaproteobacteria; order Burkholderiales; family Rhodocyclaceae; genus Accumulibacter; species Accumulibacter delftensis. The sequence continues at coordinate 90,658 of NZ_SPMY01000016.1, forward strand.
GCAAATGCGGCCAGCGCGACGTAGCTCGCCAGGTAGGTCGTTGGCAGCAGATGGCGGGTCAGTATGCCGACCTGCGGGCCAATGACGCCACCGACGATGCCGCCGGCCAGAGTCAGCGAAATCGCCTTGCTGGTCCAGTCGGCCGGCGCAGCGTCGACGGCGGCAAAGCGATACTGCTGGCCAAAAGCGTTGTAGACGCCGGCAAAGACGGTTCCCAAGCACAGCAGCCAGAAGCTGGCCGCGTGCACTGCGAAAGCCGACAACAGCGCGCCAGCGATCCCGAAAGCTGCGCCAAGCATGAAACCGGCGCGCCGCCCATGGCGCTTCATGAACAGTGCCGCCGGCACGGCCGCCAGCGCAGCACCGATGACGTAGGTGGTGATCGGCAGGGTCGCCAGGCGCTGGTCGGTCGCGAGTTGCAAGCCGAGCAGGCCATTGATCGCCACCAGCGTTACCCCGTTGGTCAGCAGCAAGGCCTGCGCGGCCGCCAACAGGCCAATATTTCGCCGATAGTGCGGTGCAGCCACCGTCACCGCAGTCATCGTCACGGAGCGCCCCTGCAGACGACCGGCAAATGGCTCGCCGCGGCAGCCGTCGCCCTGCGCCCCCGCGCCGCGACTGCGCTGGACAGCACCCGGTTCAAGCGATGACGCCGCCGCCGAGGCAGACCCGGCTTTCGTAGACCACCACCGACTGGCCCGGCGTGACGGCCCACTGCGCTTCGGCAAAGCGGATCTGGCAGGAATCCGCGTCGACGCGCTCGATTTCGCAGGCGGCGTCGGCCTGGCGGTAGCGCGTCTTGGCGGTGTACACCCAGTGCGTATGTGCTGCTGCGCCGGCCACCCAGGAGAGATCCTCGGCACGCAGTTCATCGGCCAGTAGCGCCGCATGCGCGTGCCCCTGCACGACGTAAAGGGTGTTGCTGGCGATGTCCTTACGGGCCACGAACCAGGCGTCGTGGTCGCCACTGTCACCACTCTTGCCCCCTTTGACGCCACCGATGTGCAGGCCCTTGCGCTGGCCGATGGTGTGATAGGCAATGCCATCGTGCTCGCCCAGCAGGCGCTCGTCATCGAGACTGCGAATCTCGCCCTTCTGCGGCGGCAGGTAGCGCATCAGGAACTCCTTGAACGGCCGCTCGCCGATGAAGCAAATACCCGTCGAATCCTTCTTGAGCGCGACGTGCAAGCCGGCCGCCTCGGCCCTCTTGCGTACCTCGCGCTTGTACAGGCCAGCCAGCGGGAACAGCGTCTTTGCCAACTGCTGCTGATTTAGGCGGTGCAGGAAATAGCTCTGGTCCTTGGTACCGTCCTCGGCCTTGAGCAACTGGAAAGCGCCGGCAAACTCGCGCACGCCGGCGTAATGTCCGGTGGCAATATAATCGGCACCGATGCTCACTGCATGCTCAAGAAAAGCGCTGAACTTGATCTCCGAGTTACACAGCACGTCCGGGTTCGGCGTGCGACCGGCCTGGTATTCCTTGAGAAAGTGGGCGAAGACGCGCTCCTTGTAGGCGGCAGCGAAATTCACCACTTCGACGTCGATGCCGATCCTATCGGCAATGCTGATTACATCGACCAGGTCCTGTCGCGAGGAGCAGTACTCATCGCTGTCATCGTCCTCCCAGTTCTTCATGAACAGGCCGAGCACATGCCAACCCTGCTCCTTGAGCAGCAGGGCCGCGACCGCCGAATCGACGCCGCCGGACAAGCCGACGACCACTGTCTTTGCCTCGTTCATGCCATTGCCTTTGCTAGGGTTCAACATTCTGTTCCTTGCCACGACCATCGAGGACGATCTTCGGCTGCGCCCCTTCGTCCCGTCCAGCGTCGCCATCCCCGTCATCCTGGCCATCGAACCAGTCTTGCAAACCGATCACCACCGCCGGCCGACCATTGTCGCGAAACCAGGTATCGACCACATAACGGGCCTGCTCGGCCCCTGCTTCGGCTTGCTTGGCCACGTCAGCCGTGTCGCTTGCCGGCTCGCTTGCCGCGATCTCTTCGATCTGCGCCGAATAGTGCACCTGGAACATGTAAAGAACGCGCGATACCGGCTCCAGGACACGATGGAAACGCAGCCAGCCGCGCTCCTCCAGCAAGCGCAACAGGCGTGTGGTCGTGGTCGAGTGGTCGATGCAATCCATACGCCCGTAGACGCCATCGTCCGCCGTGTTGCCACCACGGTCGGCAGCAATCGGCGTCTGCCGGCCGGCCCAGCCATGCAACTGGCCAATCGCCAGCGCCAGCTTCTCGCGCTCGTCGCTGGCGCTCGTTGCCGCGCCGAGAAGGGCCTGCACCTGCGCCAGTTGCGCGTCTACGTAATGCACTTGGGACTGTGCCAGACAAGCGTAGTTGTAACAGACGCTGATCGTCTCGCCAGCGCTTGCGGGTGCCATCGCCGCCAACAGCGGCAGCGCCAGCAGCCATTTCATGAGCAATGGGTCAGCAGTTCCAGTGGATAGCGCTTGCCCGCCAGCCAGTCCTCGATGCAGCGCAGAACCAGCGGGCTGCGATGCTGCGCCTGCAGTGCGCGGATCTCGGCAAGCGTCAGCCAGTGCGCGGCAAGAATGCCGTTGTCAAGCGGTCGATCAGGATCATGAGCGAGGATCTCGCCGCCGAAGCTGAAGCGCAGGTAGGTCACGTCACGAGCGTCGTTGCGGCAGTTATAAACGCCAAGCAGGTACTGTGGATTCAGCGTATAGGCCGTCTCTTCGAGCGTTTCGCGGATCACCGCAGCAAGCAGCGATTCGCGGCATTCGAGGTGGCCTGCCGGCTGGTTGTAGCAGACACCGTACTCCGTTTCCTCTTCGACGAGCAGGAAGCGGCCATCGCGTTCGAGCACCGCGGCGACGGTGACGTTGGGTTTCCAGACCATTCGACAAGCCCTGCGAATAGAGACAACACGCCATTTTACCGCCAACCGAGAAGCGAAATCGGCTAAACTTTCCGTTTCAGCATTTCCAGCAAAGGGAGAGCAAACCATGTCCATGGCGGATCGCGACGGATTCATCTGGCACGACGGCAAGCTGGTGCCGTGGCGCGAGGCAACGACGCACGTGCTGACCCACACCCTGCACTACGGGATGGGCGTGTTTGAAGGCATCCGCGCCTACAAGGCCGATAAGGGTACCGCCATTTTCCGTCTCGAAGAGCACACCGACCGGCTGTTCAATTCGGCGTACATTTTCCAGATGAAAATGCCTTATGACAAGGAAACACTGCTCGAAGCGCAGAAGGAAGTGGTCCGCGCCAACGCACTCGAGTCGTGCTACATCCGGCCAATCGTCTTCTACGGTTCCGAAGCCATGGGCATCGCCGCCACGGCGATCAGTACGCACGTGGCCATCGCCGCCTGGCCGTGGGGCGCCTACCTTGGTGCCGAGGGCATGGAAAAAGGCATCCGCGTCAAGACCTCTTCATTCACTCGCCATCACGTGAACATTAACATGTGCCGCTCGAAGTCGGTCGGCACCTACACCAACTCGATCCTCGCCCATCAGGAAGTGGCACACGACGGCTACGACGAGGCACTGCTGCTCGACGTCGATGGCTATGTCGCCGAGGGTGCCGGCGAGAATATTTTCATCGTCAAGCGCGGCAAGCTGTACACCCCGGACCTGACCTCCTGCCTCGAAGGCATCACCCGTGCCTCGGTGCTCCAACTTGCTGATGAACTGGGCATTCCGGTGATCGAAAAGCGGATCACGCGCGACGAAGTATATTGCGCCGATGAAGCCTTCTTTACCGGCACCGCTGCTGAAGTGACGCCGATTCGTGAACTCGACAATCGCCAGATTGGTGCCGGCCACCGCGGGCCGATCACCACCCGCATCCAGAGCCTGTACTTCGACTGCGTGAACGGCCGCATTCCGGCGCATGCAGACTGGCTCGCCTACGTCTAACCCAGTTTGCAAGGTTGCCACCATGCCCCAGAACATCCAGCAGAAGCCCATCGCGATCGGCGCCAAGGATTTGCCCCTGCATTGCCCAACCAGCGACGCACCGCTCTGGGCTCGGCATCCGCGCGTATTTCTCGATATCACCCACACCGGGGAGGCCGTCTGCCCGTACTGCAGTGCGCACTACGTGCTGACCGGCGAATTGCCAAAGGGCCACCACTGATCGTCGGCGGCTGCCGGCGACGGATAGCCGACTGAAGCAAGGCTCATGAAAGCACTGATTGTCGCCCCGTCGTGGATCGGCGACACGGTTCTCGCGCAACCGCTATTCCGGCGGCTACACGAACGCACGCCAGGCCTGCAGCTTGACGCCCTCGCGCCACGCTGGGTGGCACCGGTCCTGGAGCGCATGCCGGAAATCACACAGCTTGTCGACAGCCCCTTCGCCCACGGCGAATTGTCGCTGCAAGCACGTCATCGTCTGGCGCGCCAACTGGCGGCGGCCGGCTACCAGCGGGCCTACGTCCTGCCCAATTCACTGAAATCAGCGCTGGTGCCGTTCTTCGCCGGCATTCCCGAACGCATCGGCTTTGTCGGCGAGAAGCGCTACGGGCTGATCAACCAGCGCCATACGCTCGACAAGACTCTGCTGCCGCAGATGGCGGAACGCTTCGCCCAACTCGCCGAAACCCCCGGCGCTCCGCTACCGCGACCGCTACCCTTGCCGCGACTGACTTCGAGCCGCGAACAAGGCGCCGCAACCCGCGCCGAACTTGCCGTCGACCGCCCCGAAAAACTCGCGGTATTCTGCCCCGGCGCCGAATACGGCCCGGCCAAGCGCTGGCCGGCACGTCATTTCGCGACCTTAGCCGACGCATTGGCAGCACGTGGCTACGCCATCTGGCTGCTCGGCTCAGCAAAGGACCGGCCGATCGCCGACGAGATCACCGAGCTGGCCGATCGGGCCAGCGCGCCACGCAACTTTTGCGGCAGCACTTCGCTGCGTCAGGCGATCGACCTGCTGGCCGCGGCCTCTTTCGTCGTCTGCAACGATTCCGGCCTGATGCACGTCGCCGCCGCCCTCGGCCGACCGCTGATTGCCGTCTATGGCTCGTCGTCGCCCGGCTTCACGCCGCCGCTGTCGGAGCGGGCGCAGGTCATCAGCCTCGCGCTTGCCTGCAGTCCCTGCTTCAAGCGCGAATGTCCGCTTGGCCATCTCGACTGCCTGAACAAGCTCGAGCCGCTGCGCGTGCTCGACGCCTGCCTGTCGAGGAGCACGGCATGATCGCCACCTTCGCCAGCCCCGCCGACGTCGAAGCGGCTTTTTACGACGCCATCGCGCGCGCCGATCTGCTTGCCCTGATGAGCGTCTGGGCCGACGACGAAGACATCGTCTGCATCCACCCGACCGGCCAGCGGCTGAGCGGCACAGTGGCCATCCGTGACAGCTGGCGCAGCATTTTCGCCAACAACGCGCGCCTGAAAGTTCGCCTGTCGCGCGTCCTGCGCTGGAACAGCATGCTGCTGGCGGTGCACAACGTCGTTGAAACGCTGTACATCGGCGACGAGGAAAAGGCACACGGCCCGATGCTCGCCACCAACGTTTTTCAGCGTGGCACCAACGGTTGGCGCCTGCTCGCGCATCATTCGTCGACCGCCGCCGATCGCGACCTGGCCGACAAGCGCGCCGGTGAGCGCGAGGAAACCAGCCAACGGGTTTTGCATTGACCGGCTACCCAGCGCCTTCCTGGCTCCCAGGCGGTCACGCCCAGACCATCTACCCACTGCTCATCAAGTCACCTTCTCCGGGTTATCGCCGCGAGCGCTGGCAAACGCCCGACGATGATTTCATTGACCTTGACTGGAGCGATCCCCGCCCGCCGTGCCTGGCGCCGGAGATTACGACCAACGCTGCGACCAACGCTGCGCCGAACTCCGCGCCGCTGCTGGTGCTGTTTCACGGTCTCGAGGGCAGTTCGGCCAGCCACTACGCAAGCTCGCTCATGCACGCCACCGCAGCCATCGGCTGGACCGGCGTAGTGGTGCATTTCCGCGGCTGCTCGGGCGAGATAAATCGCCTGCCGCGCGCCTACCATTCCGGTGACAGCGACGAGATCGACTGGATTCTGCGCCGCCTGCAACAGCTCTTCCCGCACCGCCCGCGCTACGCCATCGGTGTCTCGCTAGGTGGCAATGCGCTGCTCAAATGGCTCGGTGAACGCGAAACGGATGCCGCCGACTGTCTGCGTGCAGCAGCAGCGGTCAGCGCCCCGCTCGACCTCAGCGTCTCCGGCCACCATCTGGCACGCGGCTTCAACCGCCTCTATACCCGGCACTTCCTGCACACGCTGAAGCGTAAGGCAGCCGACAAGCTGCGCCGTCACCCTGGCATTTTCGACGAGCGGCGGATGCGGGCGGCGAGCAATCTGCACGACTTCGACGAGGCAGTCACCGCGCCGCTGCACGGCTTCGCCAGCGCCGACGACTACTGGCGACGTGCCTCGAGCAAGCCCTGGCTGGCCAGCATTTGCCTGCCGACGCTACTGCTCAACGCGCGCAACGATCCCTTCCTGCCAGAGCAGGCGCTGCCCACAGCCAGCCAGGTATCGGCCAGCGTGCAGCGTGAATTCCCGGCGCGTGGCGGCCATGTCGGCTTCGTCGCTGGCCAGCCGCCTGGGCACCTTGATTGGCTGCCGCAGCGCCTTCTTCACCATTTCCAGAACGAGGTTTGAAATGCCCCCTCCCCCCCCAGCCAAGCGCCACTCCACTCCCTGCAGAGATCTTCAAGGCCTACGACATTCGCGGCATCGTCGGCAAGACGCTGACCAGCGACACTGTCCGCCGCATCGGCCACGGCCTGGGTTCGCTGGCCGCCGAGCGCGGTCAGCGCGCAATTGCCGTCGGCCGCGACGGCCGCCTTTCCGGACCCGAGCTGGCGGCAGCACTGATGGAAGGCATCCGCCTGGCGGGGATCGACAGCATCGACATTGGCTGCGTGCCGACGCCGGTCGCCTACTTCGCCGCCCATGAGCTGGGCTGCGATAGTTGCGTGGCGGTCACCGGCAGCCACAATCCGCCTGACTACAACGGGCTGAAGATGGTTGTTGGCGGCGAGACCCTGGCCGGCGAAACAATCCAGGGCATCCGGCGGCGTGTCGACGCCGGCGAGCTGCGCAATGGCAGGGGCCAGGCCAGCAACGCCGATGTCCTGCCAGCGTATCTGGCACGCGTCGTCGCCGACGTTCGCCTGGCACGACCGATGAAGATCGTCGTTGACTGCGGCAACGGCGTTGCCGGCGTGATCGCCGGGCAACTTTTCCGCGCGCTCGGCTGCGAGCTGGTCGAGCTCTTCTGCGAGGTCGATGGCAACTTTCCGAATCACCATCCCGACCCCTCGAAGCCCGAGAATCTGCAGGACGTGATCCGCGCCCTGCGCGACACCGACGCCGAGCTCGGCCTTGCTTTCGACGGCGACGGCGACCGTCTCGGCGTGGTCACCAAGGACGGCCAGATCATCTACCCGGATCGTCAGCTGATGCTTTTTGCGGCCGACGTCCTCAGCCGCTGCCCAGGCCAGCAGATCATCTACGACGTCAAATGTACCCGCCAGCTGGCGCCGTGGATTCGCGAGCATGGTGGTGAACCGCTGATGTGGAAGACCGGGCACGCGCTGGTCAAGGCCAAGCTGAAGGAAACCGGCGCGCCACTGGCCGGTGAAATGAGCGGGCACGTGTTCTTCAAGGAACGCTGGTTCGGTTTCGACGACGGCCTCTACGCCGGAGCCCGGCTGCTCGAGATCCTGTCGCGCAGCAGCAACGCCGACGCCGCCAACGCCCTGCTCACGGTCTTGCCCGACAGCAGTTCGACGCCGGAACTGAACATCGCCATGCAGGAAGGCGAACCCCTGGCGCTGATCGAAGAGCTTCGCCGTGATGCCCATTTTACGGGAGCGCGCGAGATCATCACCATCGACGGCCTGCGCGTCGAATACGCCGACGGCTTCGGTCTGGCGCGGCCGTCGAACACCACACCGGTGGTAGTCCTGCGCTTCGAAGCCGACAACCAGGCGGCCCTCGAACGCATCCAGGCGGATTTCCGTCGGGTCATCCATGCCGCGCGTCCGGGCCTGGCACTGCCCTTCTGAGAACTCCGATCGAGCACTTTGCCGAAAGGCAGTGCTAAGATGAGCAACCGGGATCCGCCAGATAATGGAATGCATAGCGCAGACAAGCATGCCCAATGAGTGATCAATTCCTGCAAAACGCATTCCTCTTCCGACAGCCGATCCTGAACCGCAGACAGGAGCTGGCCGGCTACCAGTTGTCGTTCCATAGCGGCGAGGAAGTCGGCGATGATGACCCGACCGCCCGCCGCGGTGCTGGCGCACCGCTCTGTGCCGCCTATTCCGAACTCGGCATGCGCAGCGCCCTGGGCAATACCAGTGCCTACCTCGGCGTCGATGCCAACTTCCTGCAGCAGGAAGCGATCGAGCTACTGCCACCGCAAGGCGTCGTCCTCGAATTGCTGCTTGATGGCGCACCCACGAAACCGACACTGACACGCTGTCGCGCCCTCGTCGACCGCGGCTACTCACTGGCATTGAGCAACTACCAGGGCATCGACGATCACAGCCGACCGCTGCTGCCGCTGGTTTCGGTCGTCAAGATTGACCTGCGCCATGCTGACCAAGCCCGCCTTGAGGAGCTGGCGGGCTCCCTGCGCCAATTGCCGCTCAAGCTTCTCGCGCAAGCTGTCGACAGCCACGCGCAGATGGAATGTTGTCGAAACCTCGGCTTCGCCCTCTTCCAGGGGCGCTACTTTGCGCAGGCCGAAATCGTCAGCGGCCGCCGCCTCTCGGCGGCGCATGCGACCTTGATTCGCCTGTGCAACCTGGTCGGCCGTGACGTCGATACCGCCGTCATCGAGGATGCCTTCAAGCACGAGCCGGCGCTGACGCTCAACCTGCTGCGTATTGTCAACTCCGTCGGGCGCCTCGGCAACCGGTCCACGCAACCGGTAACCTCATTGCGCCACGCCATCACCCTGCTCGGCAGGCGCCAATTGCAGCGCTGGCTGTCGCTGCTGCTTCTGGCGCCTGGCAACCATAGCAACGATTCGCTCGACCCGAGCCGTTCGCCGCTACTGCAAGTGGCCGCCCTGCGTGGGCGAATGATGGAGCTGCTGGTCGCCGTCGGCAAGCCAAGAGACCACAAACTGTCCGACCTGGCGTTCATCACCGGCATCCTGTCGATGATGCCCGCAGCGCTCGGCCTGCCCATTGAGGAAATTCTCGAACAGATCGCGGTCGAGCGCGAAGTCGGCAAGGCCCTGCGCCAGCACGAAGGCCTGCTGGGAACCATCCTGGCGCTGCTCGAGTGCTTCGACAACGACGACGCCGCCTGCTGCGACGGCCTGTTGTCCAGGCTGCCCGGCAACTTCGACCGCCAGACCCTGAATACCGGCCTGAGCGCCGCGCTGAGCTGGTTGAACAGCAGCGGGGACGAGGACTAAGCGGCTGCTTCAGGCGTTGCACTGCCCCCCCGCCTGTCGCTGACCGCCTGCCCACTCCCTGAACCCGGGCGTGCAGCTTGTGGAGGACCGCCTCGACCAACGCCGACTTCGCCGCTGCCAGATGTGGAGATGCACAACACTTGCGACGCCTGGCTGACCTCATTCGTCGTGGGGCCGATGCTATCGGCAGCCAGCGCGATGACGCACGCGTGCGTTGGTATTTCAAGCCCGTACGAAGGGAACTGTGTGCTGCGGCGATCCCTGATCCATCACCCCCCCTCCCGCACCGCCTGACGCCCGCGCTTAGAGATGGCGTCGCACCCGCGCGCCTTAGCAAGCGCCTCCGGCTTGAGCTCCGGAGCGGGGGAAAGACGCGGACAGGTGCATTCGTAGTCCGTTCGCCCCAAGTACCTTTCCCATTCCTTCCCTGACAAATTGCGTCCAAGTGCCGCGCATGCCTTCTCGACCAGACCCGGCATGCCCAAGGTCCATAGATGGACATAACCATCCGCGTCGCTGGCCGCGACAAGATTGGCCGTCGGTTCAAAAACGACTGAAACGACTTCTGCCCGGGGCCCCTCCAGGCCCAGCCGCAGCTTACGATCGAAGCGGCCATCCACTTCGCTCCACACGTAGACTCGGCCGTCGCCACCGCCTGTCAGCAGGCGTCCGTCGCCGCTGAAGCTGGCGGTGTAGATCGTACCCTTGTGCGCGGATACAGCTTTTTCTTGCTTGTAATGGCCGTCGCGGATACTCCAGACGCGCAGCAGACCGTTCTCGTCACCGGCAACGAGTCGTTTGCCGTCGGGGCTGTAGGCCAGGGAGCGAATGGGAACCTTGGCGTCGAGCAGCAGTTCCTGCTCGATGAAACGAGCACTCTTCTCTCGCCACAGCCGAACTTTACCATCGAGGGTCCCCAATACCAGGTCACGGTCGCCGGCACCCAGCGCGGCGGAATAGATTGCTGAACGTTGGTCTTTCGGAAAAGAGTCCGGCAGTGTCTCCGCTTCCCACTCCATGTCTATGCGTTTGGATTGTCGCCAGATAATCGCCACGCCATCATATCCGGCCGTCAGGAGAAGGTTTCCTTGCGCATTGATGACTGCTGCCCATTGTCCGTCGTCGTGATGATCTCCCGGCAGCGGCACCGCCTTCTCCTGAGCACCTTTGGTCAGATCGAGCAACCACGAGTATTGTGAGCATTGCGGACATGGTGGACGCGCCCACTCGCCCCTGTCGACCTTGCCGGTTGCGATGATCAGACGCTCCCCCCGGGCATTGGTGGCTAGCGAACGGACTTTCGGTGGAATTTGCAAGGAGGGATCTTTCGTCACGCTCAGATCCTGTGGGTCAATGCGCAGCACGCCCGCGTTCTCGGTCCCACCGAATGCCAGGAGCAAAGCTCCCGGGTCGTCGTTTGCACGGGCCATGAAGGCCAGCGCGTAGACCACCGCCGGCTCCTTGCTCCACGTTGGATAGGATCGGTAACCGACCGTCTGCAGGCCGGCCAGGGACCACCAGCGAAGGTCGCCACGATCGTTGGCGGCGATCAACCCGCGCTGCTCCACGCCGACGGGGGAGTCCACTGCCTCCGTCGACCGCCTTGACGGCAGCGCCCATCTGATCGCCCCGACGTTGCCGTCAAAGCCAGCGATTTCCTCGTAGGCGGCGTAGGCGGCGGCCGTGCCTTCTGGCGCGCTTACTGGCCCGGCGCCCTGGTCGAGCTTGGCATTCAACGAGGTGATGTCCCACAAACCGATCTCACCACGTGCGCCACCGACGACGATCCGCCGCTCATCCGCGCTGGCGTCGCTACTCAAGTAACGCGGCAGGCTAACGATATTGCGCGTTGCTCGGCCGCGGTCTTGGGCAAGCTCCAAGCCAGTCGCACTGCGCAGGTTGGGGAGCAGGTAGTGCGCACCAAGCGGTGAACCACCGCTGCGGAGGTCATAGAGCCGCGGCGGCCCCTGCCGGTAGATCGCCATCAGCCGCTGCGTTTCGGGCAGGTAGTGCAACGCGGTCACCGCCCGATCCATGTTCCTCTCGCGTTTTTTCAGGATCTTCTGTAATGACTTTGGCCACTTGTTGAAAAGATTGTGCGAGATCCAAAGCGACGTCCCGTCCGCCAGGGCGGCCAGTCCGACATCGCCGCTCTGACTTCCCCAGGCCAGCAGGTCGCCTGTCGCATCGCAGGCCAGAGCAGTAAGCACCGTCCGATCCGGGAAGGTGGAGGGCGACAGTGACGCGACCCGGACCGGAGCAGGAAGCAGTCTCCAGACCTCGACGACGTCCCCCGAGCCCACTACGACGGCCGCAACTGCCCCGTTCGGCGACAAGCAGAAAGGGCCGCGCGGAGTTGTATCGATGGGCAGGAGTAGCGATCCGGCGCCTTCTGCAGTCCCTGAGCGGGCGGGCAGCGAGTGCAACTCCAGTCCCGACTTGGTCAGGACTGCAAGCCTGCGGTCGCCGCGGTCGAAGGCCGCGCCGACCAGGTCGTCGGCGAGTGTGATGGTAGTCAGATCACGTGGCCCACCCACAAAATTACGCACGACAAGCGAGCGCGGCCCCTCCTTGACCGCGATTAGTCCCGGCTGGCTGGAAAGCCAGACCCGGACCTCGTCGGCGCCCACACTGGTCGCCGTGCGTGGTGCGATCGCTGTGGCTCCAAACGCAAAAGGTTGCTCTCGGAGAGCCCCGCGCAGGCTTTCCTCAACCCGGTTATCGAGTCCGCCCTCCTGTTCGTGCTGCTCCCCAGCCGTCAAACGGTAGGCCTGAATCGCCAGCAAGCTCGCCAACTCGTGATCATGACCGCGCCACCTTTCACCGGCAGAGGCGGACAGCAGTGAGTTGGCGCGTGTGCGGGCGATTTGCTCGGTGAGCTCCTTGTTGAGCTTGATTTCCTGCGGAAACCAGTATGCGACGACGCCTCCGAGAAGGATTGCAAGGCCAACGACGCAGATCCGCGCCCGGCGCTTCCAGCTCCCGACCTTCCGGGCCTTCCTGCTCGCGCCGAGAAACTCCTCGTCAACTGCACTCGCATGCTCATCCGGATGTTGTCGGTGGCACGTTTCGCCCTTGCGCAGATCACTCCCGACGAGGAGCTCGCGTTCGGCCAGATCGGTGGCGCCATTGCGCCGTAGCAAATCCCAGCGCACAGCCCGGAGCTGCAATTTCGTCAAATGCTGATCGAACCACTTAGCATTTCCACCGACGATCATCTCGACCAAACGGTCGTGCGCGATCTCGTACCACAAGGTGCCGCTGCGACTATCATTGCGCAAGAGGAGGCGCCCAGCGAGGGCTTCAACCAGTGAATTGGCGAGCCCCGCGGTCTCCTGCTGGCCCCGCGACACTTGTTTTCGCAGCCCTCGCGAAGTGACCAGCTCCCGCCCAAACCATTCGCGAATCTGGCGTTCTGCCACTCCGCCCTCGATGGAGACCTCGCGCACCACTGTTGCGTAGTACTCCTCCAGCGCCTGCTCGACAATGCCGCCCCCGTTTTTTCGAGACGCCGCATCGAGACCAAGGTGCTCCGCAACGATCCGGCGGGTACCCGGCGAAATCTTTTTTTCCCAGAGCTGGTGGCAAACAATCTGCAGGTAAAGCGGTTCGACGATCGCCAGGCAACGCTCGATGATCGCGCCGTCGCCGGTACGCTCGCGCACGGTAGCGAGTTCCCTGACCAGCTGCGCGACGGCCTCGTCGTCGAAGGCGACATCAGCGCTCTCTGCAGGCCTGCGGATCGCCTTCTCGGCCGCTTCCAGATCGAGCAACTCCAGGCGAAAGTGGCTGGCGAGGCGGGTAGGCAGCAGGTGACGGTAGCGATCGAGGGCCGCGCTATATTCTTCACGCATGGAAAACAACGCCCAGATCTGCGGGTTCCGCAGAGCCTCGCCCAACTGCTGAAAGAACTCAGCCCTATCCTTGTCGTTCTGGTCAGAGGTCAAGACCTCCTCAAACTGGTCGAGGATCAGGAGCTTGAGCCGCGGATCACCCCGTATCCAGGAACGCTGCGAAAGGTAAGAGGCGAGGGTGATGCCGGCGACTTTGGACAGGGGCGCTTCGCCGTCTGGCTTACCGTCCTCGCAGGCGGCGACGACACGGGCAACGAAGGGATTTCCCATCTCTTGCGGTTGCCGGGTATTGACGTCTGCGCCGGGGCGCACGACGGGCAGCACCTGATAGTCCTCAGCACGCATCTCGACAATCACCTTGGCCTGAATGAGCGAGGTCTTGCCAGCGCCAGAGGGCGAGTAGAGCAGGACGATGCGCTCGGCAATCAGCAGGTCGAGCAGGGCCCGGGACTCGTTATCTCGCCCGTAGAGGGCCTCGTCGGGACGGAAGGGGCGCGGCCCGACGTAAGGGTTGTGCGTGCCAATCATGATCCTCGCTCCCGCCACTGCCGTTGTAACTCCGTAAGGAAGTCCTCCGAGGAACCCCAGTAAATGCTCACTTCGCTCTCAGAGAAGCCCTCGAAATACTGTTCCAGGTACTCGCGCGCCCGGTCCGGATCGGTGATCTGGTCGTCGTCCGGGTCCACCTGAACGGCAACATGCAACTGCTTGCGCCGCTTTTGGTGGCCTGCCCCCTTAAGCAGGCTGCGAAAGAGAACACGAAAGTCCCACTGATTCAGGTTGAAACCGAGGAACAGTAAACTCGAACTCGCCAGTGCCGCGCGCACCACAGAGGGAACGCGCTCGTGCTCGCGCCAGAAGTCGATCAGAAAGTCGAAATAATCGTCTTCGGTCAACACCAGCGACTCGATGTCGTCAAGCCGCCCGAAGAGGTGGTAAACCAGCGGCTGTTCTGGACTCGGAGCGTAAATCACCGCGTCCGTCTCCGACGAACAGTCGGCGCTGAAGACCAGCTCGGTCGGCACTCGCGCAGGCTCGGAGCGGCGAAGGGCTTCGGCAAGAAAGTTGTTGAAGTTGGCCGTTACATAGGTCGCAAAAGGCAGCGAGGCGAGCACCACGTGTGGGTCATCAGGCTCGGCGAGCAGCACCTTGCCAGCGATAAGCGAGAGCATTTTCGTCAGGGGCAGGCCTCGCTCGCCCCCTTTGAGGAGGTGTCCATAGCGCTGCAGAGCGAAATCGCGCAAGTCCTTGCTGAAGGCCGCCTCCAGGTAGGCATCGCCGCGGGTTGCGGCAATATACTGTGCGACCTGAGGCAGACTCAGCTGTTCGTGCATGGCCAGTGGATACTGATAACGCTCGGCCCAGTCCTGGGCTATGTGCTGGCGGAAGCGGGCGACACGGTGATCGACCCCGGGCCCGACGATCGGTGTGCAACGGCCTTCGGCGATGCGCGAAATGAGCAAATCCCAGGTCTGGTCGCGCCGCGTTTCGTCCATCAGGTGCGGCTCGTACCACAGTCTGGCGCTACGCAGGCGCGTCACCATCACCGGCGCCGACGCTTCGGGCAGGCTGACAATTTTCTCCCGGGCGGCACGCGTCGCCTCGTCAGAAAGCCCGTGCGCCATCAACTCCTCAAAGAATCGGGCAAGAAACATGTGCCAGGTCGCAGTATTCAGCGGCTCCTGCAAAGTGACGACCCCGAGCACGCCGCGCCGGACGATTTCGTGCGCGAGATGCGCCAGCCAGGACCAGGGCTTGGCTTCCAGCGGAGTATCCGCGGACGCCAGCTTCGGCGCGACGACGACCAACCGGGGCAGACGATCCATGGCCTCGAGAGCGTCAGCAATGGCGCTGCGAACACGGTCCGTCGGCCCACAATCACCCGAGTCCGGATTGCATAGCAACGCCCCTTGTGGATCGCAAGGACAGTCGCGTATCAACACGTAGAGGTAGTCGACTTCCTTGTGCTTCCGCAAGAGCTCGCGCAAGTCCGGGATCGCGTACCAGTGCTGTTCGACAGTGCAGCAGATACCCGCCTCCGAGAGTACCTGCGCTACCGGCTCCAGCGTCTCAGTACTCTCGTCGTTACTGCTCCGATCGGCAGGCGTGACCGCAAGCCCCAGCAACAACGCTCTGGGTTCGGCGCTGCGCCGCACCAGGGTGGCGTGCGAGCCACCGCCGTAGCCCAGAACATACCGAGCGAAGGCAACAGAAGCCAGGGCCAGCGGATTATCAGAGCCACCCCAGACCGTCAGCTTCTCCCAGCGGAGGGAATGCAACTCGCGCGCACTCCGATCGATGCAAATGCGCACCCGCAGTTTCACGCGTTTCGCTTCGGCGCGTTCTCTGGCGAGGCTTACCGCAGCCCAATTTTCCGGTTTCGGGAATAGCGCCTTGCGCAGCTCCAACGCGTAATCTTCCGCGTCCTCGATCACGGCAAAGGCGTCCATGTTCAGGCAAACGCCGTAGCGGCACACGAAGTCCTCCTTACGGCTACCCGACCAAGTGAAGCACAGTTCCACCCGGTAGCTATTCCAGGCACTGTGTGAAATCCGCAGCTCCAGGGTTGCGTAGTCCTTGGCACCAATAACGGCCACCGCGGCGCCGCCTGCCGCTGCCGCTACCTTCCCCTCCGATCTCGGCGCGTCGAACAGAAGCTTGCTCACCTGCTCGGCGAAATCGGTCAGATGAACGTCTTGCTGGTGCTGGCTCAAACCCTCGAGTGCTTCAACGTTCCCATGAACCTTCGGACGCATCTCCAACTGCTCTAACTCGGCAACGGACCCCCACCTGCACTGCCTGAGAAGTAGCGGCACGAGACGGCGCAAGCGGCCTTTCTTCTCGCCGTTCATGATCGCCAGGAGAGTGGGTAGTTCGTACTTCATGATAAATTCTGAGGTGAGGAAATTTACCGAGACGAGGAGCACGGCAACCTCCGCCTCGCCGATGGCAGCGTCGACCCTTTCTTTCCAGCGCTCGCCGGGCTTGATCTCCTGATCGGCCCAAGCGCTGACTAGGCCTTGCGCGTCCAAAATACTCAGATGCGGCATGACCTTCTCCAACCAACTGGTATCCTTGTGGCTGTAGCTGATGAATAGCCGTGTTGTGCTCATTCTTCAGGGCCCTCCTCGCTTGGCGATTTGGCACGTGCAATCCGGTTCACTCGTTTTGGCCCCTTGCTGCGCGCTCATGGTTTGCCATTGAATCAGCTTGCATGCTGGGCCCGGATCACCGTGCACCGAACTCCCCTACCCTCGACGCCCCCTGTCAAGGCATAGCCTTATACACAACTTTAGGTTTCGTCTGTAAGCTGTCGTTTTTCCTTGAGAAGGTATCATGGCGAGGTGGGCTGAGGAGGAACTGAATGGAATCAACCTGGGTGATCGCCGTCGGGACAAACGAGCGATCGCGTTGCTGGATACGCTTTCTGCGAGACCGACGGCGAGTATCCCGGGGGCGTGTTCGGACTGGTCGGAGACGATGGCGGCTTACCGCTTCTTCGGCAACGATGACATTACCTGGGAGGCGATCCTCACGCCCCATTGGTCTTGCTCCCGAAGACGGATCGCGCAGCACAAAGTGGTGCTGATGCTGCAGGACACCACCGAACTGGACTTCAACGGGCAGAGCATCTCTGGCTTGGGGCCGCTGAGCTACGAA